>NZ_JBHUHU010000008.1:2500-5287 GCF_042682725.1 Flagellimonas iocasae | reverse complement strand
TTTTTTTCTGGGAGAATTAAGGAAAGAAGTTCATATACATATTGCAATAGACAGCGTAATTAGAGAAGAACCATTTTGATCACGGGATCTGGGATTTGTGCAGCGGGATAGCTTTAGAGATATTTAACGATGTACAATGAAGAGTTTGATCCTGGCTCAGGATGAACGCTAGCGGCAGGCCTAACACATGCAAGTCGAGGGGTAGATGGAGCTTGCTCCATTGAGACCGGCGCACGGGTGCGGAACGCGTATGGAACCTGCCCCTGTCAGGGGAATAGCCCAGGGAAACTTGGATTAATGCCCCATGGTATCAAAATATCGCATGATGTTTTGATTAAAGATTTATCGGACAGGGATGGCCATGCGTACCATTAGTTAGTTGGTGGGGTAACGGCCCACCAAGGCAGCGATGGTTAGGGGCCCTGAGAGGGGGATCCCCCACACTGGTACTGAGACACGGACCAGACTCCTACGGGAGGCAGCAGTGAGGAATATTGGACAATGGTCGGAAGACTGATCCAGCCATGCCGCGTGCAGGATGACTGCCCTATGGGTTGTAAACTGCTTTTATGCGGGAAGAAAAAAGGGCACGTGTGCCCTACTGACGGTACCGTAAGAATAAGGACCGGCTAACTCCGTGCCAGCAGCCGCGGTAATACGGAGGGTCCGAGCGTTATCCGGAATCATTGGGTTTAAAGGGTCCGTAGGCGGGCCTGTAAGTCAGGGGTGAAAGTCTGTGGCTCAACCATAGAATTGCCTTTGATACTGCAGGTCTTGAGTCATGGTGGGGTTGCCGGAACATGTGGTGTAGCGGTGAAATGCATAGATATCACATAGAACACCGATCGCGAAGGCAGGTGACCAACCATGTACTGACGCTGATGGACGAAAGCGTGGGTAGCGAACGGGATTAGATACCCCGGTAGTCCACGCCGTAAACGATGGATACTAGCTGTGGGGACTTCGGTCTCCGTGGCCAAGCGAAAGTGATAAGTATCCCACCTGGGGAGTACGTTCGCAAGAATGAAACTCAAAGGAATTGACGGGGGCCCGCACAAGCGGTGGAGCATGTGGTTTAATTCGATGATACGCGAGGAACCTTACCAGGGCTTAAATGCAGGCTGCATGGGGTGGAGACACCCCTTTCTTCGGACTGCCTGCAAGGTGCTGCATGGTTGTCGTCAGCTCGTGCCGTGAGGTGTCAGGTTAAGTCCTATAACGAGCGCAACCCCTACCGTTAGTTGCCAGCGAGTGATGTCGGGGACTCTAGCGGGACTGCCGGTGCAAACCGTGAGGAAGGTGGGGACGACGTCAAATCATCACGGCCCTTACGTCCTGGGCCACACACGTGCTACAATGGCCGGTACAGAGGGAAGCCACCCCGCAAGGGGGCGCGGATCTATAAAACCGGTCACAGTTCGGATCGGGGTCTGCAACTCGACCCCGTGAAGCTGGAATCGCTAGTAATCGGATATCAGCCATGATCCGGTGAATACGTTCCCGGGCCTTGTACACACCGCCCGTCAAGCCATGGAAGCCGGGAGTGCCTGAAGTCCGTCACCGAGAGGAGCGGCCTAGGGCAAAATCGGTAACTAGGGCTAAGTCGTAACAAGGTAGCCGTACCGGAAGGTGCGGCTGGAACACCTCCTTTCTAGAGAAGGCGTTCCGATGCCTTTTCCCGGTCCCCGGTCGGGTGGTCCTTTTCTTTTCGCTGTCTGCGATATGTTTTTTGATATACTGGCAAATTAGGCCAAGACAGTCTCATAGCTCAGCTGGTTAGAGCGCTACACTGATAATGTAGAGGTCGGCAGTTCGAGTCTGCCTGAGACTACTGTTTCGAGCAAAGCTCGAAAAGTTCAAAGTTGTAAGTTGAAAGTTTTCTTGCACTTCGGACAGGTTCATTAAAAAGTATTGGAACAAGGAAATTCTAGGTGTTGGGTTACCGTTATATAGTACTGTTAACTGATAACCGTTAACTGACCACTGATAATGGGGGATTAGCTCAGCTGGCTAGAGCGCCTGCCTTGCACGCAGGAGGTCATCGGTTCGACTCCGATATTCTCCACCACGGCAAGTGTCGTCCACGGTAATTTTTGTTGCCGGTGGCGGCCCGCCACAAGTTCATTGACATATTGGGACGGAGCACCATGGTTTGGCCATGGGTGCGAAGTCAAAGAAGAAACACGAAGTAGAATAGAATAACAAGGATTACGAGGGCGTCCCATGTTGTACATGGGATGCGACAAGCAAAAGAAGGGCGTATGGGGGATGCCTGGGCTCTCAGAGGCGAAGAAGGACGTGATAAGCTGCGAAAATCCACGGGGAGCTGCACATGAGCATTGATCCGTGGGTGTCCGAATGGGGCAACCCACTTGGTTGAAGGCCAAGTACCCAGCAATGGGGGCGAACCCGCTGAACTGAAACATCTAAGTAGGCGGAGGAAGAGAAAACAAGAGTGATTCCGGGAGTAGTGGCGAGCGAAACCGGAGCAGCCCAAACCAGAGTTGTTTCGGCAATTCTGGGGTTGTAGGACCACGACATTTCTCGCGTGACGAACCGGAAGCAGTTGGAAAGCTGCACGATATGGGTGACAGTCCCGTACGGGCAAGGAGCGTTGAGGATAGTGGTATCCTGAGTAGCGCGGGGCACGTGAAACCCTGTGTGAATCTGGCGGGACCATCCGCCAAGGCTAAATACTCCTGAGAGACCGATAGTGGACCAGTACCGTGAGGGAAAGGTGAAAAGAACCCTGAACAAGGGAGTGAAAAAGACCCTGAAACCATACGC
>NZ_JBHUHU010000007.1:0-9866 GCF_042682725.1 Flagellimonas iocasae | reverse complement strand
TGCCGCTGCAAAAAAAGTGTTGTCGGCCTTGGAACATGTGGATATGAAACAATTGACGGACAAAAAGGCGCACGGCCATTGGATGACGATATCGAAGGAAATCTCCAATTCGGCGAATTCCATTTCAAAGATATCGGATATCAAAGCCCAACGCGATCATTTTAAACATCTGTCCGCCCATCTATCCAAAGGTGTCAAGCTTTTTGGGGTCGATCAAAAGATATACGAACAGTTTTGCCCGATGGCCGATAACAACAAAGGTGCCTATTGGTTGAGTACGACCAAAGAGATCAAAAATCCCTATTTCGGAGAGGCTATGTTGACCTGCGGTGAAATCACCGATGAAATGTAATTGAACAAATGTAAATGAATGAATGATGAAAATATTGAAATCTAAAATCTTGTTTTTTGTCCTAACTGCCTTGACGACCCATGTTTTTGGGCAAGTGGGGACAAATGGTGAGGACAGAAAAGAGGAAGGTAGACCCGTTCGGGAATACAATCTTGTACTGGAACAGAACAAATTGACCCTCGGTGGGGTCACTGCCGATGCAATGACCATCAATGGGAGTATTCCGGGACCGGTCTTGGAATTCAACGAGGGTGACTTCGCCCTGATCAACGTGACCAATAAGATGGATGTGGAAACCTCCGTACACTGGCATGGA
The DNA here is from genome assembly GCF_042682725.1 of Flagellimonas iocasae. Classification (NCBI taxonomy): domain Bacteria; kingdom Pseudomonadati; phylum Bacteroidota; class Flavobacteriia; order Flavobacteriales; family Flavobacteriaceae; genus Flagellimonas; species Flagellimonas iocasae. The sequence goes on along the minus strand of NZ_JBHUHU010000007.1, from coordinate 9,198 downwards.
TTGATCTTGCCCAATTTTTATGACGGGGTTCCCTATTTGACCACACCGCCCATAGAACCTGGCACAACTTTCCAATATCGGATTCCGATCAACCAATCAGGTACCTATTGGTACCATTCCCACACCATGCTGCAAGAGCAAAAGGGGGTGTATGGCTCGATACTGATCCATCCCAAGGAAAAGACGTTGGACTACGATAAGGATTTGGTCGTGGTGCTCTCCGATTGGACGAACGAAAAGGCCATGAACGTGCTCCGAAACCTTAAACGGGGAAACGAGTGGTACCAGGTCAAAAAAGGGACCGCGGTGCCCTTGAGCAGGGTCATCAAGGAAGGTGCACTAGGTGCACAACTCAAATTTTGGCGAGATCGTATGGAAGGAGCGGATATTGCGGATATCTACTACCCCGCATTTTTGACCAATGGGAAAACATTGGCCGAATACCCTGATTTCAAACCAGGGGAAAAAGTGCGGCTCCGGTTCGTCAATGCCTCTGCCTCCACCTATTATTGGATGGATTTCGGTGGCGGTAACCCCATGGTGGTTTCCGGGGATGGTGTCGATGTGGAGCCTGTTTCCAAAAGTCGTTTTCTTTTTGGCATTGCCGAGACCTATGATGTCATCGTGACCGTTCCTGAAGGCACTTTGGAGGTAACGGCCACGGCACAGGACGGCTCCGGGCATACCTCGTTGCATTTAGGGCAGGGAACGCTTTTTCCCGCAACGACCATCGATAGGCCCGACAAAGTGGCGATGATGAAACAAATGGCCCAAATGGACATGAAAATGGGAGCTCCGGCAATGGCCGGCAACAAGAAGAAAAATACACCCGAATATTTGATGCAAAAGTATGGGATGCAGATGGACATGAAGGATGGCAGCATGGATATGGGTATGCACAATGGGATGTCGATGGATAAGACCGAAATGAGCGGTCAAAAGGATAAACCCATTGCGAAGATGGATGATAAAAGGCCTATGAATGCGAATGAAGATCATAGGCACATGGAGATGGATAAAAAGATGGGGGATATGGCAGGAATGGAAAAGGATTCAACGTCAATGAAATCCACCGGACATAAGGACAAGATGGAAAACCCTATGGTTCAGACTATGCCAATGATGCAGAAAGACACTTCAGCTTTTGATTACGATACCCGTAAAACGTATTTCAACTATGACTTCTTAAAAGCAAAGGAAAGTACTACCTATAATGCCGATCTGCCCGTCAATGACATTCTGTTGAACCTGACGGGAAATATGCAACGGTATATCTGGAGTATGAACGGTGTGCCACTTTCAGAAACCGATAAGATCAAGATCAAAGGTGGGGAAGTAACCCGGATCACCCTCAACAACCTGACCATGATGCACCATCCGATGCACCTCCATGGGCATTATTTCAGGGTCATCAATGAGAATGGTGAAAAGTCACCCTTGAAACATACGGTCAATGTGCCGCCCATGCAGAAAGTGGTCATCGAATTTTATAATGAAGAGTACGGGGATTGGTTTTTCCACTGTCATATCCTCTACCACATGATGGGGGGCATGGCCAGGGTTTTCAGTTATGATACCCCAAGGGATCTGAGGATGAAGGATTTTCCTGTTCAAAAGTTGGTAGATGAAACTGACCATTATTATGCTTGGGGTGCTGCCAGATTGGGTTCCAATTTTAATGAACTCTTCCTTGTTTCAAGTAATATCAGGAATGAATTTGGGGTACGGGCAGAATTTGACTACGACCAAAATGCCGAGGTGGAAGTCAATTATAACAGGTATCTCAATGACTGGGTACGGGTCTATGCAGGGGTAAACACGGAAACCTCCATCCCTGATTCCTATGACCGTTTCAATACAGTGGGACTGATAGGGGTCAAGTATTTTACCCCATACCGCTTTAATATGGATGTGAGTATGGACCACCAGCTGCGTCCAAGAATAAGGTTGGATAGGGAACTATTGCTTTTTCCCAGGATTTTCCTCGAGGGGGAATATGAATTTCGGGCCGATTTTGGATGGGTCAACGATTTGGGGAATTCATCCTATGAAAGTGAGACCCAATGGCTGGTAGGGGCCTCCTATATCCTTTCACGTAATTTTTCAATCCAGGCCAATTACAACAACCGATATGGTTGGGGCGGAGGCCTGCTAGCCCGTTTTTAAATGGCAGAATACAAAAAAAATAGCCTGAGTCTGACCAATACCATTGCTTTGGGAACCGGTGTGATGATCGGTGCGGGAATTTTTGCGCTCTTGGGTCAGGTTGCCGAACTCTCCGGCCAATGGTTTCCCTTTGCTTTTTTAATCGGGGCAGTCATCTCAGGTTTCAGTTCCTACACCTATGTCAAAATGTCCAATACCTACCCCTCTGCCGGGGGCATTGGCATGTACCTCAAAAAGGTTTACGGTAAAACGGCCTGGACCGCTACCGGTGCACTGCTGATGGCCCTTTCCATGGTCATCAATGAGAGTTTGGTGGCCCGGACGTTCGGGACCTACGTATTGGAGCTTTTTGATGTGGAGTCGAAAGGATTCTGGCCCCCGATCCTTGGGGTATTGTTGTTGATCACAGCCTTTATTGTCAATGTGATGGGAAACAAAGCTATCGGGGGATCGTCCTTGGTCATGGCCATACTAAAAATCGGCGGGATAGCGGTTTTTGCCATTGGTGGCCTTTGGGCAGCTGGATTTACCTTTGATCAGGTCGTTCCTTCCCAGTCCTTGACCGAGCATTCCCTGGTGGATTATTTGGGGGCATTGGCACTGTCGATATTGGCCTATAAGGGTTTTACCACCATTACCAATAGTGGGGATGAGATCGTCGATCCCAAACGTAACGTGGGACGGGCCATTGTCATTTCTTTGGTGATATGTACCCTGGTCTATCTCATGGTGGCATTTGCGGTCTCTTCCAATCTTTCCATCCAGGAAATCATTGCGGCCAAGGACTATTCGCTGGCCGAGGCATCCAGACCCGCTTTTGGAAAATATGGGGTCTGGTTCACCGTTGGTCTGGCGATCATATCCACCGTTTCCGGGGTCGTTGCCAGCATTTTTGCCGTTTCCCGGATGACCACCATGCTCACTGAAAAGGAATTGATACCACATCGACATTTTGGGATTCCCGGGGACATACAGAAACATATGTTGGTGTATACCGTGGTGATTGCCATAGGGCTCACCATGTTGTTCGATCTGAGCCGGATCGCTGCATTGGGGGCCATCTTTTATTTGATCATGGATATCGGGATCCATTGGGGGGTCCTAAACAATCTACGAAAGGAAATCGGTGCAAATCCCATTATCCTCATTACGGCCCTTGTGCTGGATGTACTGGTGTTGGGCGCCTTTATTTGGTCAAAGGCCGGTAGTGATCTTTTGGTGGTCATTGTTGCCCTGGTATTGATGGTGCTTATTTTTTTCGGGGAACGATTGTTTTTGGGGAAAAAGCGTACGGTCGAGGAAGAATAAGGGTAGAGTGCCTGCGTGGGAGAAATGGAAAATTAGATGAAAAAATTAAAATAGCAACAATAATGGGGGATAATACAAATATGCCGACCCTGGGCAATCAAAATGAGGAATTAATCTTAAAATCAATTACAATGAAAAGAACAACAGTTACATTAAGTACAATTGCCATTGCGCTTTTGACCATTACCGTGATTTCCTGTAAGGACGGTAAGAAGGAAACAAATGACAAGGAAGGAGCCCATATGGAGATGGGAACGGAAGAGGGCCATCACCATGAGAGCTCTGCGGGGGAAATGGACCACGGGACCATGGACCATGATATGGGTTCGTCCGATGCACAGGGCACATCTGTGATCGATAGCTACCTCCAACTGAAGGATGCCCTGGTGGCGGACAATAAGGATGAAGCGGCCAAATCGGGCCAAGCCTTGGCCAGTGCCTTGGGCAGCTTTGATATCAGCGGATACGATGAACAGCAACAGAAGGAGCTGTCCGATATCATTGAAGTGGCCAAGGAACATGGGGAGCATATCGCCAAAAGTGATATCGGTCACCAACGGGAACACTTTGAGGGACTGGGCAAGGATATGGTCGATTTTATTGCCATAACCGGGACTTCCAAAACCTTGTACCAACAATTCTGCCCCATGTACAACAACAACCAAGGAGGAACGTGGCTCAGCGCAAGCAGCGAAATCCAGAATCCATTTTTTGGAAGTAAGATGTTGACCTGTGGTAAGGTGCAAAAGGAAATCAATTAAATGAAAGTACTGAAAATCATAGTATTGGTAGTGCTGTTGGGATTTGTGGGCATCCAGTTTGTGCCCACAGATCCCAACTTGAGCGATGTGGTTCCCGATACGGACTTCATGTCGGTGAACCAGGTTGCCAAGGATATCGAACACGATTTGCGGGTATCTTGCTATGATTGCCACAGTAACAACACCCAATACCCGTGGTACAATAAGGTCCAACCCATCGCCTGGTTTTTGGAAGAACACATAAAAGAGGGAAAGGAAGAACTCAATTTCAATGAATGGGGCGACTATTCGGATCGAAGAAAAAGGAGCAAACTAAAGTCCATCGCAAGTCAGATCGAAGACGATAAGATGCCCCTATCTTCCTATACCCTGATCCATAAGGATGCAAAATTATCGGTGGAAGAGAAAGAACGGATATTGACCTTGGTAAATGATCTAATGGAAGAATTGGATAATTGAAAATGACATGGAAATCACCCTAAAACCGGGACAAACGATATTGCTATTGTTGTTGGTCATGTCCGGTTACTATGAATAAGGAAATAAAGTCCTGAAAGGGAGGGGAACACCCAAAGTTGATTGGTTGGTGAGTTAGTTAGTTAATCGTTCCCTTCCCTTGTCAGGCACTAATGGAAAAGAAGATGAAAGATTGTTGTCGTGACAATGGACCTGTCCAGTCGAAAAAGGCCATTTTAAAAAAATGGTTGGCCCATATCCTGTATGGGATCGTCATTTCGATTGCCCTGGGAGCCTTTATCATACAATAAATACTAACCTAAACAATGCTAAAACAAACCAATGAAACGTATTACTTTACAGATTTTTCTAATGGCCGTATTTCTCACAGGGACAAGCTTTGGCCAAACAAACCCTAACAAGGAAAACCTAGACCAGGACAGGGCCGCTGTGCTGAGGATATTGGAAAGCTATAAAGAAGCACTGCAAAACTTGACCACGGAAGGTACCTTGGAGCTTTTTGCGGAAGATTCCGAAGTTTTTGAATCCGGGGGCGTGGAAGGCACCTATCAACATTATCACGACCATCATATAGGTCCAGAACTTGGACATTTCAACAGTTTTAGGTTCTCGGATTATACCATTGAAGTGAAGGTGGAGCTACCCTTTGCCTTTACTACGGAAAGCTATGTCTATACCATTGGCCTAAAATCGGAAAATGGAGGTGAGGGCAAAACGATCAGCAGAAAAGGGGTTGCCACCACCATCCTTAAAAAAACGGATGGGGATTGGAAAATTGTAAAGATGCATAACTCCTCACGGAACAACGGGAAGAACTAATGGTCGGAAGAAAAACATCGATGAAGGTCAGAAAGATACATAGATATCTTGGCCTATTTATTGGGATCCAGTTCCTAATGTGGACCATCAGTGGACTATATTTTAGTTGGACGGACATTGACGAGATCCATGGAGATCAATTCATCAAGGAGCATCCGGACCAGTCAGAATTTGGGAATTTAATTGCTCCCAATGGACACGGGAACGTTAAAATCAAATCTTTGGAAATGAGAAATATAGGGGGGAGTCCCTATTATTGGATCAATGGTGGGGTTTTGATGGATGCACAAACGGGGGAGATCAAAAAGGGTATCGATGAACAACAGGCCTTGGCCGTTGCTTCACACTATATGTTGCCCGAACTTAAGGTCAAAAGTGTTGAAAGACTCACCCAAACAGGTGGGCAGCACGAGTATCGTGGACGTCCATTACCGGCCTATGTGATCACCTATGAAACGGATGAAAACCTTAAAGCGTATGTCTCAGAGACCGATGGGTCGTTTCAACATGTAAGACATCGGTCCTGGAGATGGTTCGATTTTTTGTGGATGACCCATACCATGGACTATGAGGGACGGGACGATTTTAACACCATGGTTTTACGGATTTTTTCCCTGATGGGATTGATTACCGTTTTGAGCGGATTCTTGTTGTGGTATGTCAGCTCGCCAACAATCAGAAAATTATGGAAAAGGCGATAGTTCAAACTTATTTGGCAAAGGACTCCTGTGAGGAGCAAATAGTTGACCATTGAACCAGTTGAATCATTTTTGGAAAAATGAGCGAACTTAGGAGGCAAAGACGAAAGAAAAAAAGGGGGCTGGCGAAAAGGAAACGGGACCCGGCCAAGAATAGAAAGGAAAAAAGAATGAAAATCCTTGGCATATTGGCCTTGATATTGATCGTTATATTGGCAGTGGTCGTCATTTTTTTGAAGGCCCTGTGGAAATTCACTGCATGATATGGAAGTTGGGTCCAGTAAATCGAAAGATGTGTTGTACATCAAAAACATGGTCTGTCCGAGATGCATCATGGCCGTCAAAGGTATTTTGGACGATGAGGGCATTCCCTATATGAATGTGTCGTTGGGTGAAATCACCCTCAATGGGAAAATCACGCCTGAAAAACGGGAAGGTCTCAACGAACGACTTGAGAAAATTGGATTTACGATCATCAACGATCGTAAGGGTCAGTTGATAGAACAGATCAAAAACCTAGTGATTGAGGCGATACATTACACCGGACCCATGGAAAAGGTCAAATGGCCCGAATACCTTTCCGATGGATTGCATCTTGACTATAAGTATCTTAGTTCGCTGTTTTCCGCGGTGGAAAGCATTACCTTGGAGCAATATATCATCAACCAAAAGATTGAAAAGATCAAAGAGTTTCTTGTTTATGACGAATTGGGCTTAAAGGAAATAGCGTTTCAATTGGACTATAGCAGCGTTGCCTATTTAAGCAACCAATTTAAAAAAGTAACTGGAATGACACCTACACAATTTAAGAAAAGTGCCATTCAAAATAGAATATCGCTTGATGATATTTAACCTCAACCATTAAGGGCGCAATACCTTCCCAAGGAACCAGCCTCCTAAACGCTATTTAAAAAACACCTTTCTTCGCAAATGGGTCAAGGTTTGTTTTTTTCAAACAACGCCCCTATACAGAAAATGTTACTTTTCCCATACGTGTTGGAACCAACATTGTTGATTCTAGGTGTAAAATTGTTAAAATAAAAAATGATCACAACATGAAAAGAAGATACCAAATAGAAGGAATGACTTGTGATGGCTGTAGGGGGCACGTTGAAGAAGCTCTTTTCAATGTGGCCGGTGTAGCCGATGTAGCGGTCAATCTAAAAAACGCAGAAGCTACAGTGGAGTCGCAATTTGAGGTCCCCCTTGAAAATCTACAAAAGGCATTGGAAAATAAGGGGGGTCAATATAAAATACAAGCGATGAACAAAGCCAATTAAACCGATATACGATAACTGGGACAGGTAAATTGTCAGGCCTATAATTGGAATGGAACAATACAATACTCGAAAGTCAAGGAATAATCACAATAACCAGATAAAATTTGCACAATGGAAGATAGTCAAAGGAAATCCAATAATTATTTAAAGTTTTTTGCGATGATTGGTACTTCAATGGTCGCCATGTTTTTTTTAATGTACACCCACTCATATCAAATCATTGATCACTTTTGGTATAGTGAGACTAGATTTTTCATGACTTTGATCATGGGGGGATCGATGATCATTATTATGCTGCTATATATGCTACAGATGTATAAAGACCGACGCAAGAACATGTCAATATTAGCCTTGGGTGTTTTGTTGATTGCAGGTGGGATATGGCTGGTCAGGAGTCAGGTTACCGTATCAGGGGTCGACTACATGGAAGGAATGATACCCCATCATTCCATTGCTATTTTGACCAGTGAACGTTCTCAAATAAAAGATGTCAGGGTACGGGAGCTTGCCAATGAAATTATCAAGGCACAACGCAGGGAGATAATGGAAATGCAATGGTTGATAAACGACATCAAGGAAAATGGAATAGTGGAAACCGAAGCTGGGAAAGAAAAGCGGCCTATTCCTAAATTCGAGGGATCGCTTAGCGAAGAAACAAAGAATCTGGCCGAATGAGAGGCGATTACTTACTACCAATGCTTTCGTTTTGCCCCAAGTTCACTACAATGGTTTGTCCTATCGAATATATTCTAAACTGATCGGGGCAAATTCTCCAAAAAAGATTGACGTGGGCGAACCTGATCTCATAGATGTTGCCGAATTCTAAAAACCACTCACCAATTAAGGTTAAGTACTTGACGAAGAAAGGTAAAGGTTGATTTTTCGGAAAATTCTACAACTCTTTCAGTAAATAACGTAACAGTGCATTTTAGGTCTATTCTGAAATTTGTACCATACAAATCGGAGTAGAAAATGGATGCAATCGATATTATTGAGGACACCGAAAGGAAACCGAAGACGGTGTCAAAAAAATCTTTCCCGGTCACTGGAATGACCTGTGCTGCCTGTGCATCCAGCGTGGAATCCATGCTGGGCCATACGGAAGGGGTCTACAATGCCAGTGTCAACTTTGCCAATAGTACGGTCCTTGTGGAGTATGACAGTGCTATGGACCTAAGCGATCTTCAAAATGCGGTACGTCAAATCGGTTATGATATAATTGTGGATGCCGAGGATCCTACCGAAGTACAGGAAGAGCTTTCGAAAAAGCATTATGTATCCATAAAAAAGCGAACCCTTTGGTCCGCTATTTTGACACTTCCCATTTTCCTTCTGGGGATGTTTTTTATGGATTGGGTCCTGGGTAGGTGGATTTCGTTGGTACTTGCCGTTCCTATCCTGTTCTGGTTTGGCCGAAGTTTTTTCATAAATGCCCTCAAACAGGCCAGATTCGGTAAGGCCAATATGGATACCTTGGTCGCACTCAGTACGGGCATTGCCTTTTTGTTCAGTGCATTCAATACCTTTTTTCCTGAATTTTGGCTCAGTAAAGGCATGGAACCCCATGTATATTATGAGGCGGCCACAGTGATCATCACCTTTATTTCATTGGGGAAATTATTGGAAGAAAAGGCGAAATCAAATACATCCTCCGCCATAAAGAAATTGATAGGGTTGCAGCCCAAGACC
>NZ_JBHUHU010000006.1:60792-75825 GCF_042682725.1 Flagellimonas iocasae | reverse complement strand
AATTGGCCTCGTCGACCAAATCACTCCCTGAAAACGCCCTGCCTTATCAGCTAAGCGGGTGCAAATATAGAGAGGTTTAAATGATACCACAAAACAATTTTGAAAAAAAATTCAAAAAATTTTTAAATAGTTGAAATCCAATAGTTTAAATATCATCCATCCTATTTCTACCCCTAACCCTGAAAGCTCTTTCCGCACATACTAATGATAAACTCCTGATTAGAGACTTCTTACCCAAATGAACCATATATATATTGTAAGCATCAAATCAAGATAGTATCTTTGCGCACCATTCAAAATTAAGGAGTGTAAATGATTGATATCACATTGCCTGACGGCGCGGTAAAGAAAGTTTCTGAGGGAACTACACCAATTGAGATTGCAAAAAGCATCAGTGAAGGATTGGCCCGAAATGTTATTTCGGCAAAATTCAATGACACTACGGTGGAAACCGTAACACCCTTAACCGAAAATGGCACCCTCACTCTATATACATGGAACGATGCCGAGGGCAAGAAGGCTTTTTGGCACTCAACCTCGCACGTGGTGGCCCAGGCGTTGGAAGAATTATATCCTGGCATTAAACTTACCATAGGTCCGGCCATTGAAAACGGCTTCTATTATGATGTGGATTTCGGTGAGCACACCGTATCTGAAAAAGATTTCCCGGAAATTGAGAAAAAAGCGTTGGAAATTGCCCGCGGCAAGCACGACTATAAAATGCGAAGTGTTTCCAAAGCAGATGCGCTTCAATATTATAAAGAGCAACACAACCCATATAAGATAGAGCTTATTGAGAATTTGGCAGATGGTACGATAACTTTCTGCGACCATAGTGCGTTTACCGATTTGTGTCGCGGTGGACACATTCCCAATACCGGCATAATTAAGGCTATTAAAATACTGAGTGTTGCCGGAGCTTATTGGAGGGGTGATGAAAAAAACAAACAGCTGACCCGAGTCTATGGTATCTCATTTCCAAAGCAAAAAGAGCTTACCGATTATCTTGAACTTTTGGAAGAGGCCAAAAAACGCGACCACAGAAAATTGGGTAAAGAATTGGGACTCTTCACCTTTTCGCAAAAGGTAGGTCAAGGTCTTCCGCTGTGGTTGCCCAATGGAGCAGCACTTCGTGAGCGTTTGGAGCAATTTTTAAAGAAGGCACAGAAAAAAGCAGGATATGAAATGGTGGTGACACCCCATATCGGCCAGAAAGAATTGTATGTGACCTCAGGGCACTATGCCAAATATGGGGAAGACAGCTTTCAACCCATACATACTCCAAAAGAGGATGAGGAGTTTTTGTTGAAGCCCATGAACTGCCCTCACCACTGTGAAATTTACAACAGTGCTCCTTTCAGTTATAAGGATCTACCCAAACGATATGCTGAATTTGGCACCGTATATAGATATGAACAAAGTGGAGAACTTCATGGTTTGACAAGGGTTCGAGGTTTTACCCAGGATGACGCCCACATTTTCTGCACTACAGAGCAGTTGAATGATGAGTTTAAAAATGTAATTGACCTTACCTTATATGTATTGAACTCTTTAGGCTTCAATAATTTTACCGCACAAGTATCTGTTCGGGACCTGGAAAATCCAGAGAAATATATAGGTAATACGGATGATTGGGAAAAAGCGGAACAAGCCATTATTGATGCGGCAGAGGAAAAAGGACTCGATTATGTGGTGGAAAGTGGTGAAGCTGCTTTTTATGGCCCCAAGTTGGACTTTATGGTGAAGGATGCCCTCGGGCGAAATTGGCAGTTGGGCACCATTCAGGTGGATTACAACTTGCCAAAACGGTTTGACCTTACCTATAAAGGTAGTGACAATGAAATGCACCGACCTGTAATGATTCACCGCGCACCCTTTGGAAGTATGGAGCGATTTGTGGCGTTATTGCTGGAACATACAGGTGGAAACTTCCCTTTATGGTTGATTCCAACACAGGCTATAATACTGCCCGTCAGTGAGAAACACGAAAAATATGCTGAAAAAGTTTTGAATTCAGTGGAAAATCACGAAATTCGCGCGCTCATTGATAATAGGAATGAAACGGTAGGGAAGAAAATCCGTGAGGCTGAACTTAAAAAAATCCCTTTCATGCTCATCGTTGGAGAGCAGGAAGAAGCATCGGGAACCATTTCAGTAAGACGTCATGGAGGTGAGGATTTGGGCAGTATAACCACAGAAGCTTTTTCCGACTTGGTATCTACTGAAATAAATAGTACCTTAAAGTCGTTCTAAAAAATTAAGTTTAATTAAAAAGTATACGTCATAGCAATACGAAGAAGATTTAAGCCCCAACCAAGGAGGGAAAATAAAAACCCTCACAATATCAATGAAAATATTAAGGCCCCTGAGGTAAGGCTGGTGGGGGACAATGTGGAAATGGGAGTTTATCCAATTTCCAAAGCCAGGGAAAAAGCCAACGAACTGGAACTGGATTTGGTTGAAATTTCACCAAATGCAAGTCCACCCGTTTGCAAAATCATAGATTACAAGAAGTTTCTCTATGAGCAAAAGAAACGGGATAAGGCTCTAAAAGCCAAGGCAACAAAAGTTGTGGTCAAGGAAATTCGATTTGGACCCCAAACGGATGACCACGATTACGATTTTAAAAAACGCCATGCTGAAAAGTTTTTGAAGGATGGTGCCAAACTCAAAGCCTATGTGTTCTTTAAAGGACGTTCCATCGTTTATAAGGACCAAGGTGAAATTTTGCTGCTACGATTGGCGCAAGATTTGGAAGAGCTTGGAAAAGTAGAACAAATGCCAAAATTGGAAGGCAAACGAATGACCATGTTCATTGCCCCCAAAACGAGCAAGAAATAAAAGATACTGAACTTTGTTCAGCATAATAAGCGGAGATAAATACTAGGAAAATGCCTAAGATGAAAACAAAATCCAGTGCCAAAAAGCGTTTTAAGCTCACCGGAACTGGTAAAATCAAAAGAAAGCACGCTTTTAAGAGTCACATCTTGACTAAGAAGTCCAAAAAGCGTAAGCTTAAGTTGACCCATTCCACTTTGGTTCACTCAGCGGATGAGGACAACATCAAAGAACAATTGCGTTTAAAATAATTGTTCTAACGGTACATTATTATTAACCCTGGAGTTAGGCTTTTTAAAAGTGTTAAGTTTTTAGTTTTTAGTTCAAAAAAAATCAATTAGCATTTACAACTTAAAACTTTCCAATTTCTTAACCGCCTGCTACAAAAAAATGAAACATTATGCCAAGATCAGTAAATTCAGTTGCTTCAAGAGCTAGAAGAAAAAAAGTGATGAAGCAAGCCAAAGGTTACTTCGGAAGACGTAAAAACGTTTGGACAGTAGCCAAAAATGCGGTTGAAAAAGCAATGCTTTATGCTTACCGCGACAGAAGAAACAAAAAACGTACATTCCGCGCTCTATGGATTACCCGTATCAATGCCGGTGCCAGATTACACGGAATGTCTTACTCTCAATTTATGGGGAAAGTAAAATCCAATGGAATTGAACTTAACAGAAAAGTTCTTGCGGATTTGGCCATGAACCATCCAGATGCCTTTAAAGCCATCGTTGAGAAAGTAAAGTAAAAATCAATATAAACTTACCCCGCTTATTTGGATCCCGCCTCGTGCGGGATCTTTTATTTTAATTAGGTCCCAAACGGCTTGACACGAATTACCCCAATTGTCACGAATCATTTCTGATGTCATTGTTAGCCAAAAGAAAAGCTCAATCCCGTTAATTTCTTTTTGTTCTGGACTTCACTCGAACTGACAATTTCATTGTCAATTGTAAACTGTTAAATGTTTATTGTCCAAATGCAGTAATCACCAACCTTCTTCCCGAAGCATGGTTCCGGTGCTCACAGAGATATATTCCTTGCCAAATACCAAGATTCAACCTTCCACTGGTAATGGGAATTTGAACCGAAGCTCCCATCAACGAAGCTTTTATATGGGCGGGCATATCATCCGGTCCTTCATAATTATGCACATAATACGGGGCATTTTCAGGAACCATCTTGTTGATATGACTCTCAAAATCGGTACGCACCGTTGGGTCGGCATTCTCGTTGATGGTCAAACTGGCTGATGTATGCTTAATGAACACCTGCAACATTCCCGTATGTATATTCCTGATTTCGGGAAGGGCATTCAAAACTGTATCCGTAATTAAATGAAAGCCTCTTGAATAGGCTCGCAATTGTAGTTCTTTCTGATAGAAATCCATAAATCGAAAAAAATCGTCGCGCTAAATTAATATAAAGTTTACCAAAAGGGATTCTTCCATTCCCCGAATAAGAAATACCTTTGCAGCTTAATTTCTTGAAAATGGATTTATCGCAGATTAAAATGGTGGTTACCGATATGGATGGCACGTTGTTGAACTCCAACCACGAGGTTAGCCCCCGCTTTTTTGAAATTTTTGAAGAACTCAAGAAAAAGGATATCATTTTTGTTGCAGCTAGCGGTCGCCAATACAATAGCATGGTGGATAAGTTGGAAGCAATTAAGAATGATATTATTGTAATTGCCGAAAATGGCGCCTTGATTAAAAAACAGGAAGATGTTCTGTTGACCACACCCATCACACAACAAGAAGTGGGTCGTATTTTGGATGTGGTAAAGCCTCTCAAAGATGTGCATCCCGTTCTTTGTGGACAGTATAACGCTTATGCCAATGATTCTTCCGATGCATTTTTGACGATGCTTCGCGAGTATTATTCGGAGTTTGATATTGTAAAAGACCAAATGTCCGTTGAGACCGAAGTCCTAAAAATCGCTATCTACCATTTTGAAGATTCCGAAAAATTCATCTATCCATCCGTGCAGCATCTGGAAGACAATTTAAAAGTAAAGGTCTCTGGAGCTAATTGGGTTGATGTTTCACACAAAAATGCACATAAGGGCTATGCCCTGCAAAAGGTCATGGACCAATATAAAATTGCAGCCAATGAGGTTATGGTCTTTGGCGACTATAACAACGATTTGGAAATGATGGAACTCTCCAACTACAGTTTTGCCATGGCCAATGCCCACCCCAATGTAAAAAAGGTGGCCAAATACGAAACCGTCAGCAATAACGATTTTGGTGTGGAACGCGTGCTGGAGAAACTCCTCTAATCCCTCATTTATTTAACTAGTTTACAACAAGTTGCTTTGGTAAAATTTGTATCTTCAAACGCAATCCACAAAAAAGCAACACTATGGCTCCCTTAAAAAAAGAGGATATTAAGCAAGAGGTATTTGACCTGTATGATGCCTATGCCCACAACCAATTGAATCGAAGGGAGTTTATGGAAAAACTCTCCGTGTACGCCGTTGGAGGCATAACCATGGCCTCACTGATGAGTTTCATCATGCCCAATTATGTGGACACCTTGCTGGTCCAACCCAACGACCCTCGACTAGATTCCGGATTTATCACCTACAGTTCACCTAAAGGTGGGGGTGAAATTAAAGGGTTATTGTCAAAACCAAAAGATGCTGAGGGCAAATTGGGTGGCATTGTGGTGGTGCATGAAAACCGAGGACTCAACCCTTATATTGAGGACGTAGGCCGAAGAGCAGCTCTCGCCGGTTTTATTTCCTTGGCACCAGATGCGCTGACACCTCTTGGAGGATATCCGGGAAATGATGATGAGGGAAGAACCTTGCAACGTCAACGGGATCGGAACGAAATGCTCGAGGACTTCATTGCCGCCTACGAATATCTCAAAAACCATCCGGACTGTAATGGTAAAGTGGGTGTAGTAGGATTTTGCTTTGGCGGATGGATTTCCAATATGATGGCGGTAAAAGTTCAAGATTTAGCAGCCGCAGTTCCATTTTATGGCAGCCAACCTGCGGATGATGAAGTAGCCCAAATCAATGCACCATTATTGATTCATTATGCGGGATTGGATGAAAGAGTGAATGCCGGATGGGAGGATTATGAAGCCAAACTGAAAGAACTGGATAAGCAATACGAAGCCCATTTTTATCCAGAGGTGAACCATGGGTTCCATAACAACACCACGCCACGTTTTGACCAAGCTGCCGCAGATTTAGCTTGGGAACGCACTGTTGCATTTTTCAAGAAGTATTTAAGTTAGGTCTTCTGTTTTTTCTTTCGGGCAGCTGGGAAAAGCACATTGTTCAAAATCAATCGATAGCCTGGAGAAGTTGGGTGCAGCTCCAACTCGGTTTTGGGGTCCCCTACCCTATGTTGATAATCTTCTGGGTCGTGACCACCATAAAAGGTGAAGAATCCTTTGCCCTTGATACCATGAATGTACCGGGCCTCTCCATTGATTTTATTTTCCCCCAAGACCATGACGGTTGGTTTTACCTCATTTCGAGTGAAGGCCGTGGTCTGCCCCATAAACCCTTTAACCAAAGCCGTGTGATTTTGGGTCAGCATGGTAGGAACCGGGTCCCATTTGGCTGAAAATTCCATCAACGAAAAATAGTCAGATTCCTTGGGTACGTTACCACGCTTATTCGTCATGTCGATGGATGAAAACTCGTATCGAAGTGGATTTCGTTCCAGAATAAAATTGGAGAATGCAAAGGTGTTTCCATAATTCAGTTTTCCCTGATAATTGGCATCCGATGGATCGCCATCGAACATGGGTTCACAGATATCCACATTTTCTGCGGCCAGTGCGATATCAAAACTGTCGGTGGCAGAACACATGGCAAACATAAAGCCTCCGCCCACCACATAATTTCGAATTTTTAAGGCAACTGCCAACTTCTCGTCGGAGACTTTGGCGTAACCCAATTCTTGGGCCAGGGTTTCCGCCTGTTCTTTGGCCTCAATATACCATGGCGCAGCCCGGTACGCGCCATAAAATCGTCCAAATTGCCCGGTAAAGTCTTCATGATGCAAGTGCAGCCAATCATACAACGCCAATTTATCACCTAAAACCTCTTCATCATAAATAGTTGTATACGGAATCTCGGCATAGGTTAGTACCATGGTTACGGCATCATCCCACGGTGGATTGTCTTTGGGAGAATACACCGCTATCTTTGGTGCCTTCTCCAAAACTACGGCATCTTGGTTTTGTGAAGGGCTGCTGATTTCATCCAAAATTTGCTCTGCTTTGGCATCGGAAAGGACTTCAAATGACACCCCGCGAATCTGGCATTCCTTTCGGATAGCTTCTCCATCGGGCAACAAAAAAGAACCACCACGATAGTTCAACAGCCATTGGACTTTTTGTTGCTTGGTGAGTACCCAATAGGTGATTCCGTAAGCTTTAAGATGGTTTTCCTGACTTTCTGCATCCATGGGAATAAGGATAACAGAAGCTGAAGAGGTAAGACAATAGAGCAGAGAAAAAAGAACCAAGAAACTTCTCCACTTATGTATTGTCAACAAGTAGGCTATTTTTTTAGAAAGGTACGTCATTGTCATCTGGGTCATCGTCATCACTGTTCATTGCGCTCCCAAAAGCCTCATCCGCACTGGGAAGATTTGGGGTTGCAAAGGGATTTTCTTCATCCGCATTCATCTTCGATTGGAATTCGAATGGGGAGTCAAAGTCATCCAAGTTATCAAATTTACCCAGAGCGCCAACAAATTTTAACCTAATATTATCCAATCCACCGTTACGGTGCTTGGCCACGATAAACTCAGCCTGACCTTGAGTTGGGGTGCGCTCTTCATCATCCCACTCATCAATTTTGTAGTATTCAGGTCGATAAATAAACGAAACAATATCCGCATCCTGCTCAATGGCCCCAGATTCCCTAAGGTCAGAAAGAATGGGTCGTTTACTGCCTCCTCGTGTCTCCACTGCCCTCGACAACTGGGACAAGGCAATCACGGGAACATTCAATTCCTTGGCCAATGCCTTTAAGTTTCGGGAGATGGTCGAAATTTCTTGTTCACGGTTTCCGCCTTTTTGACTTCCACCAGCGGTCATCAACTGCAAATAGTCGATAATAATTAAGCGAATCTTATGTTGTGACGCCAAACGTCTTGCTTTCGCCCTCAGGTCAAAAATGGAAAGGGAAGGCGTATCATCAATGAACAAAGGTGCCTTTTCCAATGTCTTTACCTTGACATTCAACTGTTCCCATTCGTGTTTTTCGAGTTTTCCAGTACGCAATTTTTCGGAGGACAGCCCCGTTTCGGATGAAATCAAACGTGTAATCAACTGAACGGATGACATCTCCAAAGAGAAAAATGCCACAGGAATATCCGAGTTCACCGCAATATTTCGTGCCATGGAAAGGGTGAGGGCCGTTTTACCCATACCGGGACGCGCCGCCACAATGACCAAATCACTGGGTTGCCAACCGGAGGTAAGCCTGTCCAACTTGTCAAAACCGGACGGGATTCCACTCAACCCTTCCTTGTTTGAAATCTCCTCAATTTTTTTCTTGGCTTGAATCACCAAATTTTGCGCAGTCTCCGCGGAACGCTTCAAGTTACCCTGGGTTACCTCGTATAATTTTGCTTCGGCATTGTCCAAAAGGTCAAAAACATCTGTGGAGTCACTATAGGCATCCTCAATGATTTCATTTGAAATCTTGATCAGGCTTCGTTGAATGTATTTTTGAAGGATAATACGAGCATGAAACTCAATATGGGCCGAAGAGGCCACCTTCTGGGTGAGTTTTATTAAGTAAAAGTCGCCTCCTACAGCTTCTAGCTTTCCATCTTTCTTTAGCTGGGAGGAAACGGTTAATAAATCCACCGGCTCGGAGGATTCAAATAATTTAAAGATGGCTTCATAGATATAGCGATGCCCATCTTTGTAGAAAACATCAGGATGTAGGATATCTATTACTTCATCCACACCTTTTTTGTCAATCATCATGGCACCCAATACAACCTCCTCTAAATCAACTGCTTGAGGCGGTATTTTTCCTTTCTCAAGGCTAATGAGGGTAGATTTTTCCACTCTATGACCGATGATTGGGCTAGGTTTGTCCATGAGCACGAAAGTAGCTAATTAACCTTTAGTTAACTTGAATTTTAAAAGATGTGATTTCCACAGGTATTCAACAATTGAAATGTTGACAACTTTAAATACCTGTTAATAACATAAAAAAAAGTGAGGATAAAACCTAATAAAAAAAGTTAACCTCTGAAAAACAAGAATTATCCGTTAAAAACGCCCATATCGGAGTATTTATCCATACGGGTTTTCACGAGTTCTTTTGGTGATAACTTTTTCAGCTCTTCGTAATGTGATGAAATTTTGTTCTTGACGGTCTCGAACGTTTTTTCTCGATTGGAATGCGCTCCACCAAGGGGTTCCTTAACAATCTCATCCACCAACTTTTGTTTTTTCATGTCGGCTGCGGTCAACTTAAGGGCATCAGCAGCTTGTTCCTTGTACTCCCAGCTTCTCCACAAAATGGATGAACAGGATTCTGGAGAGATGACAGAGTACCATGTATTTTCCAACATCAACACCTTATCTCCTACCCCAATACCCAACGCACCCCCAGATGCACCTTCACCAATGATCACAACAATGATGGGCACTTTAAGACGGGTCATCTCCAAAATATTGCGGGCAATGGCTTCACCTTGACCTCTTTCCTCAGCTTCAATCCCAGGATACGCTCCAGGGGTATCGATAAAACACACGACTGGAATCCCAAATTTTTCTGCGGATTTCATTAAGCGAAGGGCCTTTCGGTATCCTTCAGGATTGGCCATCCCAAAATTTCGGTACTGACGGGTCTTGGTGTTGTAGCCTTTTTGCTGACCGATGAACATATAGCTCTGGTCTCCAATTTTGCCTAAGCCACCGACCATGGCCTTGTCATCTTTTACATTTCTGTCGCCATGAAGCTCTAAAAATGTATCTCCGCAAATGGCTCTGATATAGTCCATGGTATAGGGCCTATTGGGGTGCCTTGATAGTTGCACCCGCTGCCATGCGGTGAGGTTTTTATAGATATCCTTTCGGGTTTCTTCTAGCTTTTTTTCAATTTGGGAACAGGTTTCCGTGACGTCAACATCACTTTCTTCCCCAATTACCATACATTTTTGAAGTTGGTCTTCAAGTTCTTTAATGGGAAGTTCAAATTCTAAATATTCCATTGGAAAATAATTGTTTTCAAGAAATACAATGGGGACAAATATATGACATTATGGATTATTCACAGAAAATGTCCAAGCCATTTAACATCAACTACATAGGTGTTTTTGGATGGGTTATCGTTTGGCCTTCATCAACATGTAAACAGCAAATATCCCAAAAATAAGGTTGGGAATGATTACCGCCAACAGGGGTGAAAACCCAGATTGTTCCGCAAGGGTTCCAAAAACCTTATCAAAAAAGATATACACAAATGCCACTCCAATTCCAAAAGCCAAGTTAAGCCCCATGCCTCCCCTTCTTTTCACGGATGAAACCGCTACAGCTATGACTGTGAGGATAAAAGCGGCAATAGGAAGGGCCCACCTTTTGTATTTTACCAAAATATACGCATTGATGTTGGATGCCCCTTTTCGTTTTTGGTCATCAATAAAATCGTTAAGCTCGAATAAATTTTTGGTCTCCGCCACATAGGACACCGGGGTAAGGTCTTCCAACTTAAAGGTGAACAAGGTATCCAACCTTCTTTGTGTTTCCAAAATCTCAATGTTATTGCGAAGTTTTCGTTTGGAATAATTGGTCAACCGGTAGAGGCTGTCCTTTTCTATCCATCGAATATTACTGGCGGAAATTTTGTAATCCAATTGTCTAATGGAATCAAAATGCTCATAGGTGAAATTGTAGCCAATCTTTCTATTAGGGTCAAAGCTGCTCACGTAGAGATAATCCGTCTCATTCAATTGATTGAAAATATTGTCGGTGACCCGGTCCTGCTTCCCCCGTTTAAAATATTTGTATTCAAACTCATTGAAACCGATACTGGCATGGGGCACAATGAACATCCCCATCATAAAAATAAGAATGGCCACCATGGTTGCACCTATTAAATAAGGACGTAGAAATCGACCATAGGAAACTCCCGAGCTTAAAATGGCCACAATCTCGGTGTTACTTGCCAGCTTGGAGGTGAAAAATATAATGGACAGAAATAAGAAAACCGGAAGCAACAGATTCCCAATGACCAAGGTGAAATTGCCGTAAAACACAATTACTTCGGACAGTGGGGCCTCGTTGTCTATGATTTTCCCAATCTTTTCAGCCAAATTGGCCATGATCCCAATGGGCACAAATAGCATGAGCATCCCCATAAAGGTGACCAAGTAGCGTTTTAAGATGTACCTGTCAAGTATGGTCAGCATTACAATCGTTTATCCATTTGTTGAACCATTTGGGTCTTCCATTGCACGAAATCTCCCGCTAAAATACGTTCTCTAGCCGTTCGTACCAACCAAAGATAAAAACCAAGGTTGTGGATGGTGGCAATTTGTTTCCCAAGATATTCGTTGGCCGCAAACAAATGCCTCAGGTAGGCCTTGGAATATTCGGTATCCACAAAAGTGATTCCCATCTCATCAATAGGAGAGAAATCATTCTCCCATTTTTTGTTCTTTATATTGATGGTTCCATGTGCTGTGAACAGCATTCCATTTCGGGCGTTTCGGGTGGGCATAACGCAATCGAACATATCCACGCCCAACGCAATATTCTCCAATATATTAATAGGTGTACCAACACCCATCAAGTAGCGCGGCTTATCCTCCGGTAAAATATCGCAGACGAGTTCGGCCATTTCATACATTTCTTCGGCAGGCTCTCCTACGGAGAGACCTCCAATCGCATTCCCTTCTGCCCCCACGGAAGCAATATACTCCGCGGACTGTTTCCGTAAGTCTTTATAGGTGGAACCTTGAACAATCGGAAAAAAACTTTGTGAATACCCGTATTTGAACGGAAGCTTCTCCAAATGCGAAATACATCTATCCAACCACCTGTGAGTCAAATGCATGGAACGCTTCGCGTAGTTATAGTCGCAGGGATAAGGAGTACATTCATCAAAGGCCATAATAATATCCGCCCCAATGGTTCGCTGGATTTCCATAACATTTTCCGGAGTGAACACATGGTGGGACCCATCAATATGTGATTTAAACTTAACCCCTTCCTCTTTAATTTTCCGGTTATTGGATAGCGAATACACCTGATACCCCCCACTATCGGTCAAAATATTGCGCTCCCAGTTCATAAACTTGTGAAGACCACCGGCTTCTTCCAAAATTGGGGTTTTGGGACGCAGGTATAAATGGTAGGTATTCCCTAAAATGATATCAGGGTTAATTTCATCCTTCAATTCGCGCTGATGCACCCCTTTTACAGAGGCCACAGTGCCCACCGGCATAAAAATAGGCGTTTGGATGGTGCCATGGTCAGTAGTGATTTCCCCTGCCCTAGCCTTGCTCTGATTATCCTTTTGTAGTAAGCTAAACTTCAATACTCGAATTTAAAACCGCAAATATAGCCAACTCATCTCCGCTTTCCCTTAACAAAAAAATAAAGTTTATGAGGGGAAACTTTTTGTGAAATAATACATTTCTACTTGTTTAGCCGACCTAATGCCTGTATTTTTGATACCTTAAAATTAAATACTAATGTCAAACACGAAAGAATTACAGGACCTGGTCGTTCAGGTAAGAAGGGACATTTTAAGAATGGTCCACAAAGTGAATTCAGGACACCCCGGAGGCTCTCTGGGATGCACCGAGTTTTTTGTTGCCCTATACAATGAAATCATGGATCTTAAGGAAGGATTTGATATGGACGGAATTGGAGAAGATCTCTTCTTCTTGTCCAACGGTCATATCTCCCCCGTATTTTATAGTGTTTTGGCACGAAGAGGATATTTCCCTGTTGAGGAACTCAACACCTTTAGATTGATTGACTCCCGTTTGCAAGGTCACCCAACCACCCATGAAGGTTTGCCTGGGGTGCGTGTTGCGTCTGGTTCTTTGGGACAAGGAATGTCGGTTGCGATTGGTGCCGCTCTAGCTAAAAAGTTGAATGGCGATGACCATTTGGTATTCAGTCTTCATGGCGATGGTGAGCTTCAAGAAGGTCAGAACTGGGAAGCCATCATGTACGCCGCCGGAAACAAGGTGGACAATTTAATCTCCACTGTGGACAGAAACGGTCAACAAATTGATGGTGCTACCGAAGATGTACTTCCATTAGGCGATGTCAGTGAAAAATTCAGGGCTTTCGGATGGGATGTCTTGGAAATCGAAGATGGAAACGATTTGGACCAAGTCATTGCCGGTCTTAATGAAGCCAAAAGCCGAACTGGTAAAGGAAAACCTGTCTGCATTGTTATGACCACTATGATGGGTAACGGTGTTGATTTTATGATGCACACCCACGCATGGCACGGAAAAGCGCCCAACGATGAGCAATTGGCCAATGCATTGGCTCAAAATCCAGAGACCTTAGGTGATTATTAATTCTAGAAGCAAAACAAAATGACAAAATATACTGATCAAGGAAAAAATGATACCCGAAGCGGTTACGGTGCCGGAATGACAGAATTGGGAAGAACCAATCCAAATGTGGTGGCCCTTTGTGCCGACTTGGTAGGTTCCTTAAAAATTGAAACGTTTATTGAAGAGAATCCGGAGCGATTTTTCCAAACGGGAATCGCAGAGGCCAATATGATGGGTATGGCTGCTGGTTTGACCATCGGAGGCAAAATTCCTTTTGCCTCTACCTTTGCCAACTTTGCCACAGGAAGGGTGTACGACCAAATTCGCCAGTCCATCGCGTATTCGGATAAAAATGTAAAAATCTGTGCTTCGCACGCTGGTCTTACCTTAGGGGAAGATGGTGCAACCCACCAGATTTTGGAAGATATCGGTTTGATGAAAATGCTTCCGGGCATGACCGTCATCAATCCATGTGACTACAACCAGACCAAGGCCGCTACCATTGCGATAGCTGAGCATCATGGTCCTGTTTATTTGCGTTTTGGTCGCCCTAAAGTGGCCAACTTCACTCCTGTTGACCAAAAGTTTGAGATTGGAAAAGCCTTAATGCTAAGCGAAGGAACGGACGTAACCATCCTTGCTACTGGACATTTGGTATGGCAAGCTCTATTGGCAGCTGAAAGTTTAGAAAATCAAGGTATTTCTGCGGAAGTCATTAACATCCACACCATTAAACCTTTGGATGACAAGGCTATTTTGGATTCTGTGAAAAAGACAGGATGTGTGGTTACCGCGGAAGAACACAACTATTTGGGAGGTCTTGGTGAAAGCGTAGCAAGAGTATTGGCAACACATAACCCTGCGCCCCAAGAATTTGTGGCAACCCAAGATACTTTCGGGGAAAGTGGAACTCCAGAACAGTTGATGGAGAAATACGGATTGAACAATAAAGCCATAGAAGAGGCCGTTTTAAAAGTGTTGAAGCGAAAATAATTTTCGGTATCACTTTTGTGATATTCTTCATCAACCTTTTAAAATGAACACCTATGAAAAAAACACTTCTAGTTGCTGTGTTGGCCCTAATGGGGTCTGCAGCTATGGCCCAGAGCGGCTCAGGCTTTGGTATTAAGGCCGGGCTATCCTACAACAAAAATGGCGATTTAATAAGTTCCGTAGGCGAAGGCGGACAGGACATTGTTGAGGGCGCTGAGGGCAAAACAGGATACCATGTGGGATTCTGGGGCAAATTGGATTTTCCCAAAATTTATCTAAGACCTGAACTGGTTTATTCCAAAACCAAAAGTTCTTATGATGTACCCAATGAAGGTTCGCAAGACTATGATATTTCCAAATTGGACCTTCCGGTTCTTTTAGGGTATAAATTGATTGGACCACTGCATATTTTTGCAGGACCTGCTTTTCAATATACCCTTAAAAACGATTTAGGTGATTTGGAAGTAGAGGACGTTCAAAACGACTTTACGGTCGGACTAAACGCTGGTGTTGGTGTAAATCTAGGCAGATTAGGATTGGATGTTCGGTATGAACGAGGATTCTCTGAAAACGAAGCTGACATTATTGATATTCCTGATGGTCGCGTAGATTCGAGACCTTCACAGATTATTTTTGCAGCATCGTTGAAATTGTAAGATCAAAATACTGATTGCATAAAAAA
>NZ_JBHUHU010000006.1:442-60777 GCF_042682725.1 Flagellimonas iocasae | reverse complement strand
TTTTTGTTTTTTCATCTTTTCATTAATTGTCTGGATCCAAATAATCAGGAACTCCGTCATTATCAGAATCGGGATATGGGAAGATAATTTCACCATTTTCATCCGAGATTTCACTGCGTGTTGATTTACCATCCCCATCATCATCTGCGTCTTGGAAATTCGCAAAACGTGGCGTTCTAAGTCTATCCTCTTCATCTGCATCCGTATTGTCGTCATACAGAAAACCATTCCCATTCACATCCTCCTCAATGGAAGGAATACCGTCATTATCGTGATCGGTGCGATTTAACGTAAATAGGTCAATATGGAACATCAACGGGCTGTATTGGGGAATCTGCCCTCGTACATCATTGTAGTATCCCAAACCGGAAGGAAACAAAATCATTCCTACTCCGTAGTCTTCAACACTTACGGTACCATCGCCATTATCAATAATAGCTCCTCCAGTCTTTAAGAATGGGATTCCTTCAGCAAAGCCTCTGGCTCCTTGTGAAAGGTCTTGCAAACGGGCCAAATCAAACCAAATAGGATTGAAGGTTGACCCATCAAAAATGGTTCCGTCCAATAATCTTCCTTCATACCGCACATAAACAGAATCTGCAACAGTAGGATAAGCTCCTACTGAGGGATCAGGTCCCATTGCATCCAATTCTTCAAAGGTTGGCCTAGCGGAAAGGTAATAGAGTATATGTGGCACATCCTCTTCCCTCTCAATGTCCAGTCCATGCTCATTGGTAGATACCGCAATGGAAGTACTCCTCACCATATCCATAAGGGGTGTCTTTCCTGCGTTGTCACCGGCTATGGTATCTATTTTTATTTTGTAGTCGAAATCGGCTGGTGGGGATTCAAATTCTTCGTAGTTGTAGAAATGCGTCTCCAAAAATGCTTTAATGTCTGCATCGTCTTCAGCACTTACTTCTGATAGTGCCCTAGGCGGAAGACTTTCTGGCCCTCCATCATCATCATTATTACATGAAACAAAAATCAATGTCAAAAACAAAGAAACAAAAATCCCGTACCTCATCAAGTGTCTTTTAGCTGCGCAAGATACAATTTTCCGTTATTTTTGCTCGGTGCATTAACAAAGATTTGCAGAGCTTATGCGGATAGACAAGTACCTTTGGTGTATTAGATATTACAAAACGCGAAACGTTGCCTCCACTGCCGTAAAAAAAGGTCAAGTGAAGGTAAACGGCAGCACTGTAAAGCCATCACGGGAGGTTTATCCTAAGGATAAAATAGTGCTTCGGAAGAACCAAATTGATTACGAATTGACGGTTCTTGATATTCCAGAGAGCCGTGTGGGTGCCAAATTGGTGGATATTTACCGGAAAGACACCACTCCAAAAGAGGCTTTTGAGCATAATGAGTTGTTGAATATTGCTAAAACACATTATAGAAAGAAAGGATTGGGGCGTCCCACCAAAAAAGACAGACGGGACATTGATGATTATTTGGACGAATCTGAATAATCTGTTTTATATCTTTGATTCAATTATCCATGCCATGATGAACCGCATATTGACCCACAGCCAAATTCAGCATATTGTTAGACGAATCGCCTATCAGATTTATGAGACCAATGTGGACGAGAAAGAAATTATTGTGGCGGGCATCAATGGTGGTGGAATGAACTTTGCCAAAAAAATCGCCACGGTGTTAAAAAGCATTACCGAAGCGGACATTGTGCTTTGCAAAGTGGAGATGGATAAAAAGAATCCGTTGGACAGTGGCGTTAGTACCTCAATCCCTGAGGAGGAATATACCAATAAGTCGGTAATACTGGTGGATGATGTGCTCAACTCGGGCACTACATTGATCTATGGTGTGCATCATTTTTTAAAGACTCCCATAAAACAGTTGAAAACTGCCGTATTGGTCAACAGGAACCACAAAAAATTCCCGGTTAAGGCCGATTTTAAGGGCATTTCATTGTCCACTTCACTCAACGAGCATATTAAGGTGGAGTTTGAGCCTAAAAACGATGCGGTTTATCTAGAGTAGCAATTGCTTTATTTCGTAGACCACCGTCTCCAAATTTTTACCATCACATTCAAAGACATGTTTTGCCTGTGCGTAGTATTGCCTTCGTTCAAAAAGATGTTTCCCGATAAATTCTGACAGGTCTTCATCTTTGATATTTTTGACCAAAGGACGGTCTTCCTTCTCTCCCTTGATGCGTTCCACCAAAGCGGGAATGGACAACTGGAGATAAATGGAATGGTCGGATTTTTCCAAGATGGTCTCCATATTATTCCCATAGCAGGGTGTACCGCCTCCTGTGGAAAGGATCAAATCTTGATGTTCATCCAAAACTTTGCCCAACATTTCATGCTCAAGCTTTCGAAAAAAAATCTCTCCCTTCTCAGAAAAAATGGTTTTGATGGATTTTTTTTGTTGTTCCTCAATATAGGCATCAAGGTCAATGAACTCTAGCCCTAACTCCTTGGCCAACAACCTTCCCACAGAGGACTTTCCACTTGCCATATATCCCACCAAAACTACTCTCATATCTTGAATTTAAAAGCGAATTTAAAAAAAGTCAAATTTATCATTAATTCACCTTGTAAAATAGATTATTGATGTTATATTTGCACCCGCTTAGCGCAATGCGCCGGCACTGTTAAAAGACCTGGTAGCTCAGCTGGTAGAGCATCTCCCTTTTAAGGAGAGGGTCCTGGGTTCGAGCCCCAGCCAGGTCACAGAAAATGAGAAAAAACCCTGCAAGTTTGCGGGGTTTTTTCATTTATGCCATTATCTACTTTCAGATGGTCATAAAAAAAACCGAGGCCCTGATTACTCAGAGCCTCGGTACAATCAATCAACTAATTCAAACAATCAAATCATAAAACGCAATTAAAATTTATTTTCAGTGGGATTTCCGTTCGTTATTTTCGTTCAGATATCTCCAATAAGCTTTTTAAATAATCTCCCCAAATAGTAGGGTCTGAATGCGTCCCATGTCCTGAAGTCTTTTCAGAAATGGGAATCAAAATATATTTTCCTTTTTCCACCTTTAAAATCTCTTTATCCAAAAGCCCCAACTCGGGTGGGTTTACCTGGTCATCTGCCGAATTAATGGCCATGAGCGGGGCTTTTATTTGGTCTAAATGAGGTGCCGGATTGTAAAATCTGGACGAATCATAGGCATAAATCACGTCATTGGCATCCATAATGGACAGATAACGGTCCAAGAGCTGCTTCATCAGCTTTTCCGATTCCTCGCGTGTAGGGGCGGAGTTTTGCCATTTTAAAGGCACACTAACCATAAACATCATATTGGAAATTGCCGCTGACAATCCAACTTTGGGTTGCTCGGTGTAATCCCCTCCCTTCCATTCTGGATCCATTTGAATAAGGTCAATGATCATTTTGCGCTGGAGGCGGTTTCTTCCTGCTATTTCAACTGGAAGACTTGCCAAGGGCATCAGGGCATCCATGAAATCGGGGTAGGTATACCCCCAAACCCATGTATGCATACCTCCCATTGAGGTTCCTGTGACCAACCTTAGGTGGTCTACTTTTAAATGTTCGGTGAGCAGCCTGTATTGGGCCAATACCATATCGTCATAGGTGTATTTGGGAAACTTCATGTGCAGCCCATCGCTGGGTTTACTGGATTTCCCGTGACCAATGGCATCAGTAAGAACAATAAAGTACTTTTCCGCATCCAAAAGTTGGCCAGGACCAAAAAGATTGCCTGCATATCGGTCACTTAAAAATCCCTTTCCGTTCCCTGTGGTTCCGTGCATTATCAAGACTGCATTGTTCACCTTGCCATCTTTGCCTTTGGTTGGTTTTCCAAGGGTGGTGTAATGCAAATTGAGTTTGGGAAGCACCTCGTTACTCTGAAACTTAAAATTGTCAATGACATAATCGCCCTCAACCGGAGTTGGATAGTTGGACTGTGCCAAGGCAAGATTCAAACTACAGAGCACAACAAAAACAAATAGCAGGAATGGATGATTTTTTCTCATGACACCGTTATACGAGTTATTATTTCTTTTCAGTTTCCATGGAGTTTAAAACCTTGGGAGTTAAATAGTACATCTTTTCAATGCGTGGGGCAGAGAAAAGTACATATTGATCATTGCTAACCTCAACGCTTTGCCATTCCGTGGTTGGGAAAATCTTGAGGCTCGTGTGTCTTCCAACCAACGAAAGTGGAAGATTGAAGTCTTTCTCGCAATTGGCATATTTAAAATACATGCGATTGTTCTTGGCATCAGCATACAAATGTATCTCGGGTATTTGGGTCGTCTTTAAATATTGATGGAAAACCTTGCCGTAATCAAAACCTGCCTTTTTTGAAATATAGGCATGCACTTGATCACTGGTCACCGTTTGGTGATAGAACACCCGATTAAGTCCCGTCAAAATATTTCGGAACAGTTGGTCATTGTTCAAGCTATGTCGAATGGTATGAATCATATTGCTGCCCTTGGTGTACATATCTCCACTACCCTGGGCATTCACCCCATATTCTGGTATAATGGGACGGTCATTTCGGATTCCGCGACGAATACCTCGGTTGTAATCGTTGGCGGCATCAGCTCCGTACATGCTTTCAATAAATAGGGTCTCGCTATAGTTGGTGAATCCTTCGTGAATATACATGTCGGCCAAATCTTTTGTAGTGATGTTGTTCCCGAACCACTCGTGACCGCTTTCGTGGATGACGATAAAATCCCATAGCAATCCTATTCCCGTTCCAGAACCATCCCTGCCTCGATAACCGGGTTTGTAATGATTCCCATAAGCCACAGCGGATTGATGTTCCATTCCGGTATGATCTACATCTATCAATTTAAAACCATCTTCATAAAATGGATAAGGTCCAAACCAATATTCAAAACTATCGAGCATGTTATGGACTTCATTCGGTAGATATGGCTTTGCTTTTTCCAAGTTATAGTCCAAAACCCAATAGTTCAGATCCAAGTCCCCTTTTAAGCCAGCATAGGTTTCACTGAAGTTGACATAATGCCCTATATATGGAATAAGGTTGTAATTATTTATTGGATTTTTGACTTCCCATGTGTAGGATGTTGTACCGTCGTTATGTGACTTCTTTTCCTTTAATCTACCATTGGCCACTGCGGTAAGCTCATTGGGAACGGTCATGGTCAAGGTGGCACCGTTATCGGGCTCATCACTCTGGTGGTCTTTGTTGGGATACCAAATGGATGCTCCAAGGCCTTGACAGGTAACGGTCATCAATGGTCGGTTAAGGGAATCTTTGGAAAAACTCCAACCGCCATCCCATGGAGCGCGAACGGCTTCCCGTGGTGTTCCATTAAAATAAACGGTGATTTTACCTTCCTTTTTAGCAGCACCCAGCTTATTCTGTACATGCCAGGCATTGCCTTCTCTTGTAAAACTAAGTTTTCTGGCATCATCCGTAACAACGCTATCAATGCGTAAAGGTTCCTGTAGATCTATCTGCATGTAATCACTATGGGATTCTTCAACCACTTTATAAGTGATCACATTTTTGCCAATAGTGGTCTTTTTGTTGAAATCTGGTTTCACGGTGATGTCGTACCGCAATACATCCCACCAAGACCGTTCCTTATTAATAGTTCCCCGCAAGGAATCTTGATGGGTAAAGTTTGTTTTTTGGGCTTGTAATGCAACTGAAATGAAAAAAGCTGCCAACAAGAATAAATTCTTAGGGTTCTTCATACTGAAAAATGCTTTGGAATGCATCTTGATTTGTTAGTTAAAAAGTATTGGAGTACCCTCAAATTTGCAACTAAAGTTGCTAAAAGACAATAAATGGGATTATAGTTGGGAATATAGTATTAGATAAAGCTAATATTATAATTAATAAGGCATTACATCTTCCTTCTAGGACATATTATCAAAAATTATAATGAACTGTTTTCCTTAAAATTCAGTAATTCTTCTTCCAAATTGGGCAAACGTAACCATCAAATATGTGAATGAATCCATTTTTAAGTGGATAGGGATAATGTCTTTGGTATCCGCTGGTTAAATTTCGGAGACCTTTCAGCTGAAAATTAAAAAGCACAAGCCACTGATTCCTATAAAACAACAGACTGCAATGAAATCCATTCATCCCAACATTATAAGACAAGTATTTGTTCTGAGCATCATTGTTTTACTATTTGCATTGATATTCAAAGAAATAGCCGAATATCTCCCTGGTGTGCTCGGGGCACTCACCCTATATGTCATCTTTAAAAAACCTATGGAATGGCTCATGGCTCGAAATTGGAGTACTTCGGTAGCCGCGATTACATTGATGGTAACCTCTTTCATCGTGATTCTTTTGCCCGTGATCGCGGTGATACTCATGCTGGGTTCCAGAATAAAAGATGCCATTGAGGGTCCGCCAAAAATAATGGACACCCTAAAGGAATATTTACAAAAAGTACAAGATTATACAGGCTTTAACCTACAGTCTAAATTTGATTTTGAAGCGATTTCAGATTGGGTTTCCAACAACCTTCAAGGCTTTGCCGGAGGTACCTTTGCAACGGTCATCTCTATTGGAGTCATGTATTTTCTTTTGTATTACATGCTTACCAATCGAAATAGACTAAAAGAATCCCTGTACGAATACTTGCCCATCGCTAACGAAAATCTTAAACAAATTGGTAAAGAGGTCAAGCAAATGGTTTTGGCCAATGCATTGGGAATTCCTTTGGTGGCTCTTGCCCAAGGAGTGGTTGCCCTAATCGGATTTTTCATCTTTGGGGTGGAAAATCCCGTCTTTTGGGCTGTCATTGTTGCGGTTGGTTCCATGATCCCTTTTGTGGGCAGCGCTTTGGGTACCATTCCCGTATTTTTGATGATGCTTTCCCAAGGAAATACGTTTGCAGCTTGGGGTGTTTTGATTTACGGCTTTGTAGTAGTCGGTTCTGCCGATAATTTAATTCGGATGTATGTGCTGCAGCGATTGGACAATGTGCATCCGCTTATTACCTTGATTGGTATTTTGGTAGGTATTCCGCTCTTCGGATTTATTGGATTGATATTCGGACCTCTATTGGTGAGTCTTTTTCTGGTAGTGGTCAGAATTTATAAAAGTCAGTATGGCGCTCAAGCCCATGCTGAAAACACCTAAAATTTCAGTCTGGATGGCCTAAACTATTTACTTCAGGCCATCCAGCGCTTTCCAACAACATTGCTCTTCATTTAGGAAACAACTTCTTCATGCTTGTTTCGTTCAGAAACAATGCGTTCGATTAAATCGGGCACTTTTTCAAATGCGGCTGCCAAACCATGGGTCTTTCCAGCTTCCAAGAAGGAAATCTCATCTCCTTTGGTCACCAAGAATCCAATAGGTTGGATACCAATACCAGCTCCGGCACCGGCACCTTCTCCTTTTCGTCCTTTTCCTTCAACTCCTTCGCCTCCTCCGGAGCCAAATCCCATACCCACTTTAATAACGGGCACACATTTAAATTCACCCAATTGAAAGGGTTCACCAATAATGGTCTCTGTTTTAGCTTCTGACTTGATAAAATCAGTCACTTTGTTCAATAATTCTTCAAAATGTAAATCCATGACCTACCAATTTAATGTTTAACAAATGATTTTAGTATTCTATAAGGCCGATTGCGTACATCCACCAACAATCTGTTTCGGTTCTCAAAATTGATGTGGAATGAAGCCACATACTGGTTGAGCAACATAAATACAGGATACATTTTTGCATTTGCGGTATAGTCCCCTGTATCCATATCCAACACAAATCGCCGTACTTGGAACGACCTTATCACACGCACGATTTTCCCAAATTTCATCCTCCTTTTAGGTTTGGCTTTTTTCTTTGGTGGTTTTGGTTTTGAAGTGGTTGTAATGGGATAAAAACAGCGTTCATAAAAGAGCGTTTTAAACCGTATCCGTAACAGCTCTTTTTTGTCTGGTTCTAAACTGACCCTTGCCAACCCCCTTATTCGAACATAGTACTGTGCTGCATCAGTATCAATAAAAATTTGAATTGGAACAAGAAGAAGTCCAAGGGCTAGGAGCACAACTAACAATATGGCAACTGTTAGTATCATGAGCTTTTTGTGGTAAAGAAAATAGGATTTGCAAACCTGCACAATGACCTGCGTCATCATTAGCTTCAAAATCGAAAAATCAGGCCAATAATGAATAATTTTTAGGGTTGAATGATTTACTGACCAAACTCATAGTGTAGCTAACAATTTTATTGGTAATTTGAGGACAATCTCATGAAAAACACCATGAAATACATTGTACTTACCCTGCTCTCCTTCCTCCTATTGTCTTCCTGTTCCGATAAAAAAGAAAAGATATTTCCTGAGCGGATGCCGTTGACAGAATCTGTTTATGCTTCGGCAACAGTTCAACCGGATAGTCTGTACCAAGCCTACTCCGTTGTGGTGGGCATTTTGGATAAAATTTGGGTTGAGGAAGGTGATAGTGTGAGCAAGGGCGGCCCCATCCTTCAAATTACCAACACATCCCCTGAACTAAATACCGAAAATGCCAAATTGGCCCTTCAATTGGCACGAGAAAACTACAGTGGAAGTGCTGCCGTGCTCAGTGGAATCAGAGATGAAATTAATGCTGCGGAACTGCAACTGAAAAATGATTCCATCAATTATTTCCGTCAAAAAAACCTTTGGGATCAAAATATCGGTTCCAAAGTGGAGTACGACAATCGAAAATTGGCGTACGAACTATCACAAAACAACCTGAATCTTCTCCAACAAAAATACAACCGCACCAAAAACGAATTGGAAACCCAAGTCCGTCAGGCGGAAAACAACTACAAGACCTCAATGACCAACACAAGTGACTTTACCATTACCAGTAAAATCAATGGGAAGGTCTACGCCATTTACAAAAACCAA
Organism: Flagellimonas iocasae; assembly: GCF_042682725.1. Classification (NCBI taxonomy): domain Bacteria; kingdom Pseudomonadati; phylum Bacteroidota; class Flavobacteriia; order Flavobacteriales; family Flavobacteriaceae; genus Flagellimonas; species Flagellimonas iocasae. Next base: position 51,919 of record NZ_JBHUHU010000006.1, on the reverse strand, counting down.
GGTGAAATTGTAACCACCATGGAACCGGTGGCCGCCGTGGGCAGAAGCGACAAATTTGTGGTGGAACTCTTGGTCGACGAAGTGGACATCGTAAAACTCAAAATTGGGCAACAAGTTTTCATCACGCTGGATTCGTATAATTCTGAAGTTTTTGAAGGCACGTTGGATAAGATTTACCCTCGAAAAGATGAACGTTCCCAAACGTTTAAGGTCGAAGCGCTCTTCGCAGAACCCCCTGCCACGCTTTATCCCGGTCTTTCTGGTGAAGGAAATATCATTATCGCAGAAAAGAATGAAACCTTGACCATTCCGAAGGAATATCTTATTGATGACACACATGTCCTCACGGATGATGGTGAAAAAGAAGTCTCCATCGGGCTACAAAACCTGGACCGAGTGGAGATTTTAGCAGGAATTGACGAAAACACAGCCATTTACAAACCTGAAGAATGATCAACTGGAATGTAATATTGGGGATTGCCAAAACCCATCTTCTAACCAAGATGAAGTCCACCGCCACGGCTACCTTAGGGGTCACTTTTGGTATTGGGGCCTATATTACCTTGGTAAGTTTTATGACAGGTTTGAACGGAATGCTGGATGACCTCGTTTTGAACCAGACCCCACACATCCATATCTATAACGAAATTAGACCCTCCCCCACCCAACCCGTGGCACTATATGATGATTTCAAGGACGCGTTCAATGTGGTCCACTCCATAAAGCCCAAGCAAAACCAAAAGAAAATTCATAATGCCCTTCCCATTCTCAACTATCTGAAAAAACAACCCAACGTAAAAGGTGCCACTCCCCAGCTGAGAGCTCAGATTTTTTACCTGTCCGGGTCCATTGAATTGGGAGGTAATCTTATCGGAGTGGATATTATGGAAGAGGTTCGCTTATCCAATATTCAAGATAACATCGTAGAAGGAACACCAGAGGCATTGGACACCAATGATAACGGCATCTTGCTGGGAGCCGGATTGGCGGATAAAATGTCTTTGTCGGTTGGGGACCGTGTTCAAGTGAGTACTGTTTCAGGGAATATCTTTCCCTTAAAAATAGTGGGTATTTATCAAAGTGGCATTGCCGAAATCGACAATGTGCAAAGTTTTGCCAACCTCAAGACCGTTCAGCGCATATTGGGTGAAGCTGAAAATTATGTCACTGACATCAATATAAAGTTGTTGAACATCAATGAAGCCGAACCCATGGCCCGCAGATTGGAGAAGCAGTTCAACACCAAAGCCATTGACATTAATGAGGCCAATGCCCAGTTTGAAACCGGTTCAAGCATCAGAAACTTGATTACCTACGCCGTCTCCATCACCTTGCTCATTGTGGCCGGTTTTGGTATCTATAATATTCTTAACATGCTCATCTATGAAAAAATGAAGGATATTGCTATCCTCAAAGCCACAGGCTTTTCTGGAAGGGACGTACAGCTTATTTTTATGAGTCAGGCCATGATCATTGGATTGATTGGTGGTATTTTGGGCCTTTTGATTGGGTTTATGCTTTCAAAAGTAATTGACCAAACTCCATTTGAAACCGAAGCATTGCCCACCATCTCCACCTTTCCGGTCAATTACAACGTGGCTTATTATGTAATCGGAATCACTTTCGCCCTTATATCAACCTTTATTGCCGGCTATTTGCCATCAAATAGAGCAAAAAAAATCGACCCCGTAGAAATCATTCGGGGAACATAGCCTATGAAACTCGTCCTGGAAACCAAAAATATCAACAAGCATTTTTATAAACCCAAGGATTTCCATGTGTTGAAGGATATCTCTTTTGGCGTCCGTGAAGGTGAATTCGCCTCCATTATGGGAAAATCAGGTTCGGGAAAATCCACGTTATTGTATGTTCTTTCCACCATGGATACCGATTATACGGGCGAACTGTACTTGGGCAATGAACTGATAACAGGGAAATCCCACCAAGAGTTATCCCGCATCCGTAATAAAAATATTGGGTTCGTATTTCAGTTCCATTATCTCCTATCGGAGTTCAGTGTTTTGGAAAATGTGATGCTTCCTGCCAAAAAATTGGGTGAAAAATCCAATTCCGAAATCGAGCGAGACGCACATCAAAAACTTGAAATGCTCAATATTGGCCACTTGGCCGGTCAAAGGGCATCCCGAATTTCGGGTGGGGAAAAACAACGGGTGGCTATAGCTAGGGCGCTCATCAATGACCCAACGATTTTAATGGGTGATGAACCCACAGGCAATTTGGACAGCCATAATTCCGAAAACGTATTCAATATTTTTAAAAATCTGAAGGAAAATCAAGGCCTTTCCCTATTGGTTGTGACCCATGATGAGGATTTTGCGAAACGTACGGACCGTATCATTGAAATGGAAGACGGCAGAATTTTTAAACAATGAACGAAAACATGCCACGGAAGCGGATAATTTCAGAAAAATAGTGCAAGTTATATTTACACAAAACCCCTATATTTGTCGCCCCAAAGATTTTGGCATCTGACGCCAAAAAACAATAAGCCCACGTGGTGGAATTGGTAGACACGCTACCTTGAGGGGGTAGTGTTCGCAAGGACGTGCTGGTTCGACTCCAGTCGTGGGCACAAAACCGCAAGTGATTGCGGTTTTTTTATTTATATACCTTTTCCTTTAAAACTGTTCATCTTTTCAGTTAAAAACCTTAATTTTTCGAAGTGTACAACCCAAATTTTATGACAAAAAAATAGGTTCGTTCGGTTTAAATTGTAAATTTGTTTAATCTTTATCAGTAAAAGATGAACAATGTAAAGAAGTCCTTCAGCATTCGTGACATGGAAAATCTATCCGGAATAAAGGCACATACCATCCGGATATGGGAAAAGCGGTATAATCTTTTCAGTCCAGAAAGAACCACCACGAATATCAGAAACTATTCCATTGGAAGCCTACAAAAGCTATTGAACATTACCCTGCTGTACAACAATGGCTATAAGATTTCCAAAATCGCTAAACTGGATGAATCCCAGATTCCGACAATGGTCAAAGAAATTGTGGCCAAAAACAGCAAAAAGAGCCACGCGCTGAATGCCTTTAAGTTGGCGATGCTCAATTTTGACCAATCCCTGTTTCAAAAAACCTATAACAGCTTGTTGGCCGAACGATCTTTTAGGGATGTGTTTTATGAAGTTTTCATTCCGCTATTGAACGAGTTGGGGCTTCTATGGCAGACAGATACTATCAGTCCTGCGCATGAGCATTTTATTTCCAACCTCATTAAACAAAAAATATACATTCAAACGGAAAAGCTGCAAACGGAAGAACCCACCAAACACGATAAGGTCTTCGCACTCTTCCTACCAGAGAATGAAATACACGATATAGGACTGTTGTATATCAACTATGAAATTACGCTCAGAGGATACAAATCCATCTATTTGGGGCAGACCATGCCCATGGAAAACCTATCCGATTTGTTGAAATACTATAATAATATCAATTTTGTATCTTACTTCACTGTTGCGCCAACCCCAAATGAACTGCAGGCCTACTTAGAACAATTCTCCAACCTGTTGGAGCTTTCACCCGATTCCAGACTTTTAGTACTGGGACACCAAATAAGGCATGCCACAGCGGATACATTCCCTGAATCGGTACAAGCGTTCAATTCAATTGAACAATTATTGGAATTCCTTTAATGGGTCAAGTGCTAATGGAAAAAGTCATTATTATTGGTTCCGGTTTTTCTTCACTTTCTGCCGCTTGTTATTTGGCCAAGGCCGGCTATGAGGTTGAAATCTTTGAAAAAAATAGCACGGTTGGAGGAAGGGCCAGACAATTGGTCAAGGATGGCTTTACTTTTGATATCGGTCCAAGTTGGTACTGGATGCCCGATATTTTCGATAAATTTTTCAATGACTTTGGAAAGAAAACATCCGATTACTACCATCTGGATAAACTGAATCCGGCCTATAAAATCTTTTTTGAGGACGATATGGTCACCATTGGTGATTGTATGGATAAAATTTGTGAGGAGTTTGAACGGTTGGAGTCAGGAAGTGGTGCACATCTAAAACGTTTTATCGGTCAGGCTCAAGAAAACTATGACATTGCCATCAATAAAGTGGTTTTGCGCCCTGGGCTGTCACCTTTGGAATTGGTGACCAAGGAAACCGTACTTCGGGTTGACCAATTCTTCAAAACAATCAGTCAGGAGGTCCGCAAACGGTTTAAAAACCCGAAACTGATTTCCACTTTGGAGTTTCCCGTGCTCTTTTTGGGAGCAAAGCCAAACAATACCCCGTCATTCTACAGTTTTATGAATTTTGCTGATTTTGGATTAGGCACATGGCATCCGCGTGGGGGTATGTATGAAATCATCAAGGCCATGAAAAATTTGGCCGAAGAATTAGGGGTTAAAATCCATGTGGATAGTCCCGTTACCAAAATTATTGTAGCAGACAAAGAAGTGCTTGGTATTCGCAGTCAAAGTAAAAATCACTTGGCGGATTATGTGGTCAGTGGAGCCGATTACCATCATTCCGAAACGCTTCTTGATGAAAAGGACAGACAGTACTCCGAAGAATATTGGGAGAAAAAGACCTACGCCCCTTCTTCGCTCCTATTTTATATAGGGTTTGATAAAAAGCTGGAGAACATTGAGCACCATAACCTGTTTTTTGACACGGATTTTGAAAAACATGCCCAAGAAATCTATGATGAGCCCCAGTGGCCATCGAAGCCGTTGTTCTATGCCAATTTTCCATCCGTAACAGATGCCTCCATGGCGCCGAAAAGGCAGGAAACCGGATTTTTTCTAGTTCCGATAGCTCCAGGATTGGAAGATACACCGCAACTTCGAGAACAATATTTTGATGTTGTCATGGACCGCTTTGAAAAAAGAACCCAACAACTTGTTAAAGAATCTATTATATTTAAGGAAAGTTTCTGTGTAAACGATTTTGTTGAACAGTACAATTCCTATAAAGGAAATGCCTACGGTTTGGCCAATACATTGCGACAAACCGCTTTTTTACGACCCAACCTCAAAAGTAGCAAGGTAAAGAACTTGTTCTTTACCGGTCAGCTTACCGTTCCCGGCCCGGGGGTGCCACCATCCCTAATCTCTGGGAAATTGGTTTCTGATTTAATCACTAAAGACTCTAAAAGATGAAAACTATTTTTGACCATGTCTCGTACAACTGTAGCAAGATTGTTACGAAATCCTACAGTACTTCTTTCGCTTTGGCCACTAAAATGTTGGCTCCCTCAATTCGAGCGGATATTTACAACATTTATGGCTTTGTCCGTTTTGCGGATGAAATCGTCGATACTTTCCATGAGTACAACAAGGAAAAACTCTTTAACGATTTTGAGACAGATATGCAGCAGGCCATTGCTCACAAAATCAGTTTAAACCCTATTTTGAATTCCTTCCAGCACACCTATCACAAATACGATATTCCCTATCATTTAGTGGAGTCTTTTATGAAAAGTATGCGGATGGATTTGACCAAAAAGAATTATGAGACCTTTGATGAATACCGGGAGTACATTTATGGCTCTGCCGATGTGGTTGGATTGATGTGTCTCTGTGTCTTTGTCAATGGCAACAAGGAAAAATATGAGGAATTGAAGGAATCAGCCATGGCTTTGGGCTCCGCTTTTCAAAAAGTGAATTTTCTCAGGGACCTTAAAGCGGATTACGAGCATCTTAACCGCACCTATTTCCCAAATACCAACTTGATGGAGCTCGATGAAGTTTCCAAAAAGCGAATTGTGAATGAAATAAAAGCGGACTTCGCTATTGGATATTCTGGTATCATCAAACTACCCGAGCAGGCTAAATTTGGGGTATATACGGCCTATCGTTATTATAAAAAGTTACTTTTTAAACTTCAGGACACACCTCCCTTGGAAATAAAAAATGCCCGCATTCGAGTTCCCAACTACCAAAAATTTGGACTTTTGGCCCAATCCTACTTAAATTATAAACTACAATTGGTACAATGAAGATAGCGCTTTGGATAGGTATTTTTTTGGGCATGTTCTGTTTTATGGAATTCATGGCTTGGTTCACCCATAAATATGTCATGCATGGATTTTTATGGAGTTTGCACAGAGATCACCATAAAAAAGACCATGATTCTTGGTTTGAGCGCAATGATGCCTTTTTCATTTTTTATGCCGTGGTGAGCATGACCCTATTCTTTCTTGGCAACTATACTTCATTTTGGTATGGGTGGCCTTTGGGATTTGGTATTTTGGCCTATGGAATTGCTTATTTTTTGGTGCATGATATTTTCATTCACCAACGCTTCAAAATATTTAGGAATGCCAATAATTGGTACGCTAAAGGTGTACGCCGTGCCCATAAAATACATCACAAGCATTTAGGCAAGGAAGATGGAGAGTGCTTTGGGATGTTGTTTGTTCCCTTTAAATACTTTAAAAAGTAATACTACTCTAGGAGAAGACTATCCAACAAAGCCCTTGTACTTTTTGAGTTCCAATCGGCAACCCAACTTCTGTTTACCACAATATTACCTTTTTTGTCAATAATATAGGTAACTGGAATACTACTGCTTTCAAGTTGTTGTGGTGTGGTTGTGGACTGAAAATATACTGGTAGTTCGTATCCCTTTTTCTGTAAAAACGCTTCAACCTTCATCTTTTCATCATTCGCCACAAAGACAAATGTAACCTTGTCCTTATAATCTGAATATAATTCCACAAATGATGGCATTTCGGCAACGCATGGTGGACACCACGTTGCCCATAAATTGATTAAAATAACCTCTCCTTTTTTTGATTGAAGGTTGGTTAGCTCACCCTCCAAATCTGTTAAACCCCACGTATAATCCTTTAAAGTGGCCCGTTCTTCCTCATCTAACACACTAGGATTCAAAACTTCAACTAAAGCTTTATTTACCCAAAGTCTTGCATAAAAACCAACAGGCGTAAAGACAATCAATAGGATGGCCAAAATCCATATGCCGTTGCTGATTTGTTCCTTGGAAAGTTTCATACTTTTTATTCAGCAATCAATTCATCCAACAGATTATAGAGTTTTCCATTGCTCCAATCTGCAATACCCTCTTTATGGATTACAATGGCTCCAGATTTATCAATGAGGTATGAAGAGGGCACCGGTTTGGATGCAATTGGCATTTTCTCGCCAATAATCAAATAGGTCACCGGAAATGTAAAGTCGTGCTCTTCCATAAATGCTTCCACGGGAGGTCTCTCTTCATTGGTGATGATATAGAAATCCATCTTGCCTTTATACCGGTTGTATAGTTCCTGTATGCTTGCCAACTCAGCTTCACATGGCAATCGCCATGAAGCCCAGAAATTGATGAAAACCACATTTCCCTTTGACTTTTCAAAATTGAAAAAGTCCCAATTCGCATCTTTTAGTTGCCAATCATAATCTGGAATGTTTTCCCGCTGGGATTCTTCAATGATTGGGGGTGAAAAAGCGAATAATCGGTTTAAAAATAGCTTACCATAATATCCGAGTGGGGTCACAAAAAAAGAGAGGATAAAAAGAATCAATACAATATTGAGTACGGTCTTTTTACTGATTTTCATTATTGGCAATTGGTTAAAATTAAAAACTCCTGATATGTTGCCAATATCAGGAGTTTTATTGAATAATCTTAAAAAAATTTAGGCATTCTCCTTTTTAATGAGGTTCAAAGCGGAACCTTCATTGAACCATTTTATCTGCGCATTGTTGTACGAATGGTTCGCTTTTATGGTATCCTTGCTTCCATCAGCATGCACCAATTCAATGGTCAAAGGCTTGTCTGGAGCAAATGCATCGATATCCAAGAAATTGATGGTATCATCTTCTTGAATAAGATCATAATCATTTTCATTGGCAAAGGTCAAGGCCAACATTCCCTGTTTTTTCAGGTTGGTCTCGTGAATCCTTGCGAACGATTTAACCAATACGGCAGCCACACCCAAATGTCTTGGTTGCATAGCAGCGTGCTCTCTGGATGATCCTTCACCATAGTTATGGTCTCCCACAACAATCGTTTTGATTCCAGCTTTTTTATAGGCTCTTTGTGCATCAGGAACACCTTCATATTCGCCAGTTAATTGGTTTTTCACGAAGTTGGTCTTTTGATTGAAGGCATTCACAGCTCCAATCAAGGTGTTGTTGGCAATGTTATCCAAATGCCCTCTATATCGTAACCAAGGTCCAGCCATGGAAATGTGGTCTGTGGTACATTTTCCAAAAGCTTTGATCAATAGTTTCATCCCTTGAAGACTTGCAGGAGTGATGGGTTCAAAGGGCTCCAATAATTGTAGTCTTTCAGAACCTTCGGCCACAACCACCTCAACCTTACTACCATCAGCCACAGGGTCAACATAACCGTTGTCCTTCACCTCAAAACCTTTTGGAGGCAATTCCCATCCTGTTGGCTCATCCAACATCACTTCTTCCCCATCTTCATTAATCAATTTATCGGTCAATGGGTTGAAGTCTAAACGACCTGCGATAGCAATAGCGGCAGTCATTTCTGGCGAAGCCACAAACGCGTGGGTGTTTGGGTTACCATCCGCGCGCTTGGCGAAGTTACGGTTGAAGGAATGAACGATACTGTTTTTTGGAGCGTTCTTTGGATCTTCATAACGGCCCCACTGACCAATACATGGTCCGCAAGCGTTGGTGAAAATCTTGGCATCCAATTTTTCAAATATCTCGAGGATACCATCTCGTTCCGTGGTATATCGTACTTGTTCAGAACCTGGATTAATTCCAAATTCCGCTTTTGTTTTCAATTTTTTGTCCAAAGCCTGTTGTGCAATGGAAGAAGCTCGTGACAAATCTTCATAAGAAGAGTTGGTACAAGACCCTATCAGACCCCATTCAACCGCTAAAGGCCATCCATTCTTGTTGGCTTTGTCGGTCATGGTTCCCACTTCTGTAGCCAAGTCTGGGGTAAAAGGACCATTCAACAACGGCATCAATTCTGTCAAGTTGATTTCTATCACTTGATCAAAATAGTTCTCCGGATTTGCATACACCTCTGGGTCTGCCGTTAGGTATTCTTTTACTTCATTCGCCGCATCAGCCACATCTTCCCTATCGGTAGCCCTTAAATAGCGCTCCATGGATTCGTCATACCCGAATGTTGACGTTGTTGCACCGATTTCAGCTCCCATGTTACAGATGGTTCCTTTACCGGTACACGACATTGAAGTGGCTCCTGGGCCAAAATATTCTACAATGGCGCCTGTTCCACCTTTTACGGTAAGAATCTCGGCCACTTTTAGGATAACATCTTTGGGTGCTGTCCATCCGGATAGCTTTCCGGTCAATTTAACCCCGATCAACTTCGGAAACTTCAATTCCCAAGCCATTCCAGCCATTACGTCCACTGCATCAGCTCCACCAACACCAATGGCCACCATGCCCAATCCACCCGCATTTACGGTGTGCGAATCGGTTCCAATCATCATTCCACCTGGGAATGCGTAGTTTTCTAAAACTACTTGGTGAATAATACCAGCTCCTGGTTTCCAGAAACCTATTCCATATTTATTGGATACAGACCCAAGGAAATCAAATACTTCCTTACTGGTCTCATTGGCATGTCTTAAATCGGTAGCTGCACCTTCCTTAGCTTGAATCAAGTGATCGCAGTGCACGGTTGTAGGCACGGCCACTTTATCTTTACCTGCTTGCATAAACTGCAACAAAGCCATCTGGGCCGTTGCATCTTGACAGGCTATTCTATCTGGGGCAAAATCAACATAATCCTTTCCTCTAATAAATTCCTTGGTGGGCATTCCATCCCATAAATGCGAATACAATATTTTTTCAGCAAGGGTAAGGGGTTTTCCCACCAACTCCCGGGCCTTGTCCACACGTTCCCCCATGGAAGCGTAGACGCCCTTAATCATGTCAATATCAAATGCCATTCTACAATTGAGTTTTAAGATTTTAGTAATTTGGTAAATTTACTAAAATACCTACGATTTCTGAATTAGAATTGGCCTAAATAGTATCGAAGATTTGATATTTACAACAATTCTGAAATAATTCTTTCCTCAGAAATTCCTTCGGCTTCCGCCTTGTAGTTTTTTAGGATTCTGTGACGAAGTATCCCCAATGACACTGCTTTCACATCTTCAATGTCGGGAGAAAATTTACCATTAATGGCCGCATGGGCCTTTGCAGCAAGCACAAGATTCTGCGATGCCCTTGGTCCTGCCCCCCAATCCACATAATTATTGACAAAATCGGATGCTCCTTCAAGTCCGGGTCTGGTTTTGTTCACCAATCGTACCGTGTAATCCACCACGTTGTCCGGAACAGGAATCCTTCGCACTAAATGTTGCACCGCAATGATTTCATCAGCATTGAACAAGGTATCCAATTGAACCTCATCATCGCTGGTAGTCGATTTCACCACTTGGATTTCCTCTTCAATGGAAGGGTATTTCAACTCAATGGCGAACATAAAACGGTCCAACTGCGCCTCTGGCAATGGATATGTTCCTTCTTGCTCAATAGGGTTTTGAGTAGCCAATACAAAATAAGGCTGATTGAGTTTATATTGTTTCCCGGCTATGGTCACAGCGCGCTCCTGCATGGCTTCCAAAAGGGCGGCTTGTGTTTTTGGCGGAGTTCTGTTGATCTCATCGGCAAGGATGATGTTTCCAAAAACGGGACCCATAATAAACTTAAAGTTCCGGTTTTGGTCCAACACCTCACTCCCCAAAATATCACTGGGCATTAAATCTGGCGTGAACTGGATTCGCTTAAAATCCAATCCCAAGGTCTGGGCAATGGTATTGACCATTAAGGTCTTTGCCAACCCGGGAACACCAATCAATAGCGAATGTCCTCCTGTATAAATGGAAAGTAAAATCTGCTCGATTACCTTTTCTTGGCCTACGATGACCTTGGCAATCTCCTTTTTTAAAGCTTGATGTTTTTTTACAAGATTTTCAACTGCTGTAACGTCTGACATGTATTTATTCCTTTACCCAGTTGTTTGCAAAATCGCAGTCCCTGTTTTCTGTATTTACGTGGATATAGGTGTCCTCAATACGCTTGTCCATCCATTCTTTGATGGCTTTGAACTGTTTCTCCCTAAGCGCCAGTTCTTGGATTTTGATGTAGTCCTTGGCAAAATCTGCTTTATGCTCATCATAACGGTTAGAGATTTTCATGATTTTGAACTTGGGCGCTCCTCCACGGGGATCATCTTCACGAATCGGCCTTGAAATTTCGCCATCCTTAATGTTTCTTACCTGATTGTAAAGGGTAGGGTCCATTTTGGTCAATTCAAAACGGGAATCAAAATTGATGGGGTTTCTTAAAAGACCACCGTCAAACTTGGTTTCCTTTTCATCTGAAAAATTCAAAGCAGCTTCGGCAAAGGTGTATTTCCCATCTATGATTTGCTGGCGGATACTGTCCAATTCCTGAACCGCTTCATCAATGGCAGCTTTGGATACTTCAGGAATCAAAAGGATGTGTCGAAGGTCCACTTCTTGACCCCTAATTTTTTCAATATAAATAATATGATATCCGAATATGGTTTTAAAAGGCTCCGAAATCTCACCTTCCTGAAGACTAAAAGCAACGTCCTTAAATTCCTTTACAAAAGGAGTTTCTCTCGTCATCGTATAAAATCCACCATTGGCCCGAGAGGCATCATCTCTGGTATACAAAATGGCTTTTACTTTAAAGCTAGCCTCATTTTCCAGTACATCTTGCTTAATTTCCTTTAATTGATTGATGACTTTCTGCTTCTCCTCTTCGGTGGCTTCAGGTTGTTTTACAATCTGTGCGATTTCCAACTCCGCACCAAAAACAGGCCGCTCATCTTCAGGAATTTTATTGAAAAACTGACGCACCTCCTCTGGAGTTACCTCAATTTCCTCTACAATATTGCTCTGCATTTTTTCAGAAAGCATGCGCAGTTTATTGATTTCAAAAAGCTCTTGCCTAAAGCTTTCCATATCAGGTTTGTTGTAATACCTGAGCATTTTTTCTACGCTTCCAATCTGTTGTGAAAGTTGTTGTATCTGACCATCGCTCGCGGCATTTACTTGATCATCGGAAACCAGCAAACTATCCTGTACAGCTTGGTGTGCATACAAACGGTCTTCCATCAATTTCCCTAAAAGGCTGCAGCGGGTAATGTCCTGTGTTGAAGCTCCCTGGGTTTTTAGATCAATGAGTGTTTTATCAATATCAGACTCCAGAATCACGTAATCTCCGATAACCGCGGAGATACCGTCCAATTTTACCTTGTTGGTTGAACTGGTGGAGTCGTTCACCGCCATGGATTCGTCCTGATCTTGTGCCTGTAAAACACCAGCAGTGGTTAAAAATACAAAGGCCCAAAGGGCTCTATTTTTCTTTATCATAAACCTCAAATTCATTCTTCTTAATAGCTTCATCTATAATTTCGGTTTCAAGTTTTTTTACGTAATCCAATCTTCGACGGTTTAAAATCAATTGTCGAATGTCTGGAGCAATGTATTCAAAAGGTGCCGTATCATTGACTTCCAATACGTTGGTCACCATTCCCAAATATACCTCTATCGAATCTTGTAGCTCAAAAAATTGTGATTTTTTTAAGTAGTCCCCTTCATTTACAGGAGTTAACGGTGGTATTTCTTCAACAACCCGAGAAGCACTTACCCAAATGGAATCATTAAAATGCATCTTCTTGAACTGGACCGCAATGGAGTCCAAGTAGGTTTTGTCGCTCTCCTTCCAATCCCGGATTTTAGCCTTAACTTGATCCTTGTCCAAAAACTGTTCGGACATTCCCACAAAACGCAACTGGACCAACTTCTCGTTAAGCTTAAAGTTTTCCTTCTCTCGCTCATAATACTGCTGAAGCTGATTATTGGACACCGCTGTATCTTGGGCCTGAAGCACCAATGCTTCAATATAGGCCCTAGTGTACAGATCTGAGCGATAATTATTCACCAAGCGGTCAAATTCTGCCAATTTCTCTTCAGGCAGGTTTATTTTGGACTTGGACAACAGTAATTGTTTAGACGCCCAGTTGTTGATATAATTGGTCACAAACAAGGTGCTATCCTCCGCAGACATGTCATCTTGTATAAAAGAAGCGATGTCTTCTTTGTACAAGTACGCGTCCCCCACCCTTGCCAAGGGTACCCTGTCATCCTCTTTATTAAAAAGGCCTTCGCAAGATGAAGCCAGCAGAGCACCAAAGGTGCAAAGTAGGAAAAGACTATTTTTTTGGAGCTTAAGCATTCCGCAAAAATAACAATTACAAAATCCCTTACAAGTAGGTTCCTTTCTCATTAACAGATTTTTAGTAGACGGTTCCTTCAAAGAAATTGTTACATTAGTGCCAAACCACTCAAAAAATGAAGTATACCACAGAAATTGTCGTAGATCTTCCTCGTGATGAATTCATAAAAAAACTGGACAATCCAGAGAATATGAAGCACTGGCAGCGAGGATTGGTCGACTATGAACAACTTTCACAAAATCCTGGTCAAGAAGGGGCCCGAATGAGCCTCAGCTATCAAATGGGAAAACGCAAGATGGATATGGTGGAGACGATAATCAAGCGAAACCTGCCCGAAGAAATGCATACTACGTATGACACCAAGGGTGTGCACAACATCCAAAAAAACTATTTTAAGGAAGAGGATGGAAAAACACGATGGATTTCAGAGAGTGAATTCCAGTTTTCAGGTTTTGGAATGAAAATGTTGGCTCTTTTAATGCCGGGAGCCTTTAAAAAACAATCTGCCATTTATATGAAGGATTTCAAGGCATTTGCTGAAAACGGCACTTCTGTTGAACACTTATGACCCTATGGAAAAAGTTTTAGATCGAAAAATTAAGATAATCTGGGATTTTAGAGGTCCCGGTGCAGCCAAAATTGCGGAACACTACCAAAAACATCTCGAGGAATTCGTTATGATTGAAGAGCTTAAATTCGATATTACCGGATTTGAACACCACAGTCCTTCCCATAGCACCGCTTTTTTAGTAGTGGCCGAATTTGAACTAAAAGAGGTAAAGGAAATCCTAAAGCCTCATCGCGGCGAAATTTATTTGGAATAACCGATACCATAAGATTCAACATGTGGGGAAGAATTGTACTTTGGGGATTGATTTTATTTGCCTATTCCTGTGGTGGGGTCACCTATAAAGACCCTTTGGACAAGGCTCTCAGTTCCAAAAGTCCATTGATTACACGGGTAATGGACAACCTTAAAGCCCATGAGATTCAAATTCGCTACACCCAAATAGACCGGAGAAACGATAGCATCCGATTCACTGATTTCGATTTTCAGGTCAATAAGGACAACTATTTCTATCCCGCAAGTACGGCCAAATTCCCAGCTGCTGTGGCCACACTTGAAAAGCTCCATGAGATTGACTCATTATCACTATACACTCGATTTTATGTGGAGGGTGATTCCGTTGAGACCACGTTTGCCAAGGCCATTTCAGAAATCTTTGCCGTTTCTGACAACGCCGCCAACAACCGATTGGTGGAATTTTTGGGTCAAGATGACCTCAACCAACGCATGCGGAACAGAGGGGTGGAACCCATCCGAATTGCCCACAGGTTATCCGCGCCCAACGGTGACGATGTGACCACAAAACCTTTGGTTATTTATTTGAATGATTCTACAACCGTGCTGAGCAAACCAATTATCAACACTCAGGCAAAGCCCTTACAATTGCATCGGATAAAAAAAGGGAAAGCTTATTACAACGATGACTCGCTTCAAATGGCTCCTTTTGATTTCTCCCTGAAGAATTACTTCCCCATCCAAGCGCAAAACGCGCTTATAAAACGCATCATTTTTCCTGAGGCATTCCCGAAAGAACAGCAGTTTGACCTCAGCGATGAACAGCGTAACTTTTTGTTGGAAGCCATGCATACGCTTCCAGCCAAACTGGGCTATGACCCCGAAGAATTTTATGACAGTTACGTGAAGTTTTTCATGTTCGGCGATATGTATGACCCCATGCCAGAACACATCAAAATATACAATAAGGTAGGCTATGCCTACGGCACCCTTACCGATTGCGCCTATATTCAGGATACCAAGAACAACATCGATTTCATCATCAACGCCACCATTTTAGTGAACAGCAATGGAGTTTTCAATGACGATGACTATAATTACGATGAAGTGGGTATTCCATTTTTGGCGCAATTGGGACGCGAATTATATGAGTATGAAGTAAATAGAAAGCGATGAGCACGTTGACCTTTGACCAGTTTACCAAAAAAATCTTCATTAAGGCACCTAAAGAAAAACTCTATTGGTGTTGGGGCACTTCGGAAGGAATAGCCTCGTGGTTTTTGAGTGAGGCCATCTACACCTCAAATGGAAAACAGCGTGACCCCAATGAAAAAATTCAGGCTGGGGATAATTACATCTGGAAATGGCACAATTGGGATGGGCAGGAAACGGGAAAAGTGCTCCAAGCCAATGGAACCGATTTTTTGGAAATCTCCTTTGCAAACAGCAAGGTTTCCGTCTCACTGGAAGAACACAAGAATGCGGTGCTCCTCACCTTGAAACAATATGAAATCCCCTTAGATGAGGAAAGCAAACTCAACATCCATCATGGTTGCAGCAACGGCTGGACGTTTTGGTTGGCTAATCTAAAGGCGTATATGGAACATGGGATACTCCTCAACGAAACCGAGTTCGACCTCAGAAACATCCCACTTTCCGGATTTGAATTTGTAAATATGTAGACTTTATATTGAAACCGGAATCCCGTACAAATCAAAATCTGAAGCTTCGGTAATCTCTATTTGGGTAAAGTCACCGATTTTCACGTAGTGTTTTGCGGCATCTATGAGTACTTCGTTATCCACATCTGGGGAATCGTGTTCCGTACGACCCACAAAATAGTTACCTTCTTTTCGGTCAATGATACAGCGATAGGTCTTCCCGATTTTCTCCTGATTGAGTTCCCACGAAATCTGGGATTGTATTTCCATGATTTCGTTCGCTCGTTCCTGTTTTACATCTTCAGGAACATCATCTTCCAAGTTGTAGGCATGGGTATTTTCCTCATGACTGTACGTAAAACAACCCAAACGCTCGAATCGCATTTCCTTCACCCAATTCTTCAGTGTTTGGAAGTCTTCTTCGGTCTCCCCAGGATACCCCACAATCAAGGTAGTGCGAATGGTCATTTCTGGAACTTCGGCTCTAAAATCCTGTAGTAATTTGGTGGTCTTTGCCTTTGTGGTACCACGGCGCATACTCTTCAAAATGGGGTCGGCAATGTGTTGTAAAGGGATATCGATGTAACTACAAACTTTGGGTTCGTTCCGCATAACCTCCAAAACATCCATCGGAAACCCAGTGGGAAACGCATAGTGCAAACGTATCCACTCAATACCCTCCACCTTGACCAACGCCTGAAGCAATTCAGCCAAATTCCGCTTTTTGTAAAGATCAAGACCATAATAGGTGAGGTCTTGGGCAATCAAAATCAATTCTTTGACCCCTTTTGCGGCCAATTTTTCCGATTCCGCCACCAATTCTTCAATCGGCTTACTTTTATGCTTACCGCGCATCAACGGAATGGCACAAAACGAACAGGGACGGTCACAACCTTCGGCAATTTTTAGATAAGCATAATTTTTGGGTGTGGTCGTCAGACGTTCGCCCAGCAACTCATGTTTGTAATCCGCTCCCAAAGCTTTTAACAGATTGGGCAAATCACTTGTCCCAAAATATTCGTCCACATTGGGGATTTCCTGCTGCAAATCTGGTTTATAGCGTTCACTGAGGCATCCAGTCACAAAAACCTTGTCCACTTCTCCCGCTTCCTTCTTCTGAACATACTCCAAAATGGTATTGACACTTTCTTCCTTAGCATTGGCAATAAAACCGCAGGTATTTATCACCACCACATTACCTTCCTCTTCATGCACCACCTCTTTGTTATTGGCACGCAGCTGGCCCATCAACACTTCAGAATCGTAGACATTCTTGCTACAACCCAAGGTCACCACATTGATTTTGTTCTTCTTCAGGGATTTTGTACGCATAGTTGCTATAAATGGTCTGCAAAAATACAACAACACAAGGCATTACATCGATTTGCTTGCATAATTTTCATGATTCAGCGTTAAACCATTTGACGCCAGTAGTAGTCAAACTATTATACCTATACTATGAAAAGACCTGCTGCTTTACTCTTTATTCTGATTTTTCTCCTTTGGAGTTGTTCTTCGGACAGTGCTTCAACAGATGATGGAGACATCAACCCAGACCCTGAAACGGAAGAACTATACTTCCCTCCTTCCGACGGAGGAACATGGGAAACTTCAACTCCAACTGACTTGTCGTGGAATACCGATGCAGAACAGTCGCTTTATGACTTTTTGGAAGAAAAAGGTACTGATGGATTCATCATTTTAAAGGATGGAAAGATTGTGGTGGAATGGTATTTTGGAGATTTTACCGCCAGTGACAACCACTCATGGAATTCGGCAGGCAAAACATTGACCGCCATGACCGTTGGTATTGCCCAAGAAGAGGGTTTTTTGTCCATTTCCGATTCCTCAATGGATTATTTGGGTGAAGGTTGGTCCATGCTTACACCGGAACAAGAAGCCAATATTACCATACGTCACCATTTGACCATGACCACAGGTTTGGACTATACGGTGGACGACCCATTTTGTTACGACAAGGAGTGTTTAGTCTATAAAAATGAACCGGGTACGTTTTGGTACTATCACAATGCAGCTTATACCTTATTGGACCAAATAGTGACTGGCGCCACCAGTTTGGATTTTAAGCAGTATTCGTATCAAAAGATTCGGGATAGAATTGGAATGCAAGGCAATTGGATAAAAGTTGGTTATAACAACCTCTTTTTCAGCAATACCCGAAGCATGGCACGATTTGGACTGTTGTGTCTCAACAAAGGCACTTGGGGGGATACGGAAATACTTTCCGACAAAACGTACTTTACCGAAATGACAACTACCTCCCAAAATCTTAACCCATCCTATGGCTATTTATGGTGGCTCAATGGAAAGGGCAACTTTAAAGTTCCGGGAAGTGAAGCTTCTTTCACTGGCGACTTAATTCCCGAAGCCCCGAGTGATTTAATTTCTGGACTTGGTGCCTTTGACCAAAAACTTTATGTGGTTCCCAGCCAAAACTTGGTAGTGGTCAGATTAGGGGACGATGCAGGGGAAAGCCAATTGGGACCTTCTAGTTTTGACAATCAGCTATGGGAAAAGTTGAGCGCCTACATCAACTAATCTACATACCCTTCCGGTAGTTTTCTTGCCTTGGTCAAATCTTCAAACGATTTTCCAATCTGTAATAAAAGTTCTTCTGAAAAGGGTTTCCCGATGAAAGTTAACCCTTCGGGTTGTCCCGTCGGCATATAACCCATAGGAATAGTCAATGCGGGGTATTCGGCTGCGGCAGCGAATCCAGCATGATAGTTGTTAATACTAAGAACAACATCAAGATTAAGCTCTTGCATGGGGTCAAAAAAACCCCTTCCGGTTATTAGAACATCTTCTTTAATTCTAAGTAGTCTTTCTTCAGTGGTTGTATCTTCTATAATTGACTCAAATTGAGCTTGGCCATAGGGAATTCGAACCAAAGAATCCTGTTTATTAAATTCCACCACATCGGCGACCGAAGTAACTTTGACCATATCCTTGTTTTTGACTTGTTCCTGTAGGTATCTTTTTAGGTCATTTTTCATGTCAACCTCTAAAAGAGTAACAAACGTTGATGGCAAGTGATAGTCGTCCATTTTCTCATACATCACAATCTGTGCTCCTGCATTGCGCAGAATTTCTACATTGGCAGCATACAGCGAATCTCTTTCCAAAAGGTTTTTCATCACACCCAAACGGATTTCACTAAGTGTTGCTGGGTTTTTCCATGCCGATGCAACTTCAGCCTCCGGAGCGACCGATTTAAAATCGGCTTCGTCCTTGCCCAGCATGGCATCCAACAAAATGGCATTATCGGTCACGTTTTTGGTCATGGGGCCAGGAGTATCCAAAGTACTGGATATGGGCACTATTCCTGTCCGGCTCAACAGGCCGATGGTAGGTTTTAGTCCCACAACGGAGTTACTACTGGATGGAGACAAAATGGAACCGGATGTTTCGGTGCCAACCGCTGCCACCGCATAATTGGCTGCTGTGGATGTTCCACTTCCGGCACTAGAGCCTCCAGTATCGAACACCCTTCTGCCATACGGATTTAAGGTTTGACCTCCCACGGCACTTTGCCCGTTGGGGCACTCAACACAAAGGTAATTGGCCCATTCACTCAGGTTGACTTTTCCCAAAATCAAAGCACCCTTCTCTTTTAGCCGTTTGGTGATAAAAGCATCCTCAGTTTGATTGTCTTTTAGAACAACCGCACCAGCCGTGGTTTTCATTTCCGAGGTGCCGATGTTATCCTTCAATAAAATGGGCATCCCATAAATGGGATGATGTCCGTTGGCATTTGGCTCGAGCGCCCTTGCTTCCTCCAAAACATTGGGATTCAATGCAATTATTGTATTCAGTGTGGTGGTATTGGGTAATTCATATTTATAAATACGATGGAGGTAAAACAGCACCAAGTCCTCATAGGTAAAATCGCCCTTACTTATGTGTGCTTGGAGAGTTCTAATATCTTTCTCCAAGACCATTGGCTTCATCTTTTCATATTGGGTCTCCGAAAATTTTGAAACCTCATCGTACAAAGGCAGGAACACCTCATTTTTATCCAACACCTTACTTTGAATGAATTTGTACCGCATTCGCTGATACTCATGGTCGGCATTGGCGGCAACTTCAGCGGAGTCATTGTAGGGTGTCCACAGTATTATTTCTTCTGAGGAAGTGGTTTCCTTTTCTTGTTTGCAACCGACAAACAACAAAAATGCTAGGCAAAAATGGAGGTACTTGCGCATCATAGTATATTTAGAGGTTACCAAGATCTCGATTTAATCTTAGAATTCGAACAGGGTATGTACCCATATTGGCATAAATTAGCTGCTAAATTTAAGATTTCCCCATCACTTTATTCTTTGGAAATGATTGATTTCTTGAGAGCTAGGTTTGTATAAAAGAGTATCTTTTACATCGATTACCTCCCGTTTTGGGAGTGTATAGCTGCATTTTACATCTATATAAACAAGTTGTGCGTAATTAAAAAAATGAACAATATTACAATAGACAGATTTGAGAATAAGCCAGAATTTACTTCTGATTTGGCAGATTTTGACAATTCTAAAACGGAATTGCATATTCGTGCGGACGTAAAAAACAGAAAGCTTTTAAACGAACTGAATATTGAAAAACTTTGGTTAATTGGAGCTAAAGAAAAAGACATTGAACAAATTTTTTCACTTCATCAACCGAAATATGTGAGTCTTTACCAATTTTTGGCAAAAGATTTAAGCTGTTTAGAGAATTTGAGTAATTGCGAAACTCTGATAACAGAATGGAATACAAAAGCGACTGAACTTTGGAACATAGAATCCAATCCGAACTTGAAAAAATTGGCGATTAGAGATTATTCTAAAATTTCGGACTTCTCAGCATTAGAGAAAGCGACTAAAATCAAAAGTTTGTCGTTAGATGGTGGAATAGATAAAAAGTTAAAAGTGGACAGCTTAAAACCGCTATCTAAACTTTATCATTTGGAATATTTGAGACTGACTAACATAAAAGTCGGAGATGAATCTCTCGAACCAATTGCAAATCTGAAAAATTTAAAAATACTTGAACTTTCCAATCAATTTCCGACAAAAGAATATGCAAATCTTGCAGTCAAATTAACCAAAACGGAATGTTCAATGTTTCGACCTTATCTCGAAGTCGAGATAAAAGATGAAAATGGAAATTTGGTTTACGATAGAATGATTATCGGAAAAAGAAAACCATTTCTTTTATCGACAAAAGACCAAACTCGAATTGAGAAATACGAAAAAGAATTTGAAAAACTAAAAAATAACTACGCACAACAATGGCTATAAGTAATTGCTTGTCTGCCTCTCGGCAGACAGGTTCTCGCCTACACTTCGACGATGCTCAGGGCAGGCTTCTGAAAATCCACAAGGATTTTCACTTTGGTGTGTATTTGCAAAGTTGACCACTAATCCACCTAACTACTCATAGTCGAGACCGTTTCTATTGAAATGTGCTCTTCGTTCCTAATTCAGATTAAAAAACGAATCTACAAATTCGTATTTATTAAAGACCTGAAGGTCATCAATCCCTTCACCGACCCCAATATATTTTACGGGAATCTGGAACTGGTCCGAGATACCAATGACCACCCCACCTTTGGCAGTTCCGTCCAATTTGGTAACGGCCAAGCTGGTCACTTCAGTGGCTTTGGTAAATTGTTTGGCCTGTTCAAAGGCGTTTTGCCCGGTGGAACCATCCAAAACCAAGAGTACGTCATGGGGTGCATCAGGCACTACCTTTTGCATCACCCGCTTTACCTTGGAAAGTTCGTTCATCAGATTGACTTTGTTATGAAGTCGGCCAGCAGTGTCCACCAAAACCACATCGGCATTTTCCGCCACGGCTGAGTTTAGGGTATCAAATGCCACAGAAGCAGGGTCGCTTCCCATTTTTTGTTTAATGATAGGCACATCTACCCGCTTGGCCCATACCTCCAATTGGTCAATGGCAGCCGCCCGAAATGTATCCGCAGCTCCTAAAACCACTTTTAGACCTTGTTTTTTGAACTGATTCGCCAGTTTTCCGATAGTAGTGGTCTTGCCCACACCATTTACACCAACCACCATAATAACATACGGTTTTTTATCCTTCGGGATTGTAAATTCGGTTTCTTCACCTACATGGGTCTCGGAGAGCAATCCGGCAATCTCCTCACGCAAGATTGCATTGAGTTCATCCGTGCCCATATATTTATCCTTGGAGACACGTTCCTCGATTCTATCGATGATTTTTAAGGTGGTGTTTACCCCCACATCCGAAGTGACCAAAACCTCTTCAAGATTGTCCAGTACCTCATCGTCCACTTTGGATTTTCCGGCCACTGCCTTTCCCAACTTACCAAAAAAGCTGGTCTTGGATTTTTCCAATCCCTTATCCAAAGTCTCCTTTTTGTCCTTTGAAAATATATTTTTGAATAAACTCATTTTGTGTCGTTAGTGAATGTCAAAGATAGGAAAGTACGGGGAGTTATTTTAACATAAAATCACTGGCGCACAGGTCGCTTCCCCAAAAGGTATCTAGGTACTGAAACTAAAAAAGCCACTTAAAAAGTGGCTTTCAATTTTTTAGTAAGGGTTAACCTTATTGCTTGTTCAACCAATCATTGACCATTTCAGGTGCCATAACGGATTCCACAAAAGTGTAAGCTCCAGTTTTTGGAGATTTTACCATTTTGATGGCCTTGGTCAATCTTTTAGATGATGATTGAAGTGTTGCTACTGTTTTCTTTGCCATGGCTTATATTTTTATAAGGCTCGTTAAAACCTATTACTTAATTTCTTTGTGAACAGTCATACGCTTAAGGATAGGATTGTATTTTTTGATTTCCATCCTATCTGGCGTGTTCTTTTTATTCTTGGTGGTAATGTACCTGGAAGTACCTGGCTGACCAGATTCCTTGTGCTCTGTACATTCCAAAATTACCTGAATCCTATTTCCTTTCTTTGCCATTGTATTGTACTTAAACGCTTATACTACTTACTTTTTGGAATTGATTTCCTTCAATACAGCAGAGATTCCCTTTTTGTTGATGATCTTCAATCCTCTTGAGGAAACATTCAAGGTCACACAACGATCTTCTTCTGGAATGTAAAATTTCTTTTTAGAAACATTTACATCAAATCTCCTTTTGGTCTTATTGATGGAAAAGGAAACGTTGTTTCCAAACATCACCTTTTTTCCTGTAACTTCACAAACTTTAGACATCTCCCTAACTTTTGAGTGATTTTATTGAGGCTGCAAATTTATACCATTTTAATGGGACGTACAAAATTCTTTTTCAGAATTTTAAAATTTCTTTGAATAGCAGCTCAAATGCCTTGTTCACAGACTTCTCAACCACCCTTTCTCGAAGGTTTCCCATACTGAATTTCTCCGCAAAAGTGCGCTCTGGCGTACTAATGGCAATAAAAACCGTTCCCACGTCGGCATCGGAGTCTCCCTTTGTTGGCCCCGCATTCCCCGTGGTGGCTATTGAAAAGTCGGTATTCATGATGCGCTTAACGTTTTCTGCCATGGCAATTGCGACTTCTTCACTAACCACGGAATGTTGCTGAATCAATTTTTCAGGAACGCTCAACAGTTTCACCTTCATTTCTGTGGCGTAACTGACCACACTTCCCTTGAAATACTTGGAAGCTCCTGGCACTGAGGTGATACTTTCCGCAATTTTACCTCCGGTAAAGCTTTCGGCAGTGGCCAATGTCAATTGTTTATCCGTGAGCAACTTGCCAATTTGGTATTCTATGGACTCATCCTCCTCTTCCCCAACAATGATATCCCCGATGATAGGATATAATTTTTTCACTTCATCGGTAATGGAAGCCATTAAAAAATCCTTGTCCGTTCCTTTGGCGGAAAGTCGAAGCCGCACCCGACCCAAATTGGGCAGATACGCAAACTTGATGAAATTGGGGAGGTTATTTTCCCAATCCTCAAGTTTAAGAGCAATGGAACTTTCACCAAGTCCATAGGTCATTATGGTTTTGTGAAGGATGTAGGGCCGTTCAAATTCCTCCACAATTTTGGGCAAAACTGAACGGGTCATCAGGTTCTTCATTTCATACGGCACCCCAGGAAGAGAAACAAAAGCCGTATTGCCTTTTTTCATCCAAAGTCCGGGTGCTGTTCCAAAATAATTTTGCAAAACCGTTGCTTTGGTGGGTACCAATGCCTGCTGACGATTTAAATCTGAAATTGGGGTATTGATGTATTTTTTGAAGAGCTCCTCTATATGATTCAGCACAGATTCATCCTGAACCAATTCATCTTCAAAGAATTCGCAGAGCGTATGTTTGGTAACATCATCTTTGGTGGGGCCAAGTCCTCCCGTAATAATTACCACGGATGAACGCCTTCCTGCATCTTCCAAGGCTTCCAAAATGTGCTTCCTATCATCCTGCACCGAAGTGATTTGGTAGATGGAAACCCCAATTTTGTTGAGTTCTTTGGCAATAAAGGCGGAGTTCGTGTCCACTATCTGACCAATGAGGATTTCATCCCCAATGGTGATGATCTCGGCTTGCATCTATAAATCGAAGTCTTTTTTCAGCTCAGCCACAACTTGAAGTACATCTTTTTTGAGCATCGGAAATTTTTCCTCAATCTCCTCTATACTGGCTGAATTTTTACCCATGGTCTCTATTTCAAGTGCTCTTGCACGGGTCTGCTCCATCCCCAAAATATCCACATTTGGCTTAATTTTGTGTGCCAACTTGTAGACATTTTCATAATCTCTCTCCGTGATGGCTTTTTCCAAACCATCAAGGTCCGCTGGAACTTCTTCCAAAAAGACAGAAACTACCGAGGTTACGAAATCCTCATCTCCTTCTGCCATTTCATTAATCTTATCGAGGCTGTAAATCATTATCTTACATTAATTTCAAATAGTTGCTCTCCTTCAAGCACTCCTGAAAGGTAGTCATTTGGGCTTACTTTACCAACACCTGCAGGTGTACCTGTGAAGAGTATATCTCCCTTTTTCAACATAAAATAGGTGGATACATGGGCAATGAGCTCATCAATCTTCCACAACATCAAAGATGTGTTTCCGTCCTGTACCTTTTCTCCATTCCTATACAATGCGAAATTTATGTCGTCAACATTCTTAAACTTGTCCTTGGAAACCCATTTGCCAATTACCGCGGCACCATCAAAACCCTTGGCTTTTTCCCAAGGAAGTCCTTTGACCTTTAATTTGGCTTGAAGGTCCCTTGCCGTAAAATCAATGCCTAAACCAATTTCATCATAATACTTGTGTGCAAATTGCTTTGCAATATGCTTTCCCACTTTTTTGATTTTCACCAAAACCTCCACCTCATAATGCACATCGTCCGAAAACTCAGGGATGTAAAAATCCTGTTCTTTGGGTAAAATGGCTGAATCGGGCTTAATGAAAACGACGGGCTCCTCTGGTCGTTCATTTTTCAACTCATCAATATGGGCGGCATAGTTTCTGCCAATGCATATCAATTTCATGGGGTTCTGAATTGATTAGGACAATTTATTATTGAGTTTGCTCAGCTTAATCTGGGTAAGTACTTTTTTGGTATATAGCGGAAAATCAGCATTCAACAACCAGCCAAAATAACCGGGTTCCGTTTCCATGATTTCATCCACTGTTTTACCCTTGTGCTTTCCGAAGGCAAAAATAGGCTGATCATTTTCATCTATACCAATAAATCCTGCAAAATCCAACGATTGCTTTCTGGTGGTGAACTCGGATAGCTTTTTAACGTTGTTCTCCAACTCGGGATATCGGTCCAATTGGGCCAACAATACCTCATAAGTTGCCAAAGTATCTGCTTCCGCACTGTGTGCATCTTCCAAGCTCTTTTCACAATAAAATTGATAGGCCGCTTCCAGCGTACGCTTTTCCATTTTATGGAAAATGGTCTGCACATCCACGGAGACCATATTCTTCATATCAAAATCAACATCGGCCCGAAGCATTTCTTCTACCAAAAGTGGAATATCGAACCGGTCTGAATTGAATCCAGCCAAGTCACTATCCTTTATCATTTTATAGATTTCCTTGGACAACTGCTTAAAGGTGGGCTCATTGGCGACTTTTTCATCCGAAATTCCATGTACCGCTTCCGATTCGGGCGGAATAGGCATTTCTGGATTCACCAACCATGTGCGGCTTTCCTTATTGCCATTCGGGTACACCTTAAGAATGGAGATTTCAACAATTCTATCCTTGACCACGTTGGTTCCCGTGGTTTCCAAATCAAAAAAACAAATGGGTTTTGTTAATTGTAACTGCATGTGGGGATTTTAAACGATGAAACAAGGCTTCATCGGTCTAAATTAAGGATTGTTAAAGGAATATGCTATTTTCTGTTAGATTTCCCGGTTGATGTCCCAAGCTTCCAAGTAATCCGCCACTGCTTTTACAAACATTCCGCCCAAGGCACCATTCACCACTCTGTGGTCATAGCTGTGGGAGAGGAACATTTTACTTCGGATGCCAATGTACTCGCCTTGGTCGGTTTCTATCACTGAAGGTATTTTACGAATCGCCCCCAATGCCAAAATACCTACTTGCGGCTGATTGATGATGGGCGTACCAAAAACACTACCAAAAGAGCCTACATTGGTTACGGTGTAGGTACCATCTTTGACTTCATCGGGCTTTAATTGATTATTTCTTGCCCTATTGGCCAAATCGTTCACGGTTTTTGCCATACCCACCAAATTTAATTGGTCAGCGTTCTTAATGACAGGCACAATAAGGTTGCCATCCGGAAGGGCTGCCGCCATTCCCAGATTGATATGCTTCTTTTTAATGACCTTGTCTCCATCCAATGAAATGTTCATCAACGGATATTTTTTTAAGGCCATGGCCACCGCTTCCATAAAAATTGGGGTGAAGGTGAGTTTTTCCCCTTCGCGGGCCTCAAATGCATTCTTTACTTTATTTCTCCAATTGACCACAGTGGTCACATCCACTTCCACAAAACTTTGAACGTGTGCCGATGTGGTCACACTTTCTATCATGTGATGAGCGATAAGTTTACCCATTCGGGTCAACGGAATCACCTCATCGTCCTTGCCAACTGGAACAGGGGCGGATTTGGGTTTTTCTTGGGCCTCTTTTTGAACTTTGGGTTCAGGAGTTGCCACTTTTTCTTCCACTGTTGAAGTTTCGATGGTTTCTACAGGTTTGCTACCATTGGTGGAACGGCGCTCCAAAAAGGCCATGATATCGTTCTTGGTCACCCGACCTTCCAGACCCGTACCTACAATGGCTTCCAACTCATCCATGGAAACCCCTTCTTCTTTGGCGATATTTTTGACCAGTGGGGAATAAAAGCGTTCAGAGCTTGAAAAATCGTGCACTGGTGCAGAAACCGATTCCTTTACATGGGCCATTTGAGTTTCCAAGGCCATGACTGGTTCTTCCTCAACATCTTCCACTTCATCAACGGAATCCGTTCCGTTGGAGGTATCTCCAGCATCACCTTCAATCTGGATAACGGCCACTACATCACCCACCTGAATGACATCGTCCACATTAAATCGTTTTTCCAACAATACACCTTCTACCTCACTGGGCACCTCAGAATCGACTTTGTCCGTGGCAATCTCAAAAACGGCTTCATCCATCTCAATGGTATCGCCCACTTCCTTCAACCAACTGGTCAAGGTAGCTTCGGCGACACTTTCCCCCATTTGCGGTAATTTCAATTCGAATTTTGACATATTCTTAGTTAACAATATAATATTGACTTCTGTTTTGCAAAAATACTAAAGAAATCGACTTATTATTGATTTATGTTCATTAATTAATCATCAATTAATTGGCCTTCATGGAGCTTTCAAAGGGAACGCGGTTTAAAATACTTCGTCCCAAAGTTACCTCATCGGCATATTCCAACTCATCCCCCACCGAAATTCCACGGGCAATAGTGGATGTTGTGATTTCCAATCCTTCCAACTGTCTGTAAATGTAAAAATTGGTGGTATCCCCTTCCATCGTGGAACTCAAGGCAAAAATCAGCTCTTTTACGGTTCCTTCCTTTACGCGTTGCACCAAAGATGAAATGTACAAATCCTGAGGACCAACTCCTTCCATCGGGGATATTTTGCCTCCTAACACATGGTACAACCCATTATATTGGGAGGTATTCTCAATGGCCATCACATCACGAATGTCCTCAACCACACAGACCAAGGTTTCATCGCGTTTTGGATTGGCACAAATTTCACACACTTCCGTATCCGAAATATTGTTACAGGTTTTGCAAAAATTGATTTCGCTCTTGAGTGTCATCAGGGCATTGGACAACAACTGTGTTCGCTCCTCTGGCTGTTTCAGCAGGTGCAACACCAATCGCAACGCAGTGCGTTTGCCAATACCCGGCAATTGCGACATTTCGTAAACGGCATTTTCCAAAAGCTTCGATGAAAATTCCATATCCTCGATTCTCCCACAAAATTACGATTTTACACTTACCAATTTACTTTCGTACTTTGCAAATCAAATTTCATATATGTCGGCGACGCAAATTCTCCTGCTCATCGGCGCCTATTTTTTGGTGCTGATTCTCATCTCCTATTTTACGGGACAAAATGATTCCAACATAGATTTTTTTAAGGCTGGGAAGCAATCCCCTTGGTATGTAGTGGCTTTTGGAATGGTGGGTGCCTCTCTTTCTGGGGTTACCTTCATTTCGGTTCCCGGTTGGGTAGAGGCCACACAGTTCAATTATATGCAGGTGGTCATTGGGTACTTTTTTGGCTATATGGTGGTTTCATTTGTGCTCCTGCCATTGTATTATAAGTTGAATGTGACCTCTATATATGAATATCTTTTGGAACGTTTTGGCAGTACCAGCCACAAGACGGGGGCTTTTTTCTTTTTCCTTTCGAGAGTTTTGGGGGCAGCTTTTCGATTGTATTTGGTGGCCATAGTATTGCAGCAGTTTGTTTTTGATGATTTGGGGGTTCGTTTTGAATTTACCGTAGTCATTTCAATCTTATTGATTTGGATTTATACGAACCGTGGTGGCATCAAGACCATTGTTTGGACTGATACCCTACAGACGCTCTTCATGATTGTCGCTGTGATTCTTTCCATCGTTTTGATCAACAAGGAATTGGGTTGGAGCTTTGGGGAGTTTTTGGCTTCGGATGAGTTAAAAGACTACAATGCCTTTTTAAATACCGAAAGCTTTTTGGACCGCAATTATTTTATAAAATCATTTGTAGGTGGCATGTTCGTGACCATTTGCATGACTGGGCTTGACCAAGATATGATGCAAAAAAACCTCACCTGTAAATCATTAAAAGACGCCCAAAAGAATATGGTTTCTTTCAGTTTTGTACTTGTGGCGGTCACCTTTATGTTTATGTTGCTGGGTGTGTTGTTATTCATTTACGCCAAACGAAACGGAATTACAATGCCATTGATGGACGGCTCACCAAAAACCGATTTACTATTTCCCGAAATTGCTCTAAATGGTGGTTTGGGCCTCGCGTTGGCCATTACCTTTATGTTAGGCCTTATTGCCGCTGCCTACAGTAGTGCCGATAGTGCGCTGACCTCATTGACCACTTCGTTCTGTGTGGATTTTTTGGATGTTGAAAAGAAAAGCGATGCAGAGCAAAAGAAAATCCGCAAAAAGACCCACGTGGCCATGAGCATTATGTTGGTAATTGTCATTATTGCCTTTAAATACATCCTTAGTAGCAATGTTATTGACAGTCTCTTAACCGTGGCCGGATATACCTATGGTCCTCTTTTGGGACTATTTGCCTTTGGCATTCTCACCAAGCACAAAATCAGGGACCGTTACGTATGGGTGGTTTCCGGTCTTTCTGTAGCCATCATTGTTCTTATCGCCAATGTTCCCGCTTCCTATTTAGGTGGTTATGTGGTTGGCTATGAACTCCTGCCTCTGAACGGGCTGATTACCTTTTTTGGGCTTTGGTTGATTCGAAAAGGAAAAATCACTTCAGAACCTAATACTGCCCCGTAGCCAAAAGAACCAACGTACAGGCCACTTCTACCTGAATGCCAGCGTTTTCGAGGAGTTCCTGAAACTCATAGTTTTCCGTACCAGGGTTAAAAATCACCCGTTTTGGCTTAAGGTCTATTATCTTTTGGTAGTATTCTTTTTGATTTTTTGGATTGAGGTATAATGTTATGGTGTTAATATTTTGAAATTCAGTCAAGTTGTCTTTAATTTGTACCCCAGATACGGTTCCCCCACTTACTCCGAACGCGATAGTTTCAATATCGTTTTCAACCAATCTACGAATTGCCATATTACTGTATCTCGCCGGGTTTGAAGAAGCCCCAAAAACAAGTGTTGTATTCATTTGTTAATTTATGTGTTAAACTGATTTAAAGATTGTAACTATTTAGAAAAAAAGACGTCTTTTATCTATAAAATATTATCATTGGTAAGACTGTATTTTTATAGTTAATGGTTAGTGTTTAGTATAGCTTATCAATGTAAAACCCTGGCATTCTTATGCCGGGGTTTCTTCTTTTTTATCCTCCCCTATTGGTTCGTTTCATTTCCTGAACCTTACGAAACGGTCCAAAAATGTTAAAATGGGACAAGCCTGTAACATTTCCCCCATATGTCCGTCTAGTTGGTATCATCATCAATCAAATCAAAAACGAACAACTCATGAAGAAGCTATTCTTTATTGTTGCACTAACCCTGTGCGGCATTCAATCAAATTATTCGAACAACAACGACCCCGAAACAGCCTTAGGTTCCATCTCGGGAACGGTTGTGGACAATTCCCAACAGCAACCGGTGGCGTATGCGGCCATCGTTATTAAATCTGAAAACGGCACCGAGACCATTACGGGGGGCATTACTGAGGACGATGGTAGTTTTGAAATTAAAAAACTACCTGATGGTTCTTTTATTTTGGAAGTCCAATTCATTGGTTATAAGACCTATACCCAAGAATTGGTCATCAACAAGGACAACAGAAATCAGGATTTGGGGACCATTACCTTGGAAGAAGAAACCCGGGAACTGGATGAAGTTGAAGTGGTAGCCGAGCGCACCACCATTGAACAACGTGTAGACCGAAAAGTCATCAACGTGGGCAAAGACCTTACAACCGCTGGAGCAACGGCTTCGGACATTATGAACAACATTCCCTCGGTAAATGTGGATTCCCAAACGGGAGATCTTACTTTACGGGGAAATTCAAATGTTCGGGTTATGGTGGATGGAAAACTTTCCAATGTTCCAGTGGCCCAATTGCTTCGCCAGATTCCTTCCACCTCCATTAAATCCATTGAGCTTATCACCAATCCTTCTGCCAAATACAACCCTGAAGGCATGAGTGGCATCATCAATATTGTGCTGCATAAAAACGCCAATATTGGTTTCAACGGAAATGTTAACCTTGGATTGACCAAAGGTATTGAGGCGAAGTTCAACAGTTCCATCGACTTGAACTACCGCAACGGTAAGTTCAATTTTTATGGAAATTACGGTAACAATATTGGCAAGTATGTGAATGATGGAAGTATTTTCAGAACCGATGAAAACTCATTACAACGGTTCGATTTTTTTAACAATGAAAAATCCCACCTTTACAAATTGGGTGTTGATTTTTACCTGAACGACAAAAACACGATATCCTTTTTTACCAATCAGAATATTTTTGATGGCAATGGTACCGGCGAAACTCAAGTAACCTACAATACAGATGCCTCCAGAAATGTGACCCAATTTTTTGATGACGTTTCGGATAACCGCAGCGAGCAATACAATTTTGATTACAAATTGGATTTCAACAAAGAAGGACACAATATAGAATTGGAGGTAGACCACAACAGATTCAATAGTGGGCAGGATGCCAATTTTAGGTCTGTTGGGGCAAGTCTTTACCCAAATTACATGGATTTTGTGGACACGGAACGGACCCAAACCATTGCCAATTTGGATTATGTAAACCCCTTGGACAGCATCTCCAAGCTGGAAGTTGGGATAGAATCCCGAAACTTTGAGACCGATGTGGATTATGCATCCACCGGATTCACCTTTAATTCCAATGGAAATTTGGCACCCACACCCGACACCAATTTTGTGTATGCCATGGATATCTATTCAGCCTACGCTACGTTTAGTCAATCCTTTAAACAATGGTCCTACCAAATGGGGGTTCGCGTTGAGGATGTTGAAGTCACCGCGGATACCAACAGCGTTCGCTCCTTCACCGATAAATATACACAAGTGTACCCATCGGCCTTCGTAACATATAACCCGAATGAGAAGAACCAATTTCAGCTCAGTTTTAGCAGACGAGTGGACAGACCGGGGCTCCAGCAGGTAAATCCCATCCGTGAATTTGCCACACCACTGATTTCTTCCTTCGGAAATCCGAATTTGGTGCCTCAGTTCACGAGTTCCTATGAAGCCAATTATACCCGTCGAATTAAAAATGGAAGCATCACCGCAGGTGTTTTTTACCGAAACATCAAAGATGAAATCAACAGGGCTGTTTATATAGACCGATTGGATTTCAACAAAATCATCTTGACGTTTGATAACTTTGCCAAGACCTCAGCGTATGGTTTGGAGTTGTCCAGTAATTATCGCCCATTTCAATGGTGGAACATCAACGGTAGTTTTGACATGTTCTCCCAAACCAATCGTGGTATTACGGAAAGCGTTCCGGGTGATGTTCCAAGTCCGACCGAGGACGACATTGTTGAGGAGAACGTTCAAGTGGACAACACTGCTTGGAACCTCCGCATGAACAACAGCTTTACCGTAACCAAAAAGTTGACCTTACAGGCCTTTGGATTCTACCGCGGTAAAAACCGTACCATCCAATTCAATGCTAAACCCATGTACTTTGTGAACCTTGGGGCGCGCTATAGTTTTGATGAGGGGAATGGAACCATCAGTATTAACTACAACGACATATTCAACACCATGCGATTTGCCTTTGAAGCAGACCAACCTTATGAACAAGAGGGGGCATTTAACTGGGAGAGCAACAATGTGTATGTAGGTCTATCCTACCGGTTTGGAAGTGGAAAGAACCGCGCCAAGCAACGTAAACGCAGAGATGACAGAACCAAAGATACCGGCGGCGGAATCCTTTAATAATCTATTGGTACTCATTGCCGAAGTGTTGGTTGGTAAGTAGGCAAGGGTATCAATTAAAAGCCTCGATTTTTTAAAAGGTCGGGGCTTTGTTTATTTTGTTTGAAAGATTACCACCTAATGATAACGCTTCCCCAGGTAAAACCGCTACCAAAAGCGGCAAGTACCACCAAATCACCCTCTTTTATCTTTCCTTGTTCCCACGCCTCAGTCAACGCAATGGGAATTGAAGCGGCCGTGGTATTTCCATAATTCATGATGTTGTTGAACACTTGGTCATTGGACAATCCGAATTTCTTCTGAATGAATTGTGAAATACGGAGATTCGCCTGATGGGGAATCAACATATCGATGTCTTGTGGACTTAAATTGTTAGCTTGTAATCCTTCCATAATCACCTCACTGAAACGAACCACCGCATTTTTGAACACAAACTGTCCGTTCATATATGGAAAATAAGAGGTATCCTCGGTACCCGAATCCACATCTTTGATAATGTCGGTTACCCAACGTTTTCCCATGCCAGGGGCGATTAATGAAAGTTCTTCGGCATGTTCTCCTTCGGAATGCAAATGTGTGGATAAAATTCCTTTGGACATATCTTCTTCGCGAGT
The DNA here is from genome assembly GCF_042682725.1 of Flagellimonas iocasae. Classification (NCBI taxonomy): domain Bacteria; kingdom Pseudomonadati; phylum Bacteroidota; class Flavobacteriia; order Flavobacteriales; family Flavobacteriaceae; genus Flagellimonas; species Flagellimonas iocasae. Next base: position 18,506 of record NZ_JBHUHU010000006.1, on the reverse strand, counting down.
CAAAACTGCGGCTCCAGCTCCATCGCCAAAAATAACCGATACGCCCCTACCCCTAGTGGTCATATCCAATCCATGGGAATGCAGCTCCGAACCAATGACAAGTACATTTTTGTACATGCCACTTTTAATATACTGGTCGGCCACTGAAATTCCATATACAAATCCGGAACATTGATTCCGAATGTCCAAAGCCCCAACGGTCTTCAGACCTAAATCACGTTGCACCAGAACACCCGGACCTGGAAAATAATAATCTGGACTTAAGGTGGCGAAGACAATAAAATCAATATCATTTTTGTCAATGCCGGCACGCTCAATCGCCTTTTGGGCCGCCTTTACCCCCATGCTTGTAGTGGTATCCGTACCCTTCACCACATGACGTCGCTCTTTGATTCCAGTACGCTCCTGAATCCATTCATCATTGGTGTCCATAAGCTTGGACAAGTCATTATTGGTGACCACATTTTCTGGAACATAAAATCCCAATCCTGATATTCTTGAGTTGTACATTGCTTTCTGATTAAATACTAATTATTGAAAAAACAAACTGTTTTTGAAGGGAAAAGTAAAAAATATATCCAAAGTACTGCATATTTATTAACAAAATAAACGGTCTCCCCTCAACTCCATCCAAAATATAGTTGAAAAGAAAATGCACTTTCGGGCGAAAGTGCATTTTCAACAACCTAACCAATAAATAAACAAACTTGTTATAGTCTACTATTTCATAGCAATTTCTCCTATAACATTTTAAAGATACACATTTTGTTTATCATTTTACAAAAAAGAATAAACAAAACTATGTTAAAATTTGCGATTTAGAAGTAAAAGCCGTGTTCTGTGTCAGTTTGTCAGCTTTGTAAGTGTGGTATTTTTTTTGTCGTTATGGGATTAAAAAAATTACATACACCATGGCAACAGGTAAAATCAATGTTTCGGTAGAGAACATTTTTCCCTTGATCAAGAAGTTTTTGTACAGTGATCATGAAATATTTTTAAGGGAATTGATATCAAACGCTACAGATGCAACCTTAAAACTAAAACACCTTACTTCCATTGGCGAAGCTAAACTTGAATATGGAAACCCCATGATTGAGGTGAAGGTGGACAAGGACAAAAAACGCATCCATATCATAGACCAAGGTATCGGGATGACCGAGGAGGAAGTGAAAAAGTACATCAACGAGGTGGCTTTTTCGGGTGCCGAGGAGTTTTTGGACAAGTACAAAGATGCCGGAAAAGATGCTGGCATCATTGGTCATTTTGGTCTTGGTTTCTACTCAGCCTTTATGGTTGCGGAAAAAGTGGAAATCATCACAAAGAGCTTTAAAGATGAACCAGCCGTTCATTGGATTTGTGATGGTTCGCCTGAATTTACCCTTCAAGAAGCCAAAAAGGAAGAAAGAGGTACCGAGATCATCCTTCATGTTGCGGAGGATTCCACTGAATTTTTGGAAGATTCCAAAATCCGTGAGCTGTTGACCAAATACAACAAGTTCATGCCCATCCCTATTAAATTTGGGACACGTACTGAAACACTTCCCAAACCCGAAGGTGCCGCGGAAGATGAACCAGCTCCAACCAAAGTAGTGGATGACATCATCAACAATCCCAATCCAGCTTGGACCAAGCAACCCACCGATTTGGAAGATGAGGACTACAAAAAATTTTACAGGGAACTCTATCCCATGCAGTTTGAGGAGCCGTTGTTCCACATTCATTTGAACGTGGACTACCCCTTCAACTTGACAGGTATTTTGTATTTCCCAAAGTTGACGAACGACCTCAACATTCAAAAAGACAGGATTCAACTCTACCAAAACCAAGTATTTGTTACGGATAATGTAGAAGGAATTGTTCCTGAATTTTTGACCATGCTTCGTGGTGTCATCGATTCTCCGGATATTCCTTTAAATGTTTCGCGATCTTATCTTCAGGCTGATGGTGCGGTGAAAAAGATTTCATCCTACATCACCCGAAAAGTTGCAGATAAGTTGAGTTCACTCTTTAAAAATAATCGTGAAGATTTTGAACAGAAGTGGAACGACATTAAAGTGGTGATTGAATACGGAATGCTTTCCGAAGAAAAGTTCTTTGAAAAAGCTGAAAAGTTTGCCCTGTACCCAACCGTGGATGGCAGCTACTACACGTTTGAGGAGTTAGAGGCCAAAATCAAGGACAGTCAAACTGACAAGGATGACAAATTGGTGGTACTGTATGCGTCAGATACTGAAGCACAGCACAGCTATATTGAAGCAGCCAAAGCCAAAGGCTATGAAGTGCTGTTGATGGATTCGCCCATTGTACCCCACTTGATTCAAAAATTGGAGACCTCCAAAGAGAATTTATCCTTTGTTCGGGTAGATGCGGACCACATCGATAACCTCATCAAAAAAGAAGATACCGCTATTTCCAAACTTTCTGAAGAAGAAAAAGAAACTTTAAAAGGTGAAATAGAGGAAGTCGTAAAAGATCGTGGCTATACCATTCAAATGGAAGCCATGGACAGCAGTGCTTCGCCCTTCATTATTACGGAGCCTGAGTTTATTCGAAGAATGAAGGAAATGCAACGGACTGGTGGCGGTGGAATGTTTGGTATGGGCAACATGCCTGACATGTACAATCTTATCGTGAACACCAACCATGAATTGGTGAACGAAATTTTAAACACCAAAACCGCTAAAAAACGGGAACGCTTGATTAATCAGTCTTTGGATTTGGCGCGTTTATCAAAAGGACTGTTGAAAGGTGAGGAATTGACCAAGTTCATTGCCCGAAGCTACGAGATGATTAAATAAATCTCAAAACCTGTCACATCGAGCGCAGTCGAGATGCATTATTCCCAAAAGGAGTTCTCGACTCCGCTCGAACTGACATTTGCGTTCATCCAGAGATTCTTTTTCCTATTTTTAAAATATGGAAACTCCTTGGCACTTATACCTGATGGCTGGAATGTACGTTGTTGCAGGGGTGGCCCATTTTATTTTTCCAAAGGCGTATTTACGGATTATGCCCAGGTATCTTCCCAGTCATAAACTATTGGTGTTTTTAAGCGGTTTGGCCGAAATTGTTTTGGGAATCGCCCTATGTTTTGAAGCAACACGAAACCTTAGCATTTTTGGCATTATTATAATGCTGATTGTTTTTTTATCGGTCCATTTTTATATGCTTTCGGGTGAAAAAGCCTCCGCGGGAATTCCCAAATGGATTCTCATCTTAAGAATTCCATTGCAATTTGGATTGATGTACTGGGCGTATTTCTACTTGCTACCCTAGCGTACCGTGATGGTTCATATATCGTTTCAACAATGGAATCTGAACCATAAAAAAGAATCCGAAAAGTATAACAGCATATAGCGTGATTTTGGAAGAGGTATACGCTTCAAACCAAGTCCAAAGCCTATCAAAATATGGCCCCAATTGAATGCCCTGAAACCAACCTTCACCACTGTCTATGCCATAGAAGAACAATACATAAAACAACATTGAGGAAAATACGGAAACCGAAAAAACCAACACTCCCTTGGAAATTAGAGGGCGACTGGGGGTTAAAACCGTTACTTTCGACTCTTCCTCTATTCTCGTCATCAGCTTTTGGGTGAAATCCTTGGATGGGGACTCCACTTTGGTCTCTTCCATGACTCTGTCTACAAAAGCTTCCAATTCCTTTTCGAAATTCTTATCCATTGTCCTGAAATATTTCCGATTTAAAACTCATTTCCAACACTTTAGCAAACCGTTTGCGTGCTCTAAACAAGCGTACCTTTAAAACACCCACCGGAGTGTTCAGCACTTTTTCAATTTCAATCAAACTCTTATCCTCAAAATAAAACAAGGTCAATAAACCTGCATCTTCGGAGGACAGTTGTGCTAAACATGCATTGACCATGGCATTTCGTTCATCCATGATCATACTATCCAGTGCATTGTCCATATCCTTAAAGATAATACCTTCCATCTCCGCAACATCTTTAAAAACCCTACTTTTTTTATTCGCTCTAAGCCTATCCAAGCAAGTGTTGTAAGCAATTCGGTAAATCCATGTTGATACCTTGGAATCGCCTTTAAACTTCGGCAAAGCATTAAATATCTTCAAAAATGTATCTTGGGCCACTTCTTCTGCCTCTTCCCTATTTGCGAGCATTCTTAGGCTCAAGGTAAAGACCAAATCCTTATATATATCCACCAATTCAGAGAAGGCGTTGGTATTACCACGCTTTATTTCATCGATAAGCTTTTTTTCTGAATCGGTCAGCATCCCCCATAGGACGCCGAAACCCTTATTATGGTTACACCATTCTTGATTTTTTTTATTTGGGTGTAACCTGTTTTAAAAATCAACGTCATAGCTACAAACCAATTGAATATATAATCATTAAAAACGAACAGTAATGGGATCTGAAGTAATCATTTTACCAGTAATTTTTGGAGTAATATTTGCCATTGCCTATCTCTATTTTTCCACTCGGAACAAAGAGCGATTGGCATTAATTGAAAAAGGGGCCGATGCCAGTATTTTTGTGAATGGAAAAACAAGGACCGTTCCTATTTGGAAAATTATCATTCTTAATCTGGCGCTACTACTAATGGGAATCGGTGCAGGAATAGTAATTGGCGGGCTATTATGGAAAAAAGCCTCGCTCGACGCTGATATTACCATGCCCGGGGCCATTTTCCTAATGGCAGGAACAGGTTTGCTCATTGGTTTCTTTATGACCAAAAACTTGGAAAAGTAAGGTTGAACCCAAAAGTTCAATTTTGAAAAACCATCGTAAAATCTGCGATGGTTTTTTTATTTTTAGTCCATGCGAGTCATCTCTACCAACATAGGCCAGCCCACCTCAATAATTTGGAACGGAAAAGAAACCACAACAGGTATTTTCAAGCACCCCATTGAAGAACCCTTGCTTTTGGAAACAGAAAGTGTGGCCAAGGATACCATCGCAGACCGTAAGGTGCATGGCGGAATTTTTAAGGCGTGTTATCTTTTCTCTTCGGACCATTACCCGTATTGGAAGGAAAAATATCCAAATCTGGATTGGAATTGGGGCATGTTTGGGGAAAACTTGACCATTGAAGGCTTAAACGAAGCCCAACTAAAAATTGGAAGCATCTATAAATTAGGCAGTGCTTTGGTGCAAATTACCCAACCAAGGGAGCCTTGTTTTAAATTAGGAATTCGTTTTGGTTCCCAGGAAATTTTAAAGGAATTTATTGACCACGGTTTTCCCGGGACATACATCCGAATTCTGGAAGTAGGTAAAGTTGCTACCGGAGATAGGATGGAATTAGTGGAGGAATCCAAAAGCCCGTTGACCACCCAAGAATTTTATCAATTGCTCTTTTCCAAAGAAAAAAATCGGGAACATCTGAAACTTGCCATAGCGAATGATGCATTACCGCCTGGAAAAAGAGAACGATTGGAAAAGTTACTATAAAAAAAGGACCCTAATTAAAGGGCCCCTTGCACATAAAAATTAACTAAACAAACTATTTTACCGCCATAGTTTCTTTGTAAGTACCGAACTTATCAACTACAACTATGGTATATTCGTCTTCAAAAGCTTTTTCAAAGTTGAATGCTTTTTCAACAACAAGCTTTCCATCGATTGACTCGTCGTAAACAAGTCTGTCCTTGCTGTCATACACCTTAAGAAGAACAGTTCCTTGAGAGATGTTCAACAGGTTCATCATCAACTTTTCGCCTTTTTTAACGAAAACTGGGTCAAGCTCAACATTGACCAATTTCTTTTCTACTTCGCTTTTTGCGGGTCCGTTGGCAACACCTACTGCAGATACTAATAGGAATGCTCCGGCTACTAAATAATTTACTACTGACTTCATAACATTTCGTTTTTTTAAGATTACAGCACAAATGTATGGTGGAATAGAAGTCAAGAATACCACCATCTTTTCCAGTTTCTATGCAATTTTAACATGGGGTATATGTTAATATAGTGATAAGGTTAATATACCATAGATTTTAGTTAATTTTGTAGATATGCCCTACAAGGCATGGCAGTAACTTTGTTATACCAAATATAAAATGGCAAAAATGATTCAAAAACCTGCTTTTGAGGCAATTGCGCCTAGTTTTGGTCACTCGTTTACCTATCAAAAGTTCAATGAAAACAACGAGAACAAGAACAATGGCTGGCATTATCACCCCGAATTGGAACTGGTCTATATTAACGGGGGCTCCGGAAAACGTCAAATAGGTAGCCATGTCTCCTATTTTAGGAACGGAGACCTTATTCTTATTGGTTCCAACCTACCCCATTGTGGCTTTACCGATAAATTGACAGGAAACAAAAGCGAGACCCTTATACAGATGAAGGCTGACTTTCTGGGTAGTGATTTCTTCAATATTCCAGAGATGAAGAATATTCACAAACTGTTTGAAGTTGCCAAGGGAGGTATTGCGTTTTCAGGAAAGACCAAGGTAAAGGTTGGTGAAAAAATGGAGATATTGGAGTACCAAACCGATTTTCAACGGTTGTTATCCATCCTTAATATATTGAACATCTTGGCTACCTCAGATGAGATCAAAGTATTGAACGGGGAAGGCTTTTCCATGGAGACCGAAGTTAAGGACAACGACCGCATCAATATTGTCTTCAACCATGTAAAGACCAACTTCAAGGAAGACATCAGTCTGGACGAAATTGCAGATATGGTCAGTATGACAGTACCTTCATTTTGTAGGTACTTCAAAAAAATCACCAACAAGACCTTTACGCAATTTGTAAATGAATACCGTTTGGTGCATGCATCCAAACTTTTGGCCGAGCAGCCGATGAGCATTACCCAGGTTTGTTATGAAAGTGGGTTCAACAACTTTTCCCATTTTAACAAATCATTCAAAGCTTTTACGGGCCAAAATCCATCAGAATATAGAAATCAGCTTAAAACGGTACTACAATAATATTGTAAGCGAGATTTTTTAGGCAAAAAGGTCGTTCAAAACCTTTGCCAAGCGCAAACCACCTCTTTGAAGTTGCTGAAAAAGGATATCGTTATACTTATAGGTATATGCGTATCCCAATCTTTCACCCACTTTAACGGAGTCATATAATGTTGCACAAATTTCGTGGGATTCATCCACCCAATCATATATAGTGCCTTCTTGGATTGCCTTACGCTCCTTGCGTGAAACCTGATTCAATTCTGTGGCGAGTTCCGTGTAGGTCATTCCGTAGGAAACAATCATGTTTTTGTCCCAAACCTGATGTAGGTTGGTCCCCTCACCAAACCACTGCACTTGGATATCGTTCCCTCCCTTGTCCTCTGCCCTACTGGCATGCATGGGCTGATGTAGGTCTCCAATTAGGTGCATCAACATCTTCAGGTAAAAAACACGGTCCTCCCTGCTTCTGTTCTTGTCCTTAATCACTTGCTTGCATTCCTCAATGGCAGTCATAATATCGCCATACTCACTTTTTTCGGAGTCTTTATATTTTATTCCCAAAGGATAATTTACATAATGCCAAGCCGAAAATTTAGAATACTGCCGGTCAGCCTTTATTTCATCAGCATACGTAGAGACAAATGCCAAACTATGACCATCCAACAAATCATTTAAAGCCCTTTTAGCTTTACTCGACAAATGCTCTTGGGCAATATGTCCGGTAACCCGATGTCCTGTTTTTCCCCAAAAATTGCTGAAAGCAAAAACAGGAACCAATAATAAAAGAAGAAAAGTGTGTTTCATGAATGATGAGGTTATCCCTATGTGAAGGAAAACGATACAATAAGATTGGTTAACATAATTTATAAATGCCAATTTTCACCATCTTTTTTGAAAGACAATGGCTTATACTAAACTTTGGGATTTTTTTAACGAAGCGAAAAAAATTAACTTTACCGCACCAACTAAACTTAACTAATGTCAAAACTTCGTTTTGTACTTTGCACACTACTATTGCCATACTTATTTTTTGCGCAAACCAGTTCTAAGCAATTTATTGTAAAATATACTGAAGACCCCCTAATGATAGATGGGATTCTTGATGACCCTGCTTGGAAGATTGCAGAAAGTGCCCAGGACTTTCAACAATATTTCCCCTCGGATTCCGTACAGGCTGTCCAGCAAACCAATATTAAAATGGTGTATAATGCCACTACGCTGTTCATTGGCATTAAACTAGATTCTGAAGGCAACAATTATATAATTCCTTCTTTGGAAAGGGATTATCGTGCAGGCGGAAACGATAACATAAGCCTATTGTTCGACACCTTCAATGATGGCACCAATGCTTTTCTTTTTGGAATGAATCCCTACGGAGTAAGAAGAGAGGCACTGATTTCCAATGGCGGCTCCGGCCAAAGCGGTTTTACCACTTCGTGGGATGTAAAATGGCAGGGAGAGACCAAGCTCTATGATGGTTATTACGTTTGTGAAATTGCCATTCCCCTCACCTCTTTCAAATTCAAACAAGGGGAAACCAGATGGCGTTTCAATAGTTATCGGTTCGATATGCAAAGTAACGAGCAGAGCACGTGGATAGAAATTCCACAAAACCAACTCATCTATAGCTTAGCATTCATGGGTGACATGGTCTTTGAAAAACCTTTGGGAAAATCAAGAACCCCAATGGCCATCATCCCATATGCCAATGCCATTGCAAGCAAGGACTATGAGAACAATACCGAGAACAACAAGCTTAATTTTGGTGGGGATGCTAAACTTTCCATAGGCAATGGCATGAATTTGGACATTACGGTAAACCCAGATTTTTCGAATGTAGAAGTAGACAATCTGGTCACCAATCTTACCCGGTTTGAGATATCGCTACCCGAACGCAGGCAATTTTTTATTGACAATAGTGATCTTTTCAGTTCATTTGGGAATGAGCGCGACAGCAACCCGTTCTTTTCAAGAAGAATTGGTATTGCCGAAAACTTGGATGGCGAAACGATTGAAAATGGAATTATCGGCGGTGCCCGTTTGAGCGGTAAAATCAATGAAAATTGGCGATTGGGCTTACTCAATATTCAAACTGAAAAAGATGAAGCCAACGAAATCCCCAGTAACAACAACACCGTATTTGCGCTTCAAAAGAAGATGTTCTCCCGCTCCAACCTCAGCTTTATATTTGTGAACCGCCAAACTTTTGATGATTATGATTTTCTGGCCGAAGAGGATCGTTACAATCGTGTGGTAGGACTGGATTATAACTTGGCTTCGTCGGATAACACCTGGTTTGGGAAATTTTTCTACCATAAATCATTTGCACATGCCCTTGGAGATCATGACGCTACGGGTGGGGCAGATTTGCAGTATAACTCCCGATATTTAAATTTTGGGCTTAGTAGCAACTTCGTGGGAAACGACTTCCGATCAGATCTTGGCTATATAAGACGCCGCGATTTTGTTATCACCAGACCTTTTGTTGAAGTGAATTTTTGGCCAAAAAAAGGAAACTTGAACTTCCATGGATTTCGTTTTAATCCCAATATCCTCTGGAGACCCACTTTAGACTACAAAAATACAGACTACACCTACGTAACCGGATGGCAAGCCCAGTTCAAAACCCAAGAAGAGCTTTCTGCCCGCATTTTTAACCGATACACCTTCTTAACCGAAACCTTTGACCCCACCAATACAGATGGGGGCACAGAGCTTCCCGCCAATGAAGGATACTACTACTCCAGTTTTGAAGTTGAATTTCAGAGCGACCGAAGAAAGGTTTTTTCCTACTCGCTTCAACCCGGATACGGTGAGTTTTATAACGGCACCCAATTTGCTATGGAAGGAGATTTAAGTCTTCGACTGCAACCTACCATATTTCTTTCATTGGGAATGAACTACAATAGCATAAAACTTCCTGAACCCTACGAAAGTGAAGACTTATTGTTGCTAAGCCCAAGGATAAACATCACCTTTAATAAGTCGGTTTTTTGGTCCACGTTGGTGCAATACAGCAACCAGTTGGACAACCTAGGCGTAAACTCCCGTTTGCAATGGCGTTTTGCACCCCTATCCGACCTGTTCTTGGTATACAACGATAACTATTTTGTAAATACCATCATGCCGAGAACCAGGTCAATCAACTTGAAACTTACCTACTGGCTGAATATTTAGAAAAAAGGTTTACACTTTTTGATTTTCCTATATTTGAGGATATCGCTATTCAGATACTATGGACCAACTCCCTTTTACCGATGACACGGTCATCTTTGGACTTCTTTGCCTCTGCTTGGGCTTTGTTTTTTATACTTCATCTATAACAACCGGTTTTTGGAGCAAATTTTATGGGGTTGTACCTACGGTACTCATGTGCTACCTCCTACCCGCCATTTTGGCCAGTTTGGGAATTGTAGATGAATCTGCATCCCAAACTTATTTTGTGGCCAGCCGCTACTTGCTACCCGCTGCATTGATTTTAATGACCCTGAGCATAGACTTGAGAGCCATCATGAATTTAGGTTCCAAAGCATTGATCATGTTTTTAACAGGAACCGCAGGCGTCATTATTGGAGGACCAATAGCTATATTGATCGTATCCATTTTTTCACCGGAAACTGTGGGGGGAAGTGGTGTTGATGCCGTCTGGCGCGGTTTGGCCACCATTGCTGGAAGTTGGATTGGCGGCGGAGCTAACCAAGCGGCCATGCTGGAAGTCTTTAAATACAATCAGGAAAGTTATGGTGGAATGGTATTGGTTGATATTGTGGTGGCCAATCTTTGGTTGGCTGTACTCTTATTCGGTATTGGCAAGTCCAAAAAGATTGATGCCTGGCTAAAGGCGGATACTTCGGCAATAGAGGACCTCAAACAAAAGGTATCCACTTACACGGAAAAAATCTCTCGAATTCCCACCTTGCACGATTTGATGATGATTCTTTTTTATGCCTTTGTTGGAGTAGGTATTGCCCATCTTTTGGGATATCATTTTGCTGGATTTCTGGAAGCTAATTTCGAGGTTGTTCGGAACAAACAGAAAATACTTTCATCCCTTAGTTCTGAGTTTTTGTGGATGGTCGTTTTTGCTACAGCCATTGGTATTGGGTTATCATTTACCAAGGCCAAAAACTATGAAGGAGTTGGTGCCAGCAAGATTGGAAGTGTGTTTATTTATATTCTGGTGGCCACTATTGGTATGAAAATGGACTTGGGCAAAGTTTTGGAGAACCCAGGACTCATAGCCATCGGATTGGTTTGGATATCCATCCATGCGGGATTATTGATCTTGGTCGCCAAGTTAATTAAAGCACCCTATTTTTTCCTTGCCGTGGGGAGTCAGGCGAATGTGGGAGGCGCGGCATCAGCACCAGTTGTGGCGGCGGAATTTCATCCTTCCTTGACTTCTGTGGGCATTCTTTTGGCCGTTTTTGGGTATGTTGTGGGTACGGCAGGCGCCTATATTTGCGCTTTATTGATGGAAGTCGCCTCCAAAGTTTAAAAAGTTAAGAAGTTTATGCATATTTGCCGAGCAAAATTTGAATGATGAAGAGAATCCTTATTGTGGCGCTTTTGGCCCTGACCGTTTTATCCTGCGAAAAAAACACGGAAAACACCATGACCGTTTCCGGAAACATAAAAGGACTGAAAAAAGGCACCCTTTTTCTACAACATTTCAGGGATTCATCCTTAGTGGTGTTGGATTCCCTCAACATTGAGGGCGATGGTAATTTCAGCTTTTCCGAAGTAGTAGAGGATCCTGATATTTTTTATCTCTATCTGGACAAAGAGGATAAAAACGATGTGAATGATCGAATCATGTTTTTTGGAGAAGCCGGACAAATCACCATCAATACGTCTTGGAATGCTTTTGATAAGAATCCCGAAATATTGGGTTCTGAATCACATAAAAAACTTGCGGAATTCAGCGCAATGCTGTCCAAATTCAATTTGCGGGATTTGACCTTGATGCAAGAAGCTTCGCAACCTGAATACCTTGAAAACGAGGAAGCATTGGATTCACTTCAACGTTTGGCCGACCAAAATTTGATCAATCGATACAGATACGTATTGAATTTTGGTTTGAACAATGGAGATTCCTATGCAACTCCCTACATCATGATGATGGAGGCTCAGGAAGCAAATCCTAAGTATTTGGATTCTGTATATGGCAAATTATCGCCTGAAGTGGCAGAATCAAAATATGGAAAAGCTCTTCAAGAGTTATTGAAAAGCAGGAATGACTAACTGGCAAGATTGTTCAGTTCTTCTACTAATTCTGTAGCTTTTTCTTCCAGTTGCAATCTTATCTCCTTAAAATGGGCTTTGGAATCCTTCACGTCTTTCTGATGGATTTTGTCCATTAGTTCATCGAACACGGCGATGGCCTTGTCAATGATTACGGTACCTTCTTCAGACTCCTTGTTTCCTGAACCGGCTTCCCAGATGTAAACCGCTTCAATGATGTCTCCCAAAACAAAGTTGACATCTTTTTTTAAATCACGAATACTTGGCATTGTTGGTATTTTTTCAAATGTACTACTAAATCGTAACTTCTAAAAGTTTGGCTCCGTGCGTATTAATGTTCACGTTGCTGCTACAAGCCGGAATTAAAATGGTCTCTCCCCTTTTTATAGCGGCACTGCCCCAGTCATTGCTGATGGTCGCTTCGCCACCAACACACATATAGATGGTAAAGGAATCCCTTTTTGAAATATCTTGATATAAATCGCCATCCAAATCCAAAAAGTTGGTTTTAAAATAGGGGCAATCGACCATGGTGTTCACAACATCCTTTTTGTTGGCGTATGCTACCTTAAAATCGTCCTTTAACTCATAGTCAATGGCATCAACTGCTAAGCTTGTATGCAATTCCCTAAGGTTTCCATTTTTGTCCTTTCGGTCAAAATCATAAACCCGATAAGTAATATCCGAAGTTTGCTGAATTTCAGCCAACAGTGTCCCTGCACCAATGGCATGTATTTTCCCTGTGTTGATGAAAAAAGTATCTCCTTCGGAGATTTCTTCGTAGTTCATCAACTCCAACAACGTGCCTTTTTCCAAACTATGGATATATTCTTCCTTCTCAACATTTTTATTGAAACCCACAATGAGCTTGGCCCCGGGGTCGGCATCCATAATGTACCACATCTCGGTTTTCCCGAAAGAATTGTGTCTTTCCTTTGCTAAATCATCATTGGGATGGAGTTGAATGGAGAGGTCTTGCTTGGCATCGATGAATTTAATGAGAATGGGAAATTCAGTCCCAAAACGTTCTACCACACTTTTCCCCAATAGCTTCTCGCCGTGGTCCACTATCAATTCTTTGAGTGATATGCCCTCCAAAGGACCGTTGGCTACTTCCGAAATATCGCCTTGCACACCCGATAATTCCCAACTTTCTCCTGTGATATCACTATCAATGGGTTTACCGAGCACGTCCTTGAGCTTCGTTCCTCCCCAAAGACGTTCTTTAAGGATTGGCTTAAATTTTAGGGGATACAGGTCCATTTTATCCTGAGTAAGTTACAAAATTACGAGGGGTTTCATAGAGCACAACTTCCAAGTCCTTGGCTTCTGCAATGTGGGGGCGTAGTTTGTTCCAGATGACCACAGCAATATTTTCTGCAGTCGGATTCAAATTTTTGAACTCCGGTACATCCTTATTAAGGTTTTTGTGATCTAAAGCTTCTTCAACATGTTCTTTGATCAAGTCTTTGAGTACTTTCAAATCCATCACAAAACCCGTCTCTTGATCAATTTCTCCGGTGATACTTACGATAAGCTCGTAATTATGGCCATGAAAACGCGGGTTGTTACACTTTCCAAAGACCGCATCGTTTTTCGCTTCATCCCAATCAGGTCGATGTAACCTATGCGCGGCATTAAAAATGGCTTTTCTGCTAACTTTCACCTTCATGATGTTGAAATGTTTTGCATAAGATGGTCATAGAACCGTTCAAAAATAATCTTGAACCAGGCTGTGTATTGCTCTGGATTTTTGGAAATATCCGTTTTGATTTCTTCTGGATGCATCCATTTCCAATTCGCCACTTCTTCTGGGTTGATGTTCGGAACCGCGTTGTAAGTCCCAATCATTACATGATCAAATTCATGTTCGGTAAGTCCATTATCAAAAGGAGCTTTGTAGACAAATGAAAATAATTCTGTTAGCTCAGTGCTAAAGCCCATTTCTTCCATAAGGCGGCGCTTTCCGGCCTCAATATTGGATTCGCCTTCCCTCTGGTGACTACAACAAGTATTCGTCCACAATAAAGGGGAATGGTATTTATCTTTGGCACGCTGTTGCAGCATGGTCTCTCCCTTATCATTCATCACAAAAACAGAAAAAGCCCGATGCAACAATGCTTTTTCATGGGCTTCCATTTTTGGCATTAGACCAATGGGTTCATCGGCCTCGTTTACCAAAATCACATTTTCCTCTTCCATGAGGTAAAAATATGACCTTTGAGGGAATTTATCCGAAGTAGGTGTTTTAAATTGTCCTTAAAAGAATCGTGGGGACTTAAGATTTCCTAGGTTTCTGATGAAATCGTAACGAAGAATGACTTCAAAGGAACCATCATTGAAGGTTGCAGCTCCCAGCTCCGTAATCTCACGGTCATACGCTAGGCCAATCATAAATTGGTCCGAAACCATAAAGCCGAAAAGTCCACTAAAAGCAGCATCCCATCGGTAGGCCACTCCACCAATAAAACGTTCATTGAGCATAAAATTTGCCGACAGGTCCAGTTGCAAGGGAGCACCCTGAACCACCTTGGTCAAAAGGGTAGGTTTAAATTTTAGAAAAGGATTCAAATCCCAAACATAGCCTGTTATGGCATACAAGTTTATCTGCTCTTTGGCGGTTGATACGGAGGAGGTATCAAAATGCGTAGTCTCCAAAATTCTTGGTGCGGATAGTCCGGCATAGAATCTATCGGTATGATAATACACTCCGGCTCCAACATTGGGTGAAAACTTGTTTTGAATATCCTGTTGTGATTGCAATTGCGGGTCAATCTCAAATTCATCCAGTTCTGAATATCGGATATCAAGCATATGTGCACTTGCCTTAAGCCCGAAGCTCAACCGCCCCTCCCAAGAGGTTTGGATGGTATATGAGAAATCCACATCAAAATAAGTTTCAGAAGTTGGACCTATTTTATCATTTACTATGGAAACCCCCAGACCAACGCCTCGGTATCCCATTGGGGTATGAATGTTAAGGGTCTGAGTCTCTGGAGCGCCATCCAATCCCAACCACTGGTTGCGGTAGAGGGCAGCTATGCTCAAATGTCCGCGAGAACCAGCATAGGCAGGGTTTACACTTACCGTGTTGTACATATACTGGGTGTACTGTGCATCTTGTTGCCCATGTACAATTCCCATTGCCCCGAGTAGCAACACGGTAAGCAGTCCCTTAATTCTTTTTCTCAAAGCCATTTTCTCCAAAGCGACCATTTCTTTATCGGTTTATATATAGATAACCTGTAAGTTGTTTCATGTTTCCTGTCCCATCTTGATACTCAATGATGTAGAAATATGTACCTACTGGAAGCTTGTTGTCTTGATCCACGGTCACCCTTCCTTGGGATGTACCATCAAAAACATTCCCAGCTGTATTGTAGGCCCTGGTTTGATAGACCATAACGCCCCATCTGTTGTAAATTTTGACTGTATTGTTCGGATAATTTTCCAATCCATTGATGGCCAACACATCGTGAACACCATCGCCATTGGGTGTGATCACGTTGATGACGTCGACCGTCTCAACCGTAGTTTCACCCAAATCTGGATCTAGATAATTAGGAATGCCATTTTCGTTGGAATCATCATTGGCGTAGTTTCCATCTTGATTCAAATCTTCGTCGATGGTCTCGATTCCATCATCATCATCATCCGAATCACGGAAATCAGGAATACCATCAGAATCAGTATCGGGTAAATCCGTATTTGGGTCATCCATCTCATCATTGACATCAATATCGAGAACGGCTTCGCCTTCATACCCATCATCCAAACCATCATCGTCCTTATCTGAACCTTTTAGGGTCACATCTGCAATACCATCGTGGTCATGATCATGACCTTCAATGGCGTCGGGCACATTGTCGTCATCACTGTCGGTATCCACATAATCTGGGATACCATCGTTATCGGAATCTATAGGTATTAAGCCGACATTGCCGTCATTTTCGTAGGCGTCATCCAATCCATTTCCATTGGCATCCACCAAACTCGGAGGGATGTAGCCAAGGGCCGGCTGCGCCTCAACGTTATCTGGAATTCCATCATCATCGCTATCAATGTCCAAATAGTCTGGAATTCCATCGCCATCGGTATCTGTTGGGTTGGTGGATGGGTCGTTATCGTTATCAGCATTAAGATCTTCAAAACTGTCCACAATGCCATCACCATCAGAGTCCAAATCCACTCCAAGCGAATTGACAATGACCGTTATAGTGGCAGTGTCACAATTTCCATTGGTATCACAAACGGTATATTCAAAGGTATCCGTTCCGATAAAGTCCGGATTGGGGATATAGGTGATATCATCATCGGATGGGTCGTTGGCCGTATTGTTATCATTCAAGATAACGGTACCATTGGATGGCAGCGTGGTCGTAATAGAACCGGCGGTTGGAATATCGTTATCGTTACCCCTCCACAGTACCACAATATTGGTGTTTACATCGGTTGAAGCAGAATCATCCGTGGTATCCACAATGGGTAACACATCTACGGTCACTGTTGCAGTACTGCAATCCCCAAATGGATTACAGATGGTGTACTCAAAGGAGTCACTTCCATTGTAATCAGGGTTTGGTGTGTAGGTCACAATATCATCCGATGGGTCATTTGCAGTCCCATTTTCATTGATGGATACTGAACCATTGGATGGACTTGTAGTAGTAAGCGTACCAGCTGTTGGCAAGTCCGAATCATTGTCGAAAATTGGCACAACAACGGATTCATCCTCATTGACCGCGATAAGGTCGTCCTCTAAATTAGCCGCCTGACTCATACAAACCACTGTAAACCGAGGGAGCTCTGAATTATTTCCTGCCTTGGTAATGGTCGCCGTATATCGCATTACGGTTTGTGTACTAATGACCATGGGCCTCGATTGATCGCCGCTTAAGGCTGGACTCCAACTTACGGTCGCACCAGAGGGAATGCTTGCTGAAATGTCAAGCGTCACCTCATTATTAGGTGCTTCGCAGTCCGTTAAAATAAAATAGCCCGTCGCATTGGAACCACAAAGGGTGCCATCATAGGTAGCAAAATAAACTCCAGGCTGCGTGGCTTCATAAAAGGAGTTAGTTCCGAGTACCGTTCCTAAATCGGAAGCTTCAAACCATTGGTAATTATTTTCATCACCGGTATTTGGGGCCTGAAGTAAAAACTGGGCATTTGCAAAGTTCATCCCCAAAAACAGGACAAACAATCCAAGGAATAAAGACTTATGTAGGTTTTTTGATTTCAAATCGATTAGCCTTTATATCATTCCTATTTTACCACAAATACCACATTGATCAATGCATTGTAATCTGCAGGCTGTCCAACAATATCATACGTAAGGACCCCACTTGCATTAATACTCATATTGTCAAAGACCGCTGGGTCTGCATAGGTTACGTAATAATAGAGCTCAGTTGCGCCATATGTTGGAAGTGCAGCCGGAGCACCAGCACTAGCAACTGTAGGGCTTCCATATTGGGCAACATATTGCGCATAAAGGTCAACAGTTCGTCCCGTACCATTGGTTGATGCATCAATTGCTATGGATGGTGGATAAAATATTCTTGCAGCTTTGGAAGTAATCGGTGCTATATCCTGAATTACATCCTCTACGGTAGCTTCTGTAGTTCCATCTCCATCAACATCAATAGGCGTATCTGAGTTTACTTCGGAAGCATCTTGATCATCTGTAGATATTGAACTTAGAGGTACATCTAGGTTGCCTCCACCATCCGTGATCCTAAGATTTCCTCCGGTGACTGCAAAAGCCGTGTTGTATTCGTTCGTCGGGTCGGCATCCGCATCATCAGTGTCAAGGGCAGCCAATTCAGCGTCCGTGGCAAAGGTACCGTCAAGGTCCTGGCTCAACGTGCCACCAAGATCGGTCACCGTGATGGAAGTGCCGCTCAGCCCGAT
>NZ_JBHUHU010000006.1:0-402 GCF_042682725.1 Flagellimonas iocasae | reverse complement strand
GCTGCAAGCTCAGCATCCGTGGCAAAGGTGCCATCAAGGTCCTGGCTCAATGTGCCGCCAAGGTCGGTCACCGTAATGGAGGTACCGCTAAGCCCGATGGCCGTGTTGTACTCGTTGGTCGGGTCGGCATCCGCGTCGTCCGTGTTCAAAGCCGCAAGCTCAGCGTCAGTGGCAAAGGTGCCGTCAAGGTCAACACCGGTGGCTCCGGCAACCGCGTTCGTCAGTTCAAGGGTCGTCCCTGTCAAGGAAAGGTCCGAAAGTTCGTTCGTCGGGTCGGCATCCGCATCGTCCGTGTTCAAGGCTGCAAGCTCAGCATCGGTGGCGAATGTGCCATCAAGGTCCTGGCTCAACGTGCCACCAAGATCGGTCACCGTGATGGAAGTGCCGCTCAGCCCGATGGCC
>NZ_JBHUHU010000005.1:0-970991 GCF_042682725.1 Flagellimonas iocasae | reverse complement strand
CCACACCAGGTGGGAGAGTAGGTAGCCGCCTTCCTCGAAAGCCCCTCACGATAAGTGAGGGGCTTTTTTTATGGCCAAAATTATGGCCTTGGTGTTTATAATTTCCTTTTGAGTGGCGGACAACTTTAGTTTTTAGAAGGATCTAATCCCATTTCAATAATATCTTGTCCTAACATTTTCTTTTCAAAGGCAGCAGGTAGATTCACTTCGCAGTCTTCATACATAAATTTCACATAACCTTCCCCTGACCCAAAGTTGGGATTGTCCTTCATGTTGATTTTGATTTCTGCCAAGCGATCTTCTCCATCAAATAGAATATAGCTTCCCTCATAACCTTCCGCGGTTACATTGAATTTTGTGCAATTGGCACTTCCGCGGCAAGGAGTGGTGAATTCTTCATAATCTCCATTTCCAAAATCATCTGGGGAATAGATAAAGGCAAATTCAACCAGCATGAAAGCATTGATTTTTAAATCTTTGTCTCTGAACTCTTCGGTCACCTCCATAAATCGGTCCATAGGAAGTTTATAAGCACTGATGATCATGGTGGGTGCCATCATGGACATGGCTCCAAGAGAAAGAAGGTTCGATTTTTCATAACGTCCCTCATGTTCATTATAGGAAATAAAATACCCCTCACTATCATTGAAGGCATGGGCAGGTTTACCTGTATTTTGATCGGTCCAAATCATTTTCATGGCCAACTCATCGGAATCAAAATAACTGGTTGTTGAGGATTGCTTCTCATCGTCATAAGTTTCCACAATCACATCGGCTGTGTAAAAGGCGCGTTTCGCCGCTGTGTTTATGCTTTTTGAAGGATTTTCGTAAGAAGTGACCTTTGGCTCGGCTCCATCATCATTGTTCTTAGAGCCATCTCCTTTGCCCGATATGGCGTCAATACTTTCATCGGTTCCCTTGGATACTTCTTCATCAGTCCGATTTAGTATGGTACGTTCTGCGGCTTGTTCTGCTTTCTTTTTGAGTTTTTTGAGAAATTGGGCCTGCGTTTGGGCTCCTAGAAATAACAGTAGAACGGTAATGATGTATCTGCTTTTCATCTCCTTGATTTTAAGGTTCTATGGTAAAAGTGTGCATCAGCTTTTTCTGGTCAACTGCTGGTACTTCGGAGATGAGCACATAATTTCCTGGGCTCAAATCTGCTTCGAAAAAGCCGTGTGATCCTCCAGAAAGATTATTCATGCCGCCCAAAAATGTAAATCCTTCAGGTGCAGGGGTACGTAATCCATCAGGGTTCATCCAGTTCATCCATTGAATCAGGGAATCCAATGAAGCGCCATCCTCGTATTTTACAAGGTTTATGTCATGACCCACAAAATGCTCCCAAATTTTTTGATCTAAAAAGTTGGTTCGGATAACTTGCTTTCCAGACATGATGCTATCGCGGAGTACAATACCGTCTATACTAGAAATTTCTACCGTAACCGTGGGTGTTGGAGGTTGTAGTTCAGTACTTTCCTCTTTTACAATTACCTCTTTTAACATGCCATGTGAGGTATGCCATTCCCCATTGAACATTTTCACATAACATTCCATAACGTAGGTACCGGGTTCCAGATACACTGTGCTCTTGGCGGTATATTGGGGAGAAATAAAACCAGTGCCTCCCATAAATGTTATCTGTTGAAACCACTCCGGCAACTTGCCAAAAGCGGCTACGGCATTCTCCATGTCGCCTTCCATGATCAATTTCATGCCCTCGTCAAAGGGAGGCAGTACTTCGGCCTTGGTATCCATGACCGTTTTGCCTTCTGGATACAAATCAAGGAGCACAAAATGTACTTCGGGAGATTGGTTCTCATAGACCAAGGTATTCCAGCCCGAATAAAGGGTGTCAGCAGAGAAGAATTCCATGCTTTTGGTCAAGATACTGACCTCTCCCATTTTTAAGGGTGAAATTTTGGCGGTTTCAAATTCTTCAGTGGAATTATTTTTTTCTTTTG
Source organism: Flagellimonas iocasae (assembly GCF_042682725.1). Classification (NCBI taxonomy): domain Bacteria; kingdom Pseudomonadati; phylum Bacteroidota; class Flavobacteriia; order Flavobacteriales; family Flavobacteriaceae; genus Flagellimonas; species Flagellimonas iocasae. The sequence goes on along the minus strand of NZ_JBHUHU010000005.1, from coordinate 969,027 downwards.
GTTTACACGAGGCAATCAGTAAAATTAGTAGTGATAGTAATAGTGGTGTTCTCATAGGAATGCGTTATTAGTTGTTTTGGTTTCAATTGATTTGACAATTGTTCTATCATTCAGAATATTGCCAAGTCAATAGTTTGATTCAAATAGATTCTGGGGAGAACTATTCCAAATCTAAAAATGGAATGTTGGTTTTTGGAACAGATTATATCAATGTACTGAATTGGTATGTATTTGAAAAACAATATTTTATAATTGGTAAAATTTGAGTTATGGATAGAAAATATCCAATTCTTGGTTATATGTGCCCGGTTATGTGTCCAAATGGTCCAATTATGTGATTGCTTCAGGGATTGAGGGGTAAATGATTATCTTTAAAAGACTTAACTAAACCAAAATGATCAAGGCCATTATTGTTGATGATGAGTTTAATGCCATCAAGAACCTTAAATGGGAAATTGAACGATTCTGTACGGATGTGAAGGTATTGGACACTTTTACCGACCCTGTTGAGGCTATCTCCGCTATCAACTATTTAAAGCCAGATTGCGTGTTCCTTGATATTGAAATGCCTGAAATGGATGGTTTTGAAATGTTGAACATGCTCAAATACAGAAGTTTTGACCTGATCATTACCTCTGCGTACGACAATTATGCCATAAAAGCATTTCGGCAGCATGCTATGGATTACCTGTTAAAGCCTGTGGATTCGGATGATTTAATCGAGGCTATTGACAGGATTAGGGCCAACAAGCAAAAAAATATATTAGGCTCGGAGTTAAAGGGCTTGTTTGAAGAATGGCGGGATGCTGAGGAAAAGCGAATGGCGCTGCCCATGGCGGGAAAAACGCTTTATGTAGATCGTAATGATATACTGTACTGTAAATCGGATGGAAACTACACCGAAGTTTTCTTTGAAAATGGTGGAAAAGAGGTATTCAGTAAGCGATTGAAGGATTTGGAAGATATGTTGGGGAAAGGATTCTATAGGGTACATAATTCTTATGTAACACGGTTGAATGCCATCACGGAATTTGTGAATCAGGATGGGCAATACCTTGTGCTTTGTGATGGTACCCATGTACCCGTGTCCCGATCCAAAAAGGGAGAATTGTTGCAACTATTAAATGGCTGAGGGGGTATTGGAACAAAGTTATCTGGAATACTTTTATTATTATCCATTCCAAAATGGTTTCCTCACCTTTACCCTGGGGTTTCTTTTTAGTCTTACCGTATACCACTTTCTTTTGTATTTTCAACAGAAGGATACGTTGTATTTGTATTACAGTGGGTATACTTTTTTTATAATCCTGTCCCAATTAATTCACATTCCAGACGGATTTTTATTTCAACTCTTATACCCAATAGAAATTGTTGTGAACTATCCGATGGTCTATACTGAGGCCTATTATATTCTCTATTTTGTTTTTGCCTTTAAATTTTTGAATGTCAAGGAGCAGTTTCCCAAATGGCACAATACCTGCTTCAAGATTTTATATGTGGTAATTGGTTTTTGCGTGCTCAAACTGGTTATTTACATGTTCACTGGTGATTACTTTTATTTGGATTTTGGGTATTTGATATTCACAGTTTTGATGAGCATTTTGGGGATTATTACCTATATCCCATTTTTTAAGATGCGAAGCCCTGTCAAATATTATTTAATCATTGGGTCTATGATTTTGTTTGTTTTTTCTGTGATTTCATTAGTGATTTATGAAGGTTTGGAAGGAGCAGGTATGTCGATTGAGGCGGCTTATAGCATTTTATACACAGGTTATATTTTGGAGAATGTTCTTTTTTCTTTGGGATTGGGGCATAAACAAAAATTGATTTTGGATGAACGCAATCGTTCCCAAGAAAGACTGATCACCCAGTTTAAGGAGAATGAAGAGCTTCGGTTGAAGGTACAGACACAGTTGGAAGAAAATGTGAAGGCGATGGAAATTAAGGCCGAAGCAGAACGACTAAAGGGCCTTAAAACACAGTATGATAAGCAACTGGCCGAACTCAAACTGTTGGCATTACGAAGCCAGATGAACCCGCACTTCATCTTTAATTCGTTGAACTCCATTAAACGGTACATCATTGATAACGACAAGGAGAAGGCGGTTTACTATATGAACAAGTTTGCCAAATTAATACGGCGAATTTTGGCTTCAACCATGGAAAAGGAATCCAGTTTGGCCGATGAGCTGGAGACCATGGAACTTTATGTGAACATTGAAAATCTTCGGTTTAACCAAGAAATTGCATTTAGTATTCAGGTTGATACAGAAATCTCACCAAACGGATTAAAAATACCTTCACTGTTGTTGCAGCCCTTTTTGGAAAATGCCATTTGGCATGGATTGTCCCCAAAGAAGAACGATATGCAACTTCAAATAGCCATACACAAACCTAGCGATTCCCAAATACAAATTGAAATTAAAGATAACGGCATTGGACTGCTAAAATCCAGGAAAATCAAAGAGCGAAAAGTGCATAAAAATGACTCAGTCGGCATTTCCCTATCACGTGAACGACTGGAACATTTTTCAAAGAAATATTCGAGAAAGGGAACTATTAAAATCACTGATTTGTATGAGTTGCAATCCAATAGTTCCGGCACTCAGGTAGTCATCACTTTACCCATAAAGTTGAAAGGCATAAAAAAAACTCCCTAAACCAAAAGTTCGGGGAGTTCTGCGTTTGTTTAGGAGGGGATTTATCTTAAACTCGGGGTAAATCTCCGTCTCCCTTAAGAGGCAAATCGGATTTTCCCATTAAATAAGTGTCCACGTGGTATGCCGCCTGTCTTCCTTCAGAAATGGCCCATACAATCAATGACTGGCCTCTTCTCTGGTCGCCGGCCACAAATACACCGGGCACATTGGTTTTATAATCTGCTGGTGAAGCCTTGATGTTGGTTCTTGGATCCATTTCCAATCCCAATTGGTCAGAAATTGAGGTTTCGGAACCTGTAAACCCAAGGGCCAACAAGGCCAAATCACATTCCCATTCTTTTTCGGAGCCTTCCACTTCCTTTAAAACTGGACGTTGACCGGGCTTTGTTTCCCAAACCACTTCCGAAGTGACCAAACCTTTTAGATTGCCTTTGTCATCACCTACAAACTTTTTGGTAGAGATGCTAAAAACACGCTCGGCACCTTCTTTGTGTGAAGAACTGGTACGCAAACGCATCGGCCAGAAAGGCCATGGCTGTCCTTCAGGACGGTCTGGGGTTCCTTTGGGCATAATTTCAAAGTTGGTCACGGAAACCGCTCCGTGTCTAATGGATGTTCCAATACAATCCGAACCAGTATCACCACCACCAATAACAATTACTTTTTTGCCTTTAGCGGTCAATTCTTCTCCTTCATAGGGGATACCATCTACCTTGCGGTTGTTTTGTGGCAAGAAGTCCATGGCTTGGGTCACTCCTTTCAAATCTGAACCTGGAATGGGTAGATTTCTTCGTACAGTAGCACCACCACAGAGTACCAAGGCATCAAATTCTTTTTGTAAATCCTTCGCACTTACATCAACCCCAATATGGACACCGGTTTTAAATTGAATGCCTTCTTTTTCCATCACCTCAAGACGTCTATCGATGACATTTTTTTCCATTTTAAAATCGGGAATACCATAACGTAGCAGGCCACCAACTTTTTCATCACGTTCAAATACAGTCACTTCGTGCCCGGCACGATTAAGTTGTTGGGCAGCAGCCAATCCAGCAGGCCCGGAACCAATAACAGCAACCGTTTTTCCTGTTCTTTTGGCAGGTGGCTCCGGTGTGATCCATCCATTTTTAAAAGCGGTCTCAACAATATTTTTCTCGATGTTCTCTATGGAAACGGGAGGTTCGTTGATACCCAAAACACAAGCTTCTTCGCAGGGTGCAGGACACAATCTGCCCGTGAATTCCGGGAAGTTGTTGGTGGAGTGCAATATTTTAGCTGCCTTTTCCCATTTTCCTTGATAAACGGCATCGTTAAAATCTGGAATTAGATTGCCCAATGGACAACCACTGTGGCAAAAAGGGATACCGCAATCCATGCAACGGGCACCTTGGTTCCGTAATTCTCCTTCTTTAAGAGGTTTTGTAAATTCCTTATAGTTTTTGATACGTTCTTTGACCGGGGCGTATGCTTCGTCCTTTCTGTCAAATTCCATAAATCCAGTAGTCTTTCCCATGTCTCAAATTATAAGGTTTGCATTTTTTCTTGTTCCAATCGAATTAGCGCTTGTCGGTATTCTTCTGGGAATACTTTAATGAATTTTGGCAGGTATTCTTCCCATTTTTCCAAAATTTCCTGCGCCAATGGGCTCAATGTGGCATTGTAATGGTTTTCAATGAGCTCTTTCAATTGTTTTACATCATTATCTTCTTCAACAGGAAGCAGATTCAATTCTGCACCGTTGCATCGCTTCTCAAAAGAACCATCTTTGTTCAAAACGAAGGCGATACCACCACTCATTCCTGCTCCAAAGTTTCTTCCAACTGCACCTAGGATTACCGCCACACCACCGGTCATGTACTCACATCCGTGGTCTCCGATACCTTCAACAACCGCTTTGGCTCCTGAATTCCGTACACAGAAACGCTCACCTGCTTTACCATTGATGTACGCCTCACCCGAAGTGGCCCCATAAAGAGCTACGTTACCGATAATGATATTCTCCTCTGGCTTGAAGGTGGATTTAAACGGAACTTTCACGATCAATTTGGCTCCAGACAGTCCTTTGCCCAGATAATCGTTCGTGTTTCCATTTACGATCATGGTAAGTCCCTTGGTGGCAAACGCCCCAAAACTTTGTCCGGCAGAACCGGTGAAGTTTAATTTCAACGTATTGTCTGGAAGGCCTTCGGCCCCATAAATTTTTGAAATTTCGTTGCTGATGATGGCGCCTACCGATCTGTCTGTGTTATGAATTGGAAAATCCAAAGATGTCTTTTCCTTTCTAAACAATGCTGGGTGGGCCTTGGCTATGATATCAAACTCAATGGATTTACTGATATCATGCTCTTGCTTTTCCGTGTTGTATAGTTTGGTCCCTTCGGGAACATCAATTTGATACAAGATTGGACTCAAATCAATTCCAGCGGCTTTGTAATGTTCAATTGCCTTGTTCCTGTCGAGTTTTTGAACTTGTCCTACCATTTCATTGATGGTGCGGAAACCAAGTTTCGCCATAATTTCACGAAGTTCTTGTGCCACGAAGTACATGTAATTGACCACGTGTTCTGGCTTTCCTTTGAACTTTTTACGTAACTCTGGATTTTGCGTTGCGATACCTACAGGACATGTATTCAAGTGGCAAACTCGCATCATAATACATCCGGAAGCTACCAAAGGTGCGGTGGCAAAACCAAATTCTTCCGCCCCCAACAAACAGGCCACGGCAACATCCCGACCGGTTTTCAATTGACCATCGCACTCCAAAACCACACGGTTTCTCAAATCGTTGAGCACCAAAGTTTGCTGGGCCTCTGCGATTCCCAATTCCCATGGAAGGCCAGCATGTTTTAGGGAAGTCAAAGGTGATGCTCCTGTACCTCCATCAAAACCGGAGATAAGGATGACATCGGCCTTGGCTTTGGATACCCCGGCAGCAACAGTACCTACTCCAACTTCAGAAACCAATTTTACATTGATCCTAGCATCCCTGTTCGCTGATTTAAGGTCATAAATCAATTGGGATAAATCCTCAATGGAATAAATGTCGTGGTGCGGTGGAGGAGAAATCAAACCTACATACGGCGTTGAATTCCTTGTTTTGGCAATGGCAGGATTCACCTTTGGACCAGGCAATTGACCACCTTCTCCTGGTTTGGCACCCTGCGCCATTTTAATTTGTATCTCTTGTGCGTTGGTAAGGTAGTTGGACGTAACCCCAAATCTACCCGATGCCACCTGTTTGATGGCACTGTTTTTCCAATCGCCTGTTTGACTTCTATAAAAACGAACCGGATCCTCACCGCCTTCACCTGAATTGCTCTTTCCGCCAATTCGGTTCATGGCAATCGCAAGATTTTCATGGGCCTCCTTACTGATACTTCCGTAGGACATTGCGCCCGTCTTGAACCGTTTTACGATTTCGGTCCAAGGCTCAACTTCTTCAAGTGGAATGGGGTCATAGTTCGAAAACTCGAACAATCCACGGATGGTCATTAGGTTTTTAGACTGCTCATTCACCAATTGGGAATACTCCTTGTAAGTTTCCGGCTCGTTATCGCGCACCGATTTTTGAAGTTTGGCGATAGTCAACGGATTGAACATGTGCTTTTCGCCATTTCTTCTCCAACGGTACTCACCACCAATCTCAATATCCAGATTGGCCGCTAATTCCTGGGTTTTGAATGCTTTTTTGTGACGTTTGGCTATTTCCTTCTCAATTTCATACAGGCCAATTCCCTGAATACGCGTAGGCGTGTTGGGGAAATACGTGTCCACTACTTTGGTGTTGATACCAATGCATTCGAATAGTTGAGATCCCCGATACGAATTCAGTGTGGAAATCCCAATTTTGTTCATCACTTTAAGGATGCCTTTGCCAATGGCTTTGTTGTAATTTTTAATGGCTTCCTCAAAAGTGTATTCTGTAATATTGTTTTCTTGGATTTGCTCTCCGATAATTTCATTTACCAAATATGGGTTGATGGCACTCGCACCGAATCCAAACAATAAGGCAAAATGATGTACTTCTCTTGGCTCCGCAGATTCAATAATGATACTAAGCTTGGAACGCTTGCCTAACTTTCGCAAACCGCTGTTTACGTAAGAACAGGCCAGCAATGCTGGAATAGCAGCCATTTCAGTACTCACCATTCTATCGGATAAGATAATGATGTTGGCTCCTTCATCAATGGCATCAAACGCCTGTTGAAGGATAGACTCCAAGGCCTCTTCCAATCCGTTGTGGCCTTTTTCCACTTCATACAACATGGAAATGGAGACCACCTTATAATCTGGGCTGGAGTCGTAATTTTTTATTTTATCCAAATCCTCTTTGGAAATTACAGGATTTTGGATTTTGAGTTTTCTACAATGAAGTTCATTGATGTTAAAGATGTTCTGATCACTTCCCAATGTAAGACTGATGTCCGTAATCAACTCCTCGCGGATACCATCCAACGGTGGATTGGTCACTTGGGCGAACAATTGTTTGAAATAGTTGTAGATCAACTGTGGACGCTCAGACAATACGGCAATTGGCGTATCAGAACCCATGGAGCCAATCGGCTCTTTGCCACTTCCGGCCATGGGCATGATAATGGTGTTGATATCCTCCAAGGTGTATCCGAAAGCAGCCCTTCGGGTATCCAATGGAAATTCACCGAAGAACACGGGGCAATCATTATAAGGAATGTCCCTAAGATGTACCAAATTATTTTTTAACCATTTTTGATACGGATGTTTTTTGGCGATGGATTCCTTGATTTCCTCATCGTTCACAATTCGGCCCTCTTCCATATTCACCAAGAACATCTTACCAGGCTCCAATCGCCCGTGGAATTCAATATCTTCTGGATCAAGCTCCAAAACCCCGGTTTCAGAGGACATAATCACATATCCTTTTTTGGTCACGGAGTATCTTGATGGACGCAATCCGTTTCGGTCCAATACAGCACCAATGTAATTTCCATCTGTAAAAGGAATGGAAGCTGGACCATCCCAAGGCTCCATTAAACAAGAGTTGTACTCGTAGAATGCCTTTTTGGATTCAGACATCTCTGTGTTCTTTTCCCATGCTTCGGGGACCAACATCATCATAATTTCTGGAAGGGAACGGCCAGTCATCAGCAATAATTCCACTACCATATCCATACTGGCGGAGTCTGATTTTCCGGGCAGTACAACGGGCAATATTTTTTTGATGTCCTCACCAAACCATTCGCTTTTCATGAGCTCTTCTCTGGAACGCATGCGCGAAACGTTTCCTCTTAGTGTATTGATTTCCCCGTTGTGACACATGTAGCGGAACGGTTGGGCCAAATCCCAAGTAGGGAAGGTGTTGGTGGAGAATCTTTGGTGTACCAAAGCCAAACGAGTCACTACCCTTGGATCTAAAAGGTCTTCATAGTACCTGCTGATATCCTTGGGCATTAACAGTCCTTTAAAAATGATGATTTTGGTGGAAAGGCTGGGCAGATAAAAGAATTTGCTTTGGGAAAGCTTGCTTTCTATGATGGTATGCTCGGTAATTTTTCTAGCGATGAACAGTTTAAGATTGAACTGGAAATCGTCCAGTGACTCACCCCTGGCAATAAACACCTGTTTTAGATAGGGCTCAGTTTCCGCTGCGATCCTTCCGGGTACGGAACGATTTACGGGAACATCTCTCCAGCCCAAAAGCTGAAGTCCTTGCTTTGCAATATTTTCTTCCAGTACAGAGATGCAGAAATCCCTCTGGTTTTCTTTTTGGGGAAGAAAGACGTTACCTACGGCATATTCACCGGCTTCAGGTAGTGTAAACTTGCATACTTCGACAAAAAAATCATGAGGGATATCAATCAAAATACCTGCACCATCACCTGTTTTACCATCGGCACTAACAGCTCCACGGTGTTCCAATTTATCCAAAATCTCAAGAGCTTTGTGGATAATATCGTTGGATTTTTTTCCTTTTAGGCTACAAATGAAGCCAGCACCACAGTTATCGTGCTCAAACTCGGGTAGATATAAACCTTGCTTTTCCAATTTCATCATTATGGTATTTCTTCAAAAATATCAAATCTGATGAATAAAAAACAGGGTTTTCAATCAATCTCGTATAAAAAACCAACGTAATGATTGAAGGGTTAAAAAATATTCAATATCAGAATTTTACTAATGTTAAATTATGATTATCACAAAGTGAAGTTATGGAATTCCGATAACCCAGATTAAAATGAGGGGTGTTGGTTAGATTTGTCTTAAATTTTTCTTAAACCTCACTCTATTTTGGGGAGTACTTGCAAAAAATCAAAATTTTGGAGCAAGAGGTCCCTTTTTTGAGGGGGTGGTTGAAAATTGCTGATTTTTCAATCTTTTAAAACGCTTCTGGATATGACGATTTTTTGGATTTCCGAGGTTCCCTCATAGATTTGGGTAATCTTGGCATCCCGCATCAACCGCTCTACGTGATAGTCTTTTACGAACCCGTTTCCTCCATGAATCTGCACGGCTTCTATGGTGGTTTCCATGGCCACTTCCGAGGCATATAATTTTGCCATTGCCCCTGAAAGCGTGTAATCTTTTCCAGCATCCTTTTCACAGGCAGCTTGGTACACTAGATTTCGGGCTGCCTGAATTTTGGTATGCATATCTGCCAATTTAAAAGCGATGGCCTGATGATTGGCAATTTCAGTTCCAAACGTCTTTCGTTCTTTGGAGTATTTTAAAGCAAGTTCATAAGCGCCCGCAGCTATTCCCAGAGCTTGGGCGGCTATGCCAATTCGTCCTCCGGCCAAGGTTTTCATGGCGAACTTAAACCCAAAACCGTCTTCGCCAATACGGTTTTCTTTGGGTACTTTTACATCATTGAAAATAAGGGAATGCGTGTCGCTTCCTCGTATGCCCAGTTTATTTTCCTTAGGACCAACCTCAAAACCTTCCATGCCTTTTTCCACAATCAGGGCGTTGATGCCCTTATGTCCTTTTTCAATATGGGTTTGGGCAATGACCAAAAAGACCTCTGCGCTACCCCCGTTGGTAATCCAGTTTTTGGTGCCGTTAAGAATATAATGGTCACCTTTGTCAATGGCGGTGGTTTTTTGCGAAGTGGCGTCGCTTCCCGCTTCGGGTTCCGAAAGGCAGAAGGCGCCAATGATTTCGCCGGTGGACAGTCGACTCAAATACTTTGCCTTTTGGGCTTCCGTTCCAAAAGTTTGCAATCCCCAACAGACCAGAGAGTTGTTTACGGAAACCATGACTGAGGCAGAAGCATCGACCTTTGAAAGCTCTTCCATGGCCAAAACGTAGGAAAGAGTGTCGAGTCCGCTCCCGTTGTATTTTTCGTTGACCATCATGCCCATAAAACCCAATTCGCCCATTTTTTGAACCAATTCAAAAGGGAATTTTTGTGCATCGTCCCTTTCAATGACCCCCGGTAAAAGTTCGTTGCGGGCAAAATCTCTCGCTGCCTGCTGAATCATTAACTGCTCTTCGGAAAGTGTGAAATCCATAAAACTGAAAAATAACCAAAAATATAGCGCAAATATAGTTCTATGGTGGCAATTTTACATAAAAGTATGTCAATAAATGAGAATGATTCAAAGTTTTTCAAGAATTTAATAAACCCTTTTTTTTCTTTTAGAATAATTTATTAAGTGAAGATTATGCGGAAAAACTCATTTTGAATATCTTTAGCGCAATTGAGAACTACTTCAAAAAAAATACAAAATAAACCAAGCTTAACATGGAGACCCTTCTGATTGTCATTTTTGTCATTGGATATTTGGCAATAACCCTCGAACATAATTTAAAGATAGACAAACTTATTCCAGCATTGGCCATGATGGCTGTAATGTGGGCACTGATGTCCTTTGGGATTGATGGGTTTACCAGCTGGTTCGATTCTAGTGAGCATGCCTTGTTGGAAGGTTTTGGGAACTTTAACCATGCCGAGAAATTGGAGCTCCTTGAAGAGACCTTGTTGCACCATTTGGGCAAGACCTCAGAAATTTTGGTCTTTCTGTTGGGAGCCATGACCATTGTGGAAATCATAGATTACTTTGATGGGTTTGCTACCATAAAGACCTATGTGAAGACGCGAAGCAAAAAGAAAATCCTTTGGATTTTTTCCTTTTTGGCCTTTGTGCTTTCTGCTATCATTGATAACCTTACCGCTACAATCGTTTTGATATCGATCCTTCAGAAAATTATCAAGGACAGAGATACTAGACTTTGGTATGCAGGTTTAATAATTATTGCCGCCAATGCAGGAGGTGCTTGGTCACCAATTGGTGATGTTACCACAACCATGCTATGGATTGGTAAGAAAGTAACAACCGCTAACCTTATTGAGCATTTGTTGCTGCCTTCTTTGTTATGTATGGTGGTGCCTTCACTTATCGCATCGTTTTTGCCTGTTTTCAAAGGGGAAATTGATGTAGAGGATGAGGAACCTTCCAAGTCCAAATTTGGAGCGACGATGCTATATCTAGGTTTGGGAGCTATCATTTTCGTGCCTATTTTTAAGACGATTACCCATTTGCCTCCTTATGTGGGAATGATGCTATCCTTGGCGGTAGTGTCTACCTTTGCTGAGATTTATAGTAGCTCAAAATTCTCAATTTCCAATGTGGATGAGGAAAGTGATGCCGCATCGCACCACAGTCCAGTACATAGTGCATTGACCAAAATTGAATTACCCAGTATTTTATTCTTCTTGGGTATTTTAATGGCAGTTGCGGCTCTGGAATCCCTTGGGATGCTGTTCAATTTTGCAGAAGGATTGAAGCAAGGAATGCCTTTAATGGGTACCGAAATGACCAGTAGCCATGTTTCGGATTTGGTAATTTTATTGCTAGGTGTAGGTTCTGCGGTAATTGATAACGTACCATTGGTTGCGGCCAGTTTGGGTATGTTCTCTGAGCCCATGAACGACCAATTGTGGCACTTCATTGCGTACTCCGCCGGAACAGGGGGTAGTATGTTGATCATTGGTTCAGCAGCTGGGGTTGTGGCCATGGGTATGGAGAAGATAGATTTCTTCTGGTATCTCAAAAAAATCTCATGGTTGGCCTTGATCGGCTTTTTGGCTGGAGCCATTTGCTTCATGATAATGCGAAATTTGTTCTAAAAAATACTTTAGCTCAAAAATCTCCGTTATTATTGCATAATAAATTGGGGATTTTATATGATTATTTTTCAAGAAGTAGCGGAAGGTGTTGAGGCTGGGGCCTCTATTTCCGAAGAAAAAACACTTTCCGTAATAGATCTTATCGTTAATGGAGGTACAGGAAGCATTGTAATTATTTTAGTGCTTTTTGTACTTCTATTTGTAGCACTTTACATTTATTTTGAACGCATCTTTGCCATAAAGGCAGCATCCAAGATTGACAAAAACTTCATGAACCAGATTCGTGATCACATCATGAATGGGAAGTTGGAAGCAGCTAAAATCTTATGTGCCCAAACTGATTCTCCAGTGGCACGTTTGACCGAAAAAGGGGTTTCCAGAATAGGAAAACCGTTGACTGACATTACCACTGCCATTGAAAATGCCGGAACACTGGAAGTCTACAAATTGGAGAAAAACGTGAGTGTATTGGCTACCGTAGCCGGAGCTGCGCCCATGATTGGTTTCTTGGGAACCGTAATTGGTATGATTTTGGCATTCCATGAAATGGCAAGTAGCGGTGGACAGGCTGAAATGGGTTCGTTGGCATCCGGTATTTATACAGCCATGACCACAACAGTGGCAGGTTTGGTAGTAGGTATCATTGCCTATATCGGATACAATCATTTGGTGAACCGAACCGATAAAGTGGTGCACAAAATGGAGGCCAACGCCGTAGAGTTTTTGGATTTGTTGAATGAACCTATATAGGATTTCAATATGAAGTTGAAAGGAAGAAACAAAGTCAGTCCAGATTTCAGTATGTCGTCTATGACGGATATTGTATTTCTGTTGCTGGTGTTTTTCATGTTGACATCCAACGCGCCCAACGCTCTGGATTTGCTGTTGCCAAAGGCCAAGGGAAAATCCACCAATACGCAGAATGTTTCAGTCACCATAGACAAGAACCTGAAATATTTCGTGAACAACGAGCAGATTAACAAAGAATACATTGAAATTGAATTAAAAAAGGCACTTGAAGGTCAAGACAAGCCGACTATTATCCTACGGGCGGAAGAAAGCGTAGCCATAAAAGAAGCGGTCAACGTTATGGATATCGCCAATAGGAACAACTACAAGGTTATCTTGGCTGTGCGGCCAAAATAATGCCATTTTTAGACACGAGACACAAGAAAAAATCATTTACGCTCACCACTCTTCTGTTGAGCGTACTGCTCCTATTGCTTTTTTACATAGGACTCACCTATATGGACCCACCTATTGAAAACGGGATAGCCGTTAACTTTGGAACCATGGATTTTGGTAGTGGTGAAGTTCAACCTAAGGAAAAGGTACGTTCAGAGCCTCAAAAGGTAGTTTCGGAACCGGTAGAACAAGTTCCACAAGAGCAACCTCAGGAGAAAGCCGTTCAAGAAGAACCAGAACCTGTGGAAAAGGTCTTGACGAATGATAATGAGGAGTCCATCCTTATAAAGCAACAGCAAGAAGCCAAGCGCAAAGCAGATGAAGCGGCCAAAAAGGTACGGGAAGAAGCGGAACGTATTGAGCGTGAAAAAAGAGAAGCTGAAGAGAAAAAACGCCAAGAACAAGAAGCCAAAAAGAAAAGTTTGGACGCTTTGATAGGCGGAATAGGTCAATCTGATGGAACGACCACTGGCAGCGAAGGCGATGATGACAGGGCTGGCGATAAAGGACAACCTGATGGTGATCCTTATGCCACTAGCTATTATGGAACACCCGGAAGTGGCAGTGGAGGCGGAGGATATGGCCTCAATGGAAGGTCATTGGTCAATAGTGGCAAAGTACGCCAAGATTGCAATGAGGAGGGACGTGTTGTGGTTAGGATTACCGTTGATAGGTCAGGTAAGGTGATTGATGCCGTACCAGGCGTCAAGGGAACCACAAATACAGCACCATGCCTTTTGGAGCCCGCGAAAAAAACAGCACTTAGCCATCGATGGAATACTGATTCCAATGCGCCTTCGCAGCAAATCGGTTTTGTTGTGGTCAACTTTAAACTGGGGCAATAGTGACCTATAAGGAGACGCTGGATTGGATGTTCTCACAACTCCCCATGTACCAGCAGAAAGGTATTGTGGCATTAAATGCCAAGCTGGACAACATCATTGAATTCTCCACTCTTTTAGGAAATCCAGAGAAGAAATTTAAAAGCATTCACGTGGCCGGAACCAATGGAAAAGGTTCTTCGAGCCACATGCTGGCGTCCATTTTGCAGGAAGCGGGCTATAAAGTGGGGCTCTACACTTCTCCACATCTAAAGGATTTTCGGGAACGTATAAAAATCAATGGTCAAATGGTCAATGAAACGTTTGTGGTTGATTTTATTGCAGAACACAAGGCCTTTTTGGAATATAAAAAACTTTCATTTTTTGAAATGACGGTGGGGATGGCCTTTACCTATTTTGTAGAGGAAAAGGTAGACATCGCCATAATAGAAGTAGGATTGGGCGGACGACTGGATTCCACAAACATTATCACTCCCGAAGTTTCCCTTATCACCAATATTGGGTTGGACCATACCCATATTTTGGGCGACACATTAGAAAAAATAGCCTTGGAAAAGGCGGGAATTATCAAACCTGGGGTTCCCGTGGTCATCAGCGAGCGCCAACCGGAAACGGAGATGATTTTTACTTTAATTGCCCACCAACTCCAATCAAAAATAGTTTTTGCCGATACACTGGAAGTGCACAACTATAAGACGGATTTGCTCGGAGATTATCAAAAGCAGAATAGTAGAGGGGTGGTTGCTGCAATTCAACAATTGGAGGCATTTGAGGTTTCGGAAAAAGCAATTGAAGCGGGATTGCAGAAAGTTGTCCAAAATACAGGATTAATGGGGAGATGGCAGATTCTACAGGAAAATCCAATGGTTGTTTGCGACACGGCCCATAATAAAGAAGGATTGCATTATGTGCTGAAGCAGATAGCCAAACAGAAGTATGACGAACTTCATATGGTGCTGGGATTTGTAAATGACAAAGATGTTACGTCGGTATTGAAACTTTTTCCGAAGGAAGCCAAATATTACTTCGTAAAACCAAATATTTCCAGAGGAATGGAAGTTGGGCAGTTATCGGAGTTGGCTAAATCTCAAGGAATTGAAGGTGAAAGTTTCAACTCGGTAGAAGCCGGATTTAAAGCAGCTTTGGCTAAGGCAAACACCAATGATTTTGTGTATGTAGGAGGCAGCACATTTGTTGTAGCAGAAATAGTATAATTTTTTTCGATTTTTTCTTTTTTGTATCAGAAAAAGGATGCTATATTTGCACTCCATTTGAGAAAAATGGAATAGGGCGCTTAGCTCAGCTGGTTCAGAGCACCTCGTTTACACCGAGGGGGTCGGGGGTTCGAACCCCTCAGCGCCCACAGAAAAAGAAAAGGCCTTCGAGTAATCGGAGGCTTTTTTATTTGACACCCTTCACATCCCTGTATCCGTCCTTTTTTAAAGTTGCACCAATGTTAATTTAACGTTTCTTAATTGTAAAATAATCGGGCGGTTTACCTAACTTCGCAAAAAACGAAACAGTGAAAATCAATTGGAAATCCACTGAAGGAAGCAACAAAACAACGCCTCTACAACTACTTAACTTGGAATACGCTGTACAACTGCAGGTCATCAAGATATTGATTAAAGAAGTTGAGCATTTAGTGCAGTACCAATCACTGATTGTGGTGGAGGTTGACCCAAAAAATGGAGCTGTTGCCATAAATGAAGAAACACCGGAACCACTTTTCTCCATACTTCAAAGAAACTTTCATGGGTTCGATTCAAAAGTGGAAAAGGCTTTTTCAATCGGAGAAAAGGAAAAGCTGCCTTCTTTTATTTCTATTTAAGGGATTTTTCTTGTTTTCCAATCGATTTCATCCCATTCCCTGACCAAATACTGTCGATGCGCACAAGTGCTTTTAGCTAATTAAAAGCCATTTTCAACACGGAAACTTTACAATATCATAATATCTGTCCGTACGAATTTTTATGAAATTTGTGCTGATGAGAGAAGGCTATAACGAGAAGGTTTCTCTGGAGAAGCTCGCCAGGCAAATAAGCAATTCGGACAGGAACGCGTTCAATACCCTGTTTGATTTGTTATGGGAACCCATGTATACCTATGCCTCTGCGCTCATCATGGATGACTCCATTGCAAAGGATTTGGTCCAAGAAGTTTGGATAGATTATTGGCAACGCCGCGAAGACTTGGATATTCAGCGGATACGCCCCTACCTTTACAAGGCCATTCGCTACAAGTGCTACAATACCCTTCGTGATACAAAGTTCAACGAGACCCAAATTGAGGCGGCCAATTCCGTTTATGTGGCTTCTGAAGTTGAAATGGAGGAGGATTTGGACGAATTGTACATCCGAATTCATGATACTATTGCCAGTCTCCCCGCAAGGTGTCAGGAAGTTTTTAAACTGAGTCGGATAAACCATATCAACAACCGCGAGATTGCCGAAAAATTGAATATTTCACAGCGTTCCGTGGAAAATCAGATATCATTTGCCCTTAGAAAACTTCGGAAGGACCTTTCCATTGTTAAGTTTTTTTCCTTCTAAATCCCTGTTTCTTTACCTAAAGGTTAACAACATTAAGTAATCATCAACTTCACTTTTTTTGATGTGCGTAGGTGTGTGTTCCCGGTACTCTTAGGTGAAACGAGAACACAATGACCGAACAGGACATTAAAAGATTGATGAAAAAATACCTAGAGGGTACTCTTACCAAAAGAGAGGAATCCCTTTTGGAAAAGTTCGACAGCAATCTTTTAAAAAGAAATCAAAAGCAAGCAGTCCAAAGTGATGTCCAGAGGCGTCACATCAAAAGAAAACTTGCCAAGCAAATCCAGCAAAAACCAAAAAGCCGAGCTCAAAAATGGTTGGGGATGGCCGCAACCTTGGCCTTATTGCTGTCCGTAGGATATTTTACCTACAACCAGTTTCATCAGGAACCTGCTCCGCAACCTATTGTAGAAATGGTCAAAACCACGGAGTGGGGTAAAAAAATGAACATTACCCTGCCAGACGGCACCGAAGTACGATTGAATTCGGGGAGTACGCTCAAATTTCCAGATCGGTTTGAAGGAAATACGCGGGAAGTGGAGCTTATTGGCGAAGCCTTTTTTAACGTTACCAAGAATCCGAACAAGCCCTTCATTATAACCTCCGGAGAAGTGAGCACCACGGTTTTGGGAACCTCCTTTAATGTCAACACCTACCCTGAAAATCAACAAATAGCCGTTACGGTCGCTACCGGTAAGGTAAAAGTGGCCTCAAAGGATGCGGAAGTTCTATTGGGACCCAACGAACAGGGCGTTTTTGACAAAGGGACCAAGCGCATTTCAAAAGAACAAACCAATGTTGAGGCATTCCTGCATTGGAAAAATGGCGTGTTGCATTTTGAAGATGTTACCCTCAACAAGGTGATGGAATCCTTGGAGCGCTGGTATGGCGTAAGCTTTGTTTTTGAAAATCCAAATTTTGGCGGTTGCCATCTTACGGCCAGTTACGACAACGAAATGCTGTCAGCGGTATTGGAGAGCATCATATTTACCAAAAAAGGACTGGCATACGAATATGTGGGGGACAAAAAAATACTGATTAAAGGAAAATGCACTGACTAATACATAAACCAACTAAAAAGATGTAAAGCGTATGAAATAAACCTCTACAAAAAAAAGCAGTCTGCAACACTTTGGCGAGCGGAAACAGACTGCTGGCAGTTTAACAATTACAAATTCTTATAACCATTAAACATTATGTGAAATTATGAATTCACTGACTATTAAACAATTTATCAAATTGACTTTCCAAACATTTTGCTTGCTGATTGTCCTTGCACTGTTGAATCCAGTGCTTGCCGCTGATGCCAGAGGGCAGAAATTGGACAATTTTAAAGTTAACCTTTCGGTTGACGATGCCACGGTAATCGAGGTGTTGCAACAAATAGAGGAACAAACGGAATTTAAGTTTGTCTACGACCGAAAAGTAAAGAGGTTGCAAAAAACCTATGACATTGCCTACAATGGAGTTTCTCTTCGTTCCATTTTGGAATTGATGGCCAAAGATGCCAATCTAACCTTTAGAAGAATCAACCATACCATTTCCATCGACGTAAAACCCGAAGCTCCCAAAAGAGTTGTTGAAGTGGAGTTTGTAACCGTTACCGGTACCGTTACCGATGAGTACGGAGTTCCGTTGGCGGGAGCATCCGTGGCTGAAAAGGGAACTGCAAACGGTACCATTACCGATTTTGATGGAAACTTTTCCATTGATGTGGAAAATGATGCGGTTCTTGAAGTGTCTTACCTAGGATTCAAGCCGCAAGAAGTAGCCGTAAACGGTCGCACTACCATCAATATTCAATTGCTTTCCGATGCCACATTGTTGGATGATGTCGTCGTAGTTGGGTATGGTACGCAAAGAAAAACCGATGTAACGGGTTCCATTGCTTCTGTGGCCAGCGAAGATTTCAATAAAGGAATTGTGGCCAACCCAGGTCAACTTTTACAAGGTAAAGTTGTGGGTGTAAACGTTTCCAACACCAGTGGTGAGCCAGGTGCCTCGCAGGATGTAATCATCCGTGGTGTAGGTAGTTTGCGTTCCGGGACCACACCTCTTTATGTGATCGATGGATTTGCACTGGACAATACAGGTACAGGAATTGCTTCGAACCCATTGAACTTCATCAATCCACAGGATATAGAGAGTATTGATGTGCTTAAAGATGCCTCGGCCGCTGCCATTTATGGGGCAAGAGCCGCTAATGGTGTAATTGTGATCACCACCAAAAAAGGAAAAGCTGGAAGAACCCAAATGGATTTGAGCGTTACTACCGGTTTTTCAACCTTGGCCAATGAGGTCGATGTATTCAGCGCCGATCAATTCCGTAGGGAAGTGGTTGCTGCTGGAGGTAACTTGGATGACGGCGGTGCCAACACCAACTGGCAAGATGAATTGACCAGAACCGGTGTTTCCACCAACGTGAATTTTTCGGTAAGTGGTGCTTCTGATAAATTTTCATACCACAGTTCCCTTGGCGTAAATGATCAAGAAGGGGTATTGCGCGGAAGTAACCTAAAAAGATACTCCGGTCGTGTAAACTTGACCCAAAAAGCATTGAACGATCGCTTTAAAGTGGAGTTCAACATGACGGCCAGTAGAACAGAAAACCTAAGACCAGATTCTAGGGCCATTGTTGGTGATATGTTGCAACTCAACCCAACGTATCCAGTTTATGGGGAGAATGGCGAACCCGTTTTACTGGAGAACAGACTCAACCCATTGACACGTGAGCAGATTTATAGTGATGCTGCCGTTAACCACCGAATCCTGGCCAATATTGCACCTTCTTTGGAAATTGTAAAAGGACTGACTTACAAATTGAATCTTGGGGTTGATTATTCTTCAACCGAAAGAGATGTGCAGTACAAACCTTATTCTTTGTTGGAAGGATACATCAACGGTTCGTTGAACTCCATTTACACCACCAATAAAAACTCTTTGGTGGAAAACACCTTGACCTACAATTACGCTACCGATATGCACAATTTCACCATTTTGGCAGGACATACCTATCAAGAAACCTATGTGCACCAAAAGGCGTTTGATTTGGAAGGCTTTTCAGATAATGGTATTGACCCAAAATATCAAGATCAGATTAGTGGTGAGAACACACAGACCTACATGAACACTTTTGCTACGAAAAATGAGCTGCAATCGTTCTTTGGAAGGGTCAACTACGGATTCGATAATCGATATCTTTTGACCGCCACCATGCGTGCTGATGGTTCCTCAAAATTTGGAGGTAACAACAAATACGGATATTTCCCATCCGTGGCTTTGGGTTGGAACATTATGAACGAGGATTTCATGAGTTCAAACAATGCCATCAATAACCTAAAACTTAGAGCAAGCTGGGGTAAAACAGGAAATCAAGAAATCCCATCCAAGATTACCAAATTGAGCTACACGGATAGTAAGGATGGAAACGATTCTTATCCTATCAATGGGGACGAAGACTCACTTGAGGATTATCCATACGGAACCATCTTTACCCGTTTGGCCAACCCAGACATTCAATGGGAGGTTTCCACCCAAACTGATATAGGTCTTGATTTTGGCTTTTTCAACAACAGATTGTCCGGTACCTTGGATTATTTCAACAAGGTTTCAGAGAACATTTTGTTGGAGGTTACGCCCACCGACCCTGTTCAGCCTACAGATAGGTATTGGACCAACATTCCAGATATGCAGATTAAGAACAGCGGTTTTGAATTTGCCTTGGATTACCGAAGTGATGCCAGCGGTGATTTTACCTATAATATTGGTGGTAACATTGCCTACACCAACAACACCGTGGAAAATTCACCCTACGCGGTGTTGACTACAGGTGCCGCACAAGGTGCTGGGCAAACAGATGCAACGATCAACGGTAACATCAACGGAGAGGCCATCGGTTCATACTACATGCAGGAGTTTATGGGAATCGGAGATGATGGGCTTAGCCTTTTGTCTGAAGACCGCAGGGTTGTTGGAAGTGCTTTGCCAGATGTGGTGTACGCTTTTTACATCAATCTTAACTACAAGAATTTTGATCTAGGATTGAATTTTAACGGGGTGGCAGGAAACATGGTGTACAATCACACTGCAATGTCCATGTTTACCAAAGGTTTGTTGGCGTCCAATTTCAACACCACAAGCTTGGCTTCCGAGTTCCCCAATGAAGATATCACCAACTCAAACTCCGTTTCAACACGGTATTTGGAAAAAGGTGATTTCTTGAGGTTGAACAACGCCACATTGGGTTACAATCTTCAGCCCGAAGTAGTGGGACTGGGAGGTCTTGTGAATAATATCCGTTTGTCAGTGACCGGTCAAAATCTATTTGTGATCACGGATTACAGCGGATTTGACCCAGAAATCAATTCCAATTTGACCATAGATGGTATCCAAACCTTTGGAATTGACTACTTCAACTATCCAAAAGCAAGAACCCTTGTATTTGGGCTAAACGTATCATTCTAATCAAAAAAAACATGCTTCAAATGAAGAATAAAATAATAATCGCACTTTTCGGATTTGGTTTATTGGCAAACATAAACTGTACCGATTTAGAGGAAGAAGTTATAGATGAATCCCTGGAGGGCAGCGGACAAGCTGAATTGATCAGTGGTGCCATTGCCCCAGCTTACGGTCAAGTAGCATGGGTTTGGAGACATACCAACTACTACGGTTTGCAGTTGATTGCCGCTGACGAGGCTATTTTGCCCTACCGTGGTGGAACCGACTGGTATGATGGTGGTAAATTTCTGGAGACCCACAGTCATACCATTTCCCCAGCCAATGATTTGGTAGGAAGCTCTTGGAACGAGGTCACCAAAAACATTTCAAGAACGCTATCTGCAATCGAGGTGTTGCGCCCACTTGCCGAAGCTGGTGATGCAGAAGTGCAGGGAGCCCTTAATGAGATGATTGCCCTTCGGGCCTATATGAACATGCTTACCTTGGATGCTTGGGGATTGGTCTTCAAAAAGGAAACTTCCGAAGAGCTTTCCGAAATTCTTAGGGGACAAGATGCCATTGACTATATTGAAAGTGAATTTTTATCCGTGGTGGATGACATCAATACCAACAGAGCTCCAGGAAGAATTACCCAAGCTGCTGTTTGGGGCTTTTTGGCCAGATTGAATTTGAATGCTGCGGTATACCGTGATCCGTATGGTACACCAAATTTCACCACTGAGGATATGGATCGTGTCATTGAATACACCGATAATATAATTAATTCCGGGAATTTCTCATTGTCACCTGAATACTTTGATTTGTTCGATGATGACAACAATAGCAATCCAGAATTGATTTTTGCAGCGGACCAGCGCGGGGTAATGCGTAATGAACACAGCCGTTGGGCATACTGGTCATTGGCCGGTTCTTGGTTTCCAAGACCTGAGTGGCCCAGCGCCGACGGTACCGATGGTCCTGCCATCACTTCCGATTTTTACCAAACTTGGGTAGATGCCAATGAGGGTGTTGATCCTGCTGAAGCGGATTCTCGGTTCTTTAAAATGAATCAGATGATTCCTGCGGAGTTGCAAGACTTGACCGGAGTTACCCCTGAAAATGATGAAGATCATTACTATTGCATCGCTGCTGATGATTTTGAAATCAATCGTGGCATCATTCGAGGAACCATTTGGGGTCCCAGAAAGGATGATGGCGGTTCTTTTTATACCTGTGATGGAGGTTATCGCATCTATCCTGTGATTCAAACCAAAGGAAACGGTCCTGATAAAGATGTGGACTATGTGAGCCACACCTTGCAAGTGGATTTTTCCAACGAAGGTAGATTGCACCGAAACGGATACCGTGTTTCCAAATATCAGTTTAGCCATAGCTCGGACAATGGTAACAACTACAGCAGTGTCGATTTGGTTTTCATGCGTTTGGCTGAAATTTATTTGATGCGCGCTGAGGCCAAATTGAGAAAGGGAGACAATCCTGGTGCTTTGGTCGACTTGAATACCGTAAGAACCTCAAGAACTGCCCGTCCAGACCAAACCCCAGACGCTTTGGGGGCCATTGATTTGGACATTCTTTTCCGTGAGCGTGGTTTTGAATTGTACTGGGAAGGTTTCAGACGTACGGACCAAATCCGATTTGGCCACTACGAGGACACTTGGACAGAGAAAACAGATACAGACGTACATCACAGATTGTTCCCCATACCTCAGGATGCCATTGATGGGGCATCCAATTCACCAGGGTATTTGGAGCAGAACGAAGGCTATTAATCAGGTGTATTTTGCAGAGAACGCGGCAAGATGGTTTTACCTCTTGCCGCTCTCGTTTTAATTCATTCGTAAAATTGTATACATGAGATTTTCATTTCAAAAACTGATGTCGGTGGGGTTGTTACTGGGAATTATAGGTTGCACCACCAAGCAGGTTGAGGAAAAGCCGGCCCAAGACGAACCTGTAAGCATCATTCTAATGATTGGTGACGGAATGGGGGTGCCACAAGTGTCTTCAGCCTATTATTTTGGTGAGGGTGAGCCTAATTTTTCCCGATTCAAACAAATAGGGTTTCATAAGACCTCAGATAAAAGCCATAGAATTACAGATTCTGCGGCAGGTGCAACAGCTTTTTCCATTGGACAGAAAACGTATAAGCGTGCCATTGGAGTTTCTGTGGATACCATTCCACAAGAGACCATTCTGGAGCATCTTCAAAAGCAAGTTTACCAAACAGGACTCATTAGCCTAACCACGATTACCCATGCCACTCCGGCCAGTTTTTATGCCCATGTAAAAGATCGGGATTTGCATGAAGACATCGCGAAGCAGTTGACAACCGCCAAGGTGGATTTTATTGCGGGCGGAGGCCGAAATTATTTTAGAAATAGAACCGATGGCAAGAATCTTTTTGAAGAATTTGAGACGCAAGGTTATCATTTGGATACGCTTCAATTGTCTGAACCGGTCTTGGGTCAGCGCAATGCTTATATTTTGGCTGATGAGGGGATTCCTTCCAAAATTGAGGGGCGTGGCGAATTCTTGAGCGAGGCCACTTCAAAAGTGTTGCATTATTTTGAAGGGAACGACAAGCCATTTTTTATGATGGTGGAAGGTTCGTACATTGATTGGGGTGGGCATGCTGAAAATGCAGAGATGATGATTTCAGAAGTGCTGGATTTTGATAAGACCTTGGGCGTTGTCTTGGATTTTATTGAAGAACACCCCAACACCCTACTTGTGGTGACCGCCGATCATGAAACCGGCGGCGTCAGCATTGGAAAATATTATGATATTGATGAAAGTACAGGGCAACAAACCGAAGTTCCGGACAAGGTCACCGTATATTTTAACGATAGTCAACACAGTGGGGAGCTTATTCCTGTCTTTGCCCAAGGAAAAGGGGCGGAGAATTTTCAGGGAATCTATGAAAACAATGAAATTTACCATAAAATACGTAGCGTGTTGCATTCTAAAACTGTAGAAAATGAATAAAAGAATTCTGCTTATCCTTATCGCTTTTTTGGTATTGATGGGGGTTGGAGCACTTCAAGCCCAAGACTACAAAGTACATTCACACAACGATTATGCGCAGGAGCTTCCTTTTTGGTATGCGTACAGCAATGGGGCAGCCTCCATTGAAGCCGATGTTTTTTTAAAGGACAACGAGCTTTTTGTGACCCACAGCGAGGATGAAATTGTGCAAAATCACACCTTTGAGAAACTCTATTTGGATAGGTTGCAAAGCTTACTTCAATCTGGAGAGCTTCGGGAATTGCAATTGCTCATCGATGTGAAATCTGGAGCGGAAGAAACATTGAAAAAATTGGTTGAGGTCTTAAATGGATATCCCCAGTTATTGGAATCTGGTAAAGTCCGATTTGTGATTTCAGGAAACAGACCCAAACCAGACGCTTATAGAAACTATCCAGATTTCATTGGGTTCGACCATCAGAATCTGGATGAATTGAGTGCCATTTCACTTGAAAAAGTAGCCTTGGTCAGCGTGAGTTACAAAGACTATTCCGTTTGGAATGGTTATGGACGAATGACCGCTCCAGACTTGGAAAAGGTGAAAATAGCCATAGAAAAGGGCAAAAAAGTGGGAAAGCCATTCCGTTTTTGGGCCACACCAGATACCAAAACCGCTTGGGCGCGTTTGGCAAAGCTGGGGGTGGATTACATCAACACGGATGAACCTGCTCTGGCTAAGCAGTATTTGGACCATCTGGATAAAAATACTTTCAAAAAGGAAAGTCCAGTGGCAGTGTATCAACCAAAATACGAATACGACCCCAATGCAAAACCGAAGAATATCATTTTAATGATAGGTGATGGCAATGGGCTGGCCCAAATATCTGCGGCGATGATTGCCAATCAAGGGAATCTAACCATGGCAGGAATCAAAACTATTGGTTTGGTAAAAACCGCTTCGTATGATGATTTAATTACGGATTCTGCCGCAGGAGCTACGGCTATGGCCACTGGAACCAAAACCAACAATAGGGCCATTGGTGTCGACCCAAATGGTAAAGCATTGACCAGTTTGGTCGATATTACCAGCGAGCATGGGTTCAATACCGCCATTGTGACTACCGATGCTATTTACGGAGCCACGCCTTCTTCGTTTTATGCGCACCGAGTGGAACGCGATGACACCGAAGGACTTGTAGAGGATTTAAAACAAAGTAAACTGGATTTCTTCATTTCCGGGGGACAAAATCAGGAAGGGTCCATTAAAGATGCTTTTACCACCCAACCTATGGAGTCGTTTGATTCGTTTCAGGAACCGACCGCCATTTATTTGGGGGAAAACAAGGTGCCATCCGTTCAAAATGGACGAAAAGATGCTTTTCCAAATGCGGTGAAAAAAGCCCTTGGGGTATTGGACTCTGAGGAAAAACCCTTTTTCTTGATGGTGGAAGGTGCCCAGATTGACAACGGTGGGCATTCCAACAGCACTAGCGACATTGTTGAGGAAATGCTCGATTTTGATCAAGCCATTGCAGAAGCGTTGCGTTTTGCTGATACCAATCAAAACACTTTGGTGGTCATCACTGCAGATCATGAAACTTCTGGTTTTGGAATTGTGGGCGGAAACCAAAGCGAAGGTATGGTTCAGGGGGATTTTTTGACGGTAGATCATACAGGAATCATGGTGCCCTTGTTTGCCTACGGCCCCCAATCCCAAAATTTTGGTGGGATTTATGAGAACACTGAGATTTTTCAAAAGATAGTAAAGGCCATCCGTAACTAAGGGTGGCTTTTCCCTTTTATCAGTAACAGAATATCTGTCGATTTTTTCGTGGGGTCCTATTGTAAAAAGTATCTTTGCAAAAAGTTTGCTTTAATGATTGCCACGATTTGCAGAAAAGCTCATTTTAATGCCGCCCATAGGCTTCATAACCCTAATTGGAGTCAGGAAAAGAACATCGCCGTCTTTGGAAAATGCAATAGCCCCAATTATCATGGGCATAATTTTGACCTAGAGGTACGGGTTAGGGGCGAAGTGGACCCGGATACCGGTTTTGTGATGGACTTGGCGGTATTGGGAAGTTTGATTCAGGATGAGATTGAAGAGCGTTTTGATCACAAAAACCTGAATGAGGATTGCCCTGAGTTCGCTGATATATTTCCTACCACGGAATATTTTGTGAAAGTCATCTATGACATCCTTAAACCCAAGCTTGAAAAAGGCCAATTACTGCACATTACCCTGCACGAAACACAAAAGAATTCGGCAGAGTATGGAGATTGGTAACAAATTTCCGATATTGCACCGCTTTTTAATGGGATATTAGCTCAGTTGGTTTAGAGCGCTGTCTTGACAGGGCAGAGGTCACTGGTTCGAATCCAGTATATCCCACTACGGTAGTGGCTTTAGAGCGCTGCCTTGACAGGGCAGAGGTCGCTGGCCTGCCTGCCGTCAGGCAGGTTTGAATCCAGTATATCCCACTTTTCTACTCGTATTTAGCAATCTCTTTCCGTAGTTTTTGGTTACTGCGCTCCAAACGTTCGTTTTGGTGCCGTAAGTTACCTATTGCCTTTTGTAGGGCTTGTAGACTTTCTTGTTGTAGGCCAATGATTTGTTCCAGGTCTGATTTGGTGAAGCTTTTGCTCATAATTATGTTTTTAATCTCTAATAAAAACTTTAAAAGTTTATTTATCTCCTATAAAAGCATTTCAAAGTTATATAAAGATTTTTAAATCTCCCAATAAAGTATATTTTACTGCCTGTAACAGTTATTTTTCTTAATTATTTTTAATGCTCAATCATGGCATTTACAATGGATAAACCAGTTTACAATAGAATTAAAGCGGTTTTAGCCGAAAAGGGAAAAACGAATAATTGGCTGGCAGACGAATTAGATATGAATACAAATACTATTTCAAAATGGTGCCGGAATGATATGCAGCCACGGGTTGAAACATTGTTTCAGATTGCTAAAGCTTTGGATGTGGATGTACGTGAGCTTCTTGTGTCCACCAAATAAACGATCCCAATAAAGGATGATCAAATACATCGATTTTATTCCATTTTGGCGGTATATAGATGTATTTTATGCTCATATAAACAAGTTGTAGCTAATTATACGAAATGCACAAATTGACATTGACAATAATATTAACTATGTTTTCATTCATTTCTAAAGGTCAATCCGACTTGGAAGCTAAATTTTCAGAAGCCAACTCTGATATGAGTTTAAGAAATATGTACCATAGAATAGTCTGGAATATGCAACCGACAAATGAGTACTTATTTGACCAAACAAGAGGAGAAGTAAAGTACATAATTGAGGAAAACGGATATGAAGTAATTGCTAAACCAAAAGTTATTGGAACCTTTAACCTTGATGACAAAACGTTTCTATGGTCGGACAAAAATCCTTCAATAAATGTCAAACTAACCGATAAAATAGATTCGTTTAGAAAAACGTTGCCAAAGCAATATCAGAAGAATAAATTCAAAGCAGATACTGATTTTATTAAAAATTTACTCTCGTTGTTTAGTTTTTATATTGATGCTAATGCATATGATAATCAACGTCAAAATAATGCAATCATTTACTACGCGCTTTCAGAGGTTAGAATTTTTAAGGACGGCAAAGAAATTAAATTAATTAACCCTAAAAATCATACAATACCAATCCAAGCCCAACAACACATTGAACTGATAAAAAAATTTCACAAAGAAAAATTTGAAATAAACAAACAGTATAATGAAGATAAGATAAATTCAGACCAAGCTTTTGAGAAAATTAAAAATGTCCACCTAAAATATTGGCTAAACGAAGATTCTTACTTTTTCCCTGCTTTGTCATGGCCTTGTGATTTTGATGAAAACTCTATTCTGGAGTGGAAAGAATTTAAAATCGATGACAATAGACTTTTTGTAATGTACACGACTGATTTAGGATGGACTACTGAATCTTATGCTTATGAAATTGATTCAGATGCAAATGGAGATAAAATAATAATAAACGAATTTTAAAAATAACTAGCTACAACAACGGCTATAATTCAGCGTGGTGATAGTACTAAAACAAAGAACATTAATAATAATTAGCTTGATTTCTCTGCGGAATAGTCCTGCGGACGATTCCACGCCGAAATCATAGCCAAACCGTTGTATGCCATTTATGAAAAATCTGCTCCTCATAATATTTATTGCGACCACTTTTAACTTGACTCACTGCCAAGAAGAGTTTTCAAAACATTCATTGCAGTTCTATAAGAATAGTTCTGAAAGGAAAACAAAAGGTTCAGAAGTATGGATTGTTGTGGACGGGAAAATAGTAAAAGGGCAAAAAATTGGAGATTTGTATGCGTTCCCTAAGCTGGACAAAGAAGATTCTTTTCAATTAATTGTAAAAACAAATGGAATTGAAATTAGGACTGGGACATATAAGTCTTGGTATTTAAACAATGGCTCGTCTCTAATTGCTGGAAAATTGACCAAAATAGAAAAACTTCTATCAGTGGCGGAATACAATGGAATGGATAAGAACGAAGATGATTTTGATGTTTTTTCAAAACGATTTTTCATTGTAGATGATGTCTATACAATCGACATTGGCGATTATCAGAAAATCAAACGATTGGACTACCTAATTGTAAATCCAAATCAAGATGGCGATGGAGTTTATTCAATGACTCAACAAATAGTAAAACTCAAAAAATAAAAACGGCATACAACAAGGGATATAATTCATTATTTCCTCCTGCCTTGAGCTAATTTCCAATACTTAAAAGTTCAATAAACAAAGGGTTTACACCAAATCCAACACCCGCTCCAAAGCCATTCCTCTGCTTCCCTTAATCAACACCATGCCTTTTTGTAATGGATTTTTTTGGATGTGTTCCTTTAACCCATCAAAGGAGTCAAATTTGGCAAGTGGTGTTTTTGTGCCGTAGAAATTTTTTCCAACAAGAAAAACAGTTTGGAACCCAAGGCTTTCGGCCAAATCTGCAATAGTTTGGTGTTCTTCCGCAGCGGTTGGCCCCAATTCAAACATATCGCCAATAATAAGCGTTTTATTTTCGGCCTGCATGGCATTGAAATTCTCCAAAGCGGCCCGCATGCTGGTGGGGTTGGCATTGTAGGCATCGAGAATAATCTTCACCCCGTTTTTCTCTATGATCTGCGAGCGGTTGTTCTGCGGTTGATAGGACGCTAAGGCCGTTTTAATGTCTTCCAGAGGCACATTAAAATATTTGCCCATTAAAATAGCGGCACAGCAGTTGGGGAAATTGTATTTTCCAATAAGTTGGGTCTCCATTCGGGTTCCTTCCACTTCAAGAACCACATACGGATTGGCTTCAATGAATTTGATGTTGTAGTATTGGTGGTCTCGGGTACTGAACCCCATTTTTTTAATGTAGGACCCCAACTTTTCTAACTGAACAGGGTCGTCCGCATTCATAAAAATATATTTGTCATGCGCCATAAGGTGGTCATATAGCTCACTTTTTCCTTGAATGACGCCTTCCACACCGCCAAAGCCTTCCAAATGGGCTTTGCCAAAGTTGGTGATATAGCCAAAATCGGGCTGGGCAATGTTGCACAAAAACTCGATTTCCTTTTTATGGTTGGCCCCCATTTCAACAATGGCAATTTCCGTATCCTTTTCTATGGAAAGTAGGGTCAAGGGAACTCCGATATGATTGTTCAGGTTGCCTTTGGTGGCGACGGTCCTGTATTTTTTGGAGAGCACGGCATTGATCAACTCCTTGGTGGTGGTTTTTCCATTGCTTCCGGTCAGGGAAATGACCTTTGCATTGGATTTTTTCCGGTGGTAGGTAGCCAATTGTTGCAAGGTTTGCAATACATCATCACAAAGTATATGTCGCTCAGAGGTTTTGTATGCTTCTTCGTCAATGATGGCATAAGCCGCACCCTTTTCCAAGGCATCAGTGGCAAATTCATTTCCATTAAAATTAGGGCCTTTTAAAGCAAAAAAGAGGCAATTATCCGTGATTTTACGCGTATCTGTACAGATTACGGGATGCGCCAAAAAGAGCGCGTGAAGCTGTTCCATTGTCATAAATCGAAGATAAAAAAAAGCCCCGACCAAATGCCGGGGCTTTTAAAAATTTGTAAGCTGAATTTATCTCGCTTTTTTATGTCGTACTGTTTTGTTCTTGGTTTTGGATTTTGATCCAACCCTAGACATGGCACATCTAAATCCGATATCATCAGTGGCCATATATTGTGGCAAATATCTACGTTGTGCAGGGTCTAACCAATACGCTCTGTCTCTCCAAGAACCACCCTTGTATACACGCACTTCATCATTGATCAAAGAGGTTCTGTAGTTAGAGGTGTCATATTTTCTAACAAGTTTTCCGGTGGAATCACGCTCAGCTTCAAACTGAGGGGAGTCGTACATTTTTCTGTTGTCTTCCTCATCACTGAACCTGCTAAAGAATCTTGAAGAACCTGGGTCTCCATCTCTATATCCACGGTTATCACTCTTGTCAAAGTTGGTACGCAGATAGGTTTCTTCTTCACCCACGGGAACTTCTTTGATTTCACCAGGAAGATTCATGGCTACTATTTTTCCGTTAGGCAGGGTGTCGTAAACAATTTTGTCTTCCAAAATCTCAACTTTACCATCTTCGCCAATGGCTTTTTTCATGAAAACGTTTCCACGATAGTAGTTAAAGTCACTGATTTCATCATCCACGATAGGACGGTATACATCCGCTACCCACTCGCTAACGTTTCCAGCCATGTCATATAGACCAAAATCGTTGGGCTTGTACGATTTAACCTGGGCGGTGATATCGGCACCATCATCAGACCATCCTGCGATTCCGCCGTAATCCCCTTTACCTTGCTTAAAGTTGGCCAACTGGTCACCACGACCTACACGTTGTCCGTTTCGGGTATAATCTCCTTCCCAAGGATATTTTTTTCTACCTCTGTAGTTGTTGTATTCTCTTGAACCCACAAGTGCTTCAGCAGCATACTCCCATTCAGTTTCGGTAGGAAGTCTGTATTCTGGCATTATAACACCGCTACTTCTTTTTGCAAAAGCATTGATGGAATCACGTTTTTGTTTTCCTTGAAGTGAATCAATTTCACCACCATAAACGGATTCTGGGTTGTTCAAATAAGCTTCAGTACTAAAAGTCCCTTCAACCTCACCGTTCATTACCTTGTACTTGGTATCGTCGGCCAAATAACCTTCTCTTTCCAACATTAATTCGTTTACCCTATCGGTTCTCCACTCGGCATACTGCGTAGCTTGTACCCAATTGACACCAACTACAGGATATTCTGCATAAGCGGGGTGTCTAAGATAGTTGTTGGTCATGGTCTCGTTGAAGCCCAATCGGTTTCTCCATACCAAGGTATCAGGCAATGCGCCTAAATAGATATTGGCATAGGTAGGATTTTCTGGCGGATAAACTTCCTTTAGGTAATCCAAGTACTCTAAGTACATTACATTGGTCACCTCGGTTTCATCCATGTAGAACGATTGTACGTGTTGTTGGGTAGGTGTGTTGTTCCAATCGTGCATGATATCGTCCTGAACCTTACCTTTTGTAAAGGTTCCCCCTTCTACAAATACGGTTCCTGGAGGCGTTTCCTGCTCCTTAAAATCTGAATTGTATTGAAATCCACCCTCTTTGGCATTAATTTTCCATCCCGTGGCTCTGGAGACGTTTTTTGAGGAGGATGAGGAGTTTTTGCAGCTTGAAAAACTTCCCACTACAATGGCGCAAGAAAGGACAACTTTGATAAAGTGCTTTTTCATAATTTGGGCTTGAGTACTTTAAAACTTAGGGCTTAATACCCTTAGTAACTTCAATTTGTTTTGATTTTTTAAATCCTTCAATGGCATTAAAACGATGTTTTGGCCATAATATTTTGTGCTCATGAAATAATTGTAACAATACCGTTTTCAACAGTTGCTACAATTCTGTAACGCATCGTACTTTAAAATAGTATGGACTGGCCTTGATTTAACGGTTTTAAAGTGCTGCTGCCCTGATGTTAAAAACCCGTATAGTTATCTTAAGGTATAAATTGTGCAAAAAAACGATACCTTATTACAAGAATTTGCACAAAAGGGCGTTAACATGTAAACGTCTAAGATTGTTTTTGGACCTAAGAACTTTACTAAACGCTAAAAACTTAAAATGAAAAAGTTACTGATATTGGTAGTGCTCCTTGCTATGTCTGCGCGGTTGAGTGCTCAGCAAGAACGAGTAATTACAACGGCTGTTCCTTTTTTGACCATTGCTGCCGACGCTAGAGCTTCCGGTATGGGTGATATGGGTGTCGCCACTTCTTTTGATGCCTATTCACAACAATGGAACCCCGCCAAATATGCGTTTGCAACCCAAAAAATGGGGGTGGGCGTAAGTTATACCCCTTATTTGGAAACCATTGTCAACGATGTTTCCCTATTGAACGCCAATTTTTACAACAAGCTTAATGACCGAAGCGCTTTTGCTTTTGGTCTTCGTTATTTTGGTTTGGGTGAAATCGAATTGCGCCAGACCATTGATGAGGATGCAACATTGGTTAAACCCAATGAATTTGCCATTGATGGTTCATACTCCCTAAAATTGAGCCAAAGCTTTTCCATGGCCGTTGGAGGACGATTCATCAGCTCCAACTTAAGATTCCAAGATGGAACGCAAGATTCCCAAGCTGCAAATGCTTTTGCCATTGATGTGGCTGGATTTTTCCGATCTAGGGAAATTGCATACAGCAATTTTGATGGCCGCTGGAGAGCTGGATTTAATATTTCAAACATAGGAGGGTCCCTTCAATATGATGCAGGCGGACAGGAAAACTTTTTGCCGACCAACTTGAAGTTTGGAGGTGGATTCGATTTTATTTTCGACCAAGACAACGTTTTGGCGTTGAATACCGAATTCAATAAATTATTGGTGCCTACCCCACGGGATTTTAACGGAGACGGAGTAATTGGCCCAGAAGATAATGACGAATACCAGAACATTAGTTTCTTTAAAGGAATGTTCGAG
This sequence comes from Flagellimonas iocasae, assembly GCF_042682725.1. Taxonomy (NCBI): domain Bacteria; kingdom Pseudomonadati; phylum Bacteroidota; class Flavobacteriia; order Flavobacteriales; family Flavobacteriaceae; genus Flagellimonas; species Flagellimonas iocasae. The sequence goes on along the minus strand of NZ_JBHUHU010000005.1, from coordinate 936,221 downwards.
TCTTTTGGTGATGCCCCTGATGGTTTCAGCGAGGAATTGAAGGAAATTACCTGGGCACTTGGCGCCGAATATCGATTTAGGGAAGCCTTTATGTTGAGAAGTGGGTATTTTAATGAAAGTCAGGATAAGGGTTCAAGAAAGTTCTTTACCCTGGGTGCCGGTTTTAAATTTAAGTCGGCCCAGATAGACCTATCCTACCTGTTCTCCACATCACAAGTGAAGAATCCATTGGAAAACACATTGCGTTTCTCGCTTACCTTTAATTTTGGCGAGGAATTTTATAACGATTAATCCGTACTAAAATAGTAGTGCAAAAGCCTGTCCTTTGGATGGGCTTTTCTTATTTTTGGTTAAGACGAAAGTCATATGGAGAAAAAACAGATCAGTTTTGAGCTTTCCATTTTTGAGAACATGGAAGAGCTTTCACAAAGTGAACAAAAATTGTTACAGGTCGCGGACCGAGCCCGTGAAAATGCCTATGCCCCGTATTCCAATTTTCAAGTTGGGGCTGCGCTTTTATTGGAAAACGGTGAAATTATTATTGGGAGCAACCAAGAAAATGCATCGTATCCTTCAGGGCTTTGCGCGGAGCGTGTGGCCGTATTCCAGGCGGGCGCCAGATTTCCGGGAGTGGCCATTAAAATGCTGGCGATAACAGTAGCTTCCAAAGAGCATTTGGTGGATTCCCCTGCCGCACCCTGCGGCAATTGCAGGCAATCCATCATGGAGTATGAGCAAAATCAAAAATCGCCAATAGTACTCTTGCTTAAAGCGGAAAAAGGACCGATATACAAATGCAATTCCATGGGTGATATTTTACCCTTGGCCTTCAACAGTTCATTTTTGGGGGATTCTTAAACCATTTCTTTTTCCAAAAGAGATATATATGTATTTTTGCTCTCCCCGCAACAAGGGAATTTCACATAATTGTATCGTTGATGAAAAAAATCACTAAAGAAGTTTACCTAAAATGGTACGAGGACATGTCGTTCTGGAGAAAGTTCGAGGACAAATTGGCCGCTGTATATATTCAACAAAAAGTTAGGGGTTTTCTCCATTTGTACAATGGTCAGGAAGCTGTTTTAGCAGGATCACTGCACGCCATGGACCTTACCAAGGACCGTATGATAACCGCGTATCGTAACCACGTACAGCCTATTGGGTTGGGTGTTGACCCAAGACGTGTTATGGCCGAGCTTTATGGCAAGGTTACAGGAACTTCAAAAGGTATGGGAGGCTCCATGCACATTTTCTCCAAAGAGCACCGCTTTTACGGAGGTCATGGAATCGTTGGTGGACAGATTCCATTGGGAGCTGGACTTGCCTTTGCCGATAAATATTTCAAAAGGGATTCAGTGACCCTATGCTATATGGGTGACGGAGCCGTTCGTCAAGGTTCATTGCACGAGGCGTTCAACTTGGCGATGCTATGGCAATTGCCCGTAGTGTTCATCTGCGAAAACAATGGGTATGCCATGGGTACCTCAGTGGCCCGTACAGCACACACCACAGATATCTGGAAATTGGGCTTGGGTTATGAAATGCCTTGCGGACCCGTTGATGGAATGGATCCTGCAATCGTAGCCAAGGAAGTGGACAAGGCCGTTGAGCGTGCCCGAACCGGTGGTGGACCAACCTTTTTGGAAATGAAAACCTATCGTTACCGCGGTCACTCAATGAGTGATGCACAACATTACCGTACCAAAGAAGAGGTTGAGGAGTACAAAAAAATTGACCCTATTACTCAAGTAAAAGATATCATTCTTGAAAAAGGTTACGCTTCTGAAGAGGACCTAAAAAAGATTGATAAAAGTGTGAAGGATTTGGTAAGCGAATGCGAGAAATTTGCCGAGGAATCAGATTTTCCACCAATAGAACAGCTGTACGAGACCGTATACGAACAAAAGGACTATCCATTTTTACAACATAAATTATAAGTAGATGGCAGAAGTAATCAACATGCCGAGGTTGAGCGATACCATGGAAGAAGGAACCGTGGCAAAATGGCTCAAAAAAGTAGGAGATAAAGTGGAAGAAGGAGATATTCTGGCCGAAATCGAAACCGATAAAGCCACCATGGAATTTGAATCATTCCATGAAGGAACACTGCTTCATATTGGGATACAAGAAGGAGATGGCGCCCCTGTTGATTCGCTTTTAGCCATAATTGGTGAAGAAGGAGAAGATATTTCCGCCCTGCTTAATGGCAGTGGTTCATCAGAATCCAAAAAGGAAACAGCCGATGCACCAGAGGCCAAGGCCAAAGAGGCACCGGCTGCAGAACCAGCCAGTGCGCCCGTTGAAATTCCTGAAGGCGTGGAAATCATTACTATGCCCCGTTTGAGTGACACCATGGAAGAAGGTACCGTGGCAAGTTGGTTGAAAAAGGTAGGGGATAAAGTTGAAGAGGGAGATATTTTGGCTGAAATCGAAACCGATAAGGCCACTATGGAGTTTGAGTCATTTTACTCAGGCACCCTTTTACATATTGGAATCCAAGAGGGTGAAGGCGCTCCGGTAGATTCACTTTTGGCTATCATTGGTCCAGAAGGAACAGATGTTGATGCCGTATTGAAGGCACAAGCGGGTGGAGGTTCATCTTCAAGTGCAGCTGCCAAAGAGGAAGCCGCTCCAAAGACAGAAACAAAGACCGAAGAAACCGCAAAGACTGAATCGGCCACTTCCCAAGACAGAAGCAGAATCTTCGTGTCGCCTTTGGCTAAAAAGATTGCTGAGGAAAAAGGAATCGACTTGACCAACGTTAAAGGTTCAGGAGATAACGGAAGAATTGTAAAGCGAGATGTAGAAAGCTATCAACCTTCACAGACCACCGCTACACCAGCAGCTGAAAAATCAGCTGGAACTGCTACCGCTCCTGTAGCTCCTATAAGCTTACCGGTAGGTGAAGAAAGTATGGAAGAAGTGAAAAACTCAACCATGCGCAAGGTCATTGCCAAGCGCTTGGGCGAATCCAAATTCACAGCACCTCACTACTATCTTACTATTGAGGTAGATATGGAAAATGCAATGGCTTCAAGGTCGCAAATCAATAATTTGCCCGATACCAAAGTATCGTTTAACGATATGGTGTTGAAAGCCTGTGCCATGGCCCTTAAAAAGCATCCTCAGGTCAACACCTCATGGAATGTGGACACTACAGTTTACAAACACCATGTGCACATGGGTGTGGCCGTTGCTGTGGATGAAGGATTGGTGGTGCCTGTTATCAAATTTGCAGACCAACTCAGTTTGACCCAGCTTGGAACGGCGGTCAAAGATTTGGCCGGAAGGGCACGAAGCAAGAAAATTGCTCCAAACGAAATGGAAGGAAGTACGTTTACCGTTTCCAATTTGGGAATGTTTGGAATACAAGAGTTCACTTCAATCATCAACCAGCCCAACTCGGCTATTTTATCCGTAGGTGCAATCGTGGAAAAACCCGTCGTCAAGAATGGACAAATCGTGGTTGGCAACACCATGAAGGTAACGTTGGCTTGCGATCATAGAACCGTGGATGGTGCTACCGGTGCACAGTTTCTTCAGACGCTTAGGGCCTATTTGGAAAACCCAGTGACCATGTTGGCATAACTAATTGTCCCTTTCGACTCCGCTCAAGGGACGGTTGACAACTTATTAAATGAAAGCATCCTTTTAGGATGCTTTTTTTATCTTTAGGAAATTCAAAAAACGAAAAGATGAAATTGTTCTTACATACATTTACCCTGCTATTTTTGATGACCTGCGGCGGCACCCAGATGGTTCAGACACCATCAAACGCAGCCGAGCGGAGCGTAAACCTCAATACTGCAAAGAGTACTGATGACTCCTTTACCAACTCAGAACGAATTGGTGATATCATGAATTATTTGGCTTCGGACGATTTAAAAGGAAGGGATGCCGGAAGTGAGGGTATTGAAATGGCGGCCAAGTACATCGAGAACTACTTCAAATCGTATGGGGTGAAGCCCTATTTTGAATCCTATCGGGATACCATTGCCAATTACAAAGATCCCGCCTATAACATTGTGGGCATTGTGGAAGGCAGCGACCCTGTGTTAAAGAATGAATTTATTGTGATTGGTGCCCATTATGATCACATTGGCACCATAGCTCCTGAAAATGGAGACTACATCGCTAACGGGGCCAATGATAACGCATCTGGGACTACATCCGTAATGGAAATGGCCCGTTATTTTGGAACCCATAAGACCAACAAACGTAGTTTGATTTTCGCGCTGTTCACTGCTGAAGAAAAAGGATTGTTGGGTTCAGAACATTTGGCCAAAAGATTGCACGAGCAAAACCTGAATTTGTATACCATGCTCAATTTTGAAATGACAGGGGTGCCCTTGCAAGGCAAGGATTATTTTGTGTACATCACGGGCTATGACCGCTCCAATTTGGCGGAAGTGAGCAATGCATACGCTAAGGAGAATTTTGTTGGATTCTTACCAACGGCAAAAGAATACAACCTCTATCAGCGTTCGGACAATTATGCATTTCACCAGGAGTTTGGGGTGCCATCGCATACCTTCTGTACCTTCGATTTCACCAATTTTGGACAGTACCACAAAGTGGGGGATGAGGTTGACCTTATGGATTTTGACCATATGGCTACTTTGGTGAACAAAGTATTGCCCGTAATTGAGGGAATTGCCAACGGTCCTGAAAATGAAATCAAGCTAAACTAGAAAATGTACCTTTGAGAGCTTGCACTGAGCGAAGTCGAAGTGGGACTTTAGGGGTGTAAGGATTTCCGACTTCTCGGGAATGACAAAATGAGTTAGATATGGCAAATGTTATTATCACGGGAACAAGCAGGGGCATTGGATATGAGTTGGTAAAACTTTTTGCCCAAGAAGGACACCATGTGCTCGCTTTATCCAGAAATGCCAAACCCATTGCGGATTTAAATCTGCCTAATGTCCACACATTTCCTTTTGATTTGGGCAGCCCTCGGGATTTTGAAAAAGTAACCGACTTTTTGGAAAAGGAGAAGTGGCATATTGTGGATGTACTCATCAACAATGCAGGGCGTTTGCTCAACAAACCCTTTTCGGAAATAACCTCTGCTGAATTTGAAGCGGTTTACAAAGTAAATGTGTTCGGTGTCGCCGAATTGACCAAAACTGTTTTGCCCCAGATGGGTCAAGGAGGTCATGTGGTCACCATCAGTTCCATGGGTGGAGTACAAGGCAGTGTAAAGTTTCCGGGATTATCGGCCTATAGTTCAAGCAAGGGAGCTGTAATTACCTTAACAGAACTTTTGGCCGAAGAACACAAAGAAACCGGCCCCAGTTTTAATGTGTTGGCCTTGGGTGCCGTACAGACCGAAATGTTGGAAGAAGCTTTTCCAGGTTACCAAGCGCCCATAACCGCATTGGAAATGGCATCCTATGTCAAGGAATTTGCCCTAACTGGGCAAAAACTCTATAATGGAAAGTTGCTACAAGTGAGCAACAGCACACCTTAGTTTTAGAACGAAACTTCAACCTTCATTCCCTCTGATTCAACCCACGAATCATTTTCCGAAGAGTGAAGAGTACCCTCCAAAATTTGGAGTTGTTCCAACTGACTTTTCGGAATTTTCAGTTTGATTTTCCACTCCAAATTGGTCTGCTCAATTTTGATGGTAGTTTTCCCGTCTTTTTTGGTGTAGAACATGGAAATTTCGTTGGCACCATCACCAATTTTTACGTTTTGCAAGGCGCAATCATCCCATGAATCGGGCATTAATGGGGAAATCACTACTTCTTTTTGTGAAGAGCGCGGCTGAATTCCAAAAAATTGATGAACAATGGGATAGGCAAAGCTGTAAATGTTCCACGCTTGGGTAATCATGCCATAATCCGGTGAAACTTCGTAGATGCTCCCTGGAAAGGCATAGCTAAAAGTGCGCGTCATCCGTTCTAAATAGTTTAGAGCTTCGTTGGGTCTGCCGTAGTTGTTTTCGGCCCTTGCCTGAACCCCAGTGGGCAACGTCATCACCGCACCCGTGTAAGAGAAAATTTTGGAACCTTTAAAAGAACCATCATCAGAACCAGCCGATTGGTCGCGGTCAATTCCTGTTACAAAAACCCCGAAGGGATTCACAAATTGTTCCGCAGTTTTCAAGGCTTTTAAAGCTTTCGAAGTATCGGCAATTCCCATTTCCATAGGTGTGTTCACCACCCAATTATGGTGCATCACAAAAGGTCTAGGTTTATTGGAGGGATGGGTTTTAATGAATTGTTTTGTGGCCTCGAGTTCTTCTACGGCCCAAGGTTTGTTCAAGGTGTCGGCGCGGATAATAGCATCCTCAATCAAATGCAACGCTTGGGTGTCGGTCCCAATAAAATCCGCGTAGGAATTGAAATTTTCAGACCAAAACTCCGTATTGATTTTTTGCTTGAGTTGGCCTGCAACTTCTTGGTATTTTGCCGCTAATGCATCTTTCCCCAATGCCTCGGCCATTTGGGATGCATCCGCAAAAGCCTTTTGTGAATAAGCGGCCACATCAATCATTTCACTGTCCAATCCATGTATTTCCATCATGCCAAAGCCTTCAGGAAAACCATTGCCGTCCAAATCATTTTCTTTCAGCAACCACGAAAGACCTTTTTGGATGGTTGGAAAGTATTTTTCTAAAAATGATTTATCCCCATTCCATTGGTAAATGCTCCATATAAGAGACGCAAATTGGGGTGTCTCATTGATATTTCCTTTGTTGAATACCGCTCCATTGGTGGACATTTCATGGATGATTTTCCCGTTGCCGTTCACATTGTTTGAGACACTGTCCAGCAAAGCAATGGTATTATAAACGGCATCGGTTTGACCAATCGCCATGTAGCCTTGAAGGGCATATTCGCTATCCACCCCAAACCACCATGGATAATCGGGAATTCCAGCGGTGATTCCGGTACCGACCTCAGGCACGGTCCGTACTAACCAATCACAGTTGTATTTTAACCATTCAAAGGCCTGCTGCATTTTTTTATCGGGGATGGTCAATTGGGTTTGATGGGCCAATTGCTGATATCGCTCTTTCTTTTCTTCCAACAGATGAGGCCAATCCGATTTTATCGTATTCAAAGTGGCAATTGCATTTTCTTTGGAGGTGTAGGAGCCAGAGATAACAAAATTGATACTTTTGGTCTCATTTGGAGCCAACGAAATCGTATAGTTCAATTGATTGGAAACCCCTCGGCCCCCATAGATGTTTTCAGCTTTGGATTTATCTGTGGGAGCAGTATCACTCGCATAACAAACAAACCAAGGATTGTTTTGGTCTTTCACTATCCAACCCTGAATAGCTTCCTCAAAAATAGATTCATCTTTGGAATCGGTCATGTTGGTGCGCTCTCCCAACCAGGTAGGCCTCAAATCCGAATGGCCCGTAAAACCCAAATCAAATGTGGTTGCCGTTGAAGCGTTGTTGGTCAATTCAATTTGAACTAAAAGTCCTTCCAAATCATCTGGGACGAATTGCCAGCGGTTCACAGAAATTTCCTTTGAAGGAACTGAAAACTGATGTGCATTGGCAAACGGATAGTTGGTAAACGTTTCGGCCTTGTTCAGCAGAAAGGATTCGTCTTTCCAACGGAGCTCAATGTCAAATCCATCCATCAATTTAATGGGATGGTCCCAAATACCGCCCATTTCACCTTTAATATGCCAACCAATTTCGGGGAAAGTACCATCTTGATGCCCGACCATATACACCCTGTTTCCAGCGGTGACAAACGGAGAAGCCAAATATTCAGCCTTACCGTTGATATGAGCGCTGTTTTCCATGAGATTTGAAAAAACCATTGGCTTTTTGGTTTCGGAACAATTCCAGAAAAGCAGTCCGAATAGTGCTATTTTATAGTTGGGCCATTTCATAAATTCAAATTTTGATAAAAATACGCAGATAAATTTTCTGGATTTATATGAGATTGATTTGTACCGTGTAACTTCGTATTCGGAAGAATATCTTGAATTGAACAGCACTTTACAGAAATATTTGCCGGAACGCGCCGTGGCTCCTTGTTTTGAATTGATAAAGAACCATGGGGTGCATCTAAAGATTGTCAATCATAGGGTTACGCGCCATGGCGATTATAGGCGAATGCCAAACGGAATGCATCAGATTACGGTAAATGCTTCGCTCAATAAATACCGATTTCTCATCACCCTAGTGCATGAAATAGCGCATCTGGTTGCTTTTGAACAGTATGGTCGTCGCATAAAGCCCCATGGGATGGAATGGAAGCGAACCTTTCAGCATTTAATGGTTCCATTTATTCGGCCAGAGGTCTTTCCATCGCAGTTGCTGCCCATTATTGCGAGCCATTTTAAAAATCCGAAGGCAAGTAGCAGTACGGATGCCCGATTGTCCATCGCTTTAAAAGCTTTCGATGTTGAAGAACGGACTCAAAGTTATGTGTACGAGTTGCCTGCGGGAAGTGTTTTTCGACTTTACAATGGCAGGTTGTTCAAAAAAGGAAATAAGAAGGTAAAACGGTATGAATGCGTGGAATTGTCCACAGGCCGATTATATTTGTTCCAGCCAAATGCAGAAGTGGAATTGGTAAGGGACAAACCTATTGAACCCCCATTCTAATTGAAAACGAATAGCATGAACAAGAATTATTACGCAGTTTTAATGGCAGGGGGTGTCGGTTCCCGATTTTGGCCAGTGAGTACAACAGCTAATCCGAAGCAGTTCCATGACATGTTGGGGGCTGGAAGGACGTTGATTCAGAAAACGTTTGACCGGTTGAACCGATTTATTCCTACAGAAAACATATTGATCCTCACCAACGAACGGTACAATGACTTGGTGTTGGAACAATTGCCAAAAGTAAAACCAGAGCAAGTGGTGTTGGAGCCGGCCATGCGAAATACGGCCCCCTGTATTTTATATGCTTCTTTGAAAATTCAGAAAATGAATCCCAATGCGGTCATGATTGTGGCACCTAGCGACCATTGGATTGAGGATGAACAAGCTTTTGAAAATGATGTCATTGCCTGTTTTGACAAATGCGAAAAAGAAGAGGTGCTCTGCACTTTGGGCATTCAACCCACTTTTCCCAATACAGGATTTGGGTACATAGAATTTGAAAAAGGAAGTGACGAAAAACTAAAAACGGTGTCCCAGTTTCGGGAAAAACCGGATTATGAAACGGCAAAAGAGTTTTTGGCCCAAGGTAACTTTCTATGGAATGCCGGAATATTTATGTGGAGCGTGAAGACAATTGTGGAAGCTTTTAAGAGTTATCAACCAGATCAATATGAATTGTTCGGTCAAGGAATTTCTTGCTATAATACCGCTGAGGAAAAGGCCTTTATCCAAGAAAACTATGCCAAGGCAGAAAACATATCCATAGATTATGCTATCTTGGAACAATCCAAATCCATTTACACCTTACCGGCAACTTTTGATTGGAACGACCTAGGTACTTGGGGCGCACTCTATGATAAGTTGGACAAAGACGAATCAAACAATGCCGTGGTCAATAGTAAGGCGCTATTGGAGAATGCCAGCGGCAATATGATTCGTTCCCCAAAGGGGAAAATTGTGGTCGTGGATGGATTGGATGATTATATTATTGTGGATAAGGAAGAAGTGTTGTTGATTTACCCTAAATCCAAACAACAGGATATTAAACAAGTTTTGAGTCAGGTCAAAGAAAAATTTGGCGATCAGTTTGCATAGATAAGTATGAGTGAAAATCAATTGGAAGGGGGTGCCACGCCAGGTCAGGATACCGGGGACGAGGTAAAAAAGGATTTTAAAGGGTTAATCGGCAGTGTTCGGAAGTTTCTTTCCGATCTATTGGAAATTCGGTCCAATACAGATGCTGCGGCTACCAAGGAATCCATTATCGCGGACATTCCTTTTAAGGGGCATACCTCTTGGATTTTGGTCTGTTCCATTTTTATTGCCTCCATTGGTCTCAACGCCAATTCAACAGCAGTTGTTATTGGAGCCATGTTGATTTCCCCGTTGATGGGCCCTATTTTGGGTATGGGGATGTCTTTGGCCATCAACGATATTGATACACTACGTAGATCACTCAAGAATTTCACCGTGATGGTGGTTTTGAGTGTGATCACTGCATTTTTGTTTTTCTACCTTTTTCCACTTCGTGATGAGTCATCCGAATTGTTGGCGCGCACAAAACCAGATATTCGGGATGTATTGATTGCTTTTTTTGGTGGACTCGCCTTGGTGATTGCCCGGGCAAAAAAAGGGACCATAGCCAGTGTGATTTTTGGTGTGGCCATTGCCACCGCGTTGATGCCACCCCTCTGTACGGTCGGTTTTGGACTGGCCATTGGAAAGCCGTGGTATGCCGCAGGAGCCATGTACCTGTTCACCATTAACACCATTTTTATTGGTTTGGCGACGTTTTTGGTCATCAAATTCTTGCGATTTCCCATGGTGCGCTATGCCAATTCGCACCGAAGAAGGCTCATTGCGCGCTTGGCGTCCATTACCGGTATTTTGGTGATGATTCCGGCTGGATTTACCTTTTATCAAGTTTTTCAAGAGTCGCTTTTTAAAAAGCAGGCCCAGGAATTTTTGAGAGATACCATTGAGGTCTATCAGTTTGATGGAGCAGGGCGGTATGTGGACAATTTGACCAAGATTGAATATGCAGATGACGGTACTTCGCTTATTGAAGTGGTCTGTATGGGGGATGAATTGATTCCGGAAAACGTAATCAACACTTGGAGAACCCAAAAGAATCAATATTCCCGACTTAAGGATGCCGAACTCCATATTATTCAGGGGGGTAAGGATGATTCGGAAGAAAAGTTCACTTATGTTAGCGAGCTTTATGAAAAGAACAAGGCAGAACTACTCAATAAGGATGAACAGATTCGACTTTTGGAAGCTGAAGTCGCCAGCTTGACCATGAATGCTGGGAAGCAGATTCCTTTTCAAGCCATTAGTGCCGAAGCAAAGGCCAACTATGAAAATTTAGCTGGTTTGGGCTTTTCCTATCAAATCCAAACCGATTTTAATAAGTTGGATACGGTCCCCGTTTTTCAGGTAAAGTGGAAAAATGGTGTATCCAACAACCAAAAAGAAGCAGATGCCAAAAAGATGCTAGGTTGGTTGAAGCTGAGGCTACAGGATTCAACACTGGTGGTAAAGGAGGTGGAATAATTTTTTGTTTTTTTTGACCCAAGACCCTAGACCCAAGACCCGAATTAGTTCCGTTCCTCAATGTACATCTGACGCACTTTTTTGAAGAGTTCTGAGGAATAGACAAAATCCGTTACTGCTTGGTTTTCGGTTTTAAAGATTTCCTTATTGGTGCCTTCCCATTCCTTTAAACCATTTTTTAGGAAAATGATTTTTTCCCCAATTTCCATCACTGAGTTCATGTCATGCGTATTGATGACGGTGGTGATATCATATTCCTGGGTAATTTCATGAATAAGGTTATCAATTAAGATAGCCGTTTTGGGGTCGAGACCCGAGTTGGGTTCATCACAGAACAGATACTTTGGATGCATCACAATGGCACGCGCAATGGCCACCCTTTTTTGCATTCCCCCAGAAATCTCGGCCGGGTATTTTTTGTGGGCATCGATAAGGTTCACGCGTTTCAACACAAAATCGACCCGATCCTGCATTTCGGATTTAGACTGATTGGTAAACATGTCCAACGGGAACATCACATTGCCTTCCACGGTCATGGAGTCAAACAAGGCACTTCCCTGAAATACCATACCCATTTCTTGCCGAAGATCACGACGTTCTTTTGTGGAAAGCTCAGAATAGTATTGTCCGTTGTAACAGATTTGTCCTTCGTCCGGCTCAAAAAGACCCAATAAGCATTTTAAGAAAACGGTCTTTCCTGAACCACTTTGCCCAATGATCAAATTGGTCTTTCCCTTTTCAAAGATGGTGGAAATGCCCTTGAGTACATGGTTGTCACCAAATGATTTGTGTACGTTTTCAACTTCAATCATCAGCCTAACAGTAATTGGGTTAATAGGTAGTTCAAGATAATAATGACCACACTGGTCCAAACAAAGGCCGTAGTACTGGCTTTACCTACTTCCAAAGCGCCTCCTCTCATATAAAATCCATGGTACGAGGGTACCGTGGCAATCACAAAAGCGAATACAATGGTCTTTATAAAGGCGTAGGTGACATGGAATGAATCAAAATCCAACTGAAGCCCTTTAATGAACTCCCCACTAGGAGCATACCCGCCGAAAACTGCAGCGACCCATCCGCCCAAAATACCCACAAACATGGAAATGGCCACGGCAAAAGGATAGATCATGGTAGCGACAATCTTTGGGAAAACCAGATAGTTCAGTGAGTTGATTCCCATAACCTCCAGTGCATCAATCTGCTCCGTGACCCGCATGGTCCCAATGCTGGATGTAATATAGGAACCCACCTTACCGGCCATAATTATGGAGGTGAAAGTTGGTGCGAACTCCAAAATCACCGATTGTCTTGTGGCAAAGCCGATGAGGCTCTTCGGTAAAAGAGGACTGTTTAAATTGAGCGCGGTCTGAATAGTGACAACACCCCCAATAAAAAAGGAGATAAATATGATGATGCCCATAGCTCCATAAATGAGATCATCAATTTCCTTTAGGATCAAAGATTTCATGATGGGCCATTTGGTAGGCTTTTTAAATACTTCCCATATCATGATGAAGTACTTTCCAATCGCTTCAAGATATTTCATGCGCTTAAATTGGACTTGCGGGCATAAAAATAAGAATATTGTTAAGCTTTTAACCTTCATTTAAAATTTAAAACAACATAAATGAATAGCTTTGCTAGCGTTTTTTGTTAAATCCAACCCATGAAGAAAACCCATATTATTTTCTTGTCCCTCGCATTATGCATTGCCACTGCAAGTTATGGTCAGCGTAAAAAGAAGAACGTGGAAGAGGAGACTCCCATAGAAATAGCCCAGTCTCCCAAGTTGGTAGTGGGTATTGTGGTGGACCAGATGCGCTATGATTACCTGACGCGCTTTTGGAACCATTATGGCGAAGGTGGATTCAAACGATTGGTGAATGATGGGTTCAATTGCAAAAACAATCATTTTAATTACGCGCCTACAAGCACGGGGCCTGGGCACACTTCGGTTTATGCAGGAACCACGCCTGCTACGCATGGAATCATAGGAAACAATTGGTACGATAAGGAAACAGGTGAAGAGGTGTATTGTGCAGGTGATGATAGCTATCAATCGGTAGGAACAACTTCCGATGCCGGAAAAATGTCCCCGCACCGCATGCTTACCACAACCATTACCGATCAGTTGCGTTTGCATACCCAACAACGGGGGAAAGTAATCGCCGTTTCGCTAAAAGATAGGGGAGCTGTGCTGCCCGGAGGACATTCGGCCAATGCCGCCTATTGGTTTGAAGGGGAGAACACCGGAAACTGGATCACTAGCTCCTATTACATGGATGCCTTACCGCAATGGGTGAACGATTTCAACACTTCAGACAAAGCAGAGTCGTATAAAAAACCGTGGACAACCCTCAAACCCATTAACACCTATGTTGAAAGTGGTTTGGATGCCAATACGTATGAAGGTTTGTTGAAAGGTGAGACCACAACGGCTTTTCCACATGATCTTCCAAGCTTGTGGGATGCCAATGGCCAATTTGAATTGCTCCGCAAAACACCATTCGGGAATAGTATTCTTGCAGACTTTGCCCTAGCCGCATTGGAAGGGGAGGATTTGGGTGCAGATACCATAACCGATTTCTTGGCCATCAGCTTCTCCAGTACGGATTATGTAGGCCATTTTTTTGGAGTGAATTCCAAAGAGGTGCAAGATACCTACATAAGACTCGATCAAGACTTAGCTCGAATTTTTGCCGCTTTGGATGAAAAAGTGGGAGATGGGGAGTACACCGTGTTTTTAACCGCGGATCATGCCGCTATAAATGTTCCAGCGTATTTGGCCGACCAAAAAATACCTGCCGGTTATTTGGATATAGCTGGTATGCAGGAAGAATTCAACGAGTTCTTGCAGTACAAATACGGTACAACGGATGTGGTGAAAAACATTTCCAACAACCAAATATTCTTGGATCACAAGATTTTGACCAATTTGGATATTGATTTGGATGACGCTGAAGAGGATATCGCCAAGGAGTTGCTCACTTACGAAGCTGTGAACCAAGTATACACAGGTCATCAGATGTGGGCGAACGATTATAGTGAAGGAATTCCGTACATCTTACAGAATGGCTATAACCAAAAACGTTCAGGGGATATCTTATTTGTGCAAAGACCTGGTTTTATCTTTTCTTCAGGAAGAACAGGCTCAACCCATGGCTCGCCCATGATTTATGACACCCATGCCCCATTGCTTTTTTATGGTAAGGGAATAAAGCAAGGCAGTACGGTGAATAGAACGGAGATTCCCGATATTGCACCTACCCTAGCCGTTTTGTTGGGCATTGCGTTCCCCAATGGAACTACTGGGAAACCGATTGGGGAGGTATTTTCCAAGTAAAGAATACTCGCTAAGTTTAATTTAGATTAATCGCTTTCAAATCTATATTGACGGAGCCGATAAAGATTCCATAAGTAGAAAGCTCCTCAGATCCTCTAGAATATTTGGACAAATAACCAGATGCAAAAAATAGTTGATTTCCTTTTCTAATTAATTGGGGAGTTGATTTACCATTGAATCTGAGAGACTTTAATAAGTTCCCATTAGAATCAAATTTTTTAAGATAATCTTCAGTTGATAGGATAAATCCACCCTCTTCGAGGCAAATAATTCCTTGGTTGTGATATACATTGGACAAAGAGACCATTTTTTGTTCCTCACCTTCCGGATTAATAATCCTGAACTCATCATGGCTATATAAAACCAGATTGCCATTAGAGAGTTTTTTTATATGAAATGAATCGTTAAGATTGTTGAAATTTGTAATATGTATTTCAGTTTCAAATGTTTTGAAGCTGATAAAATCAAAGTTTGAGTCTAATAAAATAACTAATGGTTTATAATCGGTAAATGTATTAATCCCAGTTGGTGTGGATACACCACCAAAAGCAATGTAATTGTTATCCACCTCAATAAGATCTCCGATAAAACCTTGTTCTATTTGATTGAACACTTTAAATTCTTTCATTTGTCCAAGGCCATCTCTTATTTCAAGATAAGGCCTTCGAAAGTAAGAAAAGTTTTCATTTTGTTCATCTGTGACAGATTTGGAGCCAAAGAAAACCAAGTTGGTGCCAGCTTGTATTGATCCGTAGATTGGTTTTGATGAACTGTATGCTGCATTTTCTTTTGTCCATTCATCATCGAACCATATTTCATTTGAACCAATTCTATCACTCATGGATTCAACTGTATGGATAATTTTTTTGCCATTGTTGAGTAATCTTAATGATGTGTGGGATGAATTGTAATAGCGGTCATGAAGATGCCTTTTTGTTATATTGAATGAATCATCCAGTTCTACATAGTTGAAGTTTCTTAACTCATTTGAGATTGAATTACTGTAACGTTCTATGTAGTAGAATTTACCGTCTACTATACCAAAATCAGTAGGTAAGATATAGTCGCCATCTATAAGAGGAGGATGAATATAATTGTTGTCAATTGGGTTTACATTTATAACCATGGAGGTTGACTTTACTTTACCATCTGGGGATGTTATTCTTAATATAATTGTGTATTCTCCTGGGAGTTCATATGAAATGTTGGGGTTGGCGTCATTACTAGTTATCCCGTTTCCAAAATCGAATTCATATGAAGTTGCTTCAACAGAACAATTGCTAATTTCTACAGTTTCACCAACTTCTACATCGGTTGCATTTATATTAAAACAAGCAATACTCTCAGGGGCTTTATTGCTTTCCTTACTACAGGAAGTGTAGAATAAAATTAATAGTAATGAAAGTGTTTTCAGATTTATCTTCATTTCGACATGGCTTTTCTTGTGTGTAAGAAAGTGGTTTTGCCAATGAATGAAGCTTATAAATTCATGAACACCTATTTTCAATTGATAAATGACTATTAACCGACAACAATGGGATATATAATCACATCATTTGTGATTGTTTGGAGGGTATTTAGTTAGGAAGTTTTTTCGATTAAATTTGATTTCTACCTTTTGCCAAGAAACAACTGCATAAAAATCAAATCCAGCCATTGGTCAAATTTGTACCCAACTTCTTTGAAGGTGCCGATTTCTTGGAAGCCAAATTTTTTATGGAATTCATAGCTGCTTTGGTTTGAGGCATCTACTCCTGCAATCATGGTGTGGTAGTCCTGCTCGGTGGCCAGTCGAATTAATTCAGCCATGATGCGTTTGCCAATTCCCATTCCCCGAGCATCCTGGTGTGTGTAAATGGAATGCTCAACGCTGAATCGGTAGGCATCCCAAGGCCTAAAAATCCCAAAAGAACCAAATCCAACTACGTTCCCCTCTTTTTCAGCCACGATGACAGGCATTTCGTCCTGAGTTTTCTTCTCAAACCAAGCCAATTGCTGCTCAAAGGAACGCTCTTTGTAGTCATAGACCACAGTTGAGTTTAGAATTTCATGGTTGATGATCTCCAAAATGGAATTTACGTCCTTGGTTTTAGCGTTTCGAATTGTAATATTCATTGAGAAAAGTTGGCGTCTTCACAAAGATAGGATAGGGAGAGTTACTTTTTAAAATTCAGCCTAGTTTTGACCAAATTCCTTTCCATCGATAAGCCCTGATAAACTTACCCTCGCCTTTTGAAACGTATCTAGGTTGCCTTTGAAAGAATGCCTTCAGATACCCAAATACGGCTTGAAGATACAATCGTATACTTCTCGCCTGCCAAGCCATTTTTAATGCAGCAATCTTGGTGAGTACAATGCCATAACGCATTTTGTACATCGCCTCTCCTTTTGACAAATAGCTTTTGGAACTATACCCATGGCCTGTGGGGCGGAGGTGTTTTACTTGAAGTTCGGGAACGGTCTGGGTGTCAAAGTCATGGTATTGGGCCAATAGCACGTCCACCGTGTCCCAGCCAACACCGGGTCGTAGTCCACCTATCTTGTCAAAACAGGCTTTATGATACATTTTTATGGGACCGCGAATATGGGTTTTGTCCGCAATGTTCTCGTACACCCAATCATTGTTTTTTTGGATATACAGTAGTCCAGAACACATGCCCAATTTCCAATTGGACTGAAAACGATTCAGAATAGCTTCAAAATAGTTGGTTGGGAGGATGATGTCCGCATCAAATTTGCCAATTAAATTGTAAGCGGAAGCATGTTGCAGTCCAAAATTAAAGGTGTCCACCACTTTTTTGCCGGGAATGTGCTCATCTACTGAGTTTCGTTGCACCGCTTTTATCCAATCATGGGATTGGGCAAATTCCGAAGCAATCTGGAAGGTTTCATCAGAAGAATTATCATCCACGATAATGACTTCATCCGGTCGGTGGGTTTGGGCCACAAAAGAATCCAAGCAATCCTTGAGGTAGGAAGCTTCGTTGTGGGCGGGAATGACAATGCTGATTCGCATCCGCTAAAATTCCAAAAAACAATTCACAATTCCCAAAGATGTTTGGCTTTTGAAAGCATCGAGCAGATATACTAATAGATTTCTCGACTGCGCTCGAAATGACAATACCGTATTGAACATTGGTAATTGTTTATTGTAAATTGATGAGAATCACCGTTCGGCGTAAACAATATAATATCGGTCGGTAAAAAGACGGAGTAGGGGCCTCAATCCTATTTTTTTGGTGGGATTAGTCCATTTGGCCGAGTCTTTTATGGTCCATCCGGCTTTTTCCAAGAGCCAATCAAACTGCCAGTCCTCAAACTCGTGATAATGTCGGTCCCAGGGGTCGGTTTTACTTCGGTAGGCAGAAGAAAACCATAATCGCATGGGTATGCTGGTCACCAGTTTTTTTGCCTTCACTTCCTTGAGTACATTGAAAGGGGCCACCAAGTGTTCAAAAATCTCAAAGGCGGTGACCACCTCGGCATTGGATTGGGCAACCTCATCAAAATCGACATCCAAATCCTCACCTTTGGTGTTTTTCACCCGATAGCCTTGGGTTTTCATGATTTCAGAAAATGGATTTTCAACACCTAAATCCAAAATGGACTCCGAAGTGCTGATGTGTTTTTGAAGAAACGCCAGCGTATGTCGGTAGCGCTTATTGGGAAAATTGTTCTCGTACATGGGCTAAAATTCCAAAAAACAAACCACAAATCCCAAAGAAGTTTTCATGTTATTGCGTTGTTTTGATTTGTTGGGATTAGTGAAATTCGTGTCCGGCCAAAAAGGGGATTTTTATTTCAACCTAGTTTTAATATCTATAAACCATGGCGTTGATGTTCATTCCAGCACCAACGCTTGCAAAGATAACAACATCTCCTTTTTTTAATTTGTGTTCTGGCATTTCTCCTTTGGTGACCAAATCGAATAGGGTAGGAACGGTTGCCACGGAACTATTTCCCAATTTGTGGATGCTCATGGGCATAATATTTTGGGGAACTTCTTTTTGATAAAGTCGATAAAAGCGTTTTACAATCGCCTCATCCATTTTTTCATTGGCCTGATGGATAAAAATCTTTTTTACGTCTTTAATTTCCACACCGCTTTTATCCAAACAGTCCTTCATGGCCTGAGGCACATATGTACAGGCAAATTCGTAGATTTTACGTCCATTCATTTTGATGTAGCGCGTATCGGCACAGGCATCCTCGTCGTTGGATTTATCAAAGTAGAGGTAATAGGCCTCTTCATTGGCGTAGGTGGCCGAGGCATGTGCCAAAACATTCCCTGATTTAGGATTTGCTTCAAAGATGGCCGCGCCAGCACCGTCCGAAAAAATCATGCTATCGCGATCATGTTTGTCCACAACCCTTGAAAGTGTTTCCCCTCCAATCACCAAGCATTTTTTTGCCATGCCACTTTTGATAAAAGCAGTGGCTTGAATGGCACTTTCTATCCACCCAGGGCATCCAAAAATCATATCATAGGCCACACATTTTGGATTTCTAATGCGAAGGAGATGCTTTACTCGCGTAGCGAGACTGGGTAGCGTATCCCCTTGAATCTTTCCAGGAATAAGGTCTCCAAAATTATGGGCGAAGATGATATAATCCAGCCCTTCCGGGTCTATTCCGGAGTCCTCAATGGCTTTTTGGGCAGCCAAAAAACCTAAATCCGATGTTTTTAAATCGGATGGGGCGTAGCGCCGTTCCGCGATTCCTGTGATGGATTTGAATTTTTCAATAATCACAGCATTTCCTTGTGGAAAGTGGGAGCCATCATTTTCTAAAAAAGTGTGCCCCAAAAAATCTTCATTCTTTGTAATGATGGATGGAATATAACTTCCAATCCCTGTAATGCCAATCTCCATGGTAGAGGTTTTATCTAGAAAAGATAGCAATCAAAAATTTAAGTGCTATGCATGCATAATATATTTTACACTGTCCAAGACATCCAAAAGACCGGTTTTGTATAAAAAAAAGCCTTGAGTTTGTTTTGAATCAAGGCTTTTTACCAATAAAATCATGGTTTTGCTATGCTTCCGCGTACGCTTCGATGGGAGTACAGGTACATATCAAATTACGATCCCCAAACGCTTCATCCGTTCTTCGAATAGAGGGCCAAAACTTATTTTCAGCTACATAGGACAATGGGAATGCTGCTTGTTGTCTGCTATACGGAAACTCCCAAGCATCATTGGTGACCATTTCCAACGTATGTGGTGCATTTTTAAGCACGTTATTGGGTTGGTCCGCAGTTGCTTCATCGATTTCCCTTCGGATGGACAACAAAGCATCACAAAACTTATCCAATTCGGCGAGACTTTCACTTTCGGTGGGTTCCACCATCAAGGTTCCAGCCACAGGGAAAGATACCGTTGGAGCGTGGAAGCCATAGTCCATAAGTCGTTTGGCGATATCCGTTACTTCAATGCCATTGGCTTTGAAAGGTCGGCAATCAATGATCATTTCGTGGGCAGCTCTACCTCGTTCTCCAGTATAGAGCACATCAAATTTTCCTTTCAATCGGTCTTTGATGTAGTTTGCGTTAAGAATTGCAGCTTTTGTAGCATTCGTAAGACCTTCTGCCCCCAACATTTTAATATAACCGTAGGAAATCAAACAGACCAAAGCACTTCCCCAAGGGGCTGCAGAAATGGCTGTGATTGCTTCATCACCGCCTGTTTTTACCACAGGATTTGAAGGCAAAAAGGGTTTCAACTGCTCCGCTACGCAAATAGGGCCAACTCCCGGACCTCCACCTCCGTGTGGAATGGCAAAGGTCTTGTGCAGGTTGAGGTGACATACATCCGCACCAATAGTCGCTGGATTGGTCAAACCCACTTGAGCATTCATGTTAGCGCCATCCATATAAACCTGACCTCCATTGTCATGGATTAATTTTGTAATCTCTTTGATGGAGGATTCAAACACGCCGTGAGTGGATGGATAAGTCACCATCAAAGCCGCAAGATTTTCAGAATGAAGCTTTGCTTTTTCTTCCAAATCGGCCATGTCAATATTTCCCTTTTCATCGGTTTTGGTGACGACCACCTTCATTCCGGCCATAACAGCAGATGCCGGGTTGGTTCCGTGGGCCGAAGCAGGAATCAAACAAATATTTCGGTGCCCTTCGCCTCTACTTTCATGATAGGCACGAATCACCATAAGTCCCGCATATTCGCCTTGCGCACCGGAGTTGGGTTGCAATGAGGTGGCGTCAAAACCTGTGATGACATTCAATTGCTGTTCCAAGGTCTTCAACATTTCTTGGTAGCCTTCAGCCTGATTCAAAGGTGCAAATGGGTGAATATTGCTCCAATGGGCCCAGCTCAACGGAAGCATTTCCGAGGCAGCATTCAACTTCATGGTGCAGCTACCCAAGGAAATCATGGAATGGTTCAGGGCCAAATCCTTTCGCTCCAATTTTTTGATGTAGCGCATCAACTCCGTTTCGGAGTGATAGCTGTTAAACACTTCATGTTCAAGAAATGGAGCTTTTCGTTGGAGTGCAACTGGAATAACCTGACCATTCTCGATATCTAGTCCACTGTGATTTTTACTGTCGTGTGAATCAGCAAAACAAGCAATCAATGTTTTCACATCTTCGTTTGAAACGGCCTCGTTCAAAGAAATGGAAACAGTATTGGCATCCACATAATTTAAGTTGATGCTCTTACTTTCGGTAGTTTCTTTAAGCCTTTTGGCATCTTTAACAGCCACTTTGATGGTGTCAAAATAAGCGGAATTCAATTGCTCAAAACCGAGGGCTTCCAAACTTTTGGCCAATTTTTTGGTTTGGGAATGGACTTTTTCGGCGATATATTTTAATCCATTTGGACCATGGTAAACGGCATACATTCCAGCCATAACCGCTAAAAGCACCTGAGCGGTACAGATGTTGGAGGTGGCCTTGTCCCTTTTGATATGCTGTTCCCGTGTTTGCAACGCCATACGCAATGCGGGATTGCCATCAGTATCTTTTGTTCGTCCGATAATTCTACCGGGGATACTTCGTTTGTACTCATCCTTGGTGGCAAAAAAGGCGGCGTGTGGGCCTCCATAACCCAATGGAATTCCAAAACGTTGGGTGGTGCCCACCACAACATCAACACCCCACTCTCCGGGAGGCGTAAGTAATACCAAACTTAAAATATCGGCAGCAACGGCTACTTTTATTTCCTTGGCTTTGGCTTTTTCCACAAACTCGGCATAGTCATACACCTGTCCATATTTTCCGGGATATTGAAGTAGGGCTCCGTAAAAATCCTCCGAAAAATCAAAGGTTTCGTGATTGCCCACCACCAATTCAATACCTAAAGGTATTGCTCTGGTTTTCAATAGACTCAAGGTTTGAGGAAGGATTTCTTCGGACACAAAAAACTTTACAGTTTCCTCCTTTTTTTGTTGACGTGAACGAAGTTCAAACAACATGGTCATTGCTTCCGCTGCGGCAGTACTTTCATCCAAAAGGGAAGCATTGGCGATTTCCATTCCAGTAAGGTCGCTAACCATGGTCTGAAAATTCAGCAGGGCCTCCAAACGACCTTGGGCAATCTCAGCCTGATATGGCGTATAGGCCGTATACCATCCTGGGTTTTCCAAAATGTTCCGTTTGATCACGGAAGGGGTAAGGGATTCATGATATCCCAACCCAATATAGGTTTTGAAAACCTTGTTTTTCTGCGCGAGTTCCTGAATGTGGCTCAAGAATTCATGCTCACTTATCCCTTCCGGAAGGTCCAAGTTTTTTTTCAATTTAATATCATCTGGAATAGTCTCATGAACGAGTTGTTCCATGTTTTCCACCCCTATGGTTTCAAACATTTGGGGCAGGTCTTTTTCAGCAATGCCAATATGTCTGGCGGCAAAAACTTCTGTATTCATCTAAATCCAATAAAGTGCACAAAATTAGGGATTAATTCAATGAAAATAAGCAATTTTGAGGGTCTCTAAACCAAAGTTGTTAACCACAAATTAACCTTTGTGGTTGCAGCAAAGAATCTGTTCCATGCGAACTTTGAAATCCATTTTTGATTTTTATCTGGATGCTTGTATCCATGTGGCTTTGGCAGTGATATCACTTGCTGGCGTGACTTTTTATCTGTTGGATGCCTCGTTTGACCCGTCACTTTTGGGTTTTATCTTTTTTGGGGTGATAGTTTGCTACAATTTTGTGAAGTATGGGGTAGAGGCCCATAAATATTTGATTGTTTCCAACGCCTATCATAAAGTCATCCAAATCTTTAGTTTTTTGGCCTTTGGTTTTGCTGTTTATTTTTTATTACGGCTGGATACGGATTTATGGGTTGTAATAGGGGTGATGACCTTACTTTCCGCTCTTTATGCGGTCCCCATGTTACCGAGTACCAAGAATTTGAGAAATCTCGGAGGATTCAAAATTTATATTGTGGCCTTGGTTTGGGTGGGATTCACCGTTATTATGCCGGCGATGGATGCCAATTTGCCATTGGATTGGGATATTTGGGTACTGTCTTTACAACGTTTCATTTTTGTAGTGGTACTGATCCTTCCGTTTGAGATTAGGGACTTACAATGGGATGATATTAGCTTGAGAACACTGCCACAGGTATTTGGAGTTGAAAAAACCAAGGGAATTGGGATGGTTCTGACGGTGATTTTATTTTTTTTGACGTTTTTAAGGGATAGGGTGCATCAGTCTGAAATCCTATTGCGGCTTATCCTTTGTGGAATGTTAATTTTTGGATTGCTTTCCAGCAGAAGGATACAGTCCCGCTATTTTGTGTCATTTTGGGTAGAAGCTATTCCTATTATTTGGGTGGGCTTATTTTGGGTGGCTAAAAATTATTTCTAGAGGCGTTTTTCCAAATCGCGCTTCATGCACTCCTTGTCGTTTTCGGTAAGTGAAGTCAACCCAGCCTTGTCACAAAGGGATGTTAGTTGGGTGTTCTTTTTTGAATATTTAGCACATGCTTTGCAATATAAAACATGCAAGCGAAGCTTAAGAACCTCCCAAAAGCTTGCCTCATTATATTGTGATTTGGTGCAAATATGTGATGCCTCCTCGCATGTAATCTTCATAATTAAAACCAATTTTCATTTAAACAACCCATGAGAGCCGTCCTTGCCCGGTGGAGCATTACCCACAGATTGGACGGATTTATATCCAGTTCATTACAAATATCCTCCGTGCTCATTCCCTGCATCGTCTTCATTTTAAAAACCTCTGACTGCTTTTTGGGCAGTTTGTCAATGCACTCTTGGAGTGCCATCCCCAACTCTTCATTTTCAAGAATATTGTCGCCGTCCTTACTAAAAGGGTCGGCTACTTGCTCTTCAAGCCAATCACCATCTGAATCCGTTTCGGTGGAATAATTTATTCGAACTTCTGCTTTTCCTTTTTTTGAATTGACTTTCCGATAATGATCAATCACTTTTCGCTTCAAGATTGCGATGAGCCAAGTACGCTCCGCGGCGTCACCTTTAAAGTTTTTGGCGGAGTTAAGTCCAGCAAAAAAAGTTTCCTGCACCAAATCCTTGGCAATTTCCGAATCGCTTACGCGGGCCACAGCATAATTAAACAAGTAATCTGCATACAGGTCTACCCAATTCTCGGGATGAAGTTTGTGCTCTGCCATACTTTTAAGAAGTACCAAAAATAATGGTTTTTAATTATGCTTTGTGATTTGTGCAAGGTAAAAGACTTTAAAATTAGGTTGATGACTTTCAGGCTAAATCTAAGATTGGCAAAATCCAATGGAGAGACTATGTTTTTCGTATTCCAAAACAAGTTGGGATTTTGTTTTGAAATTTTTCATAAATTTATGAAAACCAATACACTAACTATTCTTTAATCCACTTCAATGGGAAAAAAACTAACCTTTATTTCCATTTTACTTTTCCTAAGTGGGTGCTACACCTATAAATCGATACCATCCTATGAAAATGATTTTGTGGTCGGCGAAAAGTATGAAATCAGGATTGGAGACCGTCCCATGCAACGTGTTTTTGTGAATTCGGTGACAGATTCAACTTTGGTGGTACGAAGAGGAAGAACAGAATTGGTGGTGCAAAAGGATATGATTACGGAAGTTAAGTACCGAAAAGTGTCCACTGGAAATACTGTGTTTGGGGTAGTTGTGGGAGGTCTTTTGGCGCTCGTCCTTGTTGGTACTTTGAGCTGGTTGTAAAATTAGTAAAGTGTTATACTATGAAAATTGCTGCATTTTGTCTCGTTATTCTGGTTCTGTTCAATAGCTGTTATACCTATCAACAAATAAATCCTGTGAAAGATGAATTCATCGTCAGTGAAAAGTATGAGATTAGGATTGGGAATAGGGAAAAACAAAGGGTTTATGTAAAGGAAGTAAAAGAAACTACTTTGCTGGTAACACATGGCAAAACGGACATGGTTGTGCAAAAGGCAATGATTACAGAGAGTAGAAAAATGAAGCCTTCCACCGAGAAAACGGTTTTGGCAGTCGTTGCAGGTTCATTGGCATTACTGGGTGCCATGGTATTGATTGTTGAAAGGGAGGGAGGCTTCGTGGATGGAGATTTTCTAGATTCTAAAAACCCTTAGGCACTTTTCCCAATAATCCCGCCCTCTCCAACAATGCATCAATTTTGGGTTCTGCTCCTCTAAAACGCTTATAGAGTTCCATGGGATTTTCAGTTCCGCCTTTGGATAAGACATGCTCCTTGAACTTATCCGCAACCGATCTGTTAAAAATGCCCTGTTCCTTGAAATAAGCAAAAGCATCTGCATCCAAAACCTCAGCCCATTTGTAGCTGTAGTACCCTGACGAATATCCACCTTGAAAAATATGCGAAAACGAAGTACTCATACACGTCTCAGGAGTTTTTGGGAACAAATCGGTGCCCTCAAAAGCTTTGTTTTCATATGCTTTTACATCCTTGATGTTGGTAGGGTCGGTGCCATGCCATGCCATGTCCAAAAACCCAAAACTCAATTGGCGTACGGTGGCCATACCTTCTTGGAAAGTCGCCGATTCCTTTATTTTTTCAACATATTCCATGGGAATTAACTCCCCAGTCTGATAGTGGTGTGCAAAAAGCTCAAGTGCCTCCTTTTCATAGCACCAGTTTTCCATAACCTGACTGGGTAACTCCACAAAATCCCAATATACCGAAGTACCCGACAAGGAAGGATAGGTAGTATTTGCCAACATTCCGTGAAGACCATGACCAAACTCGTGGAATAAGGTGGTGACCTCATTAAAAGTGAGTAAGGAAGGCTTTGTGCTTGTTGGTTTGGTAAAATTGCAGACATTGGAAATGTGGGGTCTGCTGTTTTTGCCATTCAATGTGAATTGTGATTTGTACGAAGTCATCCAAGCGCCACCGCGTTTTCCAGCACGAGGGTGAAAATCAGCATAGAAAAGGGAAATAAAATTGTTTGAATCATCGTACACCTCATAGGTTTTTACATCCTGATGGTACTTGTCAATAGTGGAGACTTCCTTGAAGGTAAGTCCGAAAAGCATTTCAGCAACTTTAAAAACCCCATTGATTACATTTTCCAGTTTAAAATAAGGTTTCAACTTTTCATCGTCCAGATTGAAGAGTTTCTGCTTTAATTTTTCAGAATAATAGGCACTGTCCCATTTTTCCAATCGGTCAATGTGGTCCAATTCCTTTGCAAAATCCTCTAATTCTTTAAATTCCCTTTCCGCAGCAGGTTTCGCTTTTTCCAGAAGCTCGTTCAAGAAATCTGTCACTTTTTCTGGAGTTTCCGCCATCCGTTCTTCCAAAACAAAATGGGCATGGGTGGGGTAGCCCAACAAGTTGGCCCGTTGATGTCGAAGTGCAACAATTTTCAGTACGTTTTCCTGATTATCCAATTCATCATTGTGGAAACCTTTGCTGCCAAAAGCAATGGAAAGCTCTTTACGCAATTCCCGGTTCTTGGCATATTTCATGAATGGGATGTAGCTGGGGTAATCCAATGTGATCAGCCAACCTTCCTTCCCTTTGGATTGCGCTAGTTGTTCCGCAGCTTCTTTTTCGCCTTCAGGCAAACCTTCAACATCTTTTTCGTTGGTCAGTAGCAACTCATATTTGTTGGTTTCGGCCAAAACATTCTCTCCAAAGGTCAGTTTCAACTTGGAAAGCTCGGCATCAATTTTTCGAAGCTTCTTTTTGTCCTCTTCATTCAGGTTGGCGCCGTTGCGACTGAACTTTTTATAGGTTTTTTCCAGTAGGGTATCCTGTTCTGGGGAGAGACTGAGTTCATCTTTTTTTTCGTAGACCGATTTTACCCTGTGGAAAAGTCCTTCGTTTAAGATAATATCGTTGCCGAATTCAGATAATAAAGGAGAAATTTCTTGGGCAATCTTTTGGATTTCCTCGTTGGTCTCGGCGGAATTCAGATTGAAAAAGACACTGGAAATACGATCTAGTTGGTGTCCTGAAAAGTCCAAAGCCTCCAAAGTGTTTTCGAAGGTGGGTGCATCGGGGTTGTCAACGATGGCATCAATTTCCGCTCTGGCATCTTCAATGGCTTGAATAAAAGCCGGTTTAAAATGTTGGTTCTTTATTTTTGAAAATGGAGCTTGGTCAAAAGGCTCCAACAATGGATTTTTTTCACTCATTTCTTGAATTCTTTGTTTTTTAATCGAAACACCATAATATCACTCATTAAAAAGGAAAAACCAACAATTGCGGATAGCGCTGCCATGGTCAATGAGGCATAGATTCTAACAGTGGCACCGTACGTTTTTCGGTTCATGGCTTTTATGGCCTCCTCGGAATATTCGCCAAGATCAACAAAGCCATTTCCATTAACATCGAACTTACTTGCATATTCTGATATGAAATGCCAGCGTACTTCAATAAAAATCAATAAAACGGCGTACATTGAGAAAGCCAGTAAACTACTTTTCCAGAGACTTTTTAAATAGGGATTATGGACTTTTTTCCAAGTCAGAAGTATAAAAAGGACAGCACATATCCCCAATAAAATTCCTATTTGGTTGTAGTTCATGTGATTTTAGACTAGCCTTTTTTCTTGACTTCTTCGGCTCCTTTAATGACTTTTTCCTTTAATCCTTGCTTGTAGGCTTCCATTTTACTCAAAATTTCAGTATCTGAACTTCCCATGATTTGGGCTGCAAGAATTCCTGCATTTTTGGCCCCATTTAAAGCAACGGTGGCCACGGGAACACCTCCTGGCATCTGTAGGATGGAGAGCACTGAATCCCATCCATCAATAGAATTGCTACTTTTTACTGGGACACCAATCACGGGCAGTGGTGATAATGAGGCCACCATTCCTGGAAGGTGTGCTGCTCCGCCAGCCCCAGCAATGATGACAGCATAGCCATTTTTGTGGGCGTTTTTGCCAAAATCAAATAATTTCTCTGGAGTGCGGTGGGCGGAAACGATATCCACGTCCACATCAATCCCAAATTCCTTTAAGATATCAATGGCATCTTGCATAACAGGAAGGTCGCTGGTACTTCCCATGATTACGGCTACTTTTTTCATAAAATTTCAATCTATAAATTCCAAATAACAAATTTCAACTTGAACTTGAAACCTGAACTTGAACTTGATTCTTCCTATTTGTTCGTCATTACCTTAATGGTTTCCTTCACTTTTTGTGCCACTTCCCGAGCTCGTGTCATATCTTCATCCACAATGGTCACATGGCCCATTTTACGAAAGGGTCGGGTTTGTCTTTTTCCATAGATGTGAGGGGTGACGCCATCCATCTCTAATATGGAGGCTATATTCTCATAAACCACATCTCCGGTATGGCCTTCGGCTCCCACCAAATTGACCATAATTCCGGCTACTTTGCTATCTGTTTTACCTAAAGGTAAGCCTAAAATGGCACGGATATGCTGTTCAAATTGATTGGTATAACTGGCCTCAATGCTATAATGTCCGCTATTGTGGGGTCTTGGGGCTACTTCGTTCACCAAGATTTCATCGTTATGGGTTTGGAAAAGTTCTACCGCCAATAGCCCAACATGCTTCATGTGTTCTGATACCTTCAGGGCCACATCTTTGGCTTTTTGGGCCACAGCATCATCAATTCGGGCGGGGCAAATAACATATTCCACTTGGTTGGCTTCAGGGTGAAATTCCATTTCCACCACGGGATAGGTTTTGATTTCTCCTGTAGAACTTCGAGCCACGATGACGGCCAACTCGTTTTTAAAATCCACCAAATTTTCGGCAATACACTCCACGTTGGGCAGACCTTTAAGGTCATCCATTTTTCGGACCACTTTTACACCCTGTCCATCATAACCAAATTGAGCACTTTTCCAAACAAAGGGAAGTTGAAGTCCACCGTTGGATATACTGTCTTCGATTTCTGAAGTATAGGCAAACCGGGTGAAAGAGGATGTTGGAATCCCATGGTCGGTATAAAAAAGTTTTTGAGTAGCCTTATTTTGAATGGTCCTCAGGGTTTTGGTGGGTGGATAGACGGTAATGCCTTCATGCTCCAGCTTTTCCATCGCATCCAAATTCACGTTTTCAATTTCAATGGTGAGGACATCCACGTCCTTTCCAAAGTTGTAAACCGCGTCAAAATCCATAAGACTGCCTTCCACAAATTCATTGCAGGCGATTTTGCAGGGAGCTTCGGGAGAGGCATCCATCACTTTGGTGTAAATGTCCCATTTTCGGGTTTCGTAGAGCATCATTTTGCCCAGTTGTCCACCTCCTAAAATTCCCAGTTTAAAGTCCGAAGAGAAAAATTGCATTGATCAGCGAATTGGAATAACAGCAAAAATACGTGAATTCCTTGAAGGGATAAAAGACTGAGGTCAATACCACCCCCAAAAAATGCTATCTTTGCCAACCTGACTAAAATAATGTTGCCTTGATCAAGCTTCACGACAAGTATTTTAAACCCTATCTCAGGGAAGAGCAGATTCTGGAGGCCATAGATAAAATGGCTGCTGAAATTGCCGAGGACTATAAAGATGAGATCCCACTATTCGTGGGCGTGCTCAATGGAGCTTTTATGTTTGTCTCCGATTTTTTAAAGGCCTATCAATACCCCTGTGAAGTTTCTTTTGTGCGGTTGAGTTCATATCAAGGACTTACCTCAACAGGAATTGTGGAAACCTTGTTGGATGTCACGGAAGAAATCGAGGGGAAGAGTGTCATTATTTTAGAAGATGTGGTCGATACAGGAAGGACACTAAAACAATTGGTGCACCTATTTTCCCAGACCAATGCAAAGGAATTTAAGATTGCCACGCTTTTTTATAAATCGGACATGTACAATGGGGAATACCCTATTGATTATGTGGGCCTGGACATCCCCAATAATTTTATTGTGGGCTATGGGCTGGATTATAATGAGCAAGGGCGAAATCTAAGAGAAGTATACCAATTAAACCAAGCAGATATGATCAACCTAGTGCTTTTTGGAAAACCAGGCGCAGGAAAGGGAACTCAAGCGGAGTTCCTTAAGGAAAAATACAATTTAAAACATATTTCTACCGGGGATGTGTTCCGTTACAACATCAAAAATGGAACAGAACTGGGCAAATTGGCCAAATCCTATATTGACAAAGGTGATTTAGTGCCCGATGAAGTTACCATCAACATGTTGAAGAACGAGGTGGAGAAAAATCCAGAAGCCGCAGGCTTTATTTTTGACGGATTTCCAAGAACCGATGCCCAAGCAGAAGCTTTGGACAACTTTTTGGAATCCAAGGATATGAAAATAAACGCCACCATTGCTTTGGAAGCAGAAGAAGATATTCTGGTGGCTCGATTGTTGGAGCGTGGCAAAAGCAGTGGTCGTTCTGATGATCAAGACGAAAGTAAGATTCGCAACCGTTTTGATGAATACAACCAAAAAACAGCTCCATTGAAGGCCTTTTACGAAAAGCAGGGCAAGTTTCATTCCGTTAACGGGATAGGAGAAATCAATGAGGTGACCGCCCGGTTGTGTGCCATTATTGATACCCTGTAATTATGAGGCGCATTCTTTTCCTTTTCATCCTTTTTTTAGGAGTTTCTTGCAATTCAAAAGACCAATGGATTGACGACATAAACGATCAGGTGAAGGAATATAACAGGAATGCTGAACTTGCGGAGGAGGAGTATTTGGTTGATTCTGGGACATCTACAGCAATCTTTGTAGCTCCCTACAAAGAACAAAATGGCATTCGGAAGACCGTTTATAGACATATGCGTACCGAAGTCATGTACTTTGAACGACATATTTTTTTCAGAGGGGATACGATTATTTACGAACATCATGTAGGGATTGCCCCAAGATTGGTTGAGGCCGAAGGTAGAGGTGTAAAAGCTTCCAACTATGCTATTTTCAACAAACAAAGTTTCTTTAAAAACAAGGAAGCCGGAAAGCAATACCGCCAACAAACCTTGGTTGAAGAATTTGTGCCAAAAGATTCCGTGTTGTCCATTGTAAAAGACCTGGATATTGAAGAATCTTTCCTTTATCTTAAGGATTATCTTGAGATAAATAATTACCTTAAAGATATTGCAGCTTTTGAACGTATAGAAGAATGACCGAAGGCAATTTTGTGGATTATGTAAAGGTGTATGTCTCTTCCGGAAATGGGGGTAAAGGCTCTGCGCATTTACATCGTGAAAAATACGTAGCCAAAGGTGGCCCGGATGGCGGTGACGGTGGACGTGGTGGCCATGTCATCATAAAAGGGAACAAAAACCTTTGGACGCTCTACCATTTTAAGTTTAAGAAGCATTTTAAAGCCGGTCATGGAGAGCATGGCAGTAAAAATAGAAGTACCGGTGCCGATGGTGCCGATGTATATATGGAGGTGCCATTGGGAACCGTGGTGCGAGACACCGAAACCAATGCCGTTTTGTTTGAAATAACCGAGGACCAAGAAGAAAAAGTAATCCTGGAAGGTGGAATGGGCGGCCGAGGGAACTGGCATTTTAAGAGTCCCACCAACCAAACCCCAAGATATGCCCAACCCGGAATTAAAGGTCAAGACACCCAAATAACATTGGAGTTGAAGGTCTTGGCAGACGTTGGTCTAGTGGGCTTCCCCAATGCTGGAAAATCAACCTTGCTTTCCGTGGTGACCTCAGCAAAACCGAAAATTGCCAACTACGAGTTCACTACGTTAAAACCCAACTTGGGGATTGTGGAGTATCGCGACTTTAAGAGTTTTGTGATGGCCGATATCCCTGGAATCATTGAAGGTGCCGCCGAAGGAAAAGGATTGGGTCACTACTTTTTGCGCCATATAGAACGAAATGCTACTTTACTTTTTCTGATTCCGGTAGATAGCAAGGATATCAGTCAGGAATACGCGATTTTGTTGGACGAATTAAGACGTTACAATCCAGAATTGCTGGATAAAGGCCGATTGGTGGCCATATCCAAGTGTGATATGCTGGATGAAGAACTCATCGCAGAAATGCGAGAGGATATGGAGGAGGATTTTAAGGATGTGCCTTATATGTTCATCTCTTCAGTGAGTCAATTGGGTATCCAAGAACTCAAGGATAAACTCTGGGAGCTGTTGAACGAATAACAGCGACAATTCCCATTCAAAAGCCAAATATTCATTAATTTTAATGGTAATCCAGAATCTTGCTATGAGATACGTATTGCCTATACTGTTTTGTTGTCTGCTGGCATCCTGCACTTCCATCAGGGTGAATTATGATTATGATAAGGGCACGGACTTTTCCAACTATACCACCTATAATTACTTTTCGGATATGGAGACGGGCCTCACCCAGTTGGATGAACGCCGTTTGATTCGCATCTTGGATTCTACCCTGCAGTTCAAAGGATATCGTTTGGCAGAGGAGCCTGAGTTTTTCATCAATATCCTCAGCAGTGAATACCAAAGTGCCCCTAATAGCGGTCTTGGGGTCGGTATTGGTGGAGGTGGCAGAAATGTTGGTGGAGGAGTTTCCGTAGGATTGCCTATTGGCAACACAGGAATTCAACGTCACATTCAGTTTGATTTTGTGGATGCACAGCGTGATGCTTTGTTCTGGCAAGCATCTACAGAAAGTGGGTATCGAGACAATGCCTCACCGAGTGTTCGGGAGCAACGATTAAGAGCCTTGGTTAAAAAGGTCTTTTCCAAGTTTCCTCCAGAGACCAAATAATTAGGGTGTTCTTCCCTAGAAAAGCCAAATAAATCTCTTTCTTCTTTTTGTAAATGGTTTATATGCAGTGGGTTTACCGTTCGCACAATCATTTTTACCACTGGCCATAATCTCCTTTCAGGCTGATGTAAAGCCCACTACTTTAGCATCATACAAAACCATTAAAGCAACAAACGATGATAGCACTTGCAAAAATTATGATATCCGTATTGATTGATATCCTGCTGTAAATCGGTCATCAAAACTTTTAAAAATCCATACAATGAGAAAATTGACAACTACACAAAAAGTAATTTTGGGAATGGGAATTGTAGGAGCGCTAACAGGTTTCTATGGCAAATGGACCGGATGGGCCTATGATGACTATTTTGTGTTTTTCTACACCGGAATGACTTTTGTTTGGATAGCATTTTTACCGTCCAGCAAGTCCTGCTGTTTCCCTTTTTGGAAAAAGAATGCCCAAAAACAGTAAGACAGCTATTCTACAAGTTGAATAGCAAAGAGTATATTTGGATTATCGCTGGTACCGTTACATGGAATTAAATACAAGAAAAGGAAACATTGTTTTTTGGGTTCTTCAACTTTTGGGTTGGGGTTTTATTAATACAATATCCATTTTTGTAGTCAAGGGAATAAGTCCACAATTGCTATTTTACTCTGTGGTAATGGGCACTTTTCTAGGTATTTTCACCACGTCCATGCTCCGTTGGTATTTAAAACAAAATGTCCAGTTTGAGTCCTTCGGGGGAAAGGAGTTTATTAAGATTCTTGTCGCTTTTTTACTTACCGCACTTCTCTTTGGTGTCTTAAATACTTTTTTTGGTTTCCTCTATGTAAAATTTGGTCCAACATTGACGGAAACAGAGCATCAGATGTTCAAGAACTATGATAACGTGGGTATTCAAATACTAAACTCACTGTTTTTGATGGGGGCATGGACGGTGACCTATTTGGTCATTAAATTATTGCTCAAGCTCAACCAAGACCGAATAGAGCGTTTGGAAATGAACACCCATTTAAAACAAGCGCAGTTGAATACTCTTAAGGGGCAAATCAACCCACATTTTATGTTCAATAGTCTCAACAACATCCGTGGGCTCATGTTGGAGGATGTGGAGAAATCCCGCGAAATGTTGACGAAGCTCTCGGAGATTTTACGATACTCTCTTACCAAAAACAACAGCAATGGAATTGCTGTTCGGGAAGAGCTGGAGGTGGTGGACAATTATATCGACCTTTCCAAAATTCAGTTTGAGGACCGATTGGAGTTTATAAAAAATATTGACGGGGACACGCTAGATATGCAGATTCCGCCCATGATCATACAATTGTTGATTGAGAATGCCATTAAACATGGAATTTCCAATCTAAAGCGAGGAGGAACAGTTACCCTGGACATAAAGAAGAAAGACAGCGTTTTGGTCATTGAGGTGCGTAATACGGGCCAGCTTCAAATTTCCAAGGATTCTACCAAATTGGGATTGAAAAACATTGAGCAACGCCTAAAATTGCTTTATGCAGATAAAGCCTCTTTTAATTTGGAAGAAATATCCAATGAGGTTGTGGCGCTCATAAAAATTCCGTTGGCATGAAGATAAAAGCAGTTATTGTTGAAGATTCCCGTTTGGCCAGGAACGAGCTGAAAGAACTCATCAAAAAACATGAGGAAATTGAGCTGGTCGGAGAAGCTGAAAATGTGGACAATGGATTTGAACTCATTCAAAATACAATACCAGACCTTTTGTTTTTGGATATCAACATGCCAGAAAAAGACGGTTTTGAGCTTTTGGAAATGTTGGATGAGGTACCTATCACCATTTTTACCACCGCTTTTGATGAATACGCCATAAAATCCTTTGAGTATAATGCGTTGGATTATCTTTTAAAACCGGTCAGTGAAAAGCGATTCGCCATGGCCATGGATAAAGTAAAGGCCAAATTAGAAGGTAGAGGTGAGGATAAGGTTGCAGAAACCAAAAAATTATCAGAAAGCAGCCAGATTTTCATCAAGGATGGAGAGGCGTGTTGGTTGGTGAAGATTGGTGACATTGCTTTGTTTGAAATTGTAGGTAACTATACCCGTGTATTTTTTGAAGATAAAAAACCACTGCTGTACAAATCGCTCAACCAAGTAGAGGAAAAACTTCCCGAAGCCTCTTTTTTCAGGGCAAACCGACAGCAAATTGTAAATACCAACTTTATTGAAAACGTAGTGCCTTGGTTTAATGGAAAACTCAAACTGACCCTTAAGAACGGAGAAGAGGTTGAAGTCTCACGAAGGCAATCCTATATCTTCAAGGATAAAATGAGCCTTTAATCAAAAAAAGCCTTCAATTGTTGAAGGCCCTTTTTGAGTTTTAAGGTTGTAATAGGCTTTTATATCGGTCTTTATACCCAATGAGGACCAAAATATTCAGTATCAATAGTGCTAGTGCCGGACCAATACCTTCTGGTAACAAGGTGGCATGGAACAATACCGCATTTATTGATACGCTCATTAAAATTATGGCCATTAAAGCACCATATTTGTTGAAAATAAACGATAGGCCTGCCAAAATTTCAACAATGGCTACCAATTTTAGGGTGTACGAGGATGAAACCGCACCAAAAAAGGCAATTACGGAATCAGGCATTTCGCCACCCATAGGAATGAAGCTTAAAAACTTGTTCAGTCCAAAAACAAGCACGAAAATCCCCAATAAAATACGGACTACCATAAAAACTTTTGAATTCATAGTTTTAATTTTTGCTGGTTACCTAATAAATGTATGCAAAAATTACGAATTTGATAATTTTTAAGTCGCTTAATTTGGAGGATAACCGTTTAACTACAAGGATTTTAGCAATCCGCCATCAATGGGAATATTGGTCCCCGTAATGTAGGCAGCTTGGTCCGAAGCCAAAAAGGTGGCCAGATATCCGTATTCCTCTGGTTTTCCGATACGTTTTGCTGGTATCAAGTCTTCCATGCTGGAGCGGACTTCTTCCTCTGGAATCCCCATTTTTTCGGCTTTTTTGGAATTGATTTGCGCTATCCGGTCCGTATCAAAATAACCCGTCAAAACACTGTTTACCGTTATGCCATCTTTGGCCACATCATACGCCAAACTCTTTGCCCATGTGACCACCGCTGCTCGTATGGTGTTGGAAAGTGCCAAATAACTCAAAGGTTCCTTTACCGATACAGAGGCCACATTAATGATGCGCCCCCATCTGTTCTTTTGCATATGTTTCAGGGCAAGTTCTGTAGTGTAGACCACGGATTTAAACAATAAGTCGAACGCGTTTTGATAATCATCCACATTCTTTTCCAAGGCTCCACCACCTTCAGGACCTTGTGTATTGTTTACCAAAATATCGATGGTATTGTGCTCAAAAAAGGATGAAATAGTGCTTTTAAAAGTATCGAAGTTGGAAAAATCCACCACCAAATACTGATGCTTTTGACCTTCATCAGTGTTTAATTGGCTAACGATGCTCTTCATGCGTTCTTCATTTCTGGCCATAAGCGTGACACTGGCACCACTTTCGGCCAATTGCCGGGCAATGGCTTCACCGATTCCTTTACTGCTCCCTCCCACAAGGGCTTTTTTTACTTTTAATGATATCTCCATAACTATCTATATTCTTCCCGAACAGGACTAAAAATGTCCATTAATTTACATTTGGTGAGCGCTTTTCCGCTATGCGGTGCATTGGACGGAATGATAACTACATCTCCAGGATGGTAGATGTTGGTTTTTCCATCCAGCGTAAATTCAAAAGTACCTTCCACTACATGCATAATTTGCTCGTGAATGTGAAAATGTTCAGGTACTTCGGCATCTTTCTCAACATCCCAAAACACCCAACTCATGGTATTGGCATGCACCATTTTGCCATGATATCCAGGCATAATTTCCTTGGATTTGATT
The DNA here is from genome assembly GCF_042682725.1 of Flagellimonas iocasae. Classification (NCBI taxonomy): domain Bacteria; kingdom Pseudomonadati; phylum Bacteroidota; class Flavobacteriia; order Flavobacteriales; family Flavobacteriaceae; genus Flagellimonas; species Flagellimonas iocasae. The sequence continues at coordinate 899,719 of NZ_JBHUHU010000005.1, read as the reverse complement.
TCTGATAGGTTCATCGGTTTCAATTTTCCACCAAGATAAAAATTAATAAGATGGATTCTTTGTTTGGATTGGTTTTGCCATTGGCTATTTTTGAAGGATAAACGCGTTTGATGAACATCCATTTTATTGCCATTGGCGGAAGTGCCATGCACAATCTGGCCCTTGCCTTAGAGCACAAGGGGTACAACATTACAGGAAGCGATGATGTGATTTTTGAACCTTCAAAAAGTAGATTGGGGGCAAAAGGATTGCTGCCAGAAAGTTTTGGCTGGTTTCCTGAAAAAATCCATGACGGATTGGATGCCATCATTCTTGGCATGCATGCCAAGCCGGACAATCCAGAGCTGCTACGGGCACAAGAAATGGGCTTGAAGATTTATTCCTATCCCGAGTTTTTGTTTGAACAGTCCAAATACAAGACCAGGGTGGTTATTGGTGGGAGTCACGGGAAGACTACCATCACTTCGATGATTTTACATGTATTGGACTATAACGACATTGAGGTGGATTATATGGTTGGGGCCCAGCTGGAAGGTTTTGACCGTATGGTGCATTTGACCGAAGAAAATGATTTCATCGTTCTCGAAGGTGATGAGTATTTGTCCTCACCGATTGACCGAAGACCCAAATTCCACCTTTATCAGCCAAACATTGCTCTTTTGAGTGGGATTGCTTGGGACCATATCAACGTATTTCCAACCTTTGAAAATTATGTGGAACAGTTCCAAATTTTTGTGGATGGAATTGTAAGCGGGGGTAGTATCACGTACAATACGGAAGACCCGGAGTTGGTAAAGGTTATCGATGCCACACAGAATACCATTCGTAAGTTTCCCTATCAAACACCTGAATATTCGGTTGAAGATGGGATTACGTTGCTAAACACCCCAGAGGGTGACATGCCCATCGAGGTTTTTGGTAGGCACAACCTGAACAATCTGGCCGGCGCCAAATGGATATGTCAGCAAATGGGTGTGGATGAAGCCGATTTTTATGAGGCCATTGCTACATTCAAAGGTGCTTCAAAACGATTGGAAAAGATTGCTGAAAACAAGAACAAAGTTGCCTATAAAGATTTTGCGCATTCGCCCAGTAAGGTAAAGGCAACCACCCAAGCGGTAAAGGAGCAGTATCCTGAGCGTAGATTGCTTGCTTGTCTGGAACTCCATACCTACAGCAGCTTAAATGCTGGATTTTTGGAAGAATACCAAGGAGCTTTGGATACTGCCGATGAAGCTGCGGTTTTTTATTCCCCGGATGCGGTTAAAATCAAGGAGTTGGAAGAAGTTACGGCTGACCAAATAGCCCTAGCGTTTCAGAGAAAGGACATTAAAATCTTTACCAATGCCCAAAGTTTTCAAGAGTATCTTTTTGGACAAGATTTTGAAAATTCCACCTTGTTGCTGATGAGTTCTGGAAATTATGGAGGACTGGATTTTGAACGGTTAAAATCAATATTTACAGCTTAAACCCCAAACTGACGTAAATGATGGTCTAAGTGTTTATATTCCAATTGGCCCCATTGATCATAGGTCAAATCTCCAAACGCGGGGTGCGGGTCCCTATCCTTTTTGGTCCGTTCACCATAAAAATCATTGATCAAAACAACCAGCTTATCCTTTTCCTCTTTGAAGTCCCGATTATCTTGCACCTTAAACCCTGGAGCGGTGGGTAGATTGTGTTTCCACGGTTTGTCGTCATACATGCTTTTTTTGAACCCTTTGTACAACAATCGCATAAAAATGTTGGGCTTTTTTATTGTATGTTTGCCTAAAGCGACCTTCAAGGGATACTGACAGTGGCGCAGCATTTGTCCAACCTCCATTTTGCCCCACTCCCCTTGAGAGGATTCAGAAAGTTTATCAATTCGATTTAGAATTTCAGCGTGGGTTTCAGAGTCAAATAGGGATTTCATATACCTTGATTTCTTTACCCAGTAAATTACATAAATTTAATCTCCTATCTTTAAAGCATGCAAGAAAAAGTGGTCTCCTTTTCCATCAAACATTGGGCAGATGATGACAAACCAAGGGAGAAATTGGTTCAAAAAGGAAGTTTTGTCCTTTCCGATGCAGAACTGATAGCCATTCTCATCGGTTCTGGAAACAAGGATGAAAGCGCTGTGGAACTCTCCAAACGTATTTTGGCTTCGGTAAGCCATAACCTTAATGAGTTGGGGAAGCTCTCGGTTAACCAATTAAAGAAATTTAAGGGCATAGGTGAAGCAAAAGCCGTTACCATTGCAGCAGCCTTGGAAATGGGCCGCCGCCGAAGAGGCGAAGAAGCCCAAAAAGTAACCAAAGTTTCGGGAAGCAAAGATGCTTTTGAATTGCTGTATCCGTTGATGGGCGAATTGCAACACGAAGAATTTTGGATTGTCTATTTGAACAACTCCAATAAAGTGATCCATAAATCGCAATTGAGCAAAGGAGGCATTACAGGAACATTGGTGGATGTACGATTGGTGCTCAAACAAGCTTTGGACCTTGGGGCAGTGGGAATCATTCTGGCGCACAACCATCCATCAGGCACCTTAAAACCAAGTGCTGCGGACAAACAGATCACACAAAAGTTGAAAAAGGCGTCCGAAGCTTTGGACATTAAAATATTAGATCACTTAATTTTGGCCCACCAACATTATTTTAGCTTTGCAGACCAAGGAATACTTTAGTTGATTCAATTTTATGCTGTTACTCTTTACCCATAAGGTCACCAATAGACTTACCTATACGGCAAGGCATATTTTTGAGAAGATATTGGGTGTTGAAATCGCTTTCACCACCAAGGTTGAGGATTTCATTAAGCATTCCGGTCCAAAGATGACCTACTCCAAGCAGCCCTTGCAGAATGAGTTTTTTATCCGAAGTAATGATTTGCTGTTTGAGCAGGGTATCAATGATCTTGATATAAAAGTATCAGACTGGGAGGGAATTCCCTGTTTCTTCGCTTGCGGAGAGAAAAGCACAGTTCCTTATGATATTTTTTCAGCAAGTTTCTTTTTATTAAGTCGGTATGAAGAGTATTTGCCCCATGTCAAGGACAGCGTAGGCCGCTTCCCCGTAAAGGAGAGTATTGCCTACCAAAACAAATTTCTGGAGCTTCCCGTGGTGGACTTATGGGCCCATAAATTGTTGGACCTGCTTAAGGAGCGGTTTCCCAATATAAAGGGGAAGGAACGAACTTATAATTTTACCTCCATTATCAATGTGACTACTTCACATTGCTATGCGATGCGTGGTGTGGCGAGGAGCTTGGGTGGTTTTTTTCTGGATTTGGGGAACCTTAAATTCAGAAGTTTTGTGGACCGTTTTTCTGTGCTTTTGGGGTTGAAGAAGGATCCTTTCGACAATTTCTATGAGTTGGTGGATATCCACAAGAAGTTTCCCATCAAGACCATGTTCTTTTTTCAGTTTGCAAAGCATTCGGCCCACGATAAGAATGTGTCACCCAACAATAATAAGTTCAGGTATCTCATAAAATCCGTGGCAGATTACAGTGCTGTATCACTTAGCACTTCTTTTCTGTCTTCTACGGATAAATCGGTTTTGTTGGAAGAGAAAAAGCGTCTCAGCAACCTTATTAACAGACCCATCAGTTATTCCCGACTGCGATATAATCGGGTCAGCGTACCTACTACCTATCGGAATTTGGTGGAAACTGAGTTTACCGATGATTTTTCAATGGGGTACACCCATGAAATTGGATTTCGGGCAGGGACCTGTACCCCGTTCCATTTTTATGACATCAATATGGAGGTGAGGCAACCCTTGAAGGTGCATCCTTTTGCGGTGCATGATTATGCTCTGGTAAATTTCAAGAATAGGGATGAGATTTTTGATAAAATGGACAGGGTCTATCGCTTGGTAAAGCAGGTGAATGGAGACTTTATCATCATATTTTCCAATGAGCTTTTGGGAGGTAAACACAGATTGGACTGGATGGACCTTTATCAGTCTTTTTTAAAGCGCTACTATGTTTGAGCACAGCGTTACCGATATCTTTTTTGATTTGGACCACACCCTGTGGGATTTTGAAAAAAACTCTGCACTCACTTTTGAAAAAATCTTTGTGGACAATAGCGTGGAAGTTATGATGGCGGATTTCCTAGCAGTTTATGTACCTATCAATCTGGAGTATTGGAAACTGTATCGGGAAAACAAAGTCACCAAAGAAGAACTCAGGTTTCAACGCTTAAGGCGTACTTTTGATTCGGTTGGGGCAGTGGTGGCCGACGACCAAATCCATATTTTGGCGCATCAATATATTGAACATCTTTCCTCATTTACCCATTTAGTGCCCAATGCCGTCGAAATTCTGGAATATCTGTCGCCAAAATACAGGCTGCATATTATCACCAATGGATTTCAGGAAGTACAGGAAAAGAAATTGATGGGGAGCAAAATCCATCATTATTTTGACCAAATCGTCAACTCAGAAATGGCAGGTGTAAAAAAGCCCCATCCCTATATTTTTGAGCTGGCCCTCACCAAGGCCAATGTGAATCCAATAAATACCATAATGGTAGGCGATAGCTTGGAAGCCGATATCCTAGGGGCAAAGGGTATGGGCATGCAAGTACTGCACTTTAACAGCAATGGGGAGCCCGACCATGATCATTGCGTGATGATTAACGATTTAATTGAAATAAAAAGCTTTTTATAGAGTTATAGTAGGGTATGGTCCACTTCTACTGTTTGTAAAAAAATGCTTTTTAGATATGAGAAGGTTGTTTTTCCAATTTTTGGGTGGACTAATGCTTTGCTTTTTCCTCCAATCCTGTTCCGAGGAGCAGAATTTTGATCAGTTCGATGATCTTTCCATAACCCCTACAGTAGCCTCCAGTATTTTTTATTTAGAATCGGATGAAGCATCCATCAACGAAGTTGACTCGGGTCCCTTCTACTATCAAACGGTAAATTTTGATGCTTTTAATGAGGAGTTCGTGGCAGAACGACTTATTGAGGGAACCATAAGCTATGAAATTGAGAACACTACCAGCAAAAGTTTACAGGTATCCATCGAGTTTTTGGATGAAGGCGGAAACGTTCTCGATATCGAGAATTTTAATATTGAACCCAACCTTCCTGAACCCTCAACGCGGGATGTCACCTATGGCCCAACAGGAAAGAGTTTAAATATTTTGGCTGCCACCAGTGGACTTCGTGTCACAGGTAATAACATGAGTGATGACACAAGTGTTTCCAACGCTTCGGACCCAAAAGTCATTCTGCGCTCTGCCGCTGAATTCATATTTCGACTAAAATGAGAAGAATTCGGCTGTTTTTTTTCCTCACACTTCTTGCAAGCGCATCTATATGTGCGCAAAATAAGGAGGTGCTTTATGATTTCTATGAGATTCCGCAATCATTGATGGTTAATCCAGGCGTAAAAACTTCTGAAAAATGGCATACCGGCGTTCCGTTCATTTCTGGGTTTTCGTTTCAGGCTGGGACCAGCGGTGTAACCGTGAACGACCTATTTGCCAACGATGGAATTGATTTTACCACAAAGGTTCAGGAGCGCGTTTTGGATGCCATGACGCATAAGGACGATTTCAGCACCACCACTCAAATAGAAGGGTTCAATGTTGGCTTTCGGGGAAGAAATAGGCCCGATGACTATTACTCATTTGGAGTGTATGGCGAAACTGACATCATTGTGTACTGGCCCAAGGATTTGGCCATTTTAGCCTTTGAAGGAAATGGAGGAGCCAATATTGGCCGAAGCTTTGATTTAGGACATTTAAGTTTGCGAGGCGAAATGGTAAATGTTTTCCATTTTGGAATCAATCGGAAAATAAGCAATACCTTAACTGTGGGAGCTAGGGCTAAATTATATTCCAGTGTTTTCCAATTTCAATCCAAGGGAAATTCCGGTTCTTTCAGAACAACGCAAGGTCAAAACAATATTTACGTGAGTACACTTTCTGCCGATATGCAATTGCGAACGGCGGGAGCCAAGGAAATTTTTGACATTCTCGACGACGAGACCAGAAGTGCACGAGACGAACTGCCCTCACTTTTCACCAAACGAGTTTTGCTGGGGGGTAACCTTGGACTTGGTTTTGACGCTGGTTTCAGCTACAATCTAAATCCACAGACTACCATTACCGCAAGTGTTCTGGATGTAGGCTTTATTTATCAGTCCAAAGATGTGCAGAATTATACCCTTCGTGGTACGGCAAGTACTGAAGGAATTACGGTTTTTATTCCAGAGGATATAGACAATGTGGACAATGATCTTTGGGAGGAATTGTTGGATGACATTGAGGAAGCCCTTCCTTATGAGGAAAATACACAGGGTTATATTTCGCTCAGACCCGTCAAGGCGTATGGATCTATTCGATATGATTTTGGCGAAGGAGGGCGAGGATTTGATAACTGCGGATGCGGTATTAATGCGGGGGGTGGAAGTAATAGTGACTATTACCGGAATAGTGTTGGTGGACAACTCTTTATGATGAAACGCCCTCGAGGAATTCAGGCGGCATTGACCGGATTTTACCAGAGAAGATTTGGACGGGTACTTTCATTGAAAGGAACTTACACCGTGGATAAATATTCATTATCCAATGTTGGTCTGGGCCTCAATTTTCAGGCAGGCCCCATCAATTTTTATATCATGGGAGATAACCTTTTGAGCTATCGCAACGTGGCCGACAGCCATTATGCCTCTTTACAGTTCGGATTTAATATCATATCTTGGAACGGTAATTGAGGAATCACTTAATATGAAAAGAAGAGTAGTAGTTGTGTTGTTGTTTGCTTTTATGGCAAGCATGACCATGAGAGGGCAGTTGAACGGATATAAATATATCATCGTTCCGAAAAAATTTGAGACGTTCAAGTCAGAAAATCAGTATATGACCAGCACCATGGTCAAATTTCTATTTACCCAAAAGGGATTTACCCCGGTTTATGATGATGAATTACCAGCGGATTTAGCCAACAATCGTTGTTTGGGTCTTTTGGCCAGTCTGTCCGACGATTCCTCCATGTTTTCCACGAAGGTGACGGTTATATTGAAGGACTGTCAGTCTATCGAAGTTTTTAGGACTAGGGAAGGAAAAAGCAAAATCAAGGAGTACACCGCTGCTTACAAAGATGCGTTGGAAGATGCCTTTGGTTCTTTTGATGGAATGGATTATGCCTATGTTCCCAAAGAAAAGGAAACAAATCAACCAACGGAGCAACCCATTACGGTTAGCTATAAGGATGACGTCAAGAAATTGGAAGAAAAGAAGGAGGTTCCTGTTGTAAAACAAGTGGCCACTACAGAAACCCAAAGCTATGAAAGTGTAGAGCCAAAAACGTCCACATACACCAAAGCGGAGCCCCAGCAAAAGACAGAGACAGCTGCTAAGGTTTCAGGATTGTTGTACGCCCAGCCCATTGAAAATGGATATCAATTGGTAGATAGCACACCCAAAGTTGTCATGAAGCTTATGTCAACCTCCGTTGAAAATGTGTTTTTGACCGATTATCAAGGGAACAGTGGTGTTGTGCTTCAAAAAGATGGAAAGTGGTTTGTGGAGTACTCCGAAGGCGGGGAGAAAAAGTTGAAAGAACTCAACATCAAGTTTTAAAACCCATATTTGTCCTTCCAGCGTTTTTTTAGGAATTCCCGCATGGCATTTTCCCGAGGATTGTTTCCGGGACGGTAAAAGGCGGTGCCCGAAATCTCTTCAGGAAGGAATTCAAAATCAGCAAAGTTATTTTCGTGGTCATGGGCATATTGGTAACCTTTACCATAGCCAATGTCTTTCATGAGCTTTGTTGGGGCGTTTCTTATGGCCAATGGCACTGATAAATCTCCTGTCAATCGTACTTTTTGTTGCGCTTCGTTGATGGCCGCATAGCTTGAATTGCTCTTGGGCGAACTGGCCAAATAGGTGGCGCATTGGCTTAAAATGATTCGTGCCTCAGGATAACCAATGGTGTTCACGGCCTGAAAGGTGGTATTGGCCAAAACAAGGGCTGTTGGGTTGGCGTTGCCTATATCTTCAGAGGCTAGAATGACCATTCTCCGAGCGATGAACTTTACATCCTCACCACCCTCAATCATGCGGGCCAACCAATACACGGCGGCATTGGGGTCACTTCCGCGAATCGATTTGATAAAAGCCGAAATGATATCATAGTGTTGCTCTCCCGTCTTGTCGTAAAGCACCGTATTCTTCTGCACTTTACTGAGCACTAAATCATTGGTAATGGTGACTTCTTTTGCATTTTCGGAATTGACGATGAGTTCAAAAATGTTCAATAATTTTCTCCCGTCTCCACCCGAAAGTCGAAGCAAAGCTTCGGTTTCCTTCAGATTGATTTTTTTGTCTTTCAGCACACTGTCAGTCTTTATGGCCCTGTTCAACAGGGCTTCCAAATCCTCCTTGTCAAACGGATTCAAAATGTAGACCTGACATCGGGATAAAAGTGCGGGAATCACCTCAAAGCTTGGATTTTCGGTGGTAGCACCAATTAAAGTTACCCAGCCCTTTTCCACCGCACCCAATAGCGAATCTTGTTGCGATTTACTGAATCGATGGATTTCATCAATGAACAAAATCGGATTCTTGGCCGTGAACAATCCACCACTCTGCTTGGCCTTTTCAATTACCTCTCTAACGTCCTTTACACCACTACTGATGGCGCTCAACGTATAGAAAGGACGTTGGCTTTCACTGGCAATGATGTTGGCCAACGTGGTTTTTCCAGTTCCGGGGGGACCCCAAAAAATCAATGAGGGAATTACACCATTTCGTATTTGGTTCGTCAACGCGCCTTGCGGGCCCACCAAATGCTGCTGACTGATGTAATCCTCCAATGTTTTGGGGCGTATTCGTTCTGCCAAGGGTTCATTCATGCTGATAAAAATAAGACAATTTTAGGGGTCTAAATACTTTAAACTCGAGGGCATTTTCAACAAACCTGACAATTTGTGTAAATTCATATCCGTGGTTAGATAATTGCTATATGAGGCATATGCAAAGCAATGAGCATTTTAAATTCTCCAATGGGGTTGTATTGGCTCCCTTGTTGGCTGTGCTGTCTATTTGGACTGTTTTTTGGGTCGAGGTAAAATTTGGAATCAACTTTAACGATTATGGCATTTATCCTAGAAAACTATCGGGATTGCAAGGGGTGGTGCTCAGTCCTTTTATCCATGGGTCAGTGGAACATTTGTACAACAACACCATTCCGCTTGCCATTTTAACGGCCTTTTTGTTTTATTTCTATCAAACGGCGGCGCTACGTGTCTTTGTGTTTGGGGTGCTCATTTCTGGATTATTGACTTGGCTGATTGCCCGCCCATCATACCATATTGGAGCTAGTGGAATAATATATGTTTTGGCCAGTTTCATTTTTTTTAAAGGCGTCTTTGCCAAACATTTTAGGTTGGTGGCTCTCTCCTTGGTTGTCGTCTTTATTTATGGCAGTATGCTTTGGTATATTTTTCCAGTGAAGGAGAACATTTCTTGGGAAGGACATCTTGCTGGATTTATCACCGGTTTTTTATTGGCATTGACCATCAAGGTTAGAGTGCCCGTAGAAAAGAAATATGATTGGGAGCGTGAGGATTACAACGAGGAGAATGATCCTTTTCTAAAGCATTTTGATGAAGACGGCAATTTTATTGAATCCACGGAAGAACCTGAAAATCACATTCAAATAAAATACCATTACAAGAAGAACAACGAAGGCGATACTTAGGCTCTTCGTTGACGTACCACTTCATATAGAAATACACCACAGGCCACAGAAACATTGAGGGAACCTATGCTGCCCAAAAGAGGGAGTTTTGCCGTTTGGTCCAAAACACCAAGAATGGAAGGAGAGATGCCTCTATCCTCTGATCCCATGACAACTGCACAGGGCTGATTAAAATCCATCGTATAAATTTCATCTTCGGTCTTTTCAGTGGCTCCAACAACACTTATTCCAGAAGATTGCAGGTAAAAGATGGCATCTTTTAGATGGTCTACTTTAGCGATTGGGACATTAAACGCAGCCCCGGCAGAAGTTTTTACGGTATCATCCGTGATAGGGGCGGCCCCATTCTTTGGAACAATGATTCCATGTACCCCGCAGCACTCCGCAGTTCGGATGATGGCGCCAAAATTGCGCACATCAGACACTTGATCCAACAGCAGGAAGAAGGGCATTTTTTCCTCCTCCATGACCTTTTCCACAAGACTCTCGAAATCTTGAAACTTTACAGGCGAAATTTGGGCCACAACCCCTTGGTGATTGTTTCGGGTGAGTCGGTTAAGTTTTTCAATGGGAACGTAGGAAGCACTAATTCCGTTTTTCCGGATGGCAGTTTCCAATTCCTTAAAAAGTTCGCCTTTAAGACCTCTTTGTAGAAATATTTTATTGATTGGCTGATTGGCTTCCATGGCCTCCATAACAGCCCTGATTCCATAAATTTGGTCACTCATCTCCTTCGGTTCAATTGCGTAGATGCTGCAAATATATCACGAAGAGATTTTGTGGACACCAACTGGGCCATTATTTGCTGTATTTAGTAAGAATATTTCGTTTTTGGCATTGGTAATTAGCTCTGCACTCTTCACGTTGGCATCCATGTACAATCCGGAATCTGGGTGTGAGACACTTATATATCCATCTTTACCGTTGGAAAGCAAGACTACCCCCGAAAGCGCATCAAGTCTAGGTGTTTCAACTTCGGTTTCGTATATGTTGCCCACTGCAACAATATCTTCAAATCCATCTTGGTTAAGGTCGGTAACAACACAATGGAGGATTGGGATGGTTTGTGCGGCCACAGGAAGAACCTGTTTTTCAAAAACTAGATTGCCCTTGTTGATAAGAATGATGGATTGCAATTCCGTGACCGTACTTTCATAGGAAGTCTTCAGCTTTTCACCATAAATATCCACCAAACTGGCATTGGCAAATTCGGAATACGTTTGAAACTTCTCTTTGATAAAAGGCATTTGTTGGGATGAACATTCCCTACCTCGGACAGGAACATAAGTGCCATGGTATTTCTTGCTCAACACAATGTCATTGGTGCCATTTTCATCAAAATCTGTGGCGTAAACCTTAAAGGGCTTTTCTTCTGATGCCTTAAACTTGATGTTCAACCCAACATTTCCAAGAACATAGTCTTTTAGGCCATCATTGTTGATGTCTGTTTCCGTTACGGAGAACCACCATCCATGTTCGTTGAGCAGGATATCTTCAGTTCCAATATTTTTAAATGTTCCCTGTTCATTGATGAAAACTCCGATTCCGGTCCATTCACCCACCGCAATGAAATCGGGCCAACCATCATTGTTCACATCTGTGGTTTGAATGTCATTAACAATGCCAAAATCCTTAAATTCTGGGGCGATTTGTTCGGTAACATCCACAAGTTCACCATTTCTGTTCTCGAACAATGTGGAAGTCTGGGGTTTGGGATATTGTTTGGGAACTACCCGGTTGCCTACCAAAATATCGTTGTCGCCATCCTTGTCAAAATCGATGATGGACACGGATTTTCCATTTTTGGGAAGTTTGGAGAGGGCATCGCTTTGTAGCCTTTTGAATTGCCCACGGCCATCGTTGATATAGATTCGGTCTGAATGATAGGAGGAGTTTTCGGCAAACTCGTTTCCACCACTTACCACATAAAGGTCCATGTCGGAATCACCATCGAAATCAAAAAATACGGACTCCATATCCTCAAATTGGGCATCATCGGATAGGGCGGGGGAGTTCAGCTTGGAAAATCTTCCATTGGATTGTACATAAAGCTGCCCAGATTGCCCAGAGGCGCCTCCTATGTGAATATCTTCCAGACCATCTCCATTGACATCACCTTTGGCGATAAAAGGGCCTAAATTGGATTGTTTATAGGGGAGTAGGATTTCTGTTTCAAAATCGTCGTACACGTTTTCATGATGGATAAAATCCAGTTCCAGTGCTTTGGCATCCATATCCATAAAGTACTTGCCTTTTTTGGATTTGGAGGGAATTGACTGGGTAGCTTCACTTTTGTTGAACGTCAATGTAGTATTGACAGGTACATTGAATTTTTGCTCCATTTTACCTGATTTCCAGTATACGGTAACCGTATCCACTATGGTTTCATGGGCAAGTCCGAAAAAGGCTTTGGTTTCTTGCGCAGACCGATATCCGCGAACCCTTTTTACCTCTATCATTTGGGATTTCCCTCCCGAGCTTATTTTAACCTTTGCAAATTCTTCCGAAGAATCCCCATGGGTGACAACTTTTAAATAATTACCAAGTTCTTCTTCCACAGAAAGGTTTTTATAGACAAAAGCGGCTTCATCCATGTTGTTGATCACAATATCGAGGTCCCCATCATTGTCCAAATCACCGGAAGCGGCCCCATTACTGAACGAAAAATCGCCCAAGCCCCAATCTTTGGCTACATCATCATAAATGAGCTCGGAAGTTTGTTTGTACATGATATTGGGAAGTTTTTCCGAAGGCATGGACTCGTAGAGTTGTTGTTTTACCTCCAACGGCACATTTTGGCCATATTTTTGACGCGCCTCAAAAACTTTCATTTGCAAGTCATTATCCAAAGCATATCGTCGATATCCATTGGTGACATGGATTTCTTTTTGTCCGTCAAGATCAAAATCGTTCATGAGCACGGACCAACTCCAATCGGTATTGGCCACTCCGGATAGCTGCGAAATATTACTGAACAGGTTCTTGCCCATGTTCTTCTGAAGGGAATTGTACATGTACTGGTAATGGTATCCTGCCTTGTTCACCAAGTAGTCGAAGCGTGCCGTATTCATGGAGGCCATCAATGTTTTGGAGCGAACGTGGTCATTGGCGGCCATATCGAGCACAAAAATGTCCTGTAAATCGTCATTGTCCAGATCGGCAATGTCTATACCCATGCCATAAAAGGATATTTGATCGGTGGCTTCCTTTATCTGGTCGGAAAAGGTACCATCATGATTGTTGATGTACAGCGCATCGGGAAGGTAATAATCGCTGGCCATATAAATGTCCATCCATCCATCTTCGTTAATGTCTGCAACGACAAGACCAAGCCCAAAAATGGGTTTGTTGAGCCCAGCTGCTTTGGTAATATCCGAGAAGACACCACCATCATTTCGGTACAAATGGGATGAATTGAAATAGGCCGTTTCCTCATCGGTATTTACATAATGGTTAAAGCTAATGGGGTCCATACCATACAACTCATTTTCGTTCATTACGAGACAGTCGAGGTCACCATCTTTATCCAAATCAAAAAAAACGGATTGGGTACTAATGCCCATGTCCGCTAGGCCGTATTGTTCTGCTTTTTCTTCGAAGGTTCCGTCTTGCTTGTTGATGAACAATAGGTTTTTGCGTTTATCCCGGGTGTTGGGTCCGCCTTGTGAAACATAGATGTCCATCCACCCATCCGAATTGATGTCGGCAAAGGTGACACCGTTGGACCATACTTTTCCTGTGTTGATTTGGGCTGTTTCGGAGACATCTTTGAAGGTTAGGCCGCCTTGATTGAAATACAGGGTATTGTTCACTTGGTTTCCAGAGAAAAATACATCTAAAAGACCGTCGTTGTTCAGGTCTTCAAGGCCAACTCCGGCCCCGTTGTAGAAATAATCGTAATCAAAAAGATTGCTTAAAGTGGACACATCATGGGTGATGGTGTTGGAAAAGGTGATTTGGCTCTGGTTGTAATCTAATTTTTTGAATAATGCAATACTTTTTTCAGTGGTATTATCTGAGTCTTTAGAAGCTTCGTTCTTCTTTTGATTATTACAACTCAGTAGGAAAATACCAAGAAATAGGGGGGTTAATGCCTTAGTCATTTTTTTAAGAGAATTTTATGTTAATATATCATAAAATTCTCTTAAAAGCCAAAGTTATCCCATTGGATTTCCGATCAATATGATTTCGGTTAAAATCACATCGCTAAATTCATAACCTCATAAGGGATGTTCTACTATTTTGAGATTATTAAAACTATGGATTCTAATTTTGTGTACTTAAAAAAAAAGCTCCCAAAAGGGAGCCTTTAAATAAACTATGATTTAACGGTATTTACTGTTTGACAATTGAAAATGCATAATCTCCGTATCCAACAAAGGTGAGAGTAACATTAACATCACCGGTACAAGTACCAACGCTACCATCTACTTCAACATCGATAGGAACCCCATAATCAAAAGGTTCGTTTGATCCTCCAGTTGCTGTGCCGTCGGATGGATCGATTGTAATCTCAATATAGGCTGTATCGGTATTGGCGATATAAGGGTTGTTTGTGGACAATATTCTGAACGTATATTCAGAAACGAATTCCACAGGTATAACATTCCCAGCTGCGTAATCTTCCCATGCATCCACCACTATAACGTAGTTTCCATCAAATGCAGAGGCATCATCCAGTGGACAGAAAAACTGTACTGAATATGCAAAAGGTGAGCTAAAGAATGAACCTCCTGTAACCGTACCATTGGCATTGCTGGTAAAGCTTCTACCGTCGGTTAAATTAGCTACCAACCGAACGTTAAAACTGTCGGCACTGTCGTAATCTCCATCTACTAAACCTAATGCAGCCAAAGCTTCATTAAGAGTGATGGAAATATCTCCCCTAGGCAAGCCAAAAGGCCCTGGTGAGAAAGTGGAGGCATCAACGGTCTTTAACAGTGTTTCTGTTCCTGCATCTCCGTCATCGACAAAAGTAATGTATATATCGATGTCGCTTAAAAGAGCTCCATTTTCTTCATCTTGAACCTCTAGTGTTGTCACCCAACTTGCCGTTGGGTCAAAAAAGTCAAATGTGGCCGTTGGCTGTGCAACAGTCCTAAGAACGAGCCCTCTTGTCGTTTGATCATATATGTCATCTATTAGCTTTTCCTCGCTACACGAAAGGGCAATGCAAACGAAAAAAAGCAGTGTGATATGTTTTTTCAAATTTTTCATGATTTTAATTTTTACGTTCATTGCCTATTTAGTTAGAGTATGGGAATCCTGTAGCTGGATTTGTATCCCAGAACACCTGTACGGACTGATTTGTCTTTTGGGTGATATTAGGGTTACTGGTCACTGCCTGATTAGGGTAATACATGGAACGGATGAACGCTCCTGGATCTGGCTCCCTATTGGGCTGCAATGTTGTAGGATACCCTGTTCTTCTATAGAAATTATAGGTTTCTATACCATTTCCGTAGTGGCTAACCAAGAATTGTTCAGCTAGAACATCCCACTTGTCGTCACCAACGGCAGCATTGAAATCTGCAACAATATCGGCGATAAAGTCGGTAACTTCAGTAGAAGTTGGCTCGAAAGACACATCAGCATTGGCATCATTGGCAATGAAAGACTGTGTTTTTGCAATCTGCTTGGTAAGGGCACTTTCCAAGAAAGTGGCCGCATCACCTGGATTGTTGGCAGCCAATGCCATCTCTGCTCTCCAGAAATCCACCATAAAGGCATCTAAAATAGGTGTAATACCTTTTCCGTTGGCTCCGAAGGAAGCTGGGTTGTCATCCTGAGCAATCGCTTCAAAACTATCATCGTCGAAACGACCTCCTGCTGGATAAACACCGAAGGTTGTTTTCAACAAACCGTCTGGTGGGCCACCTTCATCATCACCACTATCTCTACCCCAATAACCATTGGGTAGGGCGCAGAAGGTAAACCCTCCTGTTACATAGTGTGCTGGTGGAGTCTGCAATGAGCACGTCAAAAGTTCCTCGTCTGGTGGGAAACCATCTTGCCCAGGGACGTCCAGGGTCTGACGATAAAAGTAGTATCTTAACCTTGGGTCACCACTAGTATCCATCAAGTTGGCCAACCAGTTTGAGATATAGTCGCCGGCACCGGCTGATGCATAATTAAGACCGTATCTTGGATGTCTGGTATCTGGCTGGGAAGCACTTGTCCCTGGCCATTTCCAATCGAAATCCTCAGCGGTTTCGGTAATATAATCACCTGAAGCAATGATGGCATTGAAACTGGCGGCGGCAGAAGGATCTACCAAACGTGTC
Organism: Flagellimonas iocasae; assembly: GCF_042682725.1. NCBI lineage: Bacteria > Pseudomonadati > Bacteroidota > Flavobacteriia > Flavobacteriales > Flavobacteriaceae > Flagellimonas > Flagellimonas iocasae. Next base: position 883,728 of record NZ_JBHUHU010000005.1, on the reverse strand, counting down.
TGAACATAAATCTTCAATTTCAATGTGTTCGCGGCCTTGATCCATGCATCGTAACCTGCATTGTTCTGAGCTCCGTAATAGTAATCAGTTGGAGGAAGAACAGCGGCATTGGTATTGAAATTGGCAATGGCCTGATCTAATAAGTCCAAAGCGGCAGCATATACAGACTCGCCACTGTCCAAACTTGGATTCAAAATCTCAGGAGCCTGTAATGCCTCAGTATAAGGTACATCCCCGAAGAAGTCCACCAAGGTAACAAGGGTGTAGGCTTCCATCAATTGGGCAACGCCCAAGTGTTTTGTAAGTCCACCTTCGTTAGCGGCAGATTCCATGGAACGAATATCGAAAAGGATTCCGCGATAGGCATTATCCCATTCATCATCTGTATCAATGTCTTGATATCCTCCTCGGTAGTCACGAGAACCGAAAGGCATCAAACGGGTAAGTTCCATACCCAAAATGGAGAATCCATCACCGTTCACGTTACCACCTGTGGTAAAGTTATCATCTGCAGCCCCAGTGGCGTCCCCATCTATCTGTCTTGCGAAATCTTCCTGAATCGAGTTCAGAAAGAAATCTGGGCTTGCCTGCTCGGGAGTCAAAAAGTTTGGGTCTTGTGTGAGGTCTAACTCTGTAGACTCACAGGACACCATCAATGACCCAACAAACAAGACCGATGCTATATATGTGCTTATGTTTTTCATTTTTATAACTATTTTTTTCATCTTAGAATGTTGCTTTAACACTAAATCCATATCTCCTAGAGCTTGGTCCGTTCAAGAAATCGAATCCGAATCCGTTACCAACACCGGTACCAGATGTGTTAGGGTCAAAATTGGCACCGTCTGGTGTATTGATGGCATCATACCAAAGGTTGAATCCAGAAACTGTGAAGGACAAGGAACCTAATGGTGTTTTGTCCAAAAACTTCTTAGGTACTGAATAACCCAAGGAAACTTCCTGAAGCCTTAGCAAGGTTGCATCATATACCTGAAGCTCACTAGGACCGAAAAGTACGTTGTTAAAGAAGTAATCCGAGTTGTTGATCTGAACATCGTTGACTTCACCATTGCTCTGCTTAACCCCTGGAAGAATGTATGTGTTCTCCCTGTCAACGGTCTCTTCAATAAGACCTCTACCCAATAGAGTAGCAATCGTTCCAGAGTAGATATCTCCTCCTTGGGTCCAGTTGAACTGGAATCCAAGGTTGAAGTTCTTATAGGAGAACTGGTTGTTGAAGTTAAAGGTAAAGTCAGGGTTTGGATCTCCGATGACACCATCTTGAGAATCAAACACATAATCTCCAGCGGAGTTTACTACAAGATTTCCTGCATCATCCCTCAATACCCGGCTACTATAGATTACCCCAAGAGGCTCACCTTCGATGGCCGCATTACCCAAGTTGGAATAACCGGAGTAAACGATCAAATCAGTATCAGCTCCCAAATCCTCAACGGTTGTTTCGGTAGCAGAGAAATTCACGTTTGAGTTCCAGTTGAAACCGTCGCTATCACTTCTGATCAAGTTCAATCCAAGATCGACCTCCACACCTTCACCTTTAATCTCACCAACGTTAGTTGTGGTTCTGTAATATCCTGAAGAAGGATCTAGAGGCTGTGATACAATAAGGTCAGTGGTAGTTCTTTGATAGATGGAGGCATCCAATGTGATTCTACCATCCCACCATCTTGTTTCAACACCCAATTCAATCTCGGATACCTGCTCAGGCTTAAGTTCAGGGTTACCCAAGGTCAACGGTGTGGTATTGGTAACAACGTTTCTTCCGGTTTCATCTTGGAAATCTTGAGTGTTCAAAGAAAGTCTGGAAGCAACGGGATATGAATCTGAGTTCTGGTCAGGGAAACCTGCTGAGGTTCCGTAACCAGCTCTAATCTTAAGATAGTTTAGGGCGTCGCCTTTAAGACCATCAAAAGCAGTGGTCGGAACAAATGATAAACTCGCACTTGGATAGAACAGTGATCTATTCGCTTTGTCCAAGTTGGATACCCAGTCGTTACGTCCTGCAAGGGTAACGAACACAAAGTTGTCATAATCAAATTCCAACTGACCATACAAACCAATTACGTTACGTTCCGAAGTTCCCTGGATTTCATTGTTGTTCAAGAAGTTGAAGTGGCGAAGTACACCAAATACTTGTTGACCATCACTGGATACACCATTTTGGTTGAACACTTCCCTTCTTCCATTGAAACCAACGTTAAAGGTGCTTCCAACAGTTTCGGTCAAATCAAAATCACCATTGAATGAAAGGTTGTGGTCCCAAATGGTGTTGGTGTTGTTCCAGGTTTCGTAGATACCACTCTGTAACCTGATATCGTTACTGTTGCTGTTTACACCACCTTTGTTTTGGTAGTTCAGGTTGTTCTCGCTATAGTTGTCGATACCAACTCGGTAAGACAAGTTCAAGTTCTCGCTGATGTCATACTGAATGGCCATATTACCGAACACCCTGTTGGTCTCCTGTTGTGTACCCGCATTGTTCACGGTCCACAAGGGGTGCTGGATGGAGTTGTTCTGACGATAGTATACGCTTGCTCCTGTAAGAGGGTTTTGGTAGGGCAATCCTAGAACGTCAACCGAACGAGGTGTAAAGTAAAGGTCACCGAATACGGAAGAACCGCTACCCGTGGCACCGTTACCCAAACTCAAGGCAACTGGTGGGGAGATAAATTTGGTCCTTGCATAGTTGATGGTACCAGATACGGTAAACTTGTTGCTTAATACCGCTCTACCACCAACGCCAAAGTTGTTACGGTTAAGGCTGTTGCCAGGGGTAAACCCTTGATCCTTCAAATAACCGTAGTTCATATTATATGAAATTTTCCCATCTGAGGAGGCTCCTGCCACATTGATAGAGGTATTTGCTACCGTACCGGTCTTGAAGAAGTTCTCAAAACTTTTGTAGGGCTTCCACTCATATCTTGCATTGGCATATTCGGGAAAAGCTGCCTGGATAGAAGACGTAGAGGTTGAATAAGGGTGGGGTAATGTTCCGTTGGCATCAAAGGATGCACTGTTTCCCCAACCAGAGAGACCATCTCTACTGAAACTTGGACCCCAGTTACTGAAGAACCATCCAAAAGCTTGGTCAAATCCGTTACCGTATTCATTCTGATATTTTGGAGTTGAAGCTATCTCGTTGAAGAACATGGAAGAAGTAACCGTAATTTCGGTCTTTTTGGCTCCTTGCCCTCCAGATCCTGCTTTGGTGGTAATCAAGATTACACCATTTCTACCCAGAGATCCGTAAAGGGTAGAGGCCGCAAGACCTTTCAATACGTTTACGCTTTCAATACTGTTGGGATCCAAATCCAAGAACCTTGAGGAACCGTTGTTACCGTTGACAAAGTCGTTACGGCTACCTTGTCTACCCGATGGGTTGGTGTCACCATTGAAAGGAACACCGTCCACGATGAACAAAGGTTGGTTACTTTGGCTAAAGGAGTTGAAACCCCGAATGATGATGTTGGTTCCTGATCCGGACAGACCACTTTGCTGGGTGATGTTCACCCCAGAGGCCTTACCCATGAGCACACGACCAAGATCACCTTCAGCTTTCTCCTCAAGTTGCTCGGAGCTTACTTCGGCGACCGCGTATCCCAAGGCTTGTTTCTCCCTCTTGATACCAAGAGCGGTCACAACAACCTCCTCAAGAGCCTGTGTGTCCTCTTCCATCTGAACATTAATCACACTTCCTGCACCAACAGCTCTACTAGCGGGTCTCTGCCCTATATAGGTAAAAAGTAGTGTTTGACCTTGACTTGCACTGATCGAATAGTTACCATCAAAATCCGTTTGGGTACCGTTGGTGGTCCCTTCGACGACAATGTTGACTCCAGGCAGCGGAAGGCCGTCGGCATCCGTAACAGTACCTGTAATCGTCTTGTCTTGTGCAAAGGATACATGCACAACAAACGCCAATAACAGCGTTAACAATCCATTAAGTTTTGTTCTCATTTTTAAATTATTTGAATTAGCTAGCCGCTAAAATCATAATTTCATGTTAATAATCCAAACTAATTTTACTAAATTTTTAAGATGGTGTTGGCAAATGCAAGAACCATAAAATGAGCCCAACTATTTGCAAGACTTGTTAATTTTCACCCCCAAAAATTGAATGTTGTTAAAAAACAGGCTCGTATTGCGGGTGGGAGTGGGATTTTGTAACAATCCTTAACTTGGGTGTTAACGGAGTATTTAGGACTTCTTTTTTATACCTTAATATATATCCTAAAGTTTCTTTCTCAATTTAAGGGTGATGGGCTTTTTTAGATTTCAGGTTGTTTTTGTTAATGTAAAAACACTCAAAAGTTAATAAAATCTTAAAATTTCCTATGGATATTTTCACTTTTCAAAATTGATGAGGAGCTTCCCATGTTTAACTATCTAATTTTTATATATTTAATAGATATCCAAATTTTAAAAAATGATGAAAATGTATGATTTGAATAAATCTGTTGTTTTAACATTTGCAATATCGGTGTTTGCGCTGTCTTATTTGAGTGCCCAAGGGAACATCCATTCTCCAGGTGAAGGAGGGGTGTTTACGCAGGATAGATTAGCTTTAATGAAGACTTATGCCGAGGAGGCCGATCTAGGAAACAATCCATGGATGATGGATCTCTATAGTGATATGAGGACAAAGATGGGGCGCCTTGGAGAAGAGGTGAATATTGACTTGGCAGATATTGAAGGGACTATTTATTTGAATGAAACTTTTCAATTGGGAGGCCTTTACCAAAATGGAGTGGTTTTCAAACGAATCTACATGCGCTATAATGCCTATAACGATGAAGTTGAGCTGAAGATAGACCCAAAATCTGAAAACACATATGCCATGATAAAGAATAAGGAGTACTCTTGTTCTTTTGGTGGGGATGATTTTGTCTATACGGATTATGTCAACGAGGATCATGAAACCGTTGAGGGTTACCTATCTCCGTTGGTCAGAGGGGGTGAATATGTGCTTTATCAAAAGCGTGTAAAAACCTTTAAGGAGGGGAAAGCTGCAAAGACGTCCATGGAAAGAGGGTTTCCACATCGATTCTTGGATGATACAGAATACTACGTGTCCGTGAATGGAAGCGTGCCCAAGTTTATTAAGAGCAAAAAATCAGAAGTGCTTTCGGTATTCTCCGAAGAGGACCAAAAAAAAGTAAAACAGTTTATAAGAGATAAACAAATTGATCTGGGAGACAGCCTTGGGCTCACAAACTTGTTTGCGTATGCCAATACCTTATAATTATGTTAACCGAAAAAGAAATTAAGATGATAAAAAAGACTTTGCTTATTGCTTTTTGTTCACTGGGGTCAGTATCGTATTTGCAGGCCCAAGGTAATATCCATTCACCGGGAGAAGGTGGTTTTTTCACAGCGGATAGGTTGGCCGGTTTCAAAGGGCCAGATGCTGAGAACTATGACAATGGAAATAACCCATGGATGATGGACCTCTATAATGACATGCGAACCAAATTGGGGGTCATGGGAGAGGAAGTCAATCTTACCCTTGAAGATATCGACGGTACAATCTATTTGGATGAATCGTTCCAATTAGGGGCATTGCATGAAGATGGTGTGATTTTTAAGCGGATGTATATGCGATATGATGCCTATAACGATGAAATTGAATTGAGGGAGAGTCCGGATTCTAAAGTTACCCGCGCTATGGTGAAGAATCAGAAATACTCCTGTTCCGTAAATGGCTCAAAATTTGATTACCTGCAATATAAAAATGATGAAGGTGTATTGGTAGCAGGTTATTTGGAGCCTTTGGTCAATGGAGGTGATTATGTGCTTTACCAAAAGCAGTTAAAAATCTTTAAAGAAGGCAAGCCAGCAAAAACTTCATTGGATAGAGGTTTTCCACATCGCTTTTTGGATAAAACAGAGTATTATTTATCTGTAAACGGGGATACCCCTCAATATTTTAAGGCCAAAAAGTCCGAAGTTATGGCACTGTTCCCCGATGAAGATCAGAAGGTTATAAAACAATTCATTAAGGAGAAGCAAATAGATTTAGGAGAAAGTTTAGGTCTCACCAATTTGTTTGCCTATGCCAATACCTTATAATAAAATAATAAAGTAGTGTAATTGTCGACGGCCAAAAACATAGAATTCATGAAAAGACGACATATAATATCAATATTTATGGTTCTGGGGATGTCTTTAGGTTTGGCCCAAAACAAAATTATTCAACCTTGGAATGTAATTCTAACACCACCCAATCGTGAACAGGCATGGGGCAACAATCCCTCCTTGGAAAACCTCTATAATGATATGCGAGTCAAATTTGGCCGTCTGGGTGAAGAGGTCAATCTTACTTTGGAAGATATCGATGGTACCATTTACCTTAATGAAAACTTCACCTTGGGAACATTGTACGATGAAGGTGTTGCCTTCAAGAAGTTATACATGCGTTACGATGCCTATAATGATGAAGTGGAGCTAAAGGAAAACTTGGGGTCCGATGTGGTCCGATCCATGGTGAAACATCCAATGTATTCATGTGCTGTAAATGGCAACGAATACTATTACTCCGTATATATTGATGAGGATGGAGTTTCGCAAAAGGGCTATTTGACGCCGATTGTAAAAGGGGAGGAGTATACGCTTCTTGTAAAACATAGAAAAGTCTTCAAAGAAGGCAAAGCCGCTCGAAATTCCTTGGAGAAATCATTTCCACATCGATTTTTGGACAAAACCGAATATTACGTTTCTGTAATGGGTGAGCCGGCTGTTTTCATGAAGACCAAAAAAGCGGAGGTTCTTTCCCTGTTTTCAGAAGAGGACCAAAAGGCAATCAAAGACTATTTCAAAGACAGGCGACCCAATGTGAACGATGATCACGACCTGTTGAATCTGTTCACTTATGCCAACACACTTTAAAAATCAAAAAAAGAAGAAATGGATAAGAAAAAATTAATGGTAACCATGGGGTTCGCTTTTTTAGCGATTACACTTGTAATGGGGCAGGCCCAAGTTCAATCCTATAGTGTCATCTCAGGTTCGTGGAATAAGGAACAGTCATTTGGTAATAACCCATCCATGGAAAATCTATATAGCGATATGAGGATAAAGTTCGGTCGCTTGGGTGAGGAGGTCAATCTTACGCTCGAGGATATCGACGGGACAATCTACCTTAATGAAAACTTCACCATGGGTACGCTGTATGACGAAGGTGTGGCCTTCAAGAATATGTACATGCGCTATGATGCCTATAATGATGAAGTAGAGCTAAAGGAAAGCTTGGATTCCGATGTTGTGCAAGCCATGTTGAAACATCCCGTTTACTCCTGCTCCGTGAATGGTAATGACTATTTTTATGCATTGTATACTGATGAGGATGGTAACTCGCAGAAAGGATATCTAACACCAGTGGTAACAGGGGAGGGTTATAATCTTTTTGTAAAACATAAAAAAGTCTTCAAAGAAGGTAAAGTAGCCAGAAATTCATTGGAAAAATCATTTCCACATCGATTTTTGGACAGGACCGAATACTACGTATCAAGGGCGGGAGAGTCGCCGGTTTTCATGAAGACCAAAAAATCGGAAGTGTTGTCCATGTTTTCAGAAGAAGACCAGAAGGCAATCAAAGATTATATTAAGGATAAGCGGCCCAATGTGAACGATGACCAAGACCTGTTGAATCTGTTCATGTATGCCAATACGTTATAGATAAGAGTAGGGGTGTTTAAATGCCCCTTTGATTTCAAAAAAGATATAAAAAGGTGCGTTTCAGCACCTTTTTTCATTTAAGGGGCAAAATAAATTATTCAGGATTTGAATTATTCCGAAATATCACTACATTTGCAGCCCTCAAAATGAGGGTTATTTAGTTTTTAACAGAGATTTTAATGCCAACAATTTCACAATTAGTACGAAAAGGAAGGGCCACAATTACCAAGAAGAGTAAATCGGCTGCTTTGGATTCGTGTCCTCAACGAAGAGGGGTTTGTACGCGGGTTTATACCACTACGCCTAAGAAACCAAACTCTGCAATGCGTAAAGTTGCAAGGGTAAGGTTGACCAACGGTAAAGAGGTGAACGCATATATCCCTGGTGAAGGTCACAACCTCCAAGAGCACTCGATAGTATTGGTTAGAGGTGGAAGAGTAAAGGATTTGCCTGGTGTGCGATATCATATCGTTCGTGGCGCGTTGGATACTGCCGGTGTGGCAGGAAGAACGCAAAGACGATCTAAGTATGGTGCAAAGCGTCCTAAAAAGTAATCAACTTTAAGAAGAAGCGATGAGAAAAAAGCAGGCAAAGAAAAGACCGTTATTGCCAGACCCAAGATTTAACGATCAGCTAGTTACACGTTTCGTGAACATGATGATGTGGGATGGTAAAAAGTCAATTGCATTCAAGATTTTCTATGATGCAATTGATATTGTTGACGAAAAGAACACAGACGAAGAAAAAACCGCATTGGAACTTTGGAAAGATGCTCTTTCCAATGTTATGCCACACGTTGAGGTAAGAAGTAGAAGAGTAGGTGGTGCAACATTCCAGATTCCTATGCAGATTCGTCCAGATAGAAAGATATCCACTGCAATGAAATGGTTGATTCTTTACGCAAGAAAGCGTAACGAGAAATCCATGGCGCAGAAATTGGCTTCAGAAATTTTGGCCGCTGCCAAAGAAGAAGGCGCTGCAGTGAAGAAAAGAGTAGATACACACAAAATGGCCGAGGCCAATAAAGCATTCTCACACTTTAGATTCTAATCATTACAATGGGAAGAGATTTAAAATATACAAGGAATATAGGTATTGCAGCACACATTGATGCTGGTAAAACAACTACTACAGAACGTATTCTTTTCTATACAGGTGTGAGCCACAAAATTGGTGAGGTGCACGATGGTGCGGCTACTATGGACTGGATGGAGCAAGAGCAAGAGCGTGGTATTACCATTACCTCTGCCGCTACTACCTGTACATGGAAGTTCCCCATGGAAAATGCACAAACACTGCCTGATACCAAAGATTACCACTTTAACATTATCGACACCCCCGGACACGTTGACTTTACCGTTGAGGTAAACCGTTCCCTTCGTGTATTGGATGGTTTGGTATTCTTGTTCAGTGCAGTTGATGGTGTTGAGCCTCAGTCAGAGACGAACTGGAGGTTGGCCGACAACTATAAAGTGCCACGTATTGGTTTCGTAAACAAAATGGACCGTCAGGGTTCCAACTTCTTGAACGTATGTAATCAAGTTCGTGAAATGTTGGGTTCCAATGCGGTGCCAATCGTTTTGCCAATCGGTGACGAAGCTGATTTTAAAGGTATCGTTGACTTGGCAAAAAACAGGGCTATTGTATGGCACGATGAGAACTTTGGTTCTACATTCGATGTTGTGGATATTCCTGCTGAAATGGAAGCTGAGGTTAGGGAGTACAGAGCTGCTCTTATCGAAGCTGTTGCCGAGTATGATGAGAATTTGATGGAAAAATTCTTCGAAGATGAAGATTCCATTACTGAGGAAGAAGTGCATGCCGCTTTGAGGGCAGCAGTTATGGATAGGGCTATTATCCCTATGATCTGTGGTTCGTCTTTCAAAAATAAAGGAGTACAGTTCCTTTTGGATGCTGTATGCCGTTACTTGCCTTCTCCAATGGACAAAGAGGCAATTATAGGTGTTAATCCCGATACTGAAAAAGAAGAGAAAAGAAGACCAGACCCAAAAGAGCCTTTTGCTGCATTGGCGTTTAAGATCGCTACCGATCCTTTCGTAGGTCGTTTGGCATTCTTCAGAGCGTACTCTGGTCACTTGGATGCAGGTTCTTATATCTTGAACAACCGTTCTGGAAACAAAGAGCGTATTTCCCGAATCTATCAAATGCATGCCAACAAGCAAAATGCCATCGATTTTATCGAAGCTGGAGATATTGGTGCTGCTGTCGGATTTAAGGACATCAAAACAGGGGATACCCTTTCAGATGAGAAACACCCAATTGTTTTGGAGAGTATGCAATTCCCTGATCCCGTTATCGGTATCGCGGTTGAGCCAAAAACCAAGGCGGATGTGGATAAATTAGGTATGGCTTTGGCCAAATTGGCCGAAGAAGATCCAACCTTCCAAGTGAAAACTGATGAGGCTTCCGGCCAGACCATTATTTCTGGTATGGGTGAGCTTCACTTAGATATTATTGTTGACCGTTTAAGACGTGAGTTCAAGGTTGAAGTAAACCAAGGGCAGCCTCAAGTGGAATACAAAGAAGCAATCACTAAATCCGCTGATCACAGAGAGGTTTATAAGAAACAGTCTGGTGGTCGTGGTAAATTTGCTGACATCGTATTTACAATGGAGCCTGCTGAAGAAGGTAAAGAAGGTCTTGAATTTATAAACGTGATTAAAGGTGGTAATATTCCTAAAGAATATATCCCGTCTGTAGAAAAAGGATTTAAAGAGGCTATGAAAAATGGTCCTTTGGCCGGATTCGAAATGGATAGCATGAAAGTTACCCTTAAGGATGGATCTTTCCACCCTGTGGATTCTGATTCTTTGTCCTTTGAATTGGCTGCCAAAATGGGGTATAAAGCTGCTGCTAAATCTGCACGATCTGTATTGATGGAGCCAATCATGAAAATTGAGGTATTGACCCCAGAAGAAAACATGGGTGATATTGTAGGTGACCTTAACAGACGTAGAGGAACTATTAGTAGTATGGGTGATAGAGCCGGTGCCAAAGTGGTAAAAGGCGAAGTTCCCTTATCTGAAATGTTTGGATATGTGACCTCTTTGAGAACATTGTCCTCTGGTAGAGCTACATCCACTATGGAATTTTCACACTATGCAGAAACTCCTTCCAACATTGCGGAAGAGGTGATTAAAGCAGCTAAAGGAGTAACCGCTTAATTTTCAGCAAGATGAGTCAAAAAATTAGAATAAAATTGAAATCTTACGATCACAATTTGGTGGACAAATCTGCTGAAAAGATCGTGAAAACAGTAAAAACAACCGGTGCTGTGGTAACTGGACCCATTCCATTGCCAACGCACAAAAAGATATTTACAGTTTTGCGTTCACCCCACGTGAACAAAAAATCTAGAGAGCAGTTTGAATTGAGTTCTTACAAGAGATTGTTGGACATTTACAGCTCTTCATCAAAAACCATCGATGCCCTTATGAAGCTTGAACTTCCAAGTGGTGTTGAGGTTGAGATCAAAGTCTGATAAGTTTCTGCCCTAAAGCAGGGACGAACATGTCCTGAACGATGGTTCAGGAAAAACGGTGAAAGAAAAAATCTGGGTCAGAGCAGAATCTTTTCTTGACCCAATTTTTTTGCCAAGAAATTGGCGCAATAAAAAAGAGTAAACAATTAATAATTAAGTAAATATGTCTGGGTTAATAGGAAAAAAAATCGGCATGACCAGCATCTTCGACGAGAATGGAAAAAACGTTCCATGTACCGTTCTTGAAGCTGGACCATGTGTGGTTACCCAAGTCAGAACCGAAGAGGTTGACGGGTACAAAGGCCTGCAACTTGGTTTCGATGACAAGGCAGAAAAACGTGCTAACAAGTCCGAGTCCGGTCACTTTAAAAAAGCAGGTACTTCTCCAAAGAAAAAAGTTGTCGAGTTCCAAGGATTTCAAGGCGAATACAAATTAGGTGACACCGTAGGTGTTGACATTTTCATGGAAGGTGAGTTTGTTGATGTTGTTGGTACATCTAAAGGAAAAGGATTCCAAGGGGTTGTAAAACGTCATGGATTTGGTGGAGTTGGTCAAGCAACCCACGGTCAGCACAACAGATTAAGAGCTCCAGGTTCCATTGGTGCTGCTTCTTACCCTGCTCGAGTTTTCAAAGGAATGAAAATGGCCGGTAGAATGGGTGGAGAAAGAGTAACCGTACAAAACTTAAGAGTATTGAAAGTGGTTCCAGAGAAAAACCTTTTGGTAGTAAAAGGATGTGTACCTGGTCACAAAAATTCATATGTAACTATTCAAAGGTGGCAATAATGAAGGTAGCAGTATTAGATATCACAGGAAAAGAGACCGGAAGAAAGGTAGACCTTTCTGACGATGTTTTTGCCATAGAGCCGAATGAGCATGCCATCTATTTGGATGTTAAGCAATACTTGGCCCATCAAAGACAAGGTACACACAAAGCAAAGGAAAGAGCTGAGATTGCTGGAAGTACCCGTAAAATCAAAAAGCAAAAGGGAACTGGTACCGCAAGAGCCGGTAGCATCAAGTCCCCTGTGTTTAGAGGTGGTGGTAGAATTTTCGGTCCAAGACCAAAGGATTACACCCAAAAATTGAACAAAAACGTAAAGCGATTGGCCCGTAAATCGGCCTTGAGCCTTAAGTCCAAAGACAACGCATTGGTAGTTGTGGAAGACTTTAATTTCGAAGCGCCAAAGACCAAGGATTTTGTAGCTTTCTTGACCTCTTTGGGTCTGGAAAACAAAAAGTCCCTAGTTGTGTTGGGTGATACAAATAATAATGTATATTTGTCGTCGCGTAATTTGGAACGCTCTAAAGTCGTAACTAGCTCACAATTAAATACTTACGGAATTGTTAACGCTAACAGTTTAGTATTGACCGAAAGCGCTTTGGAAGGAATTGAATCGAACCTAAAGAAATAAAAGTATCATGAGTGTGTTGATAAAACCGATAATTACGGAGAAAATGACCGCTGACAGCGAGCTTTTCAATCGTTATGGTTTCTATGTTGACCCAAAAGCCAACAAATTGGAGATCAAAGACGCAGTTGAAGCCACTTATGGTGTTTCTGTTGAAAAGGTAAGAACCATGAACTATGGTCCAACGCGTAAGAGTCGCTATACAAAAACCGGAATCCAACACGGAAAAACAAATGCTATGAAGAAAGCAATTGTTGATGTGGCTGAAGGTGATATTATTGATTTTTACAGTAATCTATAAAGACGAGAAATGTCAGTTAGAAAATTAAAACCGATAACCCCTGGGCAGCGTTTTAGAGTAGTAAACGGATTTGACGCGATTACTACTGATAAGCCGGAGAAAAGCTTGCTTGCTCCGTTAAAAAAGTCAGGTGGTAGGAACAGTCAAGGAAAAATGACCATGCGCCACAGAGGTGGGGGTCATAAGAGAAGATATCGTATCATCGATTTCAAAAGGGACAAACAAGGAGTGGAAGCCACTGTGCAATCCATCCAGTACGATCCAAACAGAACTGCATTTATCGCTTTGGTGGAATACACCGACGGAGAAAAAAGATATGTAGTTGCCCAAAATGGAATGCAAGTAGGACAAGCTATCCAATCTGGAACAGGTTCTGCTCCAGAAATTGGAAATGCACTTCCATTGAGTGAAATTCCATTGGGTACCATTATCTCTTGCATAGAGTTAAGACCTGGTCAAGGCGCAATTATGGCACGTAGTGCCGGTACTTTTGCCCAGTTGATGGCCAAGGACGGTAAGTTCGTTACCATTAAGCTTCCTTCTGGAGAAACCCGTATGATTTTGGCCACTTGTTTGGCTACCATCGGAGCGGTTTCCAACTCAGATCACCAATTGTTGGTATCTGGTAAAGCCGGTAGGAGCAGATGGTTGGGTAGAAGACCAAGAACAAGACCAGTAGCCATGAACCCCGTGGATCACCCAATGGGTGGTGGTGAAGGAAGGGCTTCCGGAGGTCATCCAAGATCTAGAAACGGTATTCCTGCAAAAGGATATAGAACCCGTTCCAAGACCAAGGACACCAATAGATATATCATAGAACGTAGAAAGAAATAAAAGAAAAAGTAAATGGCACGTTCGTTAAAAAAAGGACCATACGTTCATTTTAGTTTGGAGAAAAAAGTCCAAGCCAATATAGAATCAGGAAAGAAATCGGTTATCAAGACATGGTCAAGGGCCTCAATGATAACCCCGGATTTTGTGGGACAGACCATCGCAGTGCATAACGGGAGACAATTTGTTCCTGTATATGTAACCGAGAACATGGTAGGTCACAAACTTGGAGAATTTTCACCTACAAGATCTTTTAGAGGTCATGCAGGGGCTAAAAACAAAGGTAAAAAGTAAGTAAGCTATGGGAGTTCGTAAAAGACAAATGGCCGAAAGGTTAAAGGAAGAGAAAAAGCAACTTGCTATTGCAAAGCTTAACAATTGCCCAACGTCTCCAAGAAAGATGCGTTTGGTAGCTGATTTGGTAAGAGGGAAACAAGTAGAAATGGCTTTGGCTATTTTGAAGTTCAACCAAAAAGAAGCCTCAAGAAAGTTGGAAAAGCTTTTGCTTTCCGCTATCGCCAATTGGGAATCCAAGAATGAGGAGGCTAATATTGAAGAGGCTGATCTTTACATCAAGGAAATCCGTGTAGACGGAGGAACTATGTTGAAGCGTTTGAGACCAGCTCCCCAAGGTAGGGCTCACAGAATCAGAAAGCGTTCCAATCATGTTACCATGATCTTGGAAGCCAATAACAACGTTCAAAGCTAGAAAATAGAATATGGGACAGAAGACCAATCCAATAGGAAATCGCTTAGGAATTATCAGAGGATGGGAATCCAACTGGTACGGAGGAAACGATTACGGCGATAAGCTGGCTGAGGATGATAAAATAAGAAAGTACGTGCATGCACGTTTGGCCAAGGCCAGTGTATCACGAGTGATCATAGAGAGAACTTTGAAATTGATCACCATTACCATTACCACCGCAAGGCCAGGTATCATTATCGGTAAAGGAGGTCAAGAGGTTGATAAACTTAAAGAAGAGCTTAAGAAAATCACCAACAAAGAGGTTCAGATCAATATTCATGAAATCAAGAGACCTGAGTTGGATGCCAATTTGGTTGCTGCTAGTGTGGCAAGACAGATTGAAAGCAGGATTTCATACCGTAGAGCCATTAAAATGGCCATTGCAGCAGCAATGCGTATGAATGCAGAGGGAATCAAGATTCAGATTTCTGGACGTTTGAACGGAGCTGAAATGGCACGTTCTGAGTCCTACAAAGAAGGAAGAATTCCATTGTCTACCTTCCGTGCCGATGTAGATTATGCCTTGCACGAAGCTCACACTACCTATGGTAGATTGGGTATCAAGGTTTGGATCATGAAGGGAGAGGTTTATGGAAAAAGAGAACTTTCCCCATTGGTAGGATTGAGCAAGAGTCAAGGAGCAAAAGGCGGTAAACAAGATGGTGGTAAAAAACCACGCCGTAGAAAGTAATAAGATAAAGTAAGGTAAGATGTTACAGCCAAAAAGAACGAAATTTCGTAAGACCCAGAAGGGGCGTATGAAAGGAATCTCACAAAGAGGACACCAACTTTCCAATGGAATGTTCGGTATCAAGTCCATGGATTCACACTTCATTACTTCCCGTCAAATAGAGGCTGCGCGTATCGCTGCAACAAGATACATGAAGAGACAAGGGCAGTTGTGGATCAAGATTTTTCCAGACAAGCCCATCACCAAGAAACCTCTTGAGGTTCGTATGGGTAAAGGTAAAGGTGCCCCAGAATATTGGGTGGCCATTGTAAAACCGGGAAGAATCATGTTCGAAGTTGCCGGAGTTCCCCTGGATGTTGCCAAGGAAGCTTTGAGACTAGCGGCTCAAAAATTGCCGGTGAAGACGAAATTTGTCATAGCTAGGGATTATTCCGCTTAATTTTTAATTGAGAAGAAAGATGAGACAATCAGAAATAAAAGAACTTTCAATTGAAGAGCTAAAGGAGCGATTGGGCGAGTTCAAAAAGCAACATGCCGATCTAAAAATGGCTCACGCCGTTACTCCTTTGGAAAATCCTTTACAGATTAGAAAGGCGAGAAGGACGGTGGCAAGACTTGCAACAGAATTAACTAAAAGGGAATTACAATAATTGGTTCTGCCTTATGGAAAACAGAAATTTAAGAAAAGAAAGAATAGGCGTTGTTACCAGCAACAAAATGGAGAAATCAATTGTGGTTTCTGAGGTAAAACGAGTGAAGCACCCTATGTACGGGAAGTTCGTTTTGAAGACCAAGAAATATGTTGCCCATGACGAAAAGAACGATTGCAACGAAGGTGATACCGTCAAAATAATGGAAACCCGTCCCTTGAGCAAAACAAAATGCTGGAGGTTGGTTGAAATCCTTGAAAGAGCTAAATAATTATGGTACAGCAAGAATCAAGATTAAAGGTTGCGGACAATACTGGTGCAAAAGAAGTTTTGACCATCCGCGTATTGGGAGGAACAAAAAGAAGATATGCTTCATTGGGTGACAAAATTGTTGTTACCGTAAAAGAAGCTACTCCAAACGGTACTGTAAAAAAAGGTTCTGTATCAACAGCAGTTGTTGTTCGTACCAAAAAGGAAGTAAGAAGACCAGATGGTTCTTACATCCGTTTTGATGACAATGCCTGTGTATTGTTGAACCCAACCGGCGAAATGAGAGGAACCCGTGTCTTTGGACCGGTTGCTAGAGAGCTTAGGGACAGACAGTTCATGAAGATTGTTTCATTGGCACCTGAAGTGCTGTAATAGAAATATCAGAGAGATGAAGTTGAAAATAAAAACAGGGGATACGGTAAGAGTCATTGCGGGAGACCACAAAGGCAGCGAAGGTAAAGTACTTCGTGTGGACCGTGAAAAGAACAAGGCCATCGTGGAAGGCATCAATGAGGTGTCCAAACACGAAAAGCCAAGTGCTCAGAACCCTCAAGGAGGCATAACAAAGAAGGAAGCTCCTATCCATATTTCTAACCTATCGTTGATCGATCCAAAATCTGGTGACGCAACACGTGTTGGTTACGAAGTACGCGATGGAAAGAAAGTTAGGGTTTCCAAAAAATCCAATGAAGTAATTTAGTCATGAGCTACATTCCAAGATTAAAGCAAGAATATAAAGAGCGCGTGATCAAGGCGCTGACCGACGAGTTTGGTTACAAGAACGTAATGCAGGTTCCAAAGTTGCAGAAGATAGTAGTGAGCCGTGGAGTTGGAGCTGCAGTTTCTGATAAGAAGCTTATTGATCATGCTGTGGACGAGTTGACCAACATTACAGGTCAAAAAGCAGTGGCTACCCTTTCTAAGAAGGACGTTGCAACCTTCAAATTGAGAAAAGGAATGCCCATTGGTGCCAAAGTAACCTTGAGAGGGGAGCGCATGTACGAATTTTTGGATCGTTTGATCACCACAGCCCTTCCAAGGGTACGTGATTTCCAAGGGGTAAGAGCTACCGGTTTTGATGGTAGAGGAAACTACAACTTGGGTGTTGAAGAGCAGATCATCTTTCCAGAGATCAATATTGACAGAATCAACAGAATCAACGGAATGGACATCACATTTGTGACTTCCGCTGAAACTGATAAAGAAGCAAAATCATTGTTAACCGAATTGGGAGTACCCTTTAAAAAGAACTAGTATGGCCAAGGAATCAATGAAAGCCCGTGAAAGAAAAAGGGCAAAAATGGTTGAGAAATACGCCGAGAAGAGAAAAGCTTTAAAAGAAGCTGGAGATTATGAGGCTTTGCAAAAGCTGCCTAAGAATGCATCTCCTGTGCGTATGCGCAACCGTTGCAAATTGACCGGAAGACCAAGAGGGTACATGAGAACCTTCGGTATCTCTAGGGTGATGTTCAGGGAAATGGCCAACAAAGGCTTGATTCCAGGAGTTAAAAAGGCAAGTTGGTAATTTAGATATAGAAAAGAAATGCTTACAGATCCAATTTCAGATTATTTGACCAGAATCCGGAATGCCAGCAAGGCAGGCCATAGGGTAGTAGATATCCCTGGTTCAAACCTTAAGAGACAGATTACCAAAATATTGTTCGATCAAGGCTATATTTTGAGTTATAAGTTCGAGGAGGACAAAGTACAAGGGAACATTAAAATCGCCCTTAAGTACGATAAGGCCACCAAAGAGCCCATCATTAAAAAACTAGAGCGGGTAAGTAAGCCCGGTCTTCGTAAGTACTCCGGTTCTGGAGACTTGCCAAGGGTCTTGAACGGTTTGGGTATTGCTATCATTTCAACATCTCACGGTGTAATGACCAGCAAACAAGCCAAACAAGAGAATGTAGGTGGTGAAGTATTGTGCTACGTATATTAATTGAGAAAAGAGAAGAAAAATGTCAAGAATAGGTAACAATCCAATCGCAATTCCTGAAGGAGTAACCGTAGAGGTTAAGGATGCCTTGGTTACCGTAAAAGGTAAATTGGGGGAACTTTCCCAAGATTTTTCAGATGTTGATGTGAAGATTGAAGAAGGAAAGGTTTTGGTTGAAAGACCTTCTGACTCCAAAGATCACAAAGCAAAACACGGTTTGTACCGTGCTCTTGTTGCCAACATGATTAAAGGTGTATCCCAAGGATGGACCAAACAATTGGAGTTGGTCGGAGTTGGATACAGAGCCAGTAACCAAGGACAGAAATTGGATTTGGCCCTAGGATTTTCTCACAACATCGTTATGGACATTGCTCCAGAGGTGCAGATTGAGACAATTTCAGAAAAAGGGAAAAACCCTATCGTAAAACTAACATCTCATGACAAACAATTGGTAGGTCAAGTAGCTGCCAAGATCAGAGGTTTCCGTAGGCCAGAGCCTTACAAAGGAAAAGGTATCAAGTTTGTTGGTGAGCAACTAAGAAGAAAAGCAGGTAAATCAGCTTAATAATTAAGACTATGGGATTATCTAAGACTGAAAGAAAACAGCGCATCCGAAGAAGAATCCGTAAAGTATCCTTCGGAACTGAAGCAAGACCAAGATTGGCCATCTTCAGAAGCAACAAAGAAATATATGCCCAGTTGATTGACGACAACAAAGGGGTAACCTTGGCTGCTGCCTCATCCAGAGATAAGGATGTGGATGCAAAAGGAACCAAATCTGAAGTCGCAACTGCAGTGGGCAAGGCCATAGCAGAAAAGGCCCTTAAGCTTGGTGTAGAAGCCGTGGCTTTTGATAGAGGTGGAAACCTTTATCACGGAAGAGTAAAATCATTGGCTGAAGGAGCTAGGGAAGCAGGACTAAAATTCTAATAAGACTATGTACCAGAAATACAAAAACGTAGAGATAGTTAAGCCAGGGGGACTGGAGTTGAAAGACCGTTTGGTTGGAGTACAAAGGGTTACCAAGGTAACAAAAGGAGGTAGGGCCTTTGGTTTTTCAGCAATTGTTGTTGTTGGTGACGAGAACGGTGTTGTTGGACATGGTTTGGGTAAATCCAAAGAAGTAGCTACTGCAATTGCAAAAGCTATCGAGGATGCCAAGAAAAACCTAGTGCGTATTCCTTTGAACAAGGTAACTGTTCCCCATGAGCAAAAAGGGAAGTACGGTGGTGCCCGGGTTTTTATTAAACCTGCATCCCACGGTACCGGGGTAATCGCCGGTGGTGCTGTAAGGGCGGTATTGGAAGCTGTTGGAGTACATGACGTATTGTCAAAATCCCAAGGTTCTTCAAACCCTCACAACGTGGTAAAAGCAACTTTTGATGCACTTTTGCAGTTGAGAAGTGCTGACACCGTAGCGCAGCAGAGAGGTATTTCTTTGGAAAAAGTCTTTAAAGGATAAATAGAGGATATTATGTCAAAGATAAAAGTAACACAGGTAAAGAGCGCTATCAAAAAGCCACAGAACCAAAAGAGAACTTTGGAGGCTCTAGGGTTGCGCAAGATTGGACAGGTTGTTGAGCATGATGCAACTCCCAATATCCTTGGAATGGTAAATAAGGTAAAACACTTGGTTTCCACAGAGGAAGCTTAAAATATAACGGCACATGGATTTACATAATCTTAAACCAGCGGAAGGCGCTGTGCACAAAGAGGGAAAACGTGTAGGTAGAGGAGAAGGCACCGGAAAAGGTGGTACCGCTACCCGTGGACACAAAGGAGCCAAGTCTAGATCTGGATATTCCAAAAAGATTGGTTTTGAAGGTGGTCAGATGCCTTTGCAGAGACGTGTTCCCAAGTTTGGTTTCACAAACATCAACCGTAAAGAATACAAAGGTATCAACTTGGGTAAATTGCAAGAGTTGGTAGACAATGGAGTTGTAAAGAAAGAAGTAACTTTGGACACCCTTGTTGAAAACGGTTTGGCCCATAAAAACGATTTGGTAAAGATTTTAGGAAATGGCGAATTAAAAGCCGGCCTAAAAGTGTCTGTACATAAATTTAGTGCTTCCGCAAAAGCTGCCATTGAGAAAGCTGGAGGTGAGGCAATAAGTTTATAAGGAATAATTATAGCATGAAGAAATTTATAGAGACCATATCAAATATCTGGAAAATTGATGAGCTAAGACAGCGTATCATCTTAACCCTAGGGTTGCTTTTGGTATACCGTTTTGGTACCCGAATTGTTCTTCCAGGTATAGATACTACCCAATTGACCCAGTTGGCTTCACAGACCGATTCTGGTATTTTGGGAATTCTTAATGCTTTCACAGGAGGCGCTTTTGCCAATGCATCAGTATTTGCGTTGGGAATTATGCCCTATATCTCCGCCTCCATTGTAGTTCAGTTGATGGGAATAGCCATTCCGTATCTTCAAAAACTACAAAAAGAAGGAGAAAGTGGCAGAAAGACCATCAATCAGATTACACGTTGGTTGACCATCGGAATCTGTATTGTTCAGGCCCCTGCATACTTGTACGGTTTGGGTGCACTTGGTGTTCCAGACAGTGCTTTTGTATTGGGTAAAGGATTGGATTTTATCATTCCAGCTGTAATTATCTTGGTGACCGGATGTGTGTTTGCCATGTGGTTGGGTGAGAAGATTACGGACAAAGGTATCGGAAACGGTATATCCTTGTTGATCATGGTTGGGATCATTGCCACCATGCCACAATCCTTCGCACAGGAATTTGTTTCAAGGACCACCAACAACACTGGAGGTATCATGTTCATGTTGATCGAGGTTATTGTTTGGTTCTTGGTAATCTTGGCCAGTGTCCTTTTGGTGATGGCTGTACGACAGATTCCAGTGCAATATGCAAGAAGAACAGCTTCTGGTGGTTATGAAAAGAACATCATGGGAGCACGCCAGTACATTCCTTTGAAATTGAATGCATCTGGAGTAATGCCCATCATTTTTGCGCAAGCCATTATGTTTGCCCCAGGTTTGTTGGGAAGAACATTCAATGACACAGCAGTGGGACAGTGGATGGAAGTTCAGTTTGCCGATATTTTTGGATTGGCCTATAACATCCTTTTCGCCGTATTGATCATCATTTTCACGTATTTCTATACAGCGATTACCGTACCTACCAATAAAATGGCAGATGATTTAAAACGAAGCGGAGGGTTTATCCCCGGTATTCGTCCCGGAAAAGAAACAGGTGATTATTTGGATAAGATTATGTCGCTGATAACATTACCTGGATCCGTGTTCTTGGCACTATTGGCTGTTTTACCAGCTATTGTGGTAAAGCTGATGGATGTACAGGCCGGTTGGGCATTGTTTTACGGAGGAACATCCCTGTTGATCATGGTTGGTGTGGCGATAGACACTGTACAACAAGTAAATTCATATTTGTTGAACAGACATTATGATGGCCTGATGAAGACCGGAAAAAACAGAAAAGTAGCATAATACATGGCAAAGCAAGCAGCAATAGAACAAGATGGGACTATTATTGAAGCATTGTCTAATGCAATGTTCAGGGTAGAACTTGAAAATGGACATGTTGTAACGGCGCATATATCGGGAAAAATGAGAATGCACTACATTAAGTTGCTTCCCGGTGATAAAGTAAAGTTGGAAATGAGTCCATACGATTTAACAAAAGCAAGAATTACGTATAGATACTAGTTACAATGAAAGTAAGAGCATCAATAAAGAAGAGAAGTGCCGACTGCATAATTGTTCGCAGAAAGGGCAGATTGTACGTTATCAACAAAAAGAATCCTAGATTTAAACAAAGACAAGGGTAATTATGGCAAGAATTGCAGGGGTAGATATACCTAAACAAAAGCGTGGTGTTATTTCGCTTACCTACATCTTCGGAATAGGTAAAAGCAGAGCGCAAGAAATTTTGGCTAAGGCCCAAGTAAGTGAAGATACCAAGGTTTCTGATTGGAACGATGATGAAATTGGTCGTATTAGGGAAGCTGTTTCCGAATACACCATTGAAGGAGAACTTCGTTCAGAGACCCAATTGAACATCAAACGTTTGATGGATATTGGTTGCTACCGTGGAATTCGCCACAGAGCTGGATTGCCACTTAGAGGTCAGCGTACCAAGAATAACTCTAGGACCAGAAAAGGAAAAAGAAAAACAGTTGCCAACAAGAAAAAAGCAACTAAATAATAAAACATAGTCATTAGTCTTTAGACGTTAGAAGAATCTGTTTGAAATGTAAAAGTCTAGGATTCCAATAACTCAGAACTAACACTAGAAACTAAAAAATATGGCAAAGGCAAGTACCAAAACAGTAAAAAAACGCAAGGTAATCGTAGAGTCTACCGGAGAGGCACACGTTGTTGCATCCTTCAATAACATCATTATTTCCCTTACCAACAAAAAGGGTGATGTTATCTCTTGGTCTTCTGCAGGAAAAATGGGATTCCGCGGTTCTAAAAAGAACACTCCTTATGCTGCTCAAGTAGCCGCTGAGGATTGCGCTAAAGTGGCCCACGAAGCAGGATTACGTAAAGTAAAGGTGTATGTGAAAGGACCAGGTAACGGTAGAGAATCTGCTATCCGTTCCATTCACAATGCAGGAATTGAGGTTACCGAGATCGTTGATGTTACCCCACTTCCACACAACGGTTGTAGACCACCCAAAAGAAGAAGAGTTTAATCAATTATAGTTTAATGGCCCCAAAAGGGTCTTCACCCCGAAGGTGCAGTTTAGATTATCGAAGGATAAGCCTTAATTCATAATCGCACTTTCCAATTAATAGAAGATGGCAAGATACACAGGACCAAAAACAAAGATCGCTAGAAAATTTGGAGAAGCGATTTTCGGAGACGACAAGTCTTTTGAAAAGAAAAATTACCCTCCAGGACAGCACGGTAACAACAGACGCCGTGGTAAAAAATCAGAATATGCTATCCAGTTGATGGAAAAGCAAAAGGCCAAATATACCTACGGTATTTTGGAGCGTCAATTTAGAAACTTGTTCGCCGAGGCCAAAAGAAAAGAAGGAGTAACCGGTGAGATTCTTCTTCAATTGTGTGAATCCCGTTTAGATAACGTAGTCTTCAGAATGGGAATCTCCCCTTCACGAAGAGGAGCACGCCAATTGGTTTCACACCGTCACATTACCGTCAATGGTAATGTTGTGAACATTCCATCATACTCTCTTAAAGCTGGAGACGTTGTAGGTGTTCGTGAAAAATCAAAATCTGTACAATCCATTGAGGATTCTTTGTCTGCCAACAGCAGCGTATACGAATGGATCACTTGGAATTCCGAAAAGAAAGAAGGTACGTATGTAGCTGTTCCAGAAAGAATTCAAATCCCTGAAAATATCAAGGAACAGTTGATCGTCGAATTGTACTCTAAATAAAATTCAACATTAATCCAATTATGGCATTACTTAATTTTCAGAAGCCCGATAAAGTTATAATGATAGATTCAACAGATTTCGAAGGGAAATTTGAATTCCGCCCTTTGGAACCTGGCTATGGATTAACAGTTGGGAATGCGCTGAGAAGGGTATTGCTTTCCTCTTTGGAAGGTTTTGCCATCACTTCTGTGCGCATAGATGGAGTTGAACATGAGTTTTCTGTTATCCCAGGCGTTGTTGAAGACGTAACTGAGATCATTTTGAACCTAAAACAGGTTCGTTTTAAAAGACAGATTGATGATGTTGAGAGCGAGACTGTTTCAATTTCCGTTAGCGGAAAAGAGCAGTTGACTGCTGGTGATTTTCAAAAATTCATCTCTGGGTACCAAGTGCTCAACCCAGAATTGGTGATCTGTAACATGGATCCCAAAGTGAGCATCAACCTTGAGATTATCATAGAAAAAGGACGTGGTTACGTTCCTGCGGAGGAAAACAAAAAATCCAATGCACCTTTGGGAAGCATTGCGGTTGACTCTGTTTACACTCCAGTAAAGAACGTAAAATACAGCATCGAAAACTTCAGGGTAGAGCAAAAGACCGATTACGAAAAATTGGTTTTTGAAATCCTTACCGATGGTTCCATCCATCCTAAGGATGCTTTGACCGAAGCTGCCAAAGTATTGATTCACCACTTTATGTTGTTCTCTGATGAACGTATCACCCTTGAGGCTGATGAAATTGCTCAGACTGAGACCTACGATGAGGAATCTTTGCATATGCGTCAGTTGTTGAAGACCAAATTGGTAGATATGGATTTGTCCGTTAGGGCTTTGAACTGTCTTAAAGCTGCCGAAGTTGATACTTTGGGTGATTTGGTTTCCTTCAACAAGAATGATTTGATGAAGTTCAGAAACTTCGGTAAAAAATCATTGACCGAGTTGGAAGAGTTGGTCATCAACAAAGGCCTACAATTTGGTATGGACCTTTCCAAATACAAATTAGATAAAGATTAATAATCATATTTTGCTCCCCAAGTTCAATTGGGTTTGGTAGCAAGATGATAAACCACAAAGATGAGACACGGAAAGAAATTCAATCACTTAGGAAGAACATCTGCCCACAGAAAGGCGATGTTGGCCAACATGGCTTGCTCCCTTATCGAGCACAAGAGAATCAATACCACTGTGGCCAAAGCAAAAGCTTTGAAGCAGTTTATTGAGCCTTTGATCACCAAAGCTAAGACCGAGAACAACCAAACTACCGAAAAAGGTACACACAACAGAAGGGTTGTTTTCAGTAACTTAAGAAGCAAGGAAGCCATCACAGAACTGTTTAGCACTGTTGCTGAAAAAGTAGCAGACAGACCAGGAGGATACACCCGAATCATTAAGTTGGGTAACCGATTGGGAGATAACGCTGATATGGCCATGATAGAACTAGTGGATTTCAACGAGGTATACAATGCTGGTAAACCTGCCAAGAAATCAACCAGAAGAAGTAGAAGAGGAGGAGGCAAGAAAGCGGAGCCTGTGGCACCGGTCGCTGAAACCAAAACTGACGATTCTGAAGAATAAGAAAGATGTTATTAACTATTGTATTAGTGGAAAAAGGATAAGTGAGAACTTATCCTTTTTTTATGTTTTTTTGTAAACTGAAAAATTGGAACACTTCATGAAGTATCACGAAAAGAAAAAAGCACTGTTATTGTTGGCGGATGGTACCATTTTCTACGGGAAAGCTGTAGGAGGCAAAGAAGGTACTGCCGTTGGGGAAGTATGTTTTAATACCGGTATGACGGGGTATCAGGAAATCTTTACTGACCCATCGTATTTCGGACAGCTGATGGTCACCACCAATGCCCATATTGGGAACTACGGTGCCCATTTGGATGAAATTGAATCCGACTCCGTAAAAATAGCCGGGCTTATCTGTAAAAATTTCAGCTACGAATATTCAAGACCCGATGCCAGCATGAGTTTGTTGGAATTCTTGAGCAACAACAACCTGTTTGCCATCTCTGATGTGGATACCCGCGCCTTGGTAAGTTACATTCGGGATAACGGTGCCATGAACGCCCTGATTTCCACAAGAGTCGATGAGATTGATACGTTGAAAGAGGAATTAAAACAAGTTCCGAGTATGGAAGGGTTGGAACTTTCCTCTAAAGTATCTACCAAGGAGCCCTATTTCTACGGAGATGAAAATTCAGCCTATAAGATTTCCGCACTGGATATCGGTATCAAAAAGAATATCCTTAGAAACTTAGCCAAAAGGGGAGCCTACATCAAAGTATTTCCATACAATACTTCCTTCGAGGAAATGGAAAAATGGAATCCAGATGGGTACTTTATTTCCAACGGACCTGGAGATCCAGAACCATTGACGGATGCCATCACCGCGGCCAAGAAAATGATCACTTCGGATAAGCCGTTGTTTGGAATCTGTTTGGGACACCAAGTGTTGGCCTTGGCCAATGGTGTTTCCACCTACAAGATGCACAACGGGCACCGAGGCATCAATCACCCCATCCTAAATTTAGTTACGGGCAAAGGTGAAATTACATCCCAGAACCACGGGTTTGCCATCAATAGGGAAGAGACTGAGGCGCATCCTGAGTTGGAGATTACGCATACCCACTTGAATGATCATACCGTGGCCGGAATTAAAATGAAGGATAAGGATGTATTTTCGGTACAGTATCACCCAGAAGCAAGTCCGGGACCACACGATGCCGACTATCTTTTCGACCAATTTTTTGATGCCATCAAAACAGGAAAGAACTAAAACGTTATAGTTTTTTTTTAGGTTACCAAGACCGTATTAGAGGTGATAACATAATGTTAAAAGGCACGTCTTTTCGTATCTTTGACCAATTAATTACAATCATAAACTAAGAGTAAAATGAGCATTATTGTCAACATTCATGCAAGACAGATATTAGATTCGAGAGGTAACCCTACCGTGGAGGTAGATGTAGTTACCGAAAATGGAATTTTGGGAAGGGCGGCTGTTCCTTCTGGAGCCTCAACCGGAGAACATGAGGCCGTTGAATTACGCGACGGAGGAAGTTCTTTTATGGGAAAAGGTGTTGGAAAGGCCGTGAACAATGTAAACACTGTCATTGCGGAAGAATTGGTTGGAACATCCGTTTTTGATCAAAACGCTATCGACCAGACCATGATTGAATTGGATGGTACGCCGAACAAATCTAAATTGGGAGCCAATGCCATTTTGGGGGTTTCCTTGGCCGTGGCCAAAGCTGCTGCCAATGAATTGGGAATGCCATTGTACCGATACGTAGGTGGTGTTAGCGCCAACACGCTTCCGGTACCTATGATGAACATCATCAACGGTGGTTCTCACTCTGATGCTCCCATTGCGTTCCAAGAGTTTATGATCATGCCTGTAAAAGCGAAGGATTTCAGCCACTCCATGCAAATGGGTACTGAAATTTTCCACAACCTTAAAAAAGTATTGCACGACCGCGGTCTGAGTACAGCTGTGGGTGATGAAGGTGGTTTTGCTCCAACGTTGGAAGGTGGTACCGAAGATGCTTTGGATACCATTGGTAAAGCAGTGGAAAAGGCAGGCTACAAATTGGGTGATGACGTGATGATCGCTTTGGATTGTGCTTCCGCTGAATTCTATGTGGATGGCAAATACGACTACACTAAGTTTGAAGGTGATAAAGGAATGGTTAGAACCTCAGAGGAGCAAGCTCAATATTTGGCTGACCTTTGTGAAAAATACCCTATCATCTCCATCGAAGATGGAATGGATGAAAACGATTGGGAAGGTTGGAAACTCCTTACCGATAAAATTGGAGACAAAGTTCAGTTGGTAGGTGATGATTTATTCGTGACCAATGTAGAGCGTTTGTCCAGAGGTATTGAAAACGGAATCGCCAACTCCATTTTGATCAAGGTAAACCAAATCGGAACCTTGAGTGAAACTATTGCCGCTGTGAATATGGCCAAAAATGCTGGTTATACGTCTGTAATGTCGCACCGTTCTGGTGAAACTGAAGACAACACCATCGCTGATTTAGCCGTGGCATTGAACACAGGTCAGATTAAGACTGGTTCCGCTTCTCGAAGTGATCGTATGGCAAAATACAACCAGTTGCTTCGAATTGAGGAAGAATTGGGAAGTGTAGCCTATTATCCTCAAGAAAAAGCCTTTAAAGTAAAATAAGGATAAAGATTATTTAGCATAATAAAAGCCTTTCTCATTTGGGAAAGGCTTTTTTTTGTTACAATAACAAACTTTAGCTAAATTAAAGGATTGAACTAAGAATACTACCAAAAAGTACCTCATGAACAACTTTCTATTTGTTGCAGCGGAAAATGATGCCTTGCCCAATTGCAAGGCTGGCGGGATGGGAGACGTGGTCCGCGATGTTCCAAGACAGATTTCAGAACGTGGAGATAAAGTGCACGTCATTGTGCCGTCCTATTCCAGGCTTCACAAAGATGGATTGTTCAAAACGAACCTGAATTTTTATCTACGGGGATTGCGTTACACCGCTGAGTTGTATGAGGTAAAACCCAAGAAGGAATTTCCAAATATTGTGCACTACGTGCTCCATCATCCAGAGATTGAGCCGGGAGATATTGCACATATCTACCACAATGACCCTGAAGAGCCATTCTACACCGATGCCATCAAATATTTTATTTTTTGTACAGCAGTGGCCGAAGCAGTAAAACAGGGTGCTTTTGGCGAAATCGATGTGGTGCATTTGCACGATTGGCATTCCAGTTTGCTGCTATTTTTAAGGGAGTATCACCCCGAATACAAAAATTTGAAGGATATCCGGTTTGTATACAGCATCCACAATTTAGCCATACAGGGTATCCGTCCATTTGATGGCAATTATTCTTCCATAAAAAACTGGTTTCCGACCGTGCCGTTAGATTACCAAAAGTTGATGGATTACCGATATCAGGACTGCATCAACCTTATGGCTGTAGGAATCCGTTTCGCTGATGCGGTGCATACCGTTTCACCATCCTACAAAGAGGATGTCTTGAAACCTAGTTCCCCTCCTGAATTTATAGGTGGTGAAGGTCTGGAAAAAGATTTGCAAAAAGCAGATAAGGAAGGAAGGCTGTTTGGTATTTTGAATGGCTGTAATTACAAGAACATCAATGCCGAGGCAAAGGGACAGATTTATAGAAATACGGTAAAAGCGCTATTTGGATGGCTTCAGCAAGAAGATAAAAAATACAAAGCCGACTTTTTGGCCCATACCGGTGAAAAGATTATGGATTATGTGGGGAATCGACCCAAGTTCATTGCATCCAGCGTAGCCCGATTGACCGAACAAAAGTTTTACTTCTTCATGCGCTCCCCAGAGGCGTTTGTGGAAATCCTAAAAAAACTGGAAAAGGTAGATGGTATTTTTATGTTGTTGGGTACCGGTGCTCCAGAGTATGAGGAGCTCTTCAGAAAACTCAGTTATGAGCACAAGAATTTTATCTTCACCAACGGGCAGTCAGAAAGCCTCATCGACTCCATGTATTTGGAATCGGACCTTTACTTCATGCCCAGCCTTTTTGAACCCTGCGGAATCAGTCAAATGTTGGCCATGCGAAACGGGCATCCCTGTTTGGTACATCATACCGGAGGATTAAAGGATACCGTTGAACACATGAAAACAGGCTTTAGTTTTGATGGTGATAGCTATGATGATAAAATAAAAAACATGCTGAAAGTGATGGATGAAGCCCTCGACGTGTTTGAAAATGACAAGCCCACTTGGAAAAAGATTCAAGCTGCTGCAAAACGAAAGCGTTTTACCTGGAAAAAGTCGGTTGATGCGTACTATGACCTTCTGTACGACATGGCCTGAACGTATTTTTTAATACCATTGATATTTTATTGTTAATAACTGCACAAATAAGAGTTGGAAATTGTTAATGGCTGCGCTTTTTCGTAATTTCCGCATTCTATTTTTACTAATCTATTAAAACATAAAATGTCGGATAAAGCTATACTCGAATATGGTGGAAAACAGTATGAGTTCCCCGTAATCAAAGGTACTGAAGATGAATTGGCAATTGATATTAAATCACTAAGGGCGGATACTGGAATGGTTACGATAGATCCCGGTTATAAAAACACGGGTTCTTGTGAAAGCGCCATTACTTTCTTGGATGGGGAGAAAGGAATTCTACGGTACAGAGGATATTCCATTGAGGATTTAGCAGAAAAGGCCGATTTTTTGGAAGTGGCCTACCTACTTATTTTTGGTGAGCTGCCCAATAAAGAACAATTACAGAAATTCCACAACGATATTAAAGAGGAATCCCATGTGGACGAGGAGATGAAAAAGATTTTGGATGCCTTTCCAAAAGCGGCGCACCCTATGGGCGTACTTTCCTCATTGACAAGTGCCTTGGTAGCTTTTAATCCTATTTCGGTAGATGTTTCCTCAGAGAAGGCGATGTATGGCTCAATCGTACGCATTTTGGCCAAATTCCCGGTATTGGTGGCATGGACCCAAAGAAAGAAAAAAGGACTTCCATTGGACTATGGGGATGATAGTCTGGGTTACGTAGAGAACATTCACAAGATGATGTTCAAAAAACCAAACCAAGAGTACAAAAAGGACCCAATTGCCATTGAAGCCTTGGATAAATTATTGATTCTGCATGCGGACCACGAGCAAAACTGCTCCACATCCACAGTGCGAATCGTAGGATCTTCACATGCAGGATTGTTTGCTTCGTTGTCAGCTGGAATCTCTGCGCTTTGGGGACCATTGCACGGAGGTGCCAACCAAGCCGTATTGGAGATGTTGGAAGCTATTGAAGCCGATGGTGGTGATACCAAAAAATATATGGCCAAAGCAAAAGACAAGGACGACCCGTTCAGATTGATGGGCTTCGGACACCGTGTCTATAAAAACTTTGACCCAAGGGCTAAGATCATTAAAAAGTCTGCAGACGATGTGTTGGGGAACCTTGGAATTGAGGACCCTATCTTAGACATTGCCAAAGGGTTGGAAAAAGAAGCTTTGGAAGACACCTATTTTGTGGACCGCAAGCTTTATCCCAACGTGGATTTCTATTCAGGAATAATTTACAGGGCGCTGGGCATACCAACGGATATGTTCACTGTAATGTTCGCTTTGGGAAGACTTCCCGGTTGGATTGCACAATGGAGGGAAATGCGCCTTCGAAAAGAACCCATAGGAAGACCCCGACAAGTATATATCGGGGAAAACCTAAGGCCTTTTGTTCCATTGGAAAAAAGATAAGACTTGGGGGACAGTCAAAAAAACGTGGGCGATATTAACATCGCCCTTTTTTAGTTAAAGGCTATGTGGGTTATTCCCAGAACCAAGGTTCAATAGCCTATCGTTGTCATAGCATATGCGCATGATCTCTCGGAGGTAATGGGCACGTATCCATGAAAGATCCTTGCTGTTTAATATGGTATTTTTTGAACGTTCAAACTCATGATGCAGAAAATTATGGGCATCGATTGCATTCAAATTCTTGATGGTAGAATCCAAGGATTGTCCGTATCTGTTAATGGATGAATTTACTTTCATTAAATCCCAGTCATTTTCAATGATGATCTTATCATTGGAGAAAGACCCCTCTGGAAAATCGCTTTGCATAATACAATCCCTATACTTTGCGGAATACAAAGAATCAGCATTCTTATCAAAAGAAGAATACGTTGCAGTAACCTTTTTCTTCTGGAATGCATTCATTGGTCCCCACAATGCAAATGCGGCTAAAACCAATAAAGATGAAATGAACAATTTTTTCATTTGTAGGAAAAATCTGAATACAAATGTAATAATAAAAAATGTACAGGCAACATTTATTATATAAAAAATCACATCAAGTGGTGAATTTTAACGCATTAACTTTCAGTTAGTTAAATTTTAAATATTTCTCATTTTTGTACTGGGAAAATCGCATAAATAAAAAAAGTGTTTTTGCCAATTTGTAGGAGGATAATAGGGGGCAAAACACTAGATTTGCCATAGAATTTTTGGGGAAAATCCCTATTTCAGTTCAAAAGATTCAAGGATTACGGTATGATGCAATTGAACATTGTAGATGAAACTAGCCCTTTAAAGGCCGTGATTTTGGGTACAGCTGTTAGCTGCGGGCCAACGCCCACCCCAGAGGAAGCCTATGACCCAAAGTCATTGGAACATATTTTAGCGGGTACGTACCCTATTGAGGCTGATATGGTAAAGGAGATGGAAGCATTTGCAAAGGTGTTCGATAAATATGGTGTAAAAGTCTATCGACCAGAAGTTCTTGAAAATTGTAATCAAATCTTTTCCAGGGATATCGCCTTTGTTATTGAAGACAAATTGTTCCATGCCAATATCCTGCCCGACCGCGAACGGGAGTTTGTGGCCATTCATGAAGTCTTGGAAAGTATCGATCCAAAAAAAATAATTCGCCCACCTGAAGAAGTACATATTGAAGGCGGCGACGTGATGCCGTGGAACGATTACATTTTTATTGGCACTTACACGGGACCGAATTATCCAGATTTTATCACTGCCCGAACCAATAAAGAAGCCGTGGAGTATATCCGAAGGATGTTTCCACACAAAACGGTAAAATCCTTTGAGCTGAGAAAATCAAATACCGACCCCAAGGAAAATGCCCTGCATTTGGACTGCTGTTTTCAACCTGTTGGAAAGGACAAGGCCATTTTACATAAAAATGGATTTTTGATGGAGGAAGAATACCAATGGTTGGTGGATTATTTCGGAAAGGACAATGTTTTTGAGATCACCAAGGATGAAATGTACCAAATGTTCAGCAATGTATTTTCCATTTCACCCGAAGTGGTCGTATCGGAAAAGAGCTTCACCCGACTCAACAATTGGCTGCGCGAACAAGGTTTTACGGTAGAAGAGATTCCATATGCCGAAATTGCCAAGCAAGAGGGGCTGCTCCGATGCAGCACCATGCCCCTCATCAGAGCATAAAGATTACCTCACAACAACATACATAACAAACAAACAAATTGAGAGCACAGATTACCAATACCATTCTAATGATTCGCCCGGTGAATTTCCGGATGAATGAACAGACCGCGGTCAACAATTATTTTCAGGAAGACTTGCACCTTAAAAATGCCGAAATAAACCGCAAGGCGCAAGAGGAGTTCGATGCCTTTGTGAAGGTTCTTCGCGAAAACGGCGTGAACGTAATTGTGGTTGACGATACCAAAGAGCGCGATACCCCAGATTCCATTTTTCCGAACAATTGGGTCTCTTTTCATGAGAGTGGGACCATCTGCGTGTATCCCATGTTTGCTGAAAACCGAAGAAAGGAACGCCGTGAGGATATTTTTGAAATCTTGGAAAAGGAAGGTTTTGTCATCAACAACATCATGGATTACACTTCGGCTGAGGATGAAGGTGTGTTTTTAGAAGGTACTGGGAGTATCCTAAAAGACCGTGCCAATCAAAAAGCGTATTGCGCGTTGTCTGAACGCGCCCATGAAGAGCTTTTTATTGAGTTCTGTGAGGATTTTGACTGTTTCCCTGTCATTTTCACCGCTTACCAATCGGTGGGTGGGGAACGATTACCTATTTACCATACCAACGTGATGATGGCGATGGCCGAAACCTTTGTGGTCATCTGTTTAAAGTCCATCGATGATAAAAAGGAGCGCAAGAGTGTTGTGGAACATATTAAAATGGATGGTCGGGAAATCATAGAGATCACCGAAGAGCAGCTTTATCACTTTGCTGGCAACATGCTCCAAGTGATCGGGGCCAACGATCAACGTTTTATGGTGATGAGCACCCAAGCCTACAATAGCCTTCGTGAAGATCAAATCAAGGCCATTGAAAAACATTGTGGCATCATCCACAGCCCTTTGGATACTATTGAGTCTTGTGGCGGGGGTAGTGCCCGTTGCATGATGGCGGAGGTTTTTTTGCCCAAGAAGTAGTCGTCACCCTGAACCAGTTTCAGGGTCTCATGAGTTGAGATGGGATGCCGAATCTAGTTCGGCATGAAGAATTACATTGTCCCCTTGAGAGCTTGCACTGAGCGAAGTCGAAGTGGGACTTCAGGGGTGTTTACTATCGATTGCCCCGAAATGAGCTCAAAAATACCGCAGCCATAAACACCATAAAAAAGGCAAAGGGCAAAGAGGTGATGATCAGCAATTTCTGAACGGCGGTAAGCACATCAATGTCCGGTTTGGCATTGCCGAGAAGAATAAGCGCCAAGGTGGCCAACAAAATAAAGATGGACCAGATGAGTCGGTGTTTGCGTTGTGGGTCGGGATTGCCTTTGTCCGTGAACATGCTGAGCACGAATACGGCGGAGTCCACCGAAGTGACCAAAAAGCTCACCAAAAGCAAAATCGTGATGCCATTCAATAGTCCTGAAAGTGGATATTCCCCAAAAAAGAGAAAGATGGAGGAGAACACACTGCCAAATTCATTATTGTAGCTGCCCCAACTTTCAATGATTTCAAAGGCCGAAGTGCCAAAGACCGAAAACCAAAAGAACGTTCCCAATGAAGGTAATATCAATACCCCCAACAACATTTGCCGCAAGGTGCGACCTCGGGAAATGCGGGCGATGAAGATACCTGTAAAAGGTGCCCAGGCCAACCAGAAAGCCCAATAGTAAAACGTCCAATCGGTGAGGAATTCGATGCCGGGGTTGTAGCGCCCCACAGTGATGCTCATCGGAACAAAATCTTTGAGGTAGTGCAACGAAGCCTTTCCGAAGGAAAGCAGGATATTCCCCATATTGCTATTGACAAACACAAAGGCCAACAGCAGCAACGTCACCAATATATTGAACTTGGAAATTTGTTTGATGCCCTTATCCACCCCCAACCACACCGAGACAAACGCAATGGCGGAAATCAGGAGTGCCAACAGCAGGGTGACCGTCACCCCAAACTCGGATTGAAACACGTGGTTGAGCCCTCCGGTAATCTGGGCGGTGCCCAAACCAATGGCGGCAATCAACCCGAAAACGGTGGTGATGATGGCTAGAATATCCACCGCATTGGCCCGTTTGGTACCCTTGAATTTATGCGGAATGGAACTGCTCACCAGTACTTTTTGGTTTTTGGCAAAGAGCGCATGGCCAATGATCAGGGCAAACAGTCCGTAAAAGGCCCAAGCGGTAAAGCCCCATTGGTAAAAGGTAAACTCCAGCGCCAAAATTTCCGGGGTGGTGTTGGTGGCAAAGGGTGGATTTTGCTGCATAAAAACAGGTTCTTGCACGGCCCGGAGCAAAATACCGGCCCCCATGCCCGTGCTGTAGAGCATACTGGCCCACGCCCAAGTGGAATGTTCCGGTTTTTCGTTGGGTGGGCCCAATTTAAGCTTGCCCCAGGGCGATATGGCAATGCCCAAGAGTAGCAATACACAACCGAGGCCCAGATACAGGTAAAAATACCCAAAGTGACTCCGCACCCAGAGCGAGAGCACCTCAATGGATTGGTAGCTCCACTCCGTAAAAAGGAACACTACTGCCGAAAACAGCAACAGTAGCCCCGTGGAGACCGCCAATAGTGGGTTGTTTTTTAGGAAGTTGTAAATGGCTATTGTTTTTCCCGAAGATAACAGGAAATCCCCAAATAAGGCTGTCCCCTTGAGGGGACTTTAGGGGTGTTTATGGTTTGACACGCCTGCCTGCCGCAGGCAGGAATTCCACGAATTATCTCGAATGCTCTATGTCATTCCTGCGAAAGCTGGAATCTTTTTCTTTTTGGC
The DNA here is from genome assembly GCF_042682725.1 of Flagellimonas iocasae. NCBI lineage: Bacteria > Pseudomonadati > Bacteroidota > Flavobacteriia > Flavobacteriales > Flavobacteriaceae > Flagellimonas > Flagellimonas iocasae. The sequence goes on along the minus strand of NZ_JBHUHU010000005.1, from coordinate 848,547 downwards.
ATGGTGGATTCCCGCGTGCGCGGGAATGACAGGGCAGGCTTGTTTCAGGGTCTTATGCTTTTGGGATGGGATGCCGAAACCCCGTGCCTAACGGCAGGCAGGAGTTCGGCATGACGCAGGATGGGTACTACACTGTCCCCTTGAGGGGACTTTAGGGGTGTTATTGCTAATTGTACATTGTCTATTGCCCATTGCAATAAGCATTATCGCGCAAGCATGTAAGATAATTTGGTAAAAAAAGTTTATATTGGTTTGATTTTTAGAAGTTTCCCTCCTGATTAAGATTGTATAAAACAAGCTTTATAATTAAAAATTTATCTAGAAAGTCTTTGGCTTTATCTGTTATTACCTATACCAGAAAATATGAGTAAAATAAATCCATTCAACCCCAACTCTCCAAGTGGGCCAGGAATGTTCGCTGGAAGATTACATGAAATAGAAACCATTGAAAAATTATTATTGCAAACAAAAGCTAACAAGGGTCATGGCTTTTTGTTGACTGGTCAAAGAGGGATAGGGAAAACTTCTTTGTTAAATTTAGTAAAATATCAAGCTGAGGGAGATATTGAGGTCAATGGGGAAAAATTAAACTTTCTTGTTGTAGATATTGATATTTCCAAGGACACAACACAGCACACTTTAATTAAGAAAATTGAACTCGCACTAAAAAGAAAATTGGCTCGGACGGAGAAAACTAGAGCGGTATTTGGAGAAATTTGGAGTTTCATTGGTAGAGTAGAAGCTGTTGGGGTAAAAATAGATACTAGTTCTAATGGAAAAAGCGAATTGATATTTGAAGAATTTTGCTATTCTTTGGCAGACACTTTAAATAGAGTTACTAAGGCAAAAGAGAATTCAGTTTTTGATAATTCTTATGATGGCCTTCTCATAATGATTGATGAAGCAGATAATGCTTGCTCCGAATTGGATTTAGGTACATTTGTAAAATTACTGTACGAAAGATTACAAAAAGAGGGTACACAACATCTAATGATTGGTGTTTCTGGTCTTCCCCAAATTAAACGGATTTTGTTGGATAGCCATCCTTCTTCACTTAGAATATTTGAAGAATTAAATCTTGATAGACTTGAAGAGCCTGATATCAAATACATTATAAAAAAGGTACTGGATCACTCTAGCGAGGCAAATGGTTTTAGCACTAAAATTGTTGAACGTGCTGAAAAACTTCTTATAAACCTTTCAGAAGGATTCCCACATTTTATACATCAATATGGATACTCTGCCTTTGACTTATCAGATGGTAAAACAATAAATGAAGATGATGTAGTTCAGGGAGCATTTGGGTCAAATGGAGCTATTGAAAAGATTGGAGATAGGTACTATAGAGATGATTATTACAATAAAATAAAGAAAGATAGCTATCGACAAGTGCTTATTATTATGTCTGACAAACTTGATTCATGGGTATCAAGAACATTTATAAAGAATAGATTCAAAGGAAAGGATACAACGCTGAATAATGCTATTGCAGCTTTAAGAAATAGGGGTATTATTCTTGACAAAGAGGGTTCGCGAGGAATGTATAGATTACAAGATAAAGGTTTTGCATGGTGGATTGTTATGAATCAGAAAAGAGAAGAAAGAGATAAAAGAGCACAGCATAAGAAATAGAGGTGATTCTTACATTGTTCTTAGTCTAACCACAATCCCTCTAATAGCCGCCACCACATTTTGCACTTCCTTTTGTTCAAAAGAACCTTCTTCCAAATAAAATAGCATTTCAATCCCGTAATCCAGAATTTTAGCCAATTCTTCCGGAGTTCCGTAGGTATCTTCAATCCAGTTCAATACAATTTCTGCTTTTTCCATAGTTGGAGCAAGAAAAAGGTTTTTCGGCAACGGGTACATGCCATATATGGCAAGTTGGGTGAAGGGTGTTGGGTTTTTGGTAAAAGGGTAAAGGGTTTTGGGTTAAAGGGAAAACACTGCTACCATCTACATCCTTTACCGCATCAGCCAAGCTTTGGATGTTCCTTTAGCTGACCTCTGCAATCTGACCTCTGAGAACTGAAAACTAAAAACTCAACCCTTACAACTATTCTTCCACAGTGAATTCCCGTATCGCTTGGTTGGGCTCCATAATGGTATGGCCTTGCCAAAACTCGGGGTCATAGGTGGGCATATAGGTGGCGCGTGCGGTCTTGTCCTCTGTAAAGTTGGTAAACTGGGCTTCGGGCACCACGGTTTGGTCAAACACTACCAGTTCCCATTTTTGGGTGGGGCTCATCCTAAAATCGATGTTCAGCGAGAGTTCGTTCTGCTTGCGGCGACCCTTTACGTGCTTGTTCTTTTCAATCACTTTTAGGGGGCGGTCCACGGCAAAGTAGCGGCCAAAGGTAAAGTCCATAAAGCGGAGGTCGTACTTGCCATTGGGCAGTTGGGCAAAGCGCATGGTGCCCTTGTAGAGCACTTCGCGGTAGGTAATGCCCAGCAGCCTAAAATTGCGCAGGCGCTCGGTGTTCTGCACATCCAACCGCATAATGGCGAAGTCCTCTATATTTATATAGAGACGGCCCTTGAACTCGGCACTGCTGCGCTTGGGTTCAAAGTCGATAACGTACACCCCGGCATCTTCAATTTCGGCATAGCCGGCCAGGGTAAACCGGTAGCGGTTGTTTTTTTCGATGAGGTCCAGTTTGCTGTTCTCGTTGTAGTACAGTTCGTTGAGCAGTTCCTTAAAAGCACTGCGCTGGCTGTCCACCAATCCTGAGTTTTTCTTTTTCTCAAGGTTTTGCGCTAGCTCTTCGGCCTCTTTGGCCTGCTCTTTTTCCATATCGCTGAGGATGGAATCTACCTGCACCTTTTGGCTAAAGATGCCCGATTTTATCTTCAGGTAGGAATCTGGTTTTATGTTCTGGGTGAAAATGGTCTGCATGCGCTCACCCAGTTCCTCAAAAGAGCTCACTTGGTTCTTGTCGTAAAGATCGGCGGCCTTGATGATGTCCAGTTTGTACTTGCCGTTGTTTTTATAGAGGTCGCCCAGACTTTCAGTATAGTGGTGGCCATTTCTAGGGATGGAAAGGGCAATGCTGTCCATGAGTTCCTTGTTGAGCTCTTCGATGGTGGATTTCTCAAAACCGAAGTCCACCTTGTCGATGTTAACAAACTCGGACTGCCGCAAAAAGAAGCGTTGCTTTACGGGTGCTTTGTTGACGTTCTGTGGAACGCGTTCCACCATTTTCTCGATGATATCGTCCACGGAAAGCTCTTTGTCGAAGACATACACGCCACTAAGTTCAATGGCTTTTGGTTGAAGTAGCACCACACTGTCCTGCAATTGCGCCAGGGTGAAACCCTTTTTGGAGTACCCCATGGAAGAAATGTAGATGGAGTCGGGGGCGGTGGTTTCGTCCAACGAAAAACTGAAACGGCCTTCATCGTTGGTGATCACGCCCTTGTGTTCCCCATATTGAATGGTGGCATACGGAATGCCTTTTTGGGTCTTGGGATCCACCAATTTGGAGCTGATGGTCTGGGCGGTCATGGGCAAGGCCATGAGAAAAAGTAACACGGGGAAGATCTTGGTGTTGGACAAGGTCATCTGTTCGTTTTTTGATGTGTTTTTTATATAGACAATGCAAACTGCAAAAGGTTGCATACGGGTTAGACGAACTGGGGTGGATTTTGTAACAGAGATTTTAAGAACTGTCCCCTTGAGGCCTTTCACTGAGCGAAGTCGAAATGGGACTTTAGGGGTGTTAGGGGTTTGACACGCCTGCCTGCCGCAGGCAGGAATTTCACGAATTTTCTCGAATATCTTTTTGTCATTTCGTACTGTCAGATTGAGCGCCCGCCTGCCGGACGGTCAGGTAGTCGAAATCAAAGTGAGAAATCTAAACCTCAGCAGAGATTTCTCAATCGCTCTGCTCATTTCGAAATGACCAGTTGTTACTTTTTAAAAATTTATCGCTTAGCTACCCTGTACATTTTAAAGACGTAGTAGAGCGGTAATAGCCCATTCAATACCCAAAGGGCAATAAGCGCTTTAATGTCCAGCGCATGCACCCAACCCAATATGTTGAAAAGGATGATCACGGTGGTGATCAAAAATGCAACGACAAAGCAGAGGTTCATCACAATGAGCATCCGACGTGCGATAGGGTAGAGTTTGGGAGCGTTTTCGGTGGTCACCCGTACCGGATAATTCATGTGCCACGGTTTCATTTTGGTGGCCATCAGTCCCATGGCCAAATAGAGTCCGGCACTGAGCATGGGAATGGCCCACAGGGTGGATTTATGCCCGTAGCCATCCACCCGCCCCTGAAGGTTAAAATGGGTTGGTATGGTTTCAGGGAGGTCAAAATAGAACTTCAACACCAAAATGGCATTCAGGATCACTACAAACCAGCCGGCCATGAACAATTTTTTATCTAGGGGAGAGGGTTTTACCTCAATTTTTGGGTTTTTTCTGAGTAGGCTCATAAATCCTCAATGGAAGTGGGCATATTGTCCGCTTTGTGGTCCAGCAATTTTTTAAAGAACCGCTGTATGGCTTGGGTATCCGATTTCACTTTGATGAAATGGTGGTCCATATAAATGGAATGAACGGTGCTCTCACCCTTGTAGAGCTTCAATTTGTAGTATGGGATGATGAGCCCATAGGTTTCCAACAACGACCGAAACCTTACAATGATGCCCTTGGGTCGGATTTCAATGTTGCAGGTGTTGAGGTTGTTGTCCAGAATCAGTAGGTTTTGGATTTCCACACTGGTCTCGGTAATATACAGCTTTGGCGAACCAATACCGCCCATGGCAAAGCGTTCCTTCAGCGGAAAGGGCTTGCCTACGGCCTCATCCACCTTTCGGGTGATGTTCTTATCTGTATAGGAAACGTTTAGAAGCATGCTTAAAAATAGTCAAAATTGCAACTATCTATAGGTCAATGCTTCGGGAAATATGTTACAAAAGGGCAAAAAATATGTAGTTTTGCGGCCTGAAACGCTTTTTAGATGAGTTTGCAAAACGATTTGGGCCAAAAGGTCAAGGATGCTGTAAAGGAACTGTACCAAGTTGAACTTCCAACGGTTGAGTTTCAACCCACCCGCAAGGATTTTGAGGGGGATGTAACGGTGGTGGTCTTTCCCATGCTTCGTTTTGTAAAGGGCAATCCGGTGCAGATTGGAACCCAGATTGGGGAGTATTTGCAGAAAAATGTGGCAGAAGTGGCCAAATGCAATGTGGTTCAGGGTTTTTTGAACATTGTGATTGAGGACAGCTATTATCTCAACTTTTTCAACAGCATTAAGGCTGAAGTGGACTATGGGTATGTGAAAACGCCTTCCACGGATGCGATTATGGTGGAATATTCGTCGCCCAATACCAACAAACCTTTGCATTTGGGACACATCCGAAACAACCTTTTAGGGTATTCCGTGGCGGAGATTTTAAAAGCTTCTGGAAAAAAGGTGTACAAGACCCAGATTATCAATGACCGAGGCATCCATATCTGTAAGAGTATGTTGGCCTGGCAAAAGTTTGGTGAAGGGGAGACTCCAGAATCATCAGATTTGAAGGGTGACCATTTGGTGGGGAAATACTATGTGGCTTTTGATAAGGCGTACAAAGAACAGATAGCCGAGTTGGTCGATGATGGTATGGACAAGGAAAAGGCGGAAAAGGAAGCGCCAATTCTTTTGGAAGCCCAAGAAATGCTCCGTAAGTGGGAAGCGGGTGATGTTGAGGTGGTTTCCCTTTGGAAAAAAATGAACAGTTGGGTTTATGCCGGTTTTGATACCACCTATAAAAATATGGGGGTTGATTTTGACAAGTTGTATTATGAAAGTGATACCTATCTGTTAGGTCGGGATGTGGTAAAGGAAGGCCTTGAAAAAGGGGTCTTCTTTAAAAAAAAAGATGGTAGTGTTTGGATAGACCTTACCGATGACGGCTTGGATGAGAAAATCGTATTGCGTTCCGATGGAACTGCGGTCTATATGACCCAAGATATTGGTACCGCCATTCAAAGGGTAACGGATTTTCCGGATATCAACGGGATGGTATATACGGTAGGGAATGAGCAAGATTACCATTTTAAGGTGCTGTTCCTTATCCTGAAAAAATTGGGGTATTCGTGGGCGGAACAATTGTACCATTTGAGTTATGGAATGGTGGATTTGCCTAGCGGAAAAATGAAGAGTAGGGAAGGTACCGTGGTGGATGCGGATGACCTTATCCAAAATATGGAAGAGACTGCCGAGACCATTTCTGCTGAATTGGGGAAATTGGAAGGCTATTCGGAGGAAGAAAAGAAAGTGTTGTACCGAACCATTGGTTTGGGTGCTTTGAAATACTATATTCTGAAAGTTGACCCCAAAAAGCGGATTTTGTTCAACCCGGAGGAGTCCGTAGATTTTCAGGGGAACACCGGGCCGTTCATTCAGTATACCTACGCGCGGATTCAGTCCATTCTTCGCAAAGCGGAAGATGTTAGGTCTAGCGCAGTCGAGACCTCTCTGAAACTCCATGAAAAGGAAAAAGAATTGTTGAAAGGCATTCAATTATTCCCAGAAACCGTGCAATTGGCTGCGGAAAACTTCAGTCCAGCCTTAATTGCCAATTATACGTATGATTTGGTAAAGGAGTTCAATTCGTTTTACCAACAAGTATCCATATTAGGCGAACCCGACGCGCAGAAAAAGCAGTTTCGGGTGCAGTTGTCCCAAAAAGTTGGAGAGGTGATTCAGTCTGCTTTTCGATTATTGGGGATTGACGTTCCGGAACGTATGTAGAAGGTCTGAACCCTCCGAGCTTTGACAAAAATTGTCATTCCGCACTTCCTGCCCGTCCGGCAGGCGGGGATGCGGAATCTTTTTGGATTCCTGCCTTCGCAGGAATGACATACGGATTGAATTAAAAACTCACTCTAAAACTCACATTCGGCGTAATGCCCAGTGAGACACTTTCCACCGTTTCTATCTGATTTTCATCATTGACCCGATAATAACGGTTAAGACTATTTTTTCGGTTGGTCATGTTGAGAACCGAGATTCCTGCATTTGCTTTGATGCCCCGCGTTAAGTCGAAGCTATAAATGGCCGAGGCATCTGCCCTGAAATATTCGGGTAGTCGGCTGCTGTTGGGGGCCTCGTAATTGATTCGGGCTGGAAAAAAGGAGGTGTCCAAGGCCTCATCACCCTCCAAAGGTTGGGTGTATGGGTTTCCCGTGCGGTAGTTGACCCCAAGACTCAACTTTATTTTTTTATAGGTGTAGGTTCCCGCAAAGGTGATGGTGTGCCGAATATCCAAATTGTTTGGGAATTTGTGCGGTACAATGGAGTCGAAGGTATAATCGTTTTTATTGTAGGCATAGCTTAACCACGTACTATATCGGTCGCCTCTTTTGTTAATGAGAAACTCAATTCCCTTGACATCATAACTGCCAATCTCACCATTGAATTGATCTTGGTTTTGAAACCCTTGGGTACTGGTGCTGATACCATCCACATTTTTATAAAAACCCTCAAGGCCCACATAAAAATTGTTCCGTTCGTAATTCATTCCCACAGAACCTTGCTTACTTTGGGTCACGGGTAGCGTGTCATCATCGGAGAGAATCCATCGGCGTTTTTCTATACCCAAAAAATTCTGCTCCAAATCAATGACCTGATTGGTGGTCTGGCTTTTGAATTCTCCCAAAACTTCGGCACGGAGATAATTGGCCAGGCGAAAGTTGAGGTTGACTCGAGGTTCCACCAAAAATGTGTTGAAGGTCTCCAAGTTTTCAATGAAGTTGAACCGGGCTCCAAACTTTCCGATAAATCTATTTTCAAAGGAAGCGTATCCAATTTCGGAGTAGGGGGAATGTATTCTGATGACTCCTTTAATGTTCGTGTCAAAATTGGGCTGATTGACAAAAGCGCGGTTGACGATGCCGGTTTCAATATATTGAAACCCATTGGTCCATTGTAAATTCTCCGAAACTTGGTAGCGGGTATTAAGTTTTACAGCTCGCTCATCCACACTGTTTTTTTGGTCCAACTGCCGTACTTGGTTGAATACACTTTGCCCGTCTAAGTTATAGTTGGAGTAATAGACATTTAAGTGAGAAGAAAATTGGTCTGTCCACTGACTTTGCAATTGCGCTCCCACCGATAAATTGGTTTGTTTCAATAAACTGATGGAGGTCTCATTATCCGTCATGTTATTTTCCACATATCGCAGATTGTTGTTCAGGCTGATGGCACTCAACCTAAATTTATGGGCATCGTTGATGTCATACAGCAGCTTTCCTGAAAAGTCGTAGAAATAGAAGTCCTCATCCCTGGAAATCTCATCATCCACGGCAATATTGTCCTCGTCTTTGACCTCACTGTCTTGGAAGGCGCGGTCGAAGAATTTGTTGTAAGTGGGGGTGTTCAGAAAATCTGTTGTGGAACGTCGGGCAGAGAATTGGAGACCCAATTTGTCATTCAATGGCAATTGTCCAAAAATATCTCCGCTGATAAAATTGAAACCGGCACCTCCTTCAAAACCTTCCGTAATTTGGTTCCCGGTTTCCATTTGAATGACGCTGCTGACACCATCGCCAAAATTGGCCGGGGTCCCATTTTTTATCACCGTAATTTTATCTGTTAGATAGGGGTTGAAGGCGGATATCAATCCAAAAAAATGCCCAGATTGGTACATTTTAATGCCGTTCCATAAAATCAGATTTTGGTCGTTGGTGCCTCCACGAACATTGATGTCGGATACGGTTTCATCGATACTTTTAATGCCGGGAAGGGCTTGAACGGTCTGCAAAATATCGGGTTCGATGAGTCCGGGAAGAATACCAAATTCCGCTGTGTTCATGGTGATACTGGCGTCGGATTCTTTGATGATTCCGGTAGTTAAAAATTTATACACGATGACTTCGTCCAATTGCTCATAGTGTTGGGCCATCAATATCTTCGGGCACCCGCCTTCTTGCAATAGACTTTCAACATTGAGGTATTTGGTCAGGTATCCGATAAATCGAATTTTAAGGGATGCATTTCGTGGAACATCGGTAAGGACAAAATCACCATTGGCATCAGTAGTTTTAGCATTTGTGGTGCCCAAGACTTCAATGGTGGCACCGGGAATGGTGTTTTCTGCAAAATTATCAAGGATGCTTCCACAGAGGGTGACCAATCTGCTTTTTGTTAAGGTATAATAGCGATCACTGAGTTTATTGGTCTCAATCTGATATCGCTTTTCGATATAGTTGAGAATGTCTTCCAATGAAACCAAGTTTTTGGGGATGGTCATGGAAATATCATCCAAATCTTCATTGAGATATGAAAATTTGATATCGAAGCGCTCTTCCAAGGTTTTTAAATATGGAATTAGACCTATGCGGTCTTGCTGTTTTTCTTGGCCAGAAAGGCTACAGAAGCACAGCAAAAAAACCAGAAAGAGGCTGACTTGGCTATTGCGGAGTGTTCCCAGCATAGAAAAGTACGTTATCACCCTCAACTGTAAAGTTAGTGCGAGATGGGGTACTTATACTTTTTAACGCCATATTGAGGTCTGTGTTGCTAAAGGTACCGGTAAAAAGTAAATTAGTGTCTACATTTTCGGTTTTTACCTTGATATTATATTGTCTTTCCAATTCATTAAAGACATATTGAAGGGGGATGCGCTCAAAACTACTTTCATTGTTCATCCAAGTGGGCTGATTGCCATTGGGTTTGGAAGTGTCAATAACCTTCCCATTGATGACCATGAACGAAGTGCCTGCGGGCAATTTTGTTTCGGTATTGTTATAGGTGACACTGACCAAGCCTTCGTAGCAGGTCACCTCAAAGAAATTCTTTCTGTTCTCTACATTGAACTGGGTGCCCAAAACAGCGACAGTGCCGTGTTCGGTCTCCACCGTGAATTTTTTTCCTTTGGCGACTTTGAAAAATGCTTCGCCGTTTAGGATTACGTTTCTTTTTTTGTCCCAATTCTTTTTGCTGAAGGAAACTTCAGAATCTGCATTTAGGAAAATTTCGGATTCATCGGGAAGAGTAAGTTCGGAACGTTCTGCAAATTCTGTAGAAATGGATTCGTTCAAGGTATTCAAATAAAAATAGGAACCTGTGATCAATACAGCAATGACGGCGGCAACCCGAAGGAATTTTTTGAAAGGGCTCAATGTAATGACCTTTGGGGTTTGGCCCATTCGCATTTCTTTTAGGCGCTCCAAACTTTGATCCACATTGAACTCGGGGGCTTCCAATGTACTGGAAACCTCCATGAGCTTTGCATAGGAAGCATACTCCTTGGAATTTTTAAATTCCGAAAGTTCTGCCTCGGAAAGCTCTCCGCTAAGCCATTTTGCCAAGTAATTTTCTTGCATGGTTTCTATGCTTTACTTCCTTATAACAACTATGGTATAAAATACCCTACCTTTTATCAGTCAACAATTTCCAATAAACAGTTAACAATGGTCCACAGCCTGATAATTGGTCATTGCTCATTGTCAATTGTTTATTGTTCACGGTATCATATTCCATCAATCTGCTCCCGCAGACTTTTTAGGGCCAAATGCATGCGTTTTTCAATGGCCTTTACACTTACCCCTTCCATTTCTGCAATTTCCGCATATTTCTTTCCATCAATCCTATTGAGCAAAAAAGTGGTCCGTTGGTTTTCTGGAAGTGCATTCAGTGCATTTTCCAGCTTTTCCTTGTATTCCTGTTCCTCCATCAAAAACTCAGGAGAAAGATTGGAAGATTTCTCATCAACCGCGTTGGCATATTTTAAACGCACCTTTTCCGCCTTGATTACATTAAGGTACAGATTATTCGCAACTGTGTAAACAAAGGATTTGGCTTTTTCAGGGCTTACCTTGGCGCAGTTTTCCCAGAGTTTCACAAAGGCTTCCTGTACGGCATCATTAGCCTTCTCCTCATTGCCAAACTTGTAATATATGTAATTGAAAACCGTTTTGGAATGGGCCTTGAAAAGGGAACTGAAGACATGATCTTCGCATACGTTGCTCATGGAAAAGAATTTGTTGCCTGTCCAAATATATTTGAAAAAAATTAAGATTAGGTAGGGTTTTTTTTAACAGGGTTGTTTTAGGATTGAATTGTAACCCCAAAATTCAAAACGTTATGAAAAAGTTGATTAACAACTTATTGTATGCAGGGCTTGTACTTATGGCCCTTAATTTTACCTCTTGCCAGAATGAATTCGAAGAAGTGGGAGGTACTGATGAACAAGAGACCATTCAGGCAAATTCTTCCACAGCCAAATTAATCGAGGAAACCTGTTCCCATGATGGTTCTTATGACAATATTGTGGATGGTGCCAGCTGTTTTGCCGTACAATTTCCCTACACGGTGGAAGTCAATGGTATTGAGATTACCATAGATTCTAAAGAAGATTTGCAGTCCATTGAAGATATTTTTGATGAGTTTGAAGATGATGATGACATCTTGAATATTTTATTTCCAATTACCATTACTCTTTCCGATTTTTCCACCATCGTAATCGAGAACAAGGAACAATTGATTGCCAAAGCTGAGGAATGCTTTGAAGGCGGTGACGACAATGATATAGAATGTATCGACTTTGTGTACCCAATTACGCTGTATACATTTGATATCAACGTGCAAATATCCAATGAAATTCATATTGAAAGCGATGAACAGCTGAGAAGGTTCTTTGCCGAATTGGAAGAAGGAGACCTCATCAGCATAGAATTCCCTTTGACCCTTAAAAAATATGATGGTACTGAAATTGTTGTTGAGAACAATGCAGCATTGTCCGTGGCGCTGAGCAATGCAAAAAACGAGTGCGACGAAGATGATGACAACGACTATAATGATGACGATTTCACTAAAGAACGATTGGATGCCTACTTAGTGGAATGCCCTTGGGAAGTTCGCGAATTGTATCGCGAAAATACTGACCAAACCGAGCAATATCTGGAGTACCTCATGGTATTCAATGAGGATGGAAGCGTAACCGTAAATGACCGTATTGGAAATGTTTTGAACGGTTCATGGAGCACAGCTGAAACTGATGCAGGTGTTCTTGTAACCTTGGATTTTGATGTGCTGGTTGACTTTAACCTTGAGTGGTTGGCCTACGAACTAGAAGAAGGCAAAATCAAGTTTTATAATGATAATGGCAACAAGATTATTCTAAAACAACGTTGTGATATCACACCAGGTGAAGAACCTAACCCAGACACCTTGAGGGAAATTCTTGGCGAATGCGGATGGATCATCAAAAAAGTCACCAATCAAGGTGAGGAAATCGACAGACTTTTGGGCTATGAGTTTAAATTCATGGCAGAAGGTGTGGTAACACTTAGCAATGGTGTAAACACTTCCGAAGGAACTTGGGAGATAGGACTTAACAGCCAATTGGTGTTATCCTTAATGATCAATATCGGAGATGAGGAAGGTGTAAGTTTTGAATGGCCTGTTCGCGATCTAACCGATACCAGACTTAAGTTTGAGATTGATGAAACCGATTACGAGTTGATTCTCCTAAAAGTCTGTGATGATAGCGCAGGTGATGGCGATGTCCTCGAAATCAGAAACATCATGATGGGAGGCCCATGGAATGTGGCTTTATATTCAGAAGGTGAAGTGGATATGACCTCAGAATTGGCCGGTATGGATTTCGATTTCTCCACAATGTACCAAGTTGAAGTTTCAGAATTGGGCGATGTAACCGCCGAAGGTCTTTGGAGAATACTTCGGGATTCCGAAGAAGGTCTGAAGTTTTACCTCAACTTTGATAGCGCAGATATATTAGGTGAATTGACCGACGATTGGAAGATAAACATGGTCGAGTCCAACCGAATAGAATTGAAGGATGAGAGCGGTGATGGCACCCTTAAAACCTTGGTCTTCGAAAAGCCATAAAACTTCAACAAACGAGAACACTATATTATGAAAAAGTCAATCTTAAATTTTGCAGCTATTGCTATGCTGCTACTTGCTACAAGCTGCACCGAAGATGAAGGGGGCAATGAAATGGCGAGCAACCTGTCGTCTGCTCAATTGGCGGAACTTAAATCCATCACGGAAGAAGGTTCATGGGTAATCACGTATTTTTATGATACGGATAAAGAGGAGACATCCCATTTTAGTGGGTACACATTCACCTTTAATTCAGATGGTACACTTGCTGCCACCAATGGAACAAATGAAGTAAACGGAACATGGTCCATAACCAATTCCGATAGTAATGATGATGATAGCAGTGATGACGATAGCGATGTGGATTTTAACATCTCATTTTCCGCACCATCTGATTTTGAGGATTTAAGTGATGACTGGGATATCGTAAAATACTCATCTGTCCGCATAGAACTCATCGACGTTAGCGGAGGAAATGAAGGGACTGATAACTTGGTCTTCGAGAAACAGTAATAATTTTTCCCCAATCTTTTTGATTTGAAAAGGACGGCTCTCCCCAAAGCCGTCCTTTTCTTTGTTATTATTCTTAACTTTGTCCTCCTTTTAAAATGAAGAGCACCTATGTTCGATAATTTAAGCGAAAAACTGGATAAGGCACTCCATTCCCTCAAAGGGCATGGACAAATCACGGAAATCAATGTTGCGGAAACCCTCAAGGAAGTTCGCAGAGCATTGTTGGATGCCGACGTCAACTTTAAGATAGCCAAGGAATTTACCAATAAAGTAAAGGACAAAGCATTGGGTCAAAACGTGTTGACCACCTTGCAGCCAGGCCAACTCATGGTCAAGATTGTAAAGGATGAGTTGACAGAATTGATGGGTGGTGAAACAGAAGGCATTGACCTTTCTGGAAATCCTTCGGTAATTCTGATGTCTGGTCTTCAAGGTTCTGGTAAGACCACCTTTTCCGGAAAACTGGCCAATTTCCTTAAAAATAAAAAGAGCAAGAAACCACTTTTGGTGGCGTGTGACGTATACCGTCCTGCCGCGATTGACCAATTGCACGTAGTTGGGGAGCAAATTGGGGTTGAGGTGTATTCAGACCGGGAGAACAATGACCCGGTCGCTATCGCCAAAGCAGGGATAAAACATGCAAAAAGTTTAGGATGTAATGTAGTAATCATCGATACCGCAGGTCGTTTGGCCGTGGATGAGCAGATGATGAACGAAATTGCCAATATCCACAAGGCCATTGAACCACAAGAAACCCTTTTTGTGGTGGATGCTATGACCGGTCAGGATGCGGTGAATACAGCTAAGGCGTTTAACGATGTCCTGAATTTTGATGGGGTTATCCTCACAAAGTTGGACGGTGATACTCGTGGTGGTGCGGCCATTTCCATTAAATCGGTGGTGAACAAGCCCATTAAGTTCATCGGTACCGGTGAAAAAATGGAGGCGATTGATGTATTCCATCCGTCACGTATGGCCGATCGAATTTTGGGGATGGGCGATGTGGTTTCCTTGGTGGAACGTGCCCAAGAGCAGTTTGACGAGGAGCAGGCCCGAAAAATCCAAAAGAAGATTGCCAAGAACAAGTTTGGGTTCGATGATTTCTTGAGCCAAATCCAACAAATCAAGAAAATGGGGAACATGAAGGACCTCATGGGCATGATACCAGGCGTTGGAAAAGCCATGAAAGGGTTGGATATAGACGATGATGCCTTCAAACATATTGAAGCCATTATCCATTCCATGACTCCGGATGAACGATCTACACCTTCCAAATTAAATGCAAGTCGTAAAAAGCGAATCGCTGCCGGTAGCGGTACTTCCATCCAAGAAGTAAATCAACTGCTAAAACAATTCGACCAGATGAGCAAAATGATGAAGATGATGCAAGGTGGTGGCGGCAAAAAGATGATGCAGATGATGCAGAATATGCGATAACTTTATTCAGAAGTCAGAGACCAAAAACCAACAACCAACAACCCAAAACCAAGATTATGGAAATCCTTGACGGGAAAAAAATATCCAACCAAATTAAAGAAGAAATCACCGTTGAGGTGGCCCAAATGAGGGAAAGAGGTGAAAAAGTTCCCCATTTGGCTGCAGTTCTGGTGGGCAATGACGGCGCCAGTCTTACCTATGTGGGGAGTAAAGTGCGTTCATGCAAAAAAATTGGCTTTGAATCTACCTTGATTCATCTACCCGAAGAAACCTCAGAAGAGGAATTGCTCAAGCAGGTAGCCGATTTAAATGCCAATCCAGACATTGATGGGTACATTGTGCAATTGCCGCTTCCCAAGCATATTGATGAAGAAAAGGTACTTATGGCCGTGGATGCCGATAAGGATGTGGATGGGTTTCACCCCACAAATTTCGGAAAAATGGCGTTGGAAATGGAATCCTTCATTTCAGCGACTCCATTTGGAATCATGGAATTATTGCGTCGATATGATGTAGAAACCGAAGGAAAACATACCGTTGTCATCGGAAGAAGTCATATTGTGGGTAGGCCCATCAGTATTTTGATGAGTCAAAAAGGAAAGGCTGGAAATTCCACCGTAACCCTCACCCATAGTCGAACCAAGGATATTGCTTCCATCACCCGCCAAGCCGATATTGTGGTTTCCGCGTTGGGTGTTCCCAATTTTTTGAAGGCCGATATGGTAAAAGATGATGTTGTCGTTATTGATGTGGGCATCACCCGCGTTCCTGATGAGTCACAAGAAAGAGGATATTACATCACTGGTGACGTGGATTTTGAAAATGTCAGCAAAAAGGCATCCTACATCACTCCAGTACCTGGAGGTGTAGGTCCCATGACCATTGCAATGTTACTCAAAAACACCCTTTTGGCAAGGGAAAGACATCAAGCTAAAAAAGCTTAATTTTTTTGCTCATCAACTTGGGTTCCCATTAAAAGAACCTCTTCCTCATCATTGGGGGAGATGAAATCCATATCGCTGTCAGCTTCATCATTGGTGCAGCTGGTCACGGCCATGGATGAAACCAATACGGTAATCAATAGTAGAATAATCTTCATAATAGTACGATTTGGGGGCACTATTGCCTGTTCAACTTATTTTATAACGATTTAGGGTTGCGATTCTTGTTTTTCAACCCAAATATTCGATAACTTACCCGTCTGAAAATCATATCATATGGCGGCTAGTGCACGAAATAAGGTAGCTTGGGTGGTATTTGCCCTATTGGCTATTTGCATTGGGCTGTATCCTTTGGCCTATTTCACTTCTTCAGGGGATTTTGGACTAGCGGCTTCAAAACCCGAGGAAATAGCATCCAACCAGATTTGGAGAATCGGCTTTTATGGGCATATTATCTTTGGCGGGTTGGCCTTGTTGACCGGTTGGTCGCAGTTCAGCAAAAAACTTCGTTCCAGAAAATTGAACCTGCATCGCACACTAGGTAAAGTTTATGTCATTTGCGCATTGATTTCAGGCGCATGCGGGGTGTACATTGCCCACTATGCAGATGGTGGACTCATTCCGGCCTTGGGATTCATTTGTTTGGGAATCGTTTGGATCTATACGACCATTAAAGCCTATTTGGCCATACGAAAAAAGGACCTCTCTTTGCATCAAGGTATGATGATTTACAGCTATGCAGCGTGCTTTGCGGCGGTAACGCTTCGTATATGGTTGCCTTTGTTAACGATAGCTCTGGGCGAATTTTTGGTGGCGTATAAGATTGTTGCCTGGTTGTGCTGGGTGCCCAATATGATATTTGCCCATCTCTGGGTTCGAAGAAAAGGCCTGACTATAGATTGATTGCTGTTATTTCGCGAATAACTGACCCATGTCTTTGAACGCTTTGAATTCAAGTGCGTTTCCGGCGGGGTCCAGAAAAAACATGGTGGCTTGTTCGCCCACTTCACCCTTGAATCGGATGTAGGGAGCAATGACAAAGTCTATCCCTTTTCCTTCCAATTTTTTTGAAAATGACTGAAAGGTGTCCCACTCCAACACAACGCCATAATGAGGTACTGGGACATTTTTGCCGTCTACAGGGTTGGTATGCAGTTCTTCTTCGGATTTGGGTTTGTAATGGATCACCAATTGGTGTCCAAAGAGATTGAAATCCACCCAATGGTCACTGCTCCGGCCTTCCTCGCATTCCAAGACATCTCTATAAAAAGCCCGGCATTCATCCAAATTATGAACGGGGATGGCAACGTGAAAAGGGGTAATGTTTTGCATGATGGATTTTTTCTGAAAATTAGAACATCTTTTTTAAGACTCCAAAAAAGAGATGATTTGGTTGTTCACATCTTCTTGATGCATGGAATGGCCCAATCCCTCTGTGGTGACCAATTGGCTCCCTTTCCATTTTTTGTTGACCTCCACAGAAGCATGGTAGGGTGTAATGGCATCGAACCGATCATGGAACAATAACCCTTTTTTGGTGTTTGATTCTGCAAATTTTGAAGTGGAAAAATCACGAATTTTAAACCCAAACCGGTCTTGAACATACTTATCCATGACATTCATCACACGGTCATTAAAACGCAAAAGGTCTTGATAATGCTCCATAATTTCATGAAACTCTGAAGGAGACCCAATAAGGACCATTTTTTCAACTTTTGGGTTTGGATTGATGTACTCGTTATACATCAAAGTCATTCCGCCCACTGAATGACCCACAAGATGTTTTGGGTTGAATTGTTGCGCCATATGATGTAACGCTTTTTCATATAACGGAACATGCAAATATTTTCCGGAGGAATAACCATGGGCAGGTGCATCAAATGCAAAAATGTTAAAGTTGGCTTCCCTTAGCTTTTTAATAAGGTTCCGCCACCGAAACGTATTGCTTTCCCAGCCATGAACCAACAATACAGTATCCTTTTCACCTTTCCAGTGGTAGGTTTGAATCTGTAGATTCGCGACGTGCTCAACGGAATGTTTGGCTTCCTCCAAATAAGCTGCCTGCTGGGGTTGAACACGACCTTTACGAACCGTGCAAAACAGATTGAACGCCTTATTGGCTGCCTTTTTTTTGGCAAAAAGGGTATAGAGGTTAAAATATTGGCCATAGGCCAAGGGTATTATTTTGGTCAGAAGTTTTTTCATTTGGTTACTTTTTGTAACTTACTCTTTAATAGTTACTAAAAGTACATATTCATTTTAGAAGAAAAAAGAAGTCACCTTAACAAAACTAAGTAGGCGTATGGAAACTGTTACTGAAAATCAGCAAGTTGGAACCGCTAAAAAATTGGAAAAAATGTTTGGGCATATCGATTTTAGGAATCCGCCTGAGCTTTGTCCAGTGCGGGACGTAATGTCCGTGGCCTCTGACCAATGGAGTACCTTGATTATTCTTTGGTTGGCCTATTTTCCTGTGCTCAGGTTCAACAAGCTTAAAAAATACGTGTATGGAATCTCCAACAAGGTGCTGAGTCAACGGCTAAAAGTACTCGAGGCCGATGGTTACATTTCAAGGAACGCGTATGCCGAAGTCCCTATTCGGGTGGAATACAGCCTTACCGAGTTTGGCCAATCTTACGTGGAAAAATTGTTGGAGTTGACCGAATGGATGCAAGAGAACAGTCCAAAGGTTTTGGCCAACCGGGAAAAATATGGATTGCTCTAATTTGAAACGACCAGAAACTATTCCCACCCCAACATCAAGTATTTTATTTTGGCTTCATCCGGAATTTGAACTGCTTCAATGTTCGATGTTGAGAACCTGAGATTGGAAGGAAGCTCCTCCTTATCAATGGTAAAGTAAAGATTACTTTCCTTTGGAAAAATCACGATACTGTTGATTGTGGTCACAATTTTTTTGATGGTATACTGCTTTTGAATGTCCTTGAAGGTACTTTGCAGTCCAATGCCTTTTTCAGTGGCATAGCGAGGGTCCATGACCCTGACATTTTCAACAATCTGGATGCTGTCAGTGCTCGGTGTCAAGGTCAACAAATGTTTTCCTCCTTTCTCAAAAACCTCAATCTTTTTGGATGAAGTAGTGCCAATAGCAAGATTTGAGGTGTCCTTAACAATGGAATCATTAGAAAAAAGGGACTCCAATTCAGAGACTTTGGAACTCATCTGAAGTGGACCTACACTATCTTCAGTGATGAGGTAGGGGGTGTCTTTTTTACAGGATTGTACAAACGCCAATAGGCAGATTAACATAATAACGGTAGGTCTGTTTCTCATGGAATTATCGGATCACTTTTTTTAATACCCCAAGTACGCCACGGATAAACGTTGCGCTGGTAAGTACTTTGACTACGGGGTTCATTCGGGTACTTCTTCTTGTGGAGGTTGTTCGTCGGGAGCTGGTTTGTTCTCTTTCCTTTACTTTTTCAGCCTCTTGTTCTGCTTTTTCAATTTTTTCATTCAAGATTTCGTAGGCACTTTCACGGTCGATGGTCTCATTGTATTTTTTGACCAATTTGGATTTGCCCACCGTTTCTTTCAATTCTGCTTCGGAAAGAATATCCATTCGGCTCATTGGGGCGCGCATCATGGTGGCTGCCAAAGGAGTTGGCCTTCCTTTTTCATCAAGAGCAGAGATCAATGCCTCTCCTGTTCCCAATGAAGTCAGAACGTCGACAGTGTTATAAAATTCGGTGATGGGGTAGTTCTCCGCCGTAAGTTTGATGGCTTTTCGGTCTTTTGCGGTGAATGCCCGTAGGGCATGTTGCACCTTCAATCCCAATTGGGCCAGAACATCATCTGGAACATCGGTGGGGTTCTGGGTCACAAAATAGACGCCAATACCTTTGGAACGAATTAGTTTGACAATATTTTCAATCTGGTCCAACAAGGCTTTTGAAGCATTGTCGAAAATTAAATGGGCTTCATCAATAAAAAGAACCAGCTCAGGTCGCTCACTATCGCCTTGCTCTGGAAAAGTGGAATAAATTTCAGCCAAGAGGCTCAACATAAAGGTTGAAAAAAGTTTGGGTCGGTCTTGGATATCCGTCAACCGGATGATGTTCACATACCCTCTGCCATTTTCATCAATCCGGACCAAATCCTCTACATCAAAAGATTTTTCTCCAAAGAAAAGGTCGGCCCCTTGCTGTTCCAACTCAATAATTTTTCGCAAAATGGTACCGGTAGAGCTCGTGGAAATACGCCCATACGATTCCTGAAATTCATCTTTGCCCTCACCAGTGGCATATTGGAGCACTTTTTTGAAATCCTTTAGATCGAGAAGAGGAAGTTTGTTATCATCACAATATTTGAAGACTACCGCAACAATTCCTTCTTGGGTAACGGAAAGATCCAGGATTCGCGATAGCAAAACCGGTCCAAATTCGGAAACCGTGGCCCGCAACCGCACCCCATCTTGTTCTGATAGCGATAAAATCTCAACGGGAAATCCTTTAGCTTCGAACGGAAGACCTATTTTTTCGTGTCGCTCATCAATTTTTGGGTGGCCTGGGCTAGGTTGGGCAATACCACTAAGATCGCCTTTAAGGTCCATCAATAGCACAGGAATCCCCTTGTCCGAAAGGTTTTCCGCCAACACTTGGAGGGTCTTGGTCTTTCCCGTTCCAGTGGCCCCAGCAATAAGACCGTGACGATTCAGCGTTTTTAAAGGAACTTTTACAAAGGCATTGGTGATGGTCTCGCCATCCAACATGCCCGCACCCATAACAATGAAGTCACCTTTGGTGGCGTAGCCTTGTTCTATATGTTCAAAGAATTTTTCTTTGTTGCCCATCGCATTCAATTTCCGATAAAAATAGGGTAATTTTAAGCAAATCTAAAAACCCTGCCATGAAACCTTTTCAATACATTTTATTGCTGGTCATATCTATGGGAACTATCGTGTCCGCACGAGCTCAGGAAGAGACCGAGCTTATTTTCCATAAATCCCATGAGGCTAAAAAACAGGATGCGCCGTTCAGTGATGTTGTTCAAGCGGGGAACCTGTTTTTTCTGGCGGGTCAAATCGGTATGGACCATTCCACCCGCACGTTGGTGGCCGGAGGGATTCAACCCGAAACGGAACAGGCCATTAAAAACATTGAGGAGGTCCTTAAACAGCATGGTATGGACTTGGGTAATGTGGTGAAATGCACTGTTATTTTGAGTTCGATGGACGATTTTGCTAGCTTTAATGAAGTTTATGCCCAATACTTCACCCAAAAACCGGCTCGAACCACCTTTGCCGCCAGTGGATTGGCAAGGAATGCAAAAGTGGAAATTGAAGCTGTGGCTGTAAAGTAACGAGTTGTCCTGTCGAGTATTATAACACATTTGACTGGTAAAGTTGAAACCTATGGCTTACTTTGTGATCTTAGGACAGAGAGCCTAAGATAGAATGGGAAAAACGAAAAAAAATTATGTTTTGTTTCATAGGGCAATGCGGCCTCAACTATTGGGGTTTATGTTGTTCGTATGGGTAACTAGCATTTCTGCCCAAAATAATAGTGCTCCTGAGGTTATGGCAAGTGGTGATCAAACCTACTGCCCACAGACTGCCATTCCTGTGGCCACCTCTTTCAATATAATTGATGTGGATGACACGGAAATTGAATCGTTTCACATTCAAATTTCTACGGGATATCAAAGAGGGCAGGATATGCTCCGGTTGGAAAATAACCACCCCATGGTGACCACAACATGGAACAATCAAGAAGGTAAAATGACTTTCAGAGGTCCATCAGGAGGTCCTGTGGCATATACAGATTTAATAGCGGCGGTAAATGATGTGGTTTTTGAAAGCACATCTGAATCACCAGCAGAGGAAAAGTTTTTCTCCTTTACGATTGGAAGTGCCAATTACCTACCGGAAACACAACATTATTACGAGTACATCCCCAATCTTGGAATTCGTTGGGACGACGCAAGAACGGCTGCGGAGAATAGAACCTTTTTTGGGCTACAGGGGTATTTGGCAACAGTGACCTCCGAAGCCGAAGCCCAGCTTACCGGTGAACAGGCTGCTGGAACAGGTTGGATAGGAGGGTCGGACGAGGAGACTGAAGGAACATGGAAATGGGTTACGGGTCCCGAGGCTGGTCAGATATTTTGGAATGGAAATGTTACAGGAAGCAGTCCAAATTTTGCCTTTTGGAATAACCAAGAACCCAACAATTTGAACGGTGAAACCGGTGCGGGTGAAGATTATGCGCATGTTACCGCTCCCGGAGTTGGCATAGCAGGGTCTTGGAATGATTTACCAGTTGGTGGAAATTTAACAGGCGATTATCAACCCAAGGGGTATATCGTAGAATATGGCGGACTCCCCGGGGATCCCATTTTGACTTTGTCGGCCAGCACCAAATTAACCACGCCCAGAATAGCACAAGCTTCTTCTGGCAGCGTTTGTGGTCCCGGAACGGTTACTTTGGAAGCCGAATCAACACGCGGAGATGTGGTTTGGTTTGATGTTGCAACTGGAGGGGTCCCATTAGCCGCAGGAAATACTTTTCAAACACCTTGGTTGACCAACACCACTACCTTTTATGCCATGGCATCCTATAACGGTTGCCTCACAGGTGAGCGAATTGCGGTAGAGGCCGAAGTAAAACTACAGCCCTTGGTCAATGAAGGGTTCACTATTTCCAATTGTGATGAAGATGGGGTGATGGATGGATTTACTGATTTTGACCTGACGCAATACCTACATCTTATTAAATTGGAGGATATCAACTTGGACATCACTTTTTATTTGACTGAAACTGATGCTGAGAACCAAGTGAATGAGCTGTCGGCAACGTTGTTCAATAACAGCATTGCCAATGAACTTTATTTTAGAGCGGAGGGAAGCGGTGTGTATTGTCATTCCGTTGGTAACTTGTTCTTGGATGTAACCACAACATCTTTTCCGCAAAATTACCTCTATGAACTTACCACATGCGATGAAGATACCGCAGATGGAATTTCTGTATTTGATTTGAATGAAGCGGAGGCCGATATGTTGGCTCAATTTCCAAGTGGACAAGACCTATCGGTCTCATTTTACCAAAATGAAGATGATGCCTTCTTGAAACGGAACCAAATCGCAAATACCACAACGTACTATAATAATCAGGCGTACTCGGAAATGTTGTATGTACGAATTGAGGATGAACAATCGGGTACTTGTTATGGTGTTGGCGAACATTTGTTGCTCACTGTATTTCCAATTCCGTCTTTTGAGGTGAAAGAGAAGTATGTTTTTTGCAGTGGTGATGAAGTTCAGGTTACCCCCATCAATGCTGATGGAAACCACCAATACATTTGGTACAATGCCCAGAATGAGATTGTAGGGAATGATACGCAGATTACCATTTCGGAAATAGGGGATTATAGGGTGGAGGCTGTTTCCGTAAATGGCTGCCATTCAGAACAAAAAAACTTTGAAGTAAGAGAGTCTGGGCCTCCTATGCTATCTTCTCAATTCGTAAAAGTGGACTACGTTGGGGACTCCGGAACCATAAGCATACTCCATGAAGATGGAGAACTGGGTCTTGGAGATTATGAATTTTCTTTGGATAATCCTTTTGGACCTGAACAAGATGAGGGTTTTTTCAGTAATGTGGAGGCCGGGGTCCATACACTGTATGCCTGGGATAAAAATGGCTGTGGAATGGACCAGATGAAGGTCGGTGTTATTGGTGTTTCCAAGTTTTTTACCCCTAACAATGATGGTATAAACGATGAAGTCAAAGTGGTGGGGATTACAGGGGAGTTTTATCGCGAAGGTACCTTCTCGGTCTTTGACCGTTATGGAAAGTTGTTGGCACGAAGAAATCCTATGCAAGCTGGATGGAATGGCCTGTATAATGGCAGCCCTTTACCACCTTCGGATTATTGGTATGTCCTTGAATTGGTTGATTTTGATGGAGTTTTTTATCAGAAAAAAGGACATTTCACGCTAAAGCAATGATAAAAAGGTAAGAAGGTTAAACTATCTTAATCGTATCTTTGCCGCATGGTAAAAGACAATGTGATGGATTTGGTGGAAAAGGGATTAATGCTTCCTTTGATGGAAGAATTTTACACCATTCAGGGAGAAGGTTATCATAAGGGAACCGCAGCGTATTTTATTCGAGTGGGCGGTTGCGATGTGGGTTGTCATTGGTGTGATGTGAAGGAGAGTTGGAATGCCGATACACATCCTCCTACGGCAATTGAAAGTATCGTTGAGAATGCGGCCAAGTATTCGGATACCATCGTGATAACTGGTGGTGAGCCCTTAACGTGGGACATGGGTCCCTTGACCGAAGGATTGAAGTCCAAAAACCTGCAAATCCATATTGAAACATCCGGTGCTTATCCGTTAACTGGAACATGGGACTGGATATGTCTTTCACCCAAGAAAAATAAACTCCCCGAAGAAGATATCTATCAACAGGCACACGAATTAAAGGTGATTGTCTACAATAAGCACGACTTTATTTTTGCTGAAGAACAGGCCGCCAAAGTTGGCAAACACTGTATACTTTATCTACAACCGGAATGGAGTGTTCGGGATAAAATGATTCCCATGATTGTGGACTACGTGATGAAACATCCCAAGTGGAAAGTTTCCTTGCAAACCCATAAATACCTGAATATTCCTTAGTCTTTTTGGAATCAACGGCCTCCATTGCCTTGAAGGTCCAAAATACATTCTGCATCCAAATCGGGTATTGGCGTCAAACCTTTTGAAGCATTGCTCTGCATCAGTTTCATCATGGGTCCTCCAAATTGAAGTTCTGCCCGCATAAGGCAACCGTCCGTAGTGCAATGACTGTCCGCATCGGGGTCCTCATGGTCGTTGATAGCGGTGGTCCCAAGGTTTACAAGACCCAATAAATGTCCAAATTCATGATTTAGGGTTGCAGCCTCAACTTCAGCAACAGATACAGATGAGCTGTTACCTACCAAATTACGGATGGTTGACTCATAGATTACCATAGAAGTATTTTGGTACACCGCGCCCAATGTAACGATGTCCGCCCCCACATCATCAGAATCTGTAGGCGCATCAGCAAAATAAATGTAGAGGGCCAAGGTGGAACCATCATTGTAGGCGGTTCTGTTTTCCTTTTCCAAGTTGACAATTTCAGTGAGTGTCAACGTTTCTTCATCTGGGGATGGAAGTTGTTTGTAGCTGACGGTTATGTTGTCTTTAAAAGTGTATTGCCGAATAAATGCTTCTAAAGTTTCAATGGCTAAACTGGTTGGTTGAAATCCAGCTACATAACCAATTTCTATCAATAATTCGTCAAATTCTGTGTTGGCAAGAAGGTCATTTGCGGATGCACCAGTGCCCAGTAGATTCGCGGATTTATCAATTTGGGCATTTTTGTTTGAAAGCAGGTCCGAATCTTTGGAGCAAGCCACCAAAAAAAGTAATCCAAAAAGTGAATAAAGGGCAATTTTCTTTTTCATGATCATTGATATTACTTAAAACGTTCCATTTTTTAAACTAGTATTACGTTTTGGTCAGTTTGGCCAAATAATCAAAATGCTTTCCAGACATGACCAGCTCGCAATTTAGACCATTGGCTTCACAAGCGTTCTGCAAGGTATTGAAATCAACATAAAGCCAGTCAAACGGTTCACCCTCTTCCCCTTTATATTCCATGGTAAAGGTAACTTCACCGTAGTATTTTCCGTTGTCGGGAATCCAGTAACCCCCATCTTCATCATCTTGTTCAAACATATAGATGATATCGCTGGAATCCAACAAGATTTGTCCTTTTGGCTGCAATAACGAGGCCAAATGTTGTAAAAAAGGGTCCAAATTGTCCAAAGATCCTGCTAATCCTATTCCATTCATCAGCAGAAGCAAGGTGTCAAATTTTTCTTTGTCATACGTAAGGATAGAGGTATTCACGGCAGATTTCACTCCTCTTTCTTTACATACGGAAATTGCACCCACGGAGTTGTCAAGGCCGGTGACTTCGAACCCATTGTTTTGAAGATATAGTGCATGATTTCCTGCTCCACAGCCAATATCGAGAATCCTTCCATAGGCCAATTTCAAGGCTTTTTGCTCCAATTTGGGCATTTCCTTGAAATCACGAAACAGATAAGGCAGGGGAATTACGTCCTCTTCATCCAAGGATGAGTAGGTTTTTATGTCTTCTGAATAATTTCCATGATGATAATCCATCAAGGCCTTACCAAAAATGTCCGCCATGTTTTTAAATAATAGTCAAGAACAAAGGTGTGACTTTAATCGCAGACTTGGGTTTAATTGGAATCTCTTTTTTATGTTTGTTCCCATGCAGTCAGAATTGGAACAATTGCCGCAAAAGGCAAGGGAAAAACATGCGGAGAACAAAAAATTCTTCGCGAAGCTCAAAAAGCGTCCACCCAAGGACCTGGATTATATTATGCAGGAATTGCACCATGCCGAATTTGAACGAACTGACTGCCTCACCTGTGCCAATTGCTGCAAGACCACCGGTCCCCTGTTCACCAATGCGGATATCGAACGAATCGCCAAACACTTCAAGATAAAACCCTCCGAATTCATAGACCGATATTTAAGGGTTGATGAGGAAAACGATTATGTGCTTCAATCGGTGCCTTGTGCATTTTTAGGAGCGGATAATTATTGTTCCATCTATGAAGTTCGTCCCAAGGCCTGCCGCGAATTCCCACATACAGACCGAAAAAAATTTCAACAGATCAGTAATCTTACCTTAAAAAATGTGGCTATCTGTCCTGCGGCCTTCCATATTGTGGAGGAAATGAAAAGGCGGATTTTTAGATAGTGCATAATAAAAGTTGAAATCTGATGTTTGCTTATTGAAGAAAAAGACCTCAAAATATGAAGATTAATCTTGCACTTGGTATAAGTGCTATTTTTTTATCCTTGTCCATTCACGCACAAAATGCAAAGGTAACGTTGGCCAACGGCACAGTGGTAGAGGGAGAGATGCAGGAATTCAGTAATATGTCCAGAACCCCGGACCAAATTAAAGTACTCGTTGGTGGGAAGTTGGAAACCTATGATCCATCGCAAATTACTGGCTTTGAAATAAATGGAGATAGATACATTTCAAGGGTTGTAGATTTGAACATCAATGACCAATTTGCCCAAAACTTAAGGGATTTTTCTGAATTGGAATGGGTTCTAAAACGGGTTTTCTTGAGGGTTTTGATTGACGGCACGGTAAGTTTATATACGTATCGGGATACAAGACTGCACTATTTTGCAATCAAAGAAAACGCTAATGTGGAGTTGGTAAAGCTTAATAGGTTGAACAAATCAACCATAAATCAATATGTGGGACAGTTGAGCATCTTGTTTTCTGATTGTAATAAATCAATGAATACCAGGGAAATACAATTTAACACCATAAGCCTAAAACGAGCTGTAATAGATTACAATGAGTGTGTTTCGGGAGGAAGTGATTACATTGAGAAAAGAGAACCTGCGGATATTTCATTTTATGTCTTAGGGGGCTTAAACCTTACCTCATTCACGGTTTCAGGGGATGGCCCTTTTGCGGGTTATCAAGCTGACCCTAAATCGGCCAGCAGTTTTACCTACGGTGTTGCTTTTGATATCCAAATGATTCGCAAATCAAGAAAAATGGTTTTTTATAATGAGATTCTTCTCCAGAACTATGTGTTTGGGGGATACACTCGAAACCAAGTCAATTCACAACAATACATTGACTATTATTTTGATGTTGATTTGAAATATTTGGAAATGACCAATGCATTGCGATTCAATTTTGGAAATGAGACATCTGACGCGAATTTTTTCGGAAATTTTGGGGTGAATCATGGTTTTTTGGTTTCAAGCAAAGGGTCGGAATATTCCAATAATGTATTTTATGGCACAGAAACTCTTGCAGAAAGAGAATTGTTGGGAGATGATATTTCAACCTATCGGATTTCCTTTTCGTTGGGAATAGGGGTCCGCTACAAAATTGCGATGGCTGAAATGAGATATGGGTTTAAACCCAAAGTTTCCAATAATCCAATTACCACCCAGACAAGTCCCCTTAATTTTCTGTTAGCCTTGAAAGTTTTTTGATTTTTAACAGAAAGGCAGCTTACGGGTTTTTCCAATATTATTTTTATTTTAGGTAATTGTGTAGTAGCATTTTTAATGAACATGGAACAACTCATTACCTACTTTGAAACCATTCCCTCATGGCACCGAAGCCTTATTTTAGTGGGCGGAATCACCTTCTTTTGGATTTTGGAAGGAATCATGCCGCTTTTTAGTGTCCCCTATAAAAAATGGAGGCATTCCATCCCCAATTTTTTCTTTACACTGACCACGATTATCGTAAATTTTCCACTGGCATTTTTGCTGTTAAAAACCTCGGATTGGGCGATTCAAAACCAATTTGGCATCATAAATTGGCTGCCCGAAATGCCTTTGTGGCTTTATGTTCTGTTGGGAGTGCTATTTTTGGATTTAATCGGCGCTTATGCGGCCCATTGGGTGGAACATAAGGTTAAACCTCTTTGGATGGTCCACTTGGTACATCATTCCGATCATAATGTGGATACCACTACGGCCAATAGACACCATCCGTTGGAAAGTTTAATTCGGTACACATTTACGTTGATAGGTGTTTTTCTTGTTGGGGCTCCCATTGGAATCATCATGTTGTATCAAAGTCTTTCCGTGGTACTTTCCCAGTTCAACCACGCCAATATTCGATTACCCAAAAAGGTGGATACGGCCATTAGCTGGGTTATCGTTAGTCCCGATATGCATAAAGTGCACCATCACTATCAATTACCGTATACCGATTCCAACTACGGGAATATTTTTGCCATTTGGGACCGACTTTTCGGGACCTATATGACCATGGATGTAGATAAAATTGTGTACGGAGTGGATACTTTCCCGGATGAAAAAGAGAACAGCAGCATCAAAGGATTGCTAAAGCAACCTTTTCATAAGTATCGTAGACCAACTACGGAAAGCTAACATTTTAATGGAGGTGTACATCGAAAAAATGTCACATCGAGCGCAGTCGAGATGTCGTTAAAATGAGACAAACATTAACTCTGCTGTGATGCTGAAACGAGTTCAGCATGACGTCCTGAAAATAATGGGTACATTCTAGTGATTTGCGAAATTCTTACCTACGGCAGGCAGGCGTGTCGGACTAATTACACCCCTAAAGTCCCCTCAAGGGGACACTACAATACGTACACCAAGTCATGCCGAACTGGATTCGGCATCCCATCAACCCTGAAACCAGTTCAGGGTGACGAAATCTTTACATTCGAGAGCGTTCGTGTAAATCTGTGAAATTCCTGCCTACGGCAGGCGTGTCAGGCTACAGGTTAATTATAAATCAAATACTTCTCCCGAATTTTTTTAAAAGCCTCCAAATCATCTTGCCAAGTGGCCTTTATCTCGGCTTCGGAAAGTCCGGCTTCAATTTGCTGCTGCAAAAGAGCTGTTCCAGCATGTTTAGTGAATCCGTCAGTAAGGAAGAATTTGGACTTGTCCATGGTATTTTGGTAAGCATCCATAACCCATTGTAAGGAAACTTCATACATGCGAGGAGATTTTGATAAATCCTTTCCAAAACACATTTTTCCCTCCTCTTTAGGGCTTTTCGACCCAAAATTAGGTTCGGGAACATAGCTGAAATCATATTTTGTACTGTCCATAAATGAGGCCCCATATCGTTGAAACTGAAACTCCGTTCCCCTTCCGGCATTTACATTGGTACCTTCAAAAAGGCCTAGACTTGGATAAAGCGTAATGGAGACATCATTCGGTAAGTTGGGGGAAGGACGAATAGGGAGGTGATATTCGGAATCGTGCGTATAGTTTTCCAATTGAATCACGGTCAAATCCGCTCTTTGTCCATTTTCCAACCATCCTTCGCCGTTGAGTAGTTGCGCATATTCGCCAATGGTCATTCCATACACCAAAGGAATGGTCGTCATCCCCAAAAAACTGGTGTTTTCCTTTTCCATAGTAGGTCCGTCCACATAATGTCCGTTGGGATTGGGTCGGTCCAAAACAATAATGGGTGTTTTGTGCTCCGCACAGGCCTCCATCACCAATTGCAGGGTGGCAATAAAGGTGTAAAAGCGAACCCCAACATCTTGGATATCAAAAACAATGACATCCAGTCCATCCAAGAGGTCTTGGGAAGGTTTTCGGTTTTTGCCATACAATGAAATGATGGGAATTCCCGTTTGGGCATCAACCCCATCCTTAACATGCTCTCCTGCGTCGGCCTGACCGCGGAATCCATGTTCCGGAGCGAAGACTTTCTTCACTTCAACATGTAAAGAAACCAACGAATCCACCAAGTGCGTATACCCTTGATTATTAAAAACAACACTGGTTGGATTGGCCACTATTCCCACCTTTTTTCCTTGGAGCATGGGCAGATAAGCTTCGGTTCTATTGGCGGCCACTTTAATTTTTGGAATAGGGGTCTCGGAGACTACGGCCGACATAGGTTTTACTTCTTTTTGCTGTCCCCTGCACGAAGAAAACGCCAAAACCAACAATAAAACTGTACTTTTGAATAGAGATAAAATGGGCATTCGTTGAATTTAGAATTGTTTATTGCCAAACGCCTGATTACAGGGAAGGAGCATAAAATTAGTATTTCCGCCCCTATAATAAAAATTGCCATTGCCGCAATCGCCATTGGCGTGGTCATGATGCTCATAGCCATTGCCACAGGGGTTGGGCTCAAGCGTAAAATTCGGGAAAAAGTAGCTGCGTTCAACGGACACATCCAAATTTCTAACTACGATAACAACACTTCCGATGTTTCTATCTCTCCCATTGATCTAAATCAAGATTTTTACCCAGAGTTTACCAAT
Source organism: Flagellimonas iocasae (assembly GCF_042682725.1). Taxonomy (NCBI): domain Bacteria; kingdom Pseudomonadati; phylum Bacteroidota; class Flavobacteriia; order Flavobacteriales; family Flavobacteriaceae; genus Flagellimonas; species Flagellimonas iocasae. Next base: position 817,955 of record NZ_JBHUHU010000005.1, on the reverse strand, counting down.
GTGGACGGAGTACAACATGTTCAGGCAGTGGCCACCAAAGGTGGAATCATAAGAACGGAAGACACTTTTGAAGGAATTTTGGCCAAAGGCGTAGGCAAAGATTATGATTGGTCTGCATTTGCCGAATATCTAGTTGAAGGAAGACTGCCCGATTATTCTGGAGAACTTAATGAAGAAGTGTTGCTATCCCAAATGATGGCCAATCGCCTGCAATTGGGTGTGGGAGACACTTTTTTTTCCTTCTTCCTGAAGGATGGAGATGCCAGCAGACCTCCCAACACGCGTAGGTTTGAAATTGTGGGTATTTACGATAGCGGTTTTGAGGAGTTTGATGCCACCTATGTTTTTGTGGATATCCGTCACATTCAGCGCATGAACCAATGGGATGAAGACCAAGTGGGCAGTTTTGAGGTTTTTCTGGATGATTTTGACCAATTGGAGGCAAAAAGTGATGAAATATATGGCAAAACACCTTCCAGTTTGGATGCGCAGAACATCAAGACCAAATACTATCGCATTTTTGAGTGGATTGGACTTTTCGATTTTAACATAGCCCTCATCATCGGGATTATGATCATTGTGGGGGGTATCAACATGATCACAGCACTTTTGGTGTTGATATTGGAGCGAACCCAGATGATTGGTATTCTAAAAGCACTGGGTTCGGCCAACTGGAGTGTCAGAAAGGTGTTTTTGTACAATGCCGCATACCTGATTGCTGTAGGGTTGCTGTGGGGCAATGTTTTAGGGTTGGGACTTCTATTTATTCAAGACAAATACCGTTTGTTTAAATTCCCAAACCCAGAGGAATATTACATTGACTACATCCCGGTTTATATGGACGTACCTACGGTAATTTTTCTGAATGTAGGGGTAATGTTGCTATGCCTGCTGATGCTGTTGGTGCCATCCTACATCATTACAAAAATAACTCCGGTCAAAGCCATTAAGTTCGAGTAGGCCATATCGATTCAAGGGATTAATCCATATAAAATTGATACCTTGGGACGTAAAATAGGCCAACATGATTTTAAAGCGAATTCTCACCCCAGCCCTCCTTTTTCTAACCATAACGCTCACAGCTCAAAAACTGTCCAGAACCGAAAAAAAGATTGTATCCTCCATTGAAAAAAATAATGGAGAGGCCATTGATTTTTTAAAAAAAGTGGTCAACATCAATAGCGGCACATTGAACGCAGAGGGTGTCAAGGAAGTGGGAATGGTCTTTAAGGATGCTTTTGACAATATTGGTTTTCAGACAAAATGGATTGAAATGCCATCAGAAATGGACCGAGCTGGGCATTTATTTGCTGAAACTTCAGGAACGAAAGGAAAGAAACTATTGCTTATCGGTCATTTAGATACGGTTTTTGAAGAGGATAGTCCTTTCCAGACTTTTGAAATGGTCAATGATAGTATCGCCCATGCCCCAGGGGGCAACGATATGAAGGGAGGCGATGTCATTGTACTATACGCTTTAAAGGCATTGCAAGAGAATGGATTGCTGAAGGATGCCCAGATTATTGCCGCCTTTACAGGAGATGAAGAAAGCACTGGTAAGCCCTTGACCATAAGTCGGAAGGATTTGGTGGAGGCCGCACAGCGAAGTGATATTGCGTTGGGTTTTGAGACGTCAACAGGCTTCAATTATGCCACAGTCGCCCGAAGAGGAGCCTCAGGATGGGAAGTTGAAGTGGAGGGAAAGCGCGCCCATTCCTCCGGAATTTTTAGTGAAAACACAGGAGCTGGGGCTATTTTTGAAATTTCCCGGATCCTTCATGAATTTTACACCGACGTAAAAGGTGAAGATTTATTGACGTTCAATCCTGGGACACTTTTGGGAGGTACCTTCGTGAATTTTGATGCTTCAACGAGCAAAGGCGACGTTTTTGGTAAAACCAATGTGGTTGCACAAAAAGCCATGGTTCGGGGCGGCCTCCGATTCATTTCCGAAGAACAAAAAGAAAGGGCCCGTTCCAAAATGCGGGAAATTGTGGGTCAAAATCTGCCCAAGACATCGGCTACCATAAGTTTCACGGATAGTTATCCAGCCATGCAGCCCACCGAGGGCAATATGCAACTGCTGGAAACGCTAAACCAAGTAAGTTTGGATTTGAACCAAGGGGAAGTGCTTGCTTATGACCCTGGCAAAAGAGGTGCGGCAGATGTGTCCTTCGTGGCCCAATATGTGGATTGTTTAGACGGATTGGGAACAATGGGCTCAGATGCACATACCCCAGAAGAGACCGTAAACCTAAACACCATCGAGGCCTTGACCAAGCGTACAGCAATTTTGATCTACAGATTGATAAATACCAAATAATGATCGAGCTCAAAAATGAAAATACCGTTGTCGGTATTGATGCAGGGGAATTAGTGAGTTTTGCAGTAGATGGACATGAGTTTATCCATCAAAAAGGAAGTCCGGGATGGCGAAGCTCAGACACCGAAATGTTTCCTATCATTGGCCCAACCAATGAAGCTAATTTTAGAGTTGAGGTTCCCAAGGGCGAGGCTATTCAAGATCAACATGGATTGTTGCGGGAGTTGGACTATAAATTGCAATCCCAAACTGAGGACTCCGCTGTTTTTGTAAAGGAATATCAAGCCGGTAGCCCCATAAAGAATTCGAAATTTCCCGATAAATCTTCTGAAGCAGTGTTGATTTGGCCCTATAACTTTCGGTTTAAAAAATCCTATTCTTTGAAAGACCAAACCTTGGAAGTGACCTTCACCATTTCAGGGGAAAGAGATATGCCTTTTATGCTAGGTTATCATCCTGCGTTTAAACTACATTCAGCAGCCCCGACCATAATCGCCAATAATCAGAAAATTTTATTGGATGAGGTCTTGGAAGTGGGAAGTAGAGCATTGCAACTGGAAAACTGCACATCCATCACGCTAAAAGATGAAAAGGAAATTACCATAAAAACGGAAGGTTTTGGAAACTTTATGTGTTGGACCGAGGTAAGGAACATGGTCTGTATTGAACCCATTTCATTTTATCCCTATGCCGTCAATCAGCGGGATTTATATAAAGGTTTTCAGTATTTGGGAGATGAGGATGCCATTTTTAAGGTTTGGTTGACGGTCTGATGTGGAAAATGTGCCAAAATTCATGATTTTCTAACATTGCGTAAACTTTTTCTTACTAAATTAGAATTGAGAAAGCATGGCTACTGAGTTGGTTTTGCTTTACTGCGCCCTTTTCAAGGGAAACAATACGAATTCTCAACCAAGAATTCTGGTGTCGGGGCTACATGACCAAAACCAATCCAATTATGGAAATCATACTTCCTTATATTGTTGTAGTTGCCCTGATTATAGTCTTTTGGATAGCCTTTGTGGTACGCATGTATCGAAAGATAAAAGGGTTATAGCACAAAAGACTCCAATTTAGGCAGCAGGGACTCCACAATACGCTGGGCTTCCAAAGTATTTTTTTGTGGAATGATGAATGATTCAATATCCTCTAGACTGGAGACTTCCATTTCTTGGTCAATGAATCCGTATCCTTTGTAAACGCCTTCTGAAATTAATATTACCGCTTGCTCATTCGGATTTCTTCCTTTTTCCCGGATGACGCGCACCTCTGCATCTAAAGCTTTCATTGCTGAAATGGCCGTCCCAACCTTTTCATTATAACGTTCAACAGGTTCCTCTGACCTGCAAATCCCTTCGCAAGTGGTAATTCTGTGATGGGAACAAGCGGCATTGGTCTGTTGCAAATGACAATACTTGGGACATAGCGCAAAATTTTTGCATATTTCCTCCAAATAGGCCCTGCAGTCCGTTTGGTTATAAAAGACTTTTAAGGGATTGGGGATACCCTTTAGGGTATTGAACGCTAAATGCCGGATTCCGTTCCGGTCCTCATACTCAAAAATGGCATATTGTTTCAATGTTCGTTTTTGGGCGCGATTGTATGGTGGAAACAGCCTTTTTATTTCTGCGGATTCCATCAAAAGGGCAACCAGCTCACTGCCCGAAAGTTTAAAATCGATATCCGCGGTTTCGCTGCACATTTGAATTTCCTTGACGCTCTTGTCATAAAAATGGCCCAACACCCTTTTTTTTAGGTTGATGGCCTTGCCCACATAAATGATGCCGCCTTGCTGATTTTTAAAATAGTAAATGCCTGGTTTCGGCGGAATTTTATCAAAAACTGACTTGGGCAAATGGGGAGGTAAGGTTGCCTCTTGACTTCGGGCATTCAAAAACTTTTCAAAAACAGGTTCTGCGTCAGGAGTGTTCAACAATCGTTGAAAAAGTAGGGTAGTGGCATGGGCATCCCCACGGGCACGGTGTCGGTCCGTTAATGGAATTTGAACTGCGGAGCAAAGTTTACCCAAACTGTACGAACGCAATCCAGGAATCAACTTTCGGGACAGACGAACGGTACAAAGTTTTTTTCGGGTAAAGTCCACACCAATTTGGCGGAACTCTTCTTTGATCACACCATAATCAAAATTCACAGCGTGTGCCACAAAAACACAACCATTGGTAATTTCTTGGATTGATTTGGCAATCTCTTGGAAGGTAGGAGCATCCTTTACCATGTCGTCATCAATCCCAGTAAGGCCAGTAATAAAATAGGGAATGGGGCACTGTGGGTTCACCAAGGAAGTGAATTCATCCACAATTTGGTCGCCATCATACTTAAAAATGGCAATTTCGGTGATTTTATTCCCCTTTATGCCATTTCCAGTGGTTTCTATGTCGATTATGGTGTACAAGCTTTCAAAAAGTTCAGGGCATTAAAGTTAGAACTTTTTCCAAGCACATCATAGGGCCAAATGGGTTAGCCTTGGTTATTATTTTCCTGTCTGGCCCGGTTCATTTCTTCCTGAATTTCTGACTGTCTTCTACGAACAGGCTGTACCGACTGTTTGCCAAATCGCCATGAAACGGAAAGGGTGGCATAGCGTGTATCGCGATAGCTGGTGAAGGTATCATCCAAATTCCCAAACCGTGTTCTACCCGTAGGGTATTGGTTCCAGAAAATATCATTGACATTGAACCGAAGTGTCATGGCATCATTGAACAGATTTTTTTGAAGTCCCAATGAAAAAGACGAAATGGTTCGTGCCTTGGTTATGGTGGCATAGTGCGGGAACAGATAAAATGCCCCGGCTTGCAGTCTATATCCCTTTCCAAGTCCAAAACTGTGGTTGGTATTTAAACTGACCACGGGATTGTTGCGGTCAAAATCGAACCCATTAATTTCCCCATCAAAATCATTTAGGGAGGCATTAAGGTTCCAATTGCTCTGCCACCAATTGGTAAATTTTATGGGCAAACTGGCCACAAGTGAATAGCTTTTTAAATTGGCAATATTGATGGGGCGCACAATGACCACCTCTTCATCTCCATCACGAACTATGGCCATGGTAAGAACGTCTTCCGTATACCCAACATTGAAAGCAAAATAATACCGCTGTTTAAAGGTGTAATTGACTTCACTTACCCACGTAAATTGAGGTTGTAGGTAAGGATTTCCTTCCCTGTATGTGTTGGTATTCACAAAGGTTCTAAAGGGGTTGAGCTGTGCATAACCCGGCCGGTCTATGCGGCGTCCTGCGGATAGGCCCAGGGTATGGTTTTCATTAAACGTGTAGTTGTAAGAAGCCGTTGGAAACAAGTTTAAATAATCCCGTTCATTGATGGTATTTGTGGTTACTTGGTTTCCGATTACAGAGGTGTTTTCGGCCCGTAGCCCAAATTGCGCATTCCATTTTTCACGGTTGATGTTGTAGCTCGCATAGGCCGCATAAATATCTTCATCATAGATGAAATGGTTGCTCAAATTGGTGTTAGGGGCGATGACCCCGTTGTTTTCGTTGACATACACCAAATCATTGTCCGAAGTTACCCACGTGTTCTTCCAACCGGCTTCAAACCTATCCCCATTTTTCAGCGTGAGTTCATAATCCAAAGTAAGTCCGGTAAGATTCAAATAACCATCAATATCACCCAAAAGGATGTCCTGCGCTGTTGTATTGTCTTCAAAGAATTCAAAATTGGAGGTGAACCGCTGGTTGGACCAATTGCTATAACGGGCGTGGTCAAAGTTGAAGTTCAAGATACTTTTTTCGGTAAAGGTGTGCCGTGCATTAAAGTTAGCGGTCAACTGGTTCCATTCCGAGTTGATATTGGTATCGGTATTTTCTTCCGAAATGAGTTCGCGGTCCGTATTGTAACCCAGAATATTGCTGGTGGATATGTTCTTGTTGCCATTGTTGAGGCCAGTGAAGAGCACACCAAGGGTAGTTTTTTCGCTGGCGGTATAATCCAAGCCCAAGCGTCCGGTATGCGTTTTCAATGGAAGCTCAAAATCGTTTTGAAGGTCATAGTAGCCCATAGGTTGCTCCCCATCCAAAAAAGTTCGATCAATGACAATTTCCTGATATTGGTTGCGGTCGGTATAGGAATACTGTCCATACAGGTTGAATTTTTCCGTTCGATGATTAAAATCCACGGAGCTATTCCAGCGAAAATACCGACCATATCCTGGACTGAGGGTAACGCTGCCATTGGTGCCATACAATTTTCCTTTTTTGGTTACAATGTTGATGATTCCGGCATTGCCCTGTGCTTCGTAGCGGACAGAAGGATTGGTAATGATCTCCACTTTTTCGATGTTGGATGAAGGTAGGCTCCGCAGAAGATTCGCCAATTGTTCGCCTTGAAGACGGGTATCCTTGCCATCAATATAAATGCGAACGCCCGTTCGTCCACTCATTGATATCACATCATCTTGGTCAATGATTACACCCGGTGCTTTCTCCAGAATTTCCATGGTTGAATTTCCCGTGTTGACGATGCTGTTCTCAATATTCAAAACGAGTTTGTCCTGCTCCTTTTGGATGAAGGGCTTTTGTGCCACCACAGCGACCTCTTGTAGTTCTTGGGCTTGGTCGTCCAAGGAGATTTTCCCGAGATCGGTTGTGCTTAAATTGGACAGGACTTTGGTCTTGTACCCCACGTAGGAAATGGACAAAAAGGAATTTTCAGGTTGTTTTATATCGATGCTGAACAAACCGTCCATATCGGTGATGGCTCCTTTAATTAGGGTGGAGTCGGTTTGACTTATGGCCACTATGTTGGCAAAAGGAATCGCATCCCCATTGGTGTCCACAATTTTACCTTTAAACGCTGTTTGCGCAAGTGCTTGCCCAACCATGAGAATGAACAGTAGTCCTAGTATTTTTTTAATCATAAGCTGTTGTAAATAAGAACGAAAGCCAACTTAAAAAGTTGGCTTAAGAATAAATCATCAAACAAAACCATCGTTTTGAAAACAATGCTAAAATCAGATTTTACGCAGTTGATTGTTCAGAATTGATTTGATTCTCTGAGCATTTGATGTGAACTCCTTTAATCCTGCATTGAAGGTTTTGGATTCAGGAATAAGGAATGGTGATAACGGTCCTGACTCCACTGGCCATGTTCTCAAAATGGAAATCAGACTTACCATGATACAGTGCCTGTAACCGCTCTTTAATGTTGATGATGCCGATGCCACTGTTGGAATAAATAGGGTATTTGGGTAATTTTTTGCCATTGTTCTCCACCGAAAGCTCAATGGAATCCTCGTTTTTAGCAATGGATAAATGAATGCGAAGCTTTTTGTTTTTCTGCGAAAACCCGTGTTTAATGGAATTTTCAATAATGGGCTGAATCAGCAATCTTGGTATCTGTTTGTGAAGCAAAGCCTCCTCCACTTGTTTCGTAATCACCAAGTCTTCTTGAAATCGTTGTTTAAGAATGTTGGTATAATAATCGAGGATTTCCAGCTCTTCTCGAACGGTTATAAAATTTTTATCATCTATGCTCAAGAATTTGCGTAGCAAAAAGCTGATATCGGCTACCATATCTTGGGCGGCATCGGGATTATTGGGAATAAGACTGGAGATGCTATTTAGCGTATTAAACAGAAAATGGGGGTTAAGCTGACTTTCCAAAGTCTTTAGTTTGAACTTGATCAAACTGTTCTCCAACACCTTGTTCCGGATTTCCTGATCTTTGATTTGCTGTAGATAGAAATAGGCATAAATAATCAGTGTCATGGAACTGTACAGCAAAATGTTGGTAGTGACATTGAATAAAAACGTGTGGGTCACCTTGTCCAAAAAGGCGAAATTGGCGTTGATCATGGAATAATCCAAAAGCAAAGGAGGGATAAATCCCACCAAATAGCTTTGAATAATACTCAGCACAATATGTAAAGGAATGATCTTGATCCATGCGACCCTTTTTAAAAGAAGATACTTGGTGAGTAGTGAAACCGAGCACATATAAATGAGTACCAAGGCCCAGTCCATAAAACTGACCATGACAAGACCGACGAGGTCATCTGTTACGCGTTGTGGACCACTGTACAAAAAGTAAAAGCCGCGCAAAAATTCAACCAGCGCGATAAACGTATAGAAGACCACCAAATAGATGATCAAGCGTTTTTCACTATATTTTTTCAACGTTTTTAGCATTAGCCCAATCCCAATTTTTGAAGAAATTCCTTTTTATACGATTTACTGATTCGGAATAGTTCCTGATCTTGCATGCGTACATCCATTTCGTTGTAATCTGAGTGCACCAATTCTTGCATATAATCCACATTTATGATGGTTGACCGATGAATTCGGATAAACTTATGGGTATTCAGTTGGGGCATAAGATTTTTTAACGATTCCCGAACCGTGTATTTTTTTTCTACACTAAAAATATCTGAATAATAGCTGGATGCACAGATATATTTAATACGGTCCTTGTTCACAAAAACTGTTCTGTTATTTTCGCGAATGGGCAATCGGGATGCCAGTGGATTGGCGGAACCTCCCTGGACATCCAACAAGAATTTGCGAATATCGATTCCGTTGGTATTGAGTTTTATGCGCTCCTCAATACGATCTAGTGTTTCAAAAAAGCGGTGATTTTTGAAGGGCTTCAATAGGAAATCCAAGGCGTAGTTGTTGAATGCTTGGATAGCATAATTGTCATAAGCGGTGATGAACACAATCAGGGGCATTTTTTGGAGACTGATTTGTTGGAGCACATCAAAACCGGTAAGGTCTTTGAGCTCAACATCCAGAAAAAGCACATCAGGTTGAATTTTATTGATTCTAAGCACAGCCTCTTCGCCATTGGCACATTCTGCTTCAATCTGAAACTCGGGCCGTGTGCCCAGAAGTTCCACAATCCGTTTCCGCGCCAGCAATTCGTCGTCTACAATAATTACCCTGTGAGCCATCGTTGCAATTTAGGCGAAAATACTAAACAAATGGTTTTTTAAGCTTTCAGGATGAACCCCATATTTCAAGATGAAAGGGTTTCAAATCAGATACTTGTGCTTTCGCATCAAAATAGAGGTGATTCAATTCATTCTTGGCAGCCCACTTGGGGCATCACCTAAATTTATCCCGAAAACGTACAGTTTTTTATCAATCAAAAAGCGCAATCAATCACCATGACGGTAGCTCAAACTGCCCAATAGGTTTCCTGTTATCCAAAAAAGGGTTTTGGGAAACCTAATTGGTGTTGATTTGTACCTTAATTGGATTAAAAAAACTTTCAATTTAATACCAATTACTCATGAACACGTCAAAAATTATCTACACCCTATTCTTAGTAACCCTGCTTTCGGCATGTGCCAAGCAAGAAAAAGAGCCGTCAAATGAAATGATGGAAACTTGGAAGAAAGAAATTGCGGATGCCGAAGCGGCCTTTGCCCAAATGGCCAAGGAAGAAGGGATGAACAAGGCGTTTTTGGCCTTTGCAGCAGAAGATGCCGTATTGATGCGAGGCAATCAGCTTATTGAGAAGAAAACGGGCATAGCCGAATATATGAAAGATCAAGACTCAAAAGGATTGGCCTGGTCGCCAGAATTTGTGGACGTGGCCAAATCTGGCGATTTGGGCTATACCTACGGCTACTACACGTTCAGTTATGAAGACCAAGAAGGGAATCCTGCGGAGGCAAAAGGTGTGTTCCATACGGTATGGAAACGCCAAGAAGATGGTTCGTGGAAATTTGTTTGGGATTGATCAGAATTCGCAATAAAAAATCAAAAACGGCAGCTATGAAAAATAAAATTGTATTGCACCTGGTTTTTATGGCTTATGGTAAACAATGTTGAATAAATTTCAAGAAATTCTTAAAAGCGTTCAACATGTGAAGAAGGGGCAAAATGCGTCGAGAGGAAATTATAACCATCTGGTAAAAAATGGAAGTATAATATATAAAGGTATATGTAAGGTGATAACATTTCGTAATAGTTAAGGATGTAGATACATTTTTTCAGACGTTGCCTTACAATAAAGGGTCGCTCATTTTGAGTGGCCCTTTTTCTTTTTTGAAAGCCGACGCCAGAAATTTAAATGAACAATTTCTAAAGTTAGGAAGGAGCTCTGACAACCGGCACCACTTTTGAATACTTGGATTACGGATAAATGTGAAAAACACACACAATTTTAACATTTGATGACTTTCGGGCCTATAAAACCCCAAATTTTAACGGCATAAATCAATATAGTATCAAAATGGGCTAACATTCCCTGAGTAGTTCAAGAGCATAATTTTACTTTTACAAGTGTGAAATTAACGCTTATTAATCGTTAAGAAAGTATCAAGATTTTGAGTGGCAATTTCCAAGAGTAGAATCAAACTGAACTAACTAAAATGTATTATGAAATTGGCTAAATTTTTATCAAAAGCATTTTTGGAAAGCAATGGGTTCAAGAAACAATTTTTCTTCCCCATTGTATGTCTATTATTTGCACAAGCAGCATTTTCACAACAACAGGTAACAGGTACAATTACCGATGCTAACGGCATTCCCGTTGCAGGTGCTTCTGTTGTGGAAAAAAACACTACAAACGGAACTGTTTCCGATTTCGACGGTAATTTTGCCATTACCACCACATCGGGATCTAATGCGGTTTTAATTTTTTCGTATTTGGGTTTTGCAACCCAAGAAGTTCCTGCATCCTCTAATATGAGTGTTGTACTTCAGGAAGACTTGGAGCAACTATCCGAAGTGGTGGTGATTGGTTATGGAACGCAAAAGCGGGCCGATGTAACCAGCTCCGTTGCTACGGTAAAAGCTGAAGATTTCGTTCAAGGTAACGTAAGGGATGCCGCCCAACTTATTCAAGGTAAAGTGGCTGGTCTTTCCGTATCCGCGCCTTCTGGAGATCCAACGGCTGGAACCCAAATCAGCTTAAGGGGTATTTCATCTTTATCAGGTGGGTCCGCTCCCTTGGTATTGGTAGATGGGGTTCCTGGTAGCTTAAACACAGTGGCTCCTGAAGATATTGAATCCATCGACGTATTGAAAGATGGTTCCGCTACAGCAATCTATGGTACGCGAGGTACCAATGGTGTTGTGATCATAACCACCAAAAAAGGAACCAATGATATGAAGTCTACCATTGAATACAATGGCTATGCTTCGTTGGCAACAATTGCTGATAGGATGGACTTTTTGGATGCTTCAGAGCTTCGCGAAAAATTTGCAGAAGGGTATACCTTTACGGGAGCCAACCTACAAGATTACGGAGCTGACACGGACTGGGTGGATGAAATTACCAGAGATGCCTTCAGCCAAGTGCACAACGTTATTTTTAGAGGCGGTAACTCTACTTCAAATATGACAGCTTCCCTTAACTATAGGGATATTGAGGGTATCTTCTTGAAATCCAACAATGAAAGATATACCGGTAGGATCAGTGTTAACCATGCCATGTTCGACAACAAATTGAAAACCAATTTGGGTGTTATCATGAGTGAGCAGGTGTATAACGCTTTGGGTGATGGAACTAGTTTCAACCCAGGGATTTACCGTCAAGCTATTATTCACAACCCAACGGAACCTGTATATAATGAAGACGGAAGTTGGTTTGAAAGACCGGTTTATTTCTATGATAACCCAGTTTCCATGATTGAGGAGACCATTGGGGAAAACCGTTACAGAGCAAGTAGGATTGATTTTTCCATGAGCTATGACTTTGGAGATCACCTTACCGTAAAAGGTTTGTACACCAGAAAAGGAGAGACCAATATTAGAGGTTTCTATCAAACCAAGAACCACGTTTCCACAACAGAAAGTGGTCAAGATGGATTTGCTTCTAGAGGTACCGACAACTACGTGGGTAACTATGGTCAGTTTACCGTTGATTATGACAATTCCTTCGGAAAACATAAAGTAACAGGTTTGGTTGGTTACAACTATGAGGACAACATGAATGAAGGGTTCTGGGCTACCAACCGTAGATTCCCAACCGATGGATTCACGTATAACAACTTGGGTAGTGGACAAGGACTACAGTTGGGTGAAGCTGGAATGGGAAGCTCCAAGAATGCCGATAAATTGATTGCATTCTTTTCTCGAGTTACCTATAACTATGATGACCGTTATTTGTTGATGGCCAGTATGCGTCGTGAAGGTTCTTCCCGTTTTGGTGAAGATTACAAATGGGGTAACTTCCCTGGTATCTCTTTAGGATGGCGTATTGACCAAGAGTCATTTGCTGAAAACTGGGATTGGTTGTCCAGCTTAAAATTAAGAACAGGTTTTGGGGTAACCGGTACCAATGCAGGTGCTAGATACCAATCCTTGAGTGGTCTCTCCTACGGAGATTATTTTTTCAACAACGGTCAATGGGTAAGACAATTGGTGCCTACACGTAACGCCAACCCAAATTTACGTTGGGAGAAGAAAGAGGAATTTAACGTAGGTTTGGATTTTGGAGTATTGGAAGGTCGTATCAATGGATCTGTTGATTACTATAACAGAACCACCAAAGATGCCTTGTTCAACTACAGTGTTCCTACGCCTCCATACTTTTATGGTAGCATTGCAGCCAACGTTGCGCAGATCCAAAACACAGGTTTGGAATTCTTGGTTAACATAATTCCTTTCCAAACAGAAAACTTTGAGTGGACTGCAAACTTGACGTATTCAACCAATACCAACGAGATTGTTTCCCTTTCAAATGATGAGTTCCAATTGACCAACGATTTCTTTGATCAAGGATACACCGGAGAGCCTATTCAGATTTCTACACACAGAGTGCAAGAAGGACAGCCTATCGGTAACTTCTACGGATTAAAGAGTGTTGATATTACTGATGATGGTATTTGGATCATTGAAAGACCTGATGGTTCCAGAGTTCCTGCCACTGAAGCTACCAACGATGATCGTCAAGTATTGGGTAATGGTCTTCCAAAGGCGTACTACAGCTGGAACAACACAGTACGTTACAAGAACTGGGACCTTATGTTCAACTTAAGAGGGGCATTGGATTACCAAATCTTGAACTTCTCACGTATGTTCTATGAAAACCCAACTATCGGATACAACACCTTGGATTCTGCTTATGACTTGGTATACGGTAAAGCCGTACTACAAGATGTACAGCGTTTCGTTAGCCATTACGTGGAAGATGGTGATTTCTTGAAAATTGACAACGTTACCTTGGGATACACACTTCCTAAGGATGCTATTAAGTTTGCTCAGACGTTCCGTATTTACGCGTCAGGTCTAAACTTGGCAACCTTTTCAAAATATAAAGGTATCGACCCAGAAGTTAACAGAAATGGATTGGCGCCAGGTAATGATGATAGGGATAAATATCCTACCATTAGGACATTCACATTGGGTATCAACTTTACATTTTAAAATAAAAAACTATGAAAAATATACTAAACAAAGTGACTACACTTAGACAAAGAATTTTGATACTGTCGGTCAGTGTGCTTCTACTGCAAATAGGCTGTACCGACCTAGAGGAGGAAGTTTTTTCCGAAGTAACGGAATCATCCTTCGTGCCAGCTGAGTCAGATATTATTTCGGTAATGGCCTCTGCCTATACACCCATGCGTTTTGTAATGGGATGGCAAGGATACTTTGACGTTCAGGAAGAACCTGCAGATATGTTTGTGACCCCAACAAGACCTAATGGTTGGGATGATGGTGGAACTTACAAAAGAATGCACTTCCACGAATGGACAGAGACCCAATGGCAACCTAGAAATACTTGGATTACTTGCTTTAACGGTATCAACAGTGCCAACCGAGTAATTCTTCAAGTAGAATTGGGAGAGCTTCCCGTTAGTGAAGCACAAGCAAGTTCAATCATTGCAGAAATGAGAGCATTGCGTGCCTTGTACTATTCCATGTTGGTGGATACCCATGGAAATGTGCCGATCATTTCTAGCTATGGTGATGAACTTCCTGTTCAGAGTACCCGTGCCGAAGTATACAACTTCATCGTTTCTGAATTGACTGATGTTATTCCTAGCCTAACCGAGACAGTGGATCAGTCTACCTACGGTCGTATGACCAAATGGGCTGCCTATCACGTTTTGGCAAGAGTTTACTTGAATGCTGAAGTGTATTCAGGTACTGCCCAGTGGGAAAATGTTATTGCCGCTTGTGATGAGATCATTGGTAGTGGTGCTTTTGAACTTTCCTCTAGCTATTCAGATATTTTCGCTACTGAAAACCAAGGAAATTCAGAGATGGTATTTGCCATTCCTTACGATCAGATCTTTGCAGGTCAGTGGAGTGCCCATATGAAAATGATGAATCCAGAACACCGATTGGTTTTTGGTATGCAAGCACAACCTTGGGGAGGATCTAGCTGTAACCCACAATTTATTGATAGCTATGAGCCTACTGACAACCGTTTGGGTGACACTTGGTTGATGGGTGATCAGTTGAACTATTCAGATGGTAGCGTTGTATTTACTTTGGAAAAAGAAATGCCAAGTATCTATTACTGTGAATTTACCGAAGGATTTAAGTGTGGTAAATACGAAATTGAGCCAGGAGCAACAGGTGGTCTTAGTGTGGATTTCCCATTCTTGAGATATACCGATGTTTTGATGATGAAAGCAGAGGCACTGCTTAGAACTAACAGAGCTGACCAAGCTGCCACTATTGTTACCCAAGTTCGTATGCGTTCTTTTGATGATCCAGCGGACGCTGCCGTAACAGGTGCTGAGTTGGAAGGTGACACTACCGTACAATACGGAACTTTGGCTGAAGATGGAACCATTGATCAGCCTGGTGACCAATCCGTAGTGCCTTACGGTCGTTTCTTGGATGAATTGGGTTGGGAGTTTGCTGCTGAGGCTAGAAGAAGAAGCGACTTGATTAGATTCGGAGTTTACCAGACCAAAAACTGGTACAATCATACACCTAAGGGAGATTACACAACACTTTTCCCTATCGGTTTAGAAGAATTGAATACGAATACAAATCTTACCCAGAACCCTGGATACAATTAAGATTTGGAATTTCTATTCAAGTGTTTTCAAATAATTGTTTGAGTTTGTTGTTAGTGAAGAAAGCGGATGGGGAGCCATCCGCTTTCGACTTTTCTATACCATTCGCTATCTTTTTTGACACAGGATTAATAAATTAATAGTTTAATTATGGCAAAGTCTTTTTTTTGGAAGTGTTTCCTAGCGTTGTTTTTCATGGGTCCATGCCTAATGATGGGTCAACACCAAATTACATCGCCGGACGGAAAGCTATCCGCGGTGGTGACTCCAGCGGAGCAGTTCAACATCAGCATAAGCTATGAGGGCCAGTTACTGATTGATGATATTGCCAGTGATATGGATATCGCTGGGAAAGGAAGTTTGTTTGGCGCATCAAGGTTCAAAAAGGCGGAAGTTACCAAGGTAAACTCGGTAATGGAGGCACTCGTTCCAACAAAAAGTAAGGAGATAAAAGATGAGTATGGTCTATTGGTGCTTCACTATACCAAATTCGACTTTGAGGTACGATGCTACAATAATGGATTGGCGTTCCGATATCGAACAAAATTGGGTTCAAAACCAGTAGAAGTCGAATTTGAAAAATTGGATTTTAGCATTCAGCCAGAGACTACTTGCTACTTGCCAGAAGAGAAGCGTCTGATTTCCCATTTTGAAAATTATTTTGAAGTCCTTCCTGTTTCTGATATAAAGTCAGGGACCATGGCCAATTTGCCCATGCTTTTCACCCAAGAGGACCAACCTAGCATCAGTTTTACCGAATCCAACATTTATGATTACCCTCAAATGTTCCTGCAAAAAGGTGCAGCAGGTTTTTCTAGCATATTCCCAAAAGTGGTCTTAAAGACCAAGGAAGGTAGACGGGATAGGGATGAGATTATTGGTGAAGAAGCCAACTATATT
Source organism: Flagellimonas iocasae (assembly GCF_042682725.1). NCBI lineage: Bacteria > Pseudomonadati > Bacteroidota > Flavobacteriia > Flavobacteriales > Flavobacteriaceae > Flagellimonas > Flagellimonas iocasae. The sequence goes on along the minus strand of NZ_JBHUHU010000005.1, from coordinate 801,766 downwards.
GCCAAAACCAGTGGTAATCGGGCATTTCCATGGCGGGTTTTCATGATATCTAAAACCGATAAGGATATTGTATCGAACAACTTGGTGTACCAACTTGCTGATCCTTTAAAGCTTGAAGATGCTTCATGGATCAAACCCGGGAAAGTGGCTTGGGATTGGTGGAATGCCAATAATATTGATGGAGTGGATTTTGAATCGGGAATTAACACCCAAACCTATAAATACTATATCGATTTTGCAGCCCATTATGGCCTGGAGTACATTATTTTGGATGAAGGATGGTCAAAGACCACCACCAATGTAAGGGAGCCCAACCCCAATATTGATGTTGCTGAGTTAGTGCGGTATGGCAACGAAAAGGGGGTAGGCGTCATTCTTTGGAGCTTGTGGCGACCCTTGGATGAAGATATGGACGGCATTTTGAATCAGTTCCAATCCTGGGGCGTAAAAGGAGTGAAAGTAGATTTCATTCAAAGGGCCGATCAATATGTGGTCAATTTTTATGAAAGACTGGCCCAAGAAACCGCAAAACGCAAAATGCTAGTGGATTTTCATGGAGCGTTCAAACCGTCTGGGCTTCGGAAAGCATATCCAAACGTAATCAACTATGAAGGCGTAAAAGGATTGGAAAATGACAAATGGGAAGATTTAATCACCTCGGAGCATGAGCTTACCATTCCGTTTACGCGAATGACAGCGGGTATTTTGGATTTCACCCCTGGAGGTTTGGATAATGTCCACAAGGAAAATTTCATGGCTCGTTTTGATAGACCTATGGCGATGGGAACCCGGGCCCACCAAGTAGCCCTTTATGTAGTGTATGAAGCGCCGCTCCAAATGTTGAGCGACACGCCAAGCAACTATTATCGGGAAAATGAAACCACTTCGTTTATCGCCAAGATTCCAACCACTTGGGATGAAACGGTGGTATTGGATGCCAAAGTATCCGATTACATTCTGCTAGCACGCAAAAATGGTGACTCTTGGTTTGTGGCTGGGATGAACGATGCCACACCTAAGGAATTCACTTTGGATTTCTCGTTTTTGGGAGAAGGGAGTTATAACGTCCAAATATTCAGGGACGGCATCAATTCAGATAAAAATGCAAGGGATTATGTTTTGGAGGAAGCCTCTGTCAATGCCTCCACAAAAATGGACATCAAGCTGAATAAATCAGGAGGCTGGGTGGCCATAGCTACAAAATTATAACAAGGTTTAAAACTGAAACTGCATGAAACAGCGATGTAATTTTTGGATTTTGGTCAATATGCTTTTGCTATTGACCTGTTCTTTTGCTTTGGGCCAAACAACCATGAACTATCAGGTTAGTTTTGTGGAACCTGGAAAGCACTATGCAGAGGTGCAATTGGATTGTAGCGGTATATCTGAAGGTCAAACCAGTTTTGTGCTTCCGGTTTGGTCCCCAGGATATTACCAAATCTTGGACTCTCCAAAACACATTATTGATTTTAGTGTGAAGAATTCCAAAGGGGCAACCGTGGGTTGGCGCAAAAAATCCAAGAATGTCTGGGAGGTGGAAAACGGAGCCAATGAGGCGGTTACCATTACCTATCGCGTATTCGCCAATCGGAAATCCGTGGCAGAATCCAAAATCGATTCCAGCAAAGCCTTTATCATGCCCAACAATATGTTCATGCATGTTCAGGATAAAATCAATCAGCCTGTGAGCGTACAGTTTTTACCCTACAAGGATTGGAGCAAAATCTCTACGGGTTTAAAATCAACCGCAGAAAACACGTTTTACGCCGAAGATTTTGACATTCTATATGATAGCCCGGTTTATATAGGAAACCAAAAGACGGTTGAATTTGAAAACGATGGTAAATTCTATCATTTGGGAGTGGTTACCCCTGAAGGGTTGAATGAGGAAAAATTTGTGGGGGATTTAAAGAAAATAATGAATGCCACCACAGAGTTGATGCAACACATTCCCTATGACAATTACAGTTTTATTATGATGGAAGCCGGAGGTGGCGGATTGGAGCATTGGAACTCTCAAGCGGTTTTTACCAGCGGTTCGTTCAATTTTAGGTCGGAGGACCACTATGTTGATTTTCTGAATTTCATCACCCATGAATATTTCCACCTTTATAATGTAAAGGCCATTAGACCTATTGAATTGGGTCCTTTTGATTACAGCAAGGAAAATTATACCGATATGCTTTGGGTCTCGGAGGGTGTCACGGTATACTACGAATATCTCATTATGATGAGAGCTGGCTTATTGGCTTCCGAGCCTGCTTTGAATTATTTAAGCAGCTCCATCCGAAGGTATGAAAACATTGAGGGGAAAAATCACATGTCGCTTTCCCGGTCCAGTTTTGATATTTGGTTGAATTTTTTGAGTAGGGATGAGAATACAAATGAAACTACCATTTCATACTACAACAAAGGACCAATAATTGGGTTGCTGTTGGATTTGGAGATTCGCCACAGTAGCAATAACCAGAAATCACTGGACGATGTCATGCGCTATTTGTACAATGAGTATTACCTAAAGCAGGGCAGGGGATTCAAAAAAGAGGAGTTCTGGTCCATTTGTGAAGAGATGGCAGGCAAACCGCTCAATGAAATTAGAACCTATGTGGATACCGTGGAGCCCATAGATTATCAAAAATATCTGGATTATGCCGGTTTACAAATAGACCTGAGTCCTTTGGAAGAGCAGGATACGGATTCGGAATTGGTAAAACGTTCGTATCAGATTTCGGAGAAGTCAGGAGCGACAAAAGAGGAACTTCAGATTCGTAATTCTTTATTCAGGACGAATTAGAACTGGGAACGGTACTTGGATGGGGTACAACCCTTCAATTCCTTGAATTTTCTATTAAAATTGGGAATGTTGGTAAAACCACATTGCTCACAAATCAGGGATATAGAAAGATCAGGTTGGTTTACGATGAGTTTACAAGCATTTTCAATACGGATCTCGATCAAAAACTGAAAAAAGGTCTTGTTGGTCCGTTTTTTAAAATAGCGGCAAAAGGCATTCTTGCTCATATTGGCCTTTTCTGAAATTTGATCTAGTGTGATCTGCTCGTGATAGTGTTCCATGGCGAACTTGAAAACATTGCTCATGCGTTTACCTTCATCATCCGAATAGATTTTCCGATAAACAAAAGAGGAAAGTGGCTGTGTTTCGGATTTGGCTATTTCATTGATTACCAATAAAAGTGAAGCGATCTGCTCCACCTTGTTTTGCTGTGACAACTTATTAAAGAGTGCGATAATCTCATCCTTGTTGGAAAGGACTTTCATGCCATGTTCGGCCAAGGTGAAAAAATCATGGGTCGGCGCAAGGTCGGCCAATTTAAAAAAGTCTTTTCCAAAGGAGCCATAGTCAAAGAACAGGGTATACATGACAGACTCATCAGAGGCATTTGCATCACTCCGAAAAACGTGGGGAATGTAACCTCCGATCACCAAAATATCACCCTCTTTGTAATCGTTGATGGAATCACCTACAATTAAAGAGCCAGAGCCTTTTTCAATGTAACTGATTTGTATTTCCCCGTGTTGGTGTAGTTGGCCATAAAAAATCTTCTCCCGGTCTACTTGGTAAACCAGCGCCTCATCCTTGGGTTTTGGGATTTTAAAGGGGAGAACTCTCAAGGTTTTATGCAATAATTATTAATAAATATACGTCAAATCAATTTATGGGTCAACATAGTATTACAAGAGGCTAATAATCAAACAAATTATTGAAGGTGTGTAATTTATTTTTGTATCAAAATATTAAGTATTATGATAAATTGGGAAGGCGTAATGCCAGCTGTAACCACAAAGTTTACCAGCGAGGATAAATTGGACCTTGCGATGTTTGAGAAGAATATTAAAGCACAAATTGATGCTGGGGTTCATGGAATCATTTTAGGAGGAACGTTGGGTGAGGCCAGTACACTTGAAAAAGAGGAAAAGGAGATCCTTATCAAGACCTCTTTGTCATTGGTGGAAGGAAAAATACCCGTTATCATCAATATTGCCGAACAAAGTACCAAGGAGGCCATTGCTGTGGCGCAACATGCCGAAAAGGTAGGTGCCCAAGGCTTGATGATTCTTCCTCCAATGAGGTATAAGGCAACAGATTTTGAAACTGTTACTTACTTTAAAAGTATTGCCAACAGTACTTCTTTGCCAATTATGATCTACAACAACCCAGTCGACTACAAGATTGAAGTGACCTTGGATATGTTGGAAGATTTGATGGAATGTGAGAACATTCAGGCTGTAAAAGAATCAACAAGAGATATTACCAATATCCTTCGTGTAAAAAGCCGTTTCGGAGACCGTTTAAAAGTATTTACCGGAGTAGATACTCTTGGTTTGGAAAGTTTGGTCATCGGTGCCGATGGATGGGTTGCCGGTTTGGTTTGTGCTTTCCCAGCTGAAACCGTTGCCATCTACGAATTGGTAAAAGCAGGAAAAATCACTGAGGCTCTTGAAATCTACAAATGGTTCATGCCATTGTTGGAATTGGACATCAGCCCTCAATTGGTTCAGAACATCAAATTGGCAGAGGTTGCCACTGGAATCGGAACAGAAAACGTTCGAGCTCCAAGATTGCCTTTGCAAGGTGCTGAAAGAACCCGTGTATTGGATGTAATTAATAAAGCAATGGAGTGCAGACCTGCACTACCTGAATATAAAAATCTCAGCAGCGTAGCCTAAATGATTACTGGGAAAAACTATATAGGAAATAAACTTAGTGAAAATGGGGGTAAAGGGTTCAAAACCATTAACCCCCATTTAAATATTGAAAATCCAACAACATTCGTAGAAGCCACAACCGAAGAGGTGAAAGAGGCAGTTGAATTGGCGTGGAGTGCATTTCGTGAGTACCGAAAAGTTTCAGGTGCGCAACGGGCAGCATTCTTAAATGCCATTGCCGATGAAATCTTGGCCTTGGACCAAGAGTTGGTGGATACCTATACCATGGAATCGGGTCTCCCAGAAGGTAGGGCCGTGGGTGAAAGGGGCAGAACCGTTTTTCAACTGCGCTCATTCGCCGATTTGGTAAGCAATGAAGATTGGAGGGAAAATACGTTTGACAAGGCAGAACCAGACCGAAAGCCACTTCCAAAGGAAGATTTAAGAAAAACCTTGATTCCCCTTGGTCCTGTGGCGGTATTTGGAGCCAGTAACTTTCCGTTGGCATTCTCCACTGCAGGTGGTGACACGGCGAGTGCACTAGCGGCTGGATGTCCGGTGATAGTTAAAGCGCACCCCATGCATGCCGGAACCTCAGAACTTGTAGCCTCGGCCGTTATTAAAGCCGCTGAGAAAACAGGTATGCCAAATGGGGTGTTTTCTTGTGTCAATGGTGGAATCGATGTAGGTGTGGCTCTTGTGGATCACCCTAAAACAAAAGCCGTAGGTTTCACAGGAAGCATCAATGGAGGTAGAGCTTTGTTCGATTTGGCCGCAAAACGGGAAGAACCAATCCCTGTTTTTGCAGAGATGGGAAGTATCAATCCCGTGGTCATAACGCCAAGCGCAATTGCCGAAAGGTCTAATGAGATAGCTAAGACCTACGCAGGTTCAATCACCTTGGGAACCGGTCAATTTTGTACAAACCCCGGTTTGTTGTTGACCATCAAGGATGAAAATACCAAAGCGTTTGTTGAGGAGTTGGGCAAACAGGTGGTTGCTATTGAGCCTCAATGCATGTTGCATCCCAATATTAAAAGTGGGTTCGATAAAAATGGGGCCGGGATTCTAGCACAACCTGGAGTGGAAGTTGTGGCAAAGGTAGAAGGTGATTTGAAGGATAATTGTGCTGCATCGGTCATAGCAACAGTTTCGGGAACCGAGTTTTTGGCTAACCCAAAACTACATCACGAGGTGTTCGGGCCTTTTTCTTTGGTGGTACAATGCCAAGATGAGGATGAATTGCTTGCAGTGATTGAAGGTTTGGAAGGTCAGCTTACCGGAACTTTGATTGCGGAAAAGAATGATAGTTCAGATTTGCAGGAAATCGTGGAAACCTTACAGCATAGAGTAGGTCGAATTTTGTACAACGGAGTTCCAACCGGAGTTGAAGTTTGTCCTTCCATGCATCACGGAGGTCCATATCCGGCATCTTCAGATTCAAGGTTTACCGCAGTGGGTACCCATGCCATCAAAAGATGGGTGCGTCCCGTAAGCTATCAATCGTTTCCCAATGAACTATTGCCAGTTTCTTTAAAAGGATAGGCATTTTAGCTTACTTTGCGTGTAAAATCATAATACTGTTTTAACAAACAACGCGTGGCAAGAAAAACATTTTTTTGTGTTGATGCCCACACCTGCGGTAATCCCGTTCGTGTTGTGGCAGGAGGTGGTCCCAACCTTTTGGGCAAGAACATGAGTGAGAAAAGACAACATTTTCTCAAGGAATATGACTGGATTCGTAAGGGGTTGATGTTTGAGCCTCGGGGTCATGATATGATGAGCGGAAGTATTTTATTTCCACCCCACCAACCCGAAAACGATTTTTCCATTCTATTCATTGAAACCTCTGGTTGTTTGCCCATGTGCGGGCATGGGACCATCGGCACAATTACCATTGCCATAGAAGAAGGGTTGATCGTACCCAAGACACCGGGGAAAATTAGAATGGAAGCCCCAGCAGGATTAGTAGAAATAGAGTATCAGCAATCTGGCAAGAAGGTGGATTGGGTACGGTTGGTCAATGTTAAATCGTACCTGGCAGCAGAAAATTTGACCGTGGAATGTCCAGAGTTAGGAGAACTTACGTTCGATGTCTCCTACGGAGGGAATTATTACGCCATTGTAGATCCACAGAAAAACTTCAGTGGTGTCCATAATTTTACCGCTGCCCAAATCATTCAGTATTCCAAAGTGGTGAGGGAACGCATCAATGAAAAATATCCCGATATGTTCATTCACCCAGACGACCCAACCATTAGGGATGTAAGCCATATGCAGTGGACAGGTGATCCATTAGATCCAACATCGTCTGGAAGAAATGCCGTTTTTTATGGTGATAAAGCCATTGACCGTTCACCATGTGGAACAGGTACATCGGCACGTTTGGCTCAATTGAATGCCAAAGGCAAGCTGAAAATTGGTGAAGATTTCATCCATGAGAGCTTTATCGGAAGCAAATTTATCGGTAGAGTGGTAGAGGAAACCACCTTGGCGGGGAAAAAGGCCATTATTCCAAGTATACAGGGTTGGGCACAGGTTACGGGATACAATAATATTATTATTGACGACGATGACCCATACGCCCACGGGTTTCAAGTGTTGTAAAAATCAGTTGTTTTAGATGAAGAGAGTAGTAGTAGTTGGCGGAGGTATTTCCGGACTCTGCAGTGCCTATTATTTGGTGCAAGAAGGATATCAAGTGACCATTTTGGACAAATCTGATGTGTCTACCGGCGCTTCGTTCATAAATGCGGGATACATAACTCCGAGCCATTTTATCCCACTGGCGGCGCCAGGTATCATTACCCAAGGTATCAAATGGATGATGAACAGTTCCAGTCCATTTTACATTAAACCCAGATGGGATGTTGATTTTTTTAAATGGACGTTATTGTTCAAAAAATCAGTCAGTGCATCAAAAGTAAAAAAAGCAATTCCCGTAATTAAGGAACTCAATCTGAAGAGTAGGGATTTGTATGAGGAAATGATTTCGGCAGTCGATTTTCCGTTTCAATTTGAGAAAAAGGGATTGTTGATGGCTTACCGGACCGCAAAAAGTGAAGAGGAAGAACTGGAAGTGGCTGAAATGGCCGCAAAGGAAGGGTTGGAAGCCATTCCGTTATCCAAAGAAGAGGTCCACAAAATGCAACCGGCATTTTCTGATGATGTTATCGGTGCGGTGCATTATACCTGCGATGCCCACATGACCCCCAATTACTTTATGGAACAAATGAAAACTTGGTTGAAATCCCAAGGTGTCGTTTTTGAATTCAATCAAACCGTGGAGGAATTTGTGGTCAATGGTAAAAAGATTACCGGTGTTAAAACCAAAGATGCTGTCTTTGGGGCTGACGAGGTTGTTTTGGCAGGTGGCACATGGACCTATGAATTGGCAAAATCCCTCAATCTGTACATTCCAGTGCAGGGTGGAAAGGGATATAGCATGGATGTCCGAAGAAATACAGGAATAACCATGCCAGCCATTTTGGTGGATGCCAAAGTAGCTGTAACACCCATGGAAGGGTTTACGCGGTTTGCCGGAACCATGGAATTTTCTGGAAACAACGACATTGTTCGTAAAGAACGCGTAGAGGCCCTAGCAGGTGCCGTAAAAAGCTACTATGCGGATTTTGAAATAAATCAAGAGGAAAAAGATAAGGCCACATCTGGGTTGAGACCCGTGTCCCCAGATGGACTTCCGTACATTGGCAAGACATCTAAATATGATAATTTGACTGTTGCTGCTGGTCACGCTATGATGGGATGGAGCCTTGGGCCCATTACCGGAAAATTGGTGACGCAGAGCATCACCGAAAGTACTCCGTCCATAGATTTGAAGCCGCTTTCTCCAGAACGGTTCAGATAAACTTAGTTTTAAAATATTTAGTGTAGTGAGTAGGTTAGAGATTGCCCCAACTTTTGGGCCAATTCCTAATTTACTCACTCTTTTTTGGTGTAAATCCACTGTTAAGAGCAATATAGTATAAGTATCAGTTAATAATGGCTGAGAACCGAACAGAGATTATCTCTAGTTTTAGGGATAATTTAAACTATGGAATCTTTTGTCAAAAAAATAAGTGTATTTTTTATACTTATTACCTGTGGAACCACACTCGCTCAAGGAACATTAAAGGAATACAAAAAAGCAATCATTGTAGACTCGCTTTTTAGGAATAAAGTATTCAATTCGCCCTCCTCTTTTCAATGGTTGGATACCAATTTAGTATGGTATGTGAACAATTCAGCCGATGGAAAAAAATACCTACTGGTTGATCCTGAAAAAAAGACCCAAAATGAATGTTTTGACCATGAAGCTCTGGCGGCCACATTGTCCAAGGAATTCGAGAAGGATATTGACCCAAAAGACATCGATATCAGTAGATTGGAGTTCAATGATGACCTTTCTGAAATCACCTTTGTCTACGGTGATGCCAAAGTGTCTTACCAACCAAGCTCCAATACCTTAAAAGTCATTGACCCACAGGGAGGTAAAAGAGATTTCAACAGAAGATATTGGGGAAGTAGATTTGATGAAAAAACAAATCCTCCTGTAGTTTCCCCCGATTCTACCATGACAGCTTTCATTAAGAACGATAACCTTTATATAAAAGATAACGCCACTGAAAAGGAAACCCGATTGAGCTACGATGGTGCTCCCGGTTTTTACTATTCCACCTACATCAAGTGGTCGCCAGATGGCAAAAAGATTATGGCGTACAAAGTACGTCCGGGGGATGACCGCAAGATTTATTTTGTGGAGTCCAGTCCCGAAGATCAATTTCAGCCCAAATTGCAGTCAAGGGATTATCTAAAACCGGGGGATGAAATGCCCTTCAAAAGTCCTCAATTGTTCTTGGTAGATTCCAAAAAGCACCTTGAGGTGCCCACAGATGAGTTTAGCCATCAATTCGGACTAAACCGCATCGATTGGAGAGAAGATAGTCGCGCCTTTACATTTGAATACAACCAAAGGGGACATCAAGCCTACAAGGTTATAGAAGTGAACGCTTCAACTGGAAAAGTGAAGGTTTTGGTAAATGAAACCAGTGAAACCTTTATCGACTACAGCAGTAAAAAATATCGTTACGATGTTGCCGATGGTAAAGAAATGATTTGGACCTCTGAGCGTGATGGTTGGAATCACATCTACTTGTATGATGCCAATGGTCAGGTAAAGAAACAATTGACCAAAGGCGATTGGGTGGTGCGCGAAGTCATTCATGTGGATGAGGATAACGGTGAGGTCTATTTTACGGCCAGCGGAATGGACAAGGATCAAGATCCTTATTTCTTGCACTATTGCAAGGTGGATTTTGATGGAAAGAACTTTACCCGTTTTACCAAGGAAGATGGAAACCACAGCGTAACCTTTTCTGATGATTACAATTACTACATTGACCAATATTCCAAAGTGGATACGCCTCCGGTCACCGTGTTGAAATCGGCCAAGGGTAGCAAAAAAATTATGGACTTGCAGAAAGCGGACCACTCCGAACTTTTAAAAGAGGGTTGGATTGCCCCTGAAGTCTTTACTGCAAAAGGTCGTGATGGTGTTACGGATATTTGGGGCATCATCATGCGTCCCACTTCTTTTGACCCCAACAAAACCTACCCCATCATTGAATATATTTATGCAGGACCGCACAGTTCTTTCGTTCCAAAGGATTTTAGACCGTATAATTGGTCCATGTCTTCCATTGCAGAGTTGGGCTTTATTGTGGTTCAGATTGATGGTATGGGAACGTCCAATAGATCCAAAGCATTCCATGATGTTTGTTGGCAAAACCTAAAAGATGCCGGTTTCCCGGATCGGAAATTGTGGATCAAGGCTGCGGCCAAGAAATATCCATACATGAATGCGGACAAAGTGGGCATCTTTGGAACATCGGCCGGAGGGCAAAACTCAGCTGCCGCATTGGTCTTCAATTCGGATTTTTATGATGTGGCGGTTTCTTCATGCGGGTGCCATGACAACAGAATGGATAAAATTTGGTGGAATGAGCAGTTTATGGGGTATCCTGTTGGTCCTCACTACGCAGCATCATCCAATATTGAAAATGCGGCCCAAATGGGTGGTGATTTAATGCTTATCTTAGGGGAGGTTGATGACAATGTGGATCCATCCACAACCATGCAATTTGCCAATGCCCTGATCAAAGCCAATAAGAATTTTGAGTTGGTGACCATCCCAGGAATGGGGCATTCATCCGGTGGCGATTTTGGAGAACGTAAGCGTAAAGACTTTTTTGTAAAGCACTTGATGGGTGTTGAACCACCTTCTTGGGAAGAAGTCTACGAATAGAAAAACAAACATAAAGATTAAGGAAGTATCAGTTATTAAACATTCTAGAAAAGGAAATGATTATGAGATTAAAGAAGTTGTTCGTTGGTGTGGTGTTGGCGTTTTGTGCTTTGAGCACGACCAGCGTGATGGCACAGGAAGGTGATCAGATATTGGATGGTATCGGTGAAACAGGAATGATTGCCAGATATACTTTTGAGGGTGATACCAAAGATTGGTCCCGAAATAATTTACACGCTACCGTTGAAGGTGCAGAGGCCAAATTTGTAGACGATGAATTTTTTGGCAAGGTCATTTCCCTTGCAAAGGACAGTAAGTCCTTCATTACAATTCCCGGTGAAGCAGTTACCAATGAGGAATCCATCAGTATAACTGGTTGGGTTCACATCGAATCGAATCAACCTGGCGCACGCCTTTTTGATTTTGGAACAAGTGCCAATTCCCACTTTTCAATTGCCCCAACCGGTACCCAAGACAAAAAAGGAGTTCAAGTTGAGCTTTCTTCCGGTAAAGGGGATGCGTATACCACTAGTTACACGGGCTTGGAAACTGGTAGATGGAACCATTTGGCCGTTGTGATCAACATTCCTTCCAAAACCGTGAATACCTATGTGAATGGAAGACAGGCTGGTGAAGCCAAAGATGTAGAACTTATTTTAGAACAAGTCTTTGACTTTACAGACGGGGATAAGAACAAACTTTATATTGGAAAATCATTGGCTGCCAATGATCCTTACCTAACGGCAAAATTGCATGATTTTAGAATTTATAGAATTCCATTGAGTGAAGGGCAGGTGACCCGAATTCTTCGCGGTTCGTTCCGGAATGCAAGTGGTGGTGGAAGAGAAAGGGAAGAGGTCAACCTTCCAGAATTTGCTCCAGAGACCCCTCAACTTTATGCCGAATACCTTACCGGAGTTTCTGATGTTCAGGTGGAAACCGTGGTTGGTTTCTTGCCAAGATTGCCTCGTTTCGTTCAAGGGACTTATGGCAACGGAGTAAAAGGCCCTAAAGAAGTACGTGTACTTTGGCCAGCACCAACCGATAACTCCCAAGTGCTTCAACCTGGTACATACACCGTTACTGGTAGTATTTCTGGGTCGGACATAAAGCCAAAAGCAACGGTGACCGTTAAAGCAGCTTCAACAGCCGCAACCCCAAGTCGTACCTTGGAAGGTTTTGAGTTGAATCAAGTATCCTTGAACTCAGATGTTCAAGGGCATCAAACAAAATTTATTGAAAACCGGGATAAGTTCATCAATACATTGGCAGAGACCAATCCTGATGCGTTTTTGTACATGTTCCGAAATGCTTTTGGGCAAGAACAACCTGAAGGTGCAGAACCATTACGTGGCTGGGATAGCCAAGAAACCAAATTGCGCGGTCATGCCACAGGACATTATTTGACGGCTATCGCACAAGCCTATGCAAGTACCGACTACGACAGAGCTTTGCAGTCGAATTTTGCAGATAAGATGAATTACATGGTGGATGTGTTGTACGAGCTATCCCAAATGGCAGGAAAGCCAAAAGTTGCTGGCGGACCTCATGTATCTGACCCAACTGCTGTTCCTCCCGGACCAGGTAAAGATGGGTATGATTCAAACTTGAGTGAAGAGGGTATCCGTACAGATTACTGGAACTGGGGTGAAGGCTTTATCAGTGCCTATCCTCCCGATCAATTCATCATGTTGGAAAATGGAGCTTCCTACGGAGGTCAACCTACCCAAGTTTGGGCACCTTACTACACCTTGCACAAGATTTTGGCCGGGTTGATGGATATTTATGATGTAAGCGGTAATGAGAAAGCTTTGGATATCGCCAAGGGAATGGGAACTTGGGTACATGCCCGTTTGAGTCAAGTACCTACCGATACCTTGATCAGCATGTGGAACACGTACATCGCTGGTGAGTTTGGTGGTATGAACGAGGCCATGGCACGTTTGTACAGAATGACCAACGACCGTCAATTCTTGGAAGTTGCACAATTGTTCGATAACATCAAAATGTTCTTTGGTGATGCAGAGCATTCCCACGGATTGGCAAAAAATGTGGATACCTTCCGCGGTCTTCATGCCAATCAGCACATCCCACAAATTATGGGCGCTTTGGAAATCTATCGTGATTCCAACGCACCTGAATATTATCACGTGGCCGATAACTTTTGGTACAAAGCCAAAAATGACTACATGTATAGCATCGGGGGAGTTGCGGGAGCCCGTAACCCCACAAACGCTGAATGTTTTATTGGTCAACCTGCAACGCTATACGAAAACGGATTTTCTGCGGGCGGCCAGAATGAGACCTGCGCTACATACAACATGTTGAAATTGACAAGAAACTTGTTCATGTTCGATCAGCGAACCGAGTTGATGGATTACTACGAGCGTGGATTATATAACCACATTCTTGCTTCCGTGGCAGAGGATAGTCCGGCCAATACCTACCACGTTCCATTGCGACCAGGTTCTGTGAAGCGTTTTGGAAATTCCAACATGACCGGATTTACGTGTTGTAACGGAACCGCTTTGGAAAGTAGCACCAAGCTTCAGAACTCTATCTATTTCAAAAGTCAGGATGAGAACGCTTTGTATGTGAACTTGTACATTCCTTCCACTTTGAACTGGACGGAGAAGAACATCACTATTGAGCAAAAAACAGCCTTTCCAAAAGAAGATAACACCCAATTGACCATCAAAGGCAAAGGAAAATTTGATTTGAATGTACGTGTACCCCAGTGGGCAACCAAAGGCTTCTTTGTGAAAATCAATGGTAAAGCTGAAAAAGTTAATGCTACCCCAGGCACCTATCTAACCTTGTCACGTAAATGGAAAGATGGTGACACCGTGGAGTTGCAAATGCCATTTGAATTTCATTTAGATCCCGTAATGGATCAGCAAAATATTGCCAGCCTTTTCTATGGACCTGTATTGTTGGTGGCTCAAGAGCCAGAACCAAGAGATGATTGGCGAAAAGTAACATTCGATGCGGAGAACATCGGAAAAAATATTCAGGGAGATCCAAAAACCTTGGAGTTCACCATAGATGGGGTTGAGTTCAAGCCTTTCTATGAAACCTATGGACGCCATTCCGTGTATTTGGATGTTACCTTGGAATAACCAAACCATGTAAAACTAGAGTGTATGACAATTAGAAAAACAGGGCTAATGTTGGTTTTCTTGATAACCACGTTGGCAACAGCACAAACCAGTAACCTGGCCGACTTGGTGGATGAGTTTAGGGCGGATACCCAAGCATTGGATCGCACCTATATCATTGACGAATCGGAGGAATATTACCAACGTTATACCGATTTCTATAACAATTGGGAAAAGAAAATCGGAGCCTTGGATTTCAATGCACTCTCACAGCAAGAAAAAGTGGACTATGTCCTTCTGAAAAATACTGTTGCAGAAGGGAAGTATTTTTTAGATCAAAACTATACAGCTTATAAAGAAGTGGCCGATGTGGCCAGTTTTGCAAAAGACCTTTTTCCTTTCATCAAAGAGCGACGAAGAGGTAAGAAGCCAGATGCAAAACTAGTTGCACAAAACTTGAATAATGCGGCCATCGCTATTGGCAAGGAAATGGAATCCAGAAAATCCAAACCCCTTGCAGATTGGAGAGTTGCTGACAAAGCATCTGGAATCATCACATCATTCCAGAAAGGGTTGGAAGAAGCCTATAAATTTTACTATAGCTATGATTCCGATTTTACCTGGTGGGCTGAAAGACCATTTGAACAATTGAATGGGAAACTTACCGAATATGCTGAGTTTTTAAAAAATAACTACTCCCAGACCAGTGTTAAGGATGATGGAAGTGGAATCATTGGGAAACCTGTTGGTGAAGCTACCCTGAATCAACTTTTGGCCATGGAATTTATTCCATATTCGCCTGCCGATTTGATCAAAACGGCAGAAGAGCAATTTGCATGGTGCAAGAACGAAATGATTAAGGCATCCCGTGAAATGGGGTATGGTGACGATTGGAGAAAAGCCTTGGAGCATACCAAGAACACTTATGTTCCTGTTGGAGAACAACCACAGGCCATTTTGGACCTTTACGATCATTCCATAAAATTTATCGAAGACAGGGACCTTATTACGTTGCCAGATTTGGCCAAAGAGACTTGGGGAATGGTGATGATGACGCCAGAGCGCCAAAAAGTCAATCCTTTCTTTACCGGAGGAAGAAATATTAGTATTTCATACCCCACAGATGGTATGGACCATGATGACAAATTGATGAGCATGCGTGGAAACAATCCTAATTTTTCATTCCCAACCGTTCAGCATGAATTGTTGCCAGGTCATAACCTGCAATTCTTTATGACCAGCCGTCATAAAAATTACCGAAGTGCCTTCTCCACACCATTTTGGGGTGAAGGATGGGCGCTGTATTGGGAGATTATTTTGTGGAACAAAGACTTTCCTGTGACGCCCGAACAAAAAATGGGAATGCTGTTCTGGAGAATCCACCGATGTGCCCGTATCATCTTTTCGCTCAAGTTCCATTTGGGTGAAATGACCCCACAGGAATGTATCGACTTTTTGGTCAACGATGTAGGACATGAATATGCAAACGCTGCTGCAGAGGTAAGACGTTCATTTACAGGAAGAACTCCCCCGTTGTATCAATTGGCGTATATGATAGGTGGATTGCAGTTCTATGCATTAAGAAAGGAAATGTTGGAGAAAGGATGGACAGAAAAGCAGTTTCATGACAGAGTAATGCATGAAGGAAGAATACCAGTGGAGTTATTGCGAGCATTGCTCCAAGACCTCCCACTGAGCAAGAATTATAAAACAAAGTGGAAGTTTTCCACAGCCTTTAATTAACCAACCTAACCCAAGCCAATGCGGTCATTTGCCCCCATTTTTATTTTGTTGATTTTCTTAGTGTCCAGCTGTACAGACAGCGAAAAGATACTTAGATTATCAACAGAAAAGGGGGCTTCCGTGTTGGACAATGGCTGGGAAAAGGAATATTGGAGCAATCAAGAAAATTATTCTTCCATTCCTTCTGAAAATCACAACACAGAAGTTTTGGTTTTAAATGCCGACACGCTTTCCGTAAGTCGTTGGTACAAGAAAATCAATATAAAACCATACACCACCTATAAAGTTTCAGGATATGTAAAAACAGAAGGTGTTGAAGGCAACCGCGAGGGTGCTGGTGCGGGAATTGGTTTAGAGCGAATGGAAATTGCACAGGATACCGTTTTTGTGGGTGACAATGACTGGACTTTGGTGGAAATGGTATTCAACTCTGGTGGCGATGACAGTTTTATGCTGGAAGGCCTCTTGGGAAAACGCGGGTTGGCCAAAGGAAAAGTCTATTTCGACAATTTTCAACTCGAAGAGTTGGATTCTAAAGAGCTACACCCCAAAGTAAGTATAGACCTTTCTGAAAAAATGGAACCCATGTCGCCCTATATCTATGGGCAGTTTATTGAGCACATGGGCAAAGGAATTTATGGGGGTATTTGGGCCGAAATGCTTCACGACCGTAAATTTTACTACCAGCCGGGGACTCAAAAATCACCTTGGAAAGTCAATGTGGATACCTTGAGCATCCAGAAAGATGCCAGTCATTCATTTGCCGAATTGGATTTACCGAAGTTTGTCTTGAATGCTGAAGGAATTTTGCTTTCACAAGACAGTTTGGCTGTCATCCAAGGAAAAAAATATGAAGGAAGAGTGGTCTTGAGCCATTCAGGAACTATCACAAATGCTTCCATTGCATTGATCACAGAAAATGGGTCATCGGAACAACCGCTAGATATTTCAGGAAGTGGATTTCAGAAAATTCCATTTCAATTGGATTCCAAAGAAACTTCCAATGCCCGTTTGGAGATTAAAATTGCAGGAACTGGAACCATTACCTTAGCAGCCGTTTCACTCATGCCTTCGGATAATGTGGAAGGCTTCCGTCCAGATGTGCTTGCACTTTTAAAAGAATTAAACTCTCCCATTTATCGGTGGCCTGGAGGAAACTTTGTTTCTGGCTACGATTGGAAAGATGGAATTGGAGACCCGGACCGTCGCCCAACAAAATATGAACGTGCTTGGAACGGATTGGAATACAACGATGTTGGTGTTCATGAGTTCATGGATTTATGCCGATTGTTGGATGCAGAGGCCAATGTGGCCGTCAATACCGGGTTGGGTACTGCAGAGTTGGCCGCCAATGAGGTAGAATATTTCAATGGAGACCAGACCACTAAAATGGGAAAATGGAGGGCGGAAAACGGCCATCCTGAACCTTATGGTGTGAAGTTGTGGGCCGTGGGTAATGAAATGTTCGGGGATTGGCAATTGGGTCACATGCCCATTGAAGAGTATGTGGTAAAACACAACAAAGTCGCCGAAGCTATGTGGGCCGTGGACCCAACTATTGATTTGATTGCTGTTGGATTTCCAGGGGAATGGAACGATATGATGTACGAGCATACGCTGGATAACATGACCTACATCAGTGAGCATTTTTATCGACAGGATTGGCATCCAGGCGGATTACTCACGCACGTAAAGCAGATTCCAGATGCCATTCGGGAAATTGCAGATGAGCATAGAAGATGCCGGGAGGAAATGCCAAAAGTGGGTGAAAAGAAGGTAAAAATCGCTTTGGATGAATGGAATTACTGGTACGGCCCCCATGTATACGGATTATTGGGAACCCGATATTTTTTGCGTGATGCTTTGGGTATCGCAGCGGGAATCAATGAGTTTTCCAGACAATCGGATATGTTCTATATGGCCAATTATGCTCAAACTGTGAATGTAATTGGGGCCATCAAAACCACAAAAACGGATTCTTGGTTAGAAGGCACTGGATTGGTTTTGAAACTATATCGAAAAGAATTTGGAACACAACCTGTGGCCGTTGAAGGTGCTCCGGAACCTCTGGATATCGCCGTAACGACCAATGAAGAGGGTACGGTAGTGACCGTTTCCATAATCAATGCTACGCACCAAGAATATCCGGTAGCATTGGATTTTAAGAATATAGAACTCCCTGAAAGCGGTACGCGCTATTTTATTTCAGGGGCTAATGATATGGTCTTCAATGATGAGTCCAGTAAAGACAGAATCTCAATTCAGGAAGAACCCATTTCATGGGATGGACAAACCCTTGTAGTTCCCAAGGAAAGTGCCAACATCTACTCATTTAAACTAAACTAATACGCAACTTGAGATGAAAAAGAAACTATTATGGATAGGATTGGTATTGTTTTTCAGTACCATTTTTAGAATGGAGGCCCAAGGGTATTGGGGCAGGATAGAACAGCGTGAGCCCACTTTGGGTATAGCAGAGGTGTATCAGAAATTCAGTACACCCGATTTTCAATTGAAATTGGTCAAGGCATCTCAGACGGTAGCGGCCCTTCGTCCAAGTACGGGAAGGTCGACCAACTTCGACTTCACTCCGGGGGACCGATTGGAACTACGGGACAAGGATAGTCTCTATCATTTGGGGGACATCAACCTTAGAATAAAGGATGCCAACGGAAACTGGATGGATTTTTCCACAGCAACCACAAGAGCAGAGGTCACACCATTGACAGTCAGTGGTAACGTTTTGGCTGCTGCCGATTTGGCCAATACCTTGCCAAAAGACATTCCCGTGTCCATAAAACGCTATTATGAACTGGACAATGACCAATTGGTCATGCGTTTTGAAATCACCAATACACAAACCACCCCAGTTGAAATTGGCGCATTGGGGGTTCCCATGATCTTCAACAATATTTTGGAAGGAAAATCATTGACGGAGACCCACGCCCAAAACGTATTCTTTGATCCTTACATTGGAAAAGATGCTGGTTATTTGGAGGTGAAGCGTCTCAGCGGAAGAGGGCCTGCATTGTTGGTGCTTCCAAAGGAAAATATGTCTTTTGAAGCATACCGACCACTTTTGGATGATCCTACACCAAGAAGTATTGTGTTTGAAGGATTCCACGAATGGATGGTATACAGCAAAGCCTATGCAGAGAATGAGTGGAAAGGCGTGGAGCAATGGAACACACCAACCTCTCTGACTCTACAACCCAACGAAACCAAGAATTTCGCATTGAAGCTGGTACTTTCAGAAGGCATCAAAAATGTTCAAGAAACCTTAGTGAAAGAAGAGCGACCTGTTGCAACTGGAGTTCCCGGTTATGTGGTGCCCCAAGATGTGGAGGCTCAGCTGTTCCTTAACTACAAAAGTGGAGTCAGTTCCATCACCGTAGAGCCAAAAGGCGCATTGGAAATTAAAGAAGAAGGTGCTACCGCATCGGGTTCAAAAAAATATAAAGTTTCTGGAAAGAAATGGGGAAGGGCTAGAGTGACCGTTACCTATGCGGATGGACTCAAACAGACTATCAACTACAAGGTAATCAAGCCGGAAGAGGAAGTAATTGCTGATTTTGGTAGCTTTTTGACCAACGAGCAATGGTTCGATGACCCCAACGACCCATTTGGGAGAAATCCATCGTCCATTACCTACGATTATGACAAAAAAGAACAAGTAGTTCAAGACAGTAGAGTTTGGATCAGCGGTTTAAGTGATGAAGGTGGGGCCGGGAGTTGGTTGGCCGCTGTAATGAAGCAATTGGTGCAACCTGATCGCGAGGAAATCGTAAAGCTTCAAAAGTTTGTGGACAACACCTTGTGGGGTGGAATTCAGTATAGCGATGGTCCGCTTAAATATGGGGTCAAGAAAAGTTTGTACTACTACGAACCAGATTCTCTTCCCAAAGGGACCTACAGTGACGAAATCAATTATAAAACCTGGGCTGCGTGGGATCACAAGCATGCCAACGACCCTGGTAGATCATATAATTATCCTCACGTAGCAGCCGCGTATTGGGTAATGTATCGTTTGGCACGATATCATGAAGGCCTGGTAGACAACAGATTATGGCAGTGGTATTTGGAAAATGCCTACCATACAAGTGTGGCCATGGTGGAAAAAGCGCCATACTATGCCCAATTCGGGCAAATGGAAGGCTCGGTTTTCCTTTTGATTTTGGAAGACCTTAAAAATGAAGCTTTCAAAGATATGGCCACCGATTTGGAAGCTAGAATGAAAAAACGAGCCGACCATTGGGAAGCATTGGATTATCCATTCGGTAGTGAAATGCCTTGGGACTCCACCGGACAGGAAGAGGTATATATGTGGTCTGATTATTTTGGCTACGATCGAAAAGCATGGGTTACGTTGAGTGCTATTTTGGCTTATATGCCTACCATGCCGCATTGGGCATACAATGGTAATGCCAGAAGATATTGGGATTTCTTGTATGGTGGTAAGGCCGGAAAAACATCCCGAGTGGAACGCCAAATCCATCACTATGGGTCTTCATTGAATGCCATTCCTGTTTTGAAACACTTCAGAAAAAACCCTGAAGATCTATATCTGTTGAAAGTTGGATACGGAGGTCTTTTGGGAGGCATCTCAAATATCACTCAAGATGGTTTTGGACCGGCTGCCTTTCACTCCTTTCCATCAACTTTGGAGATTGATGGTATCACAGGAGACTACGGTTCCGGATTTTACGGTTATGCTGTGAACTCTGCATCCTACATCACTCAAGACAAAGATTTAGGATGGTTGGCGTTTGGCGGAAACTTGACCCAAAAAGGAGACGTGGTTGAAGTGGATATCACCACCGCTTCCAAATCTAGGGTATACATCGCGCCTAAAAAATTATGGTTGACTTTGGATGCTGGAACTTTTGATAAGGTGAGCTATAACACTAAAACAGATAAAATTGAAATCACTTTGGGCGGTAAAGATGAGTATACGCCCAATGCTTTTTTAAGGGTTGAAGCGGAAAACATCAGCTTGCCCTACGAGAAAGTAAGGGGAGCTTATAAAATTGAGTTGCCTAAAAAGGGATTGACCATAACATTATAATTTTTAATCAACCTCATAATTGGATAAATGAAAAACCTTAGAACCACACTTCAAGTCGTATCGGCCCTTTTAGTCGTATTGATGATTTCTTGCAACACCAAGAAAAAGGAAGAAGAGGAACCAAGTGTCCCTAAGGAACTTTATATTCCAAAAGAGGTGTACAGGGTGCCAGAAGGGAATAACTATGATGACCCAAACAGTGATTTTAGTTATGACCGAATGATTGAAGGTGACAATATTGCCATTTTTTGGCACAAGGATTATGGCAACGACCCCATGTCCAATCAAGATTCCACATTGCGTTTCAATCCAGAGCGAATGTTGAAAGAATCCGAACGTACGTATGACGTTTTTGTGAACGATTTGGCCTTGGTGAAAAAGGATAGTTCCTATACCGACAAATACAAAGTCTTGGTTTATGTGATTCAGGCTGAGTCTCAAACTGCTTTTGGTGGCGGGTCTGAGGATAAAATCGGGATTTTCTGGACCCCTGCTATCCGTGTGAACAAAGAGCCTTATGGGGTATTGGCCCACGAATTGGGGCATAGTTTTCAATATTTGAGTCGAGCTGATTCCGGTACCGGACCCCGTGGACCCATCATGGAAATGTCTGCCCAGTACATGCTTTGGCAGGTATATCCAGAATGGATGACGTTTGAAAACTATCACTTGGTGGACTATCTCAAAGGAACACATTACGGATTCATGCACCCAACAAACATGTATCATTCGCCGTATGTGATTGAATATTGGTCTCAAAAGCACGGAAAGAAATTCTTCGGAGAGCTTATGAGAAGTACCCAAGAAGGCGAAGATCCTGTGATGACCTATAAAAGATTGAACAATCTCTCACAAGAGGAGTTCAACGCTGAAATTTATGATGCTTCAAGCAGATTCATGACCTGGGATTTGGACCGAGTGGAATCCGTAGCCAGTCAATATGCAAATATGCACTATACCAAAGTGAACCAATTGCAAAATGGATGGTATCAAATCGATATTGTAAACGTTCCACAAAATTATGGATATAATGGTATTAAATTGGAGGTGCCTTCGGCAGGAACCACAGTGGAGCTGGATTTTAAAGGAATTGCCGGAGATGATGCCTACGAAAAGGTACAGGTTGAAAAAGCGGGATGGCGTTATGGTTTTGTGGCTTCATTGAGCAATGGGGAGCGAGTATACAGCGACATGTTCAGTGATAGTAATGGAAAGGCAAGTTTTGAAGTACCGTCCAACACCGAATATTTATGGTTGGTAGTAACAGGCGCCCCAACAGAGCATTGGTCAAGACCCATGCGAAGAAGAAGAGGTGACGAAAATACAGAACCGACTCCTGATGAGGAATGGCCTTATCAATTTAAATTAACGGGAACGGAAGTTGCAGAACAATAAATAAGAGAAGGGGAAGAAGGGTATTTTTAAATTTTAAAGATAAACCCGTCTTCCTCTACTTTCTTGTTGTATTTCTCTTTATCAAAAACGTAGAGGTAGGCACCTTTTCTAGAAACGGTCATATCCTTTTCATCAAGTTTGATTAATACATCCATGGAATTGATTTTGTTGATGAAATTTCTTTTATCCAGTTTTTTGTCCAAAATGGATTCGTAAAGATTTTGAAGCTGTCTCATGGTGAATTTCTCGGGAAGCAGCTCAAAACCGATAGGTTTGGTTAGGGCTCTTCTTCGAAGTCTGGCCATGGCCTTTTTGATCATTTCGGTATGGTCAAAAATTAACTCGGGGGCTTCACTGAGTTCAAACCAACGGGCAGAATCAATTTGAATACCATCAAATTTGTGTGATTCAACATCTATCAATGCATAATAGGAAACAGAGATTGTACGCTGACCTGGATCTCGGTCAATTTTACTGTGAGTGTACAATTGCTCCATATAAATATCGGTAAGACCGGTAAGTGTATGAAGCACCCGTACTGCGGCTTGATCAAGATTCTCTGTTTTTTTGAGGAAACCACCTATAAGTGACCACTTTCCTTTTTCGGGCTCAAAATTCCGTTTAATGAGCAATATTTTCAGGTTTTCCTTGTCAAAACCAAATATGATACAGTCAACTGCCAAAAGCGCTTGATCTTCTTTATCATAAAAATTGAGTTGCATGTTTAGGTCCTCGGCTTCTTCTAGGTCGTTGATTATTTTCATAAGGACTAAAATCCTAAATCTTATTGGGTTAAGCAAATGTTTGTAAGGTAAACACAAAAAATTATTTGGGGGGGTGGAATAACATTTTTTTAACGGTAATTCTTGGAAATTCCAAAATTCTTTACGTTCTTTACTAGTGTGTAAGATACACTTTAAAATTAATCAATAGGTTTTTCGCAGCGCGAAGCCTATTTTTGAGTTAGTTTTAAGCTTAGTAATTTTAGTAAGGCCATGGTCTTGCCATGGCTTTTTAAACCTTCCGAATATGAAAACTAGTGCGTATGTTTTTAGATATGCAGTGGTCTTATTGACCGTTGTATTACCCACAATTCTCTCAGCGCAACAGCCGGTAACCGTTCAAATTGGTAAGAACACGGACTCTGTTCAAATCAGTAAACACATTTATGGGCATTTTGCAGAGCATTTAGGACGATGTATTTATGATGGTCTTTATGTTGGGGAAGACAACAAGATCATTCCCAATACTGAAGGTGTTCGTAATGACATCATCGCCGCATTAAAGGAGCTTAATATTCCCAATTTGCGTTGGCCTGGAGGTTGTTTTGCGGATACTTACCACTGGAAAGACGGTGTGGGTCCACAAGAAGACCGCCCTACAATTGTAAACCGCTGGTGGGGAGGTACTACCGAAGACAACAGCTTTGGTACCCACAACTTTTTGAATCTTTGTGAGGTTTTGGGGGCGGAACCCTACCTGTCTGCTAACGTTGGAAGTGGAACCGTACAAGAATTAGTTGATTGGATGCAGTACACCAATCATGATGGGGTGAGCCCAATGGCCGATTGGAGACGTGAGAACGGAAGAGAGGAGCCTTGGAATGTAAAATACTGGGGAGTTGGCAATGAAACTTGGGGTTGTGGTGGAAATATGACCGCCGAATACTACTCCGATATCTATAGAAAATATGCCACCTTTATGTCGGATTGGAATAATAGTGGTGGTGTATACCGAATTGCTTCGGGTGCTTCGGAAGATGATTACCATTGGACGGAGACCTTGATGAAAAACGTTCCCCACAACTTAATGGACGCCGTTGCCCTGCACGATTATGCCGTTTTCAATTGGGATGCAAAAGGTCCTTCCGTCAATTTTGATGAAGAAATCTACTTTAAAAGCATGGAGCAAGCTCTAAAAATGGAAGAGTACGTCACCAAGCATATCGCCATTATGGACAAATATGATCCTGAAGGAAATGTAGACCTTTTTGTGGATGAATGGGGTGGTTGGTATGATGCTGAACCAGAGGTGCAAAATGGGGTACTTTACCAACAAAACACCATTCGTGATGTGATGATTGCCGGTACGGTTCTCAACACTTTTAACAACCATGCTAAACGGGTAAAGATGGCAAATTTGGCCCAGATGGTGAATGTGCTTCAGGCAGTGATCCTAACCGATGAGGAAAAAATGATCAAGACGCCAACCTACCATGTCATGAACATGTATAAAGTGCATCAAGATGCTTTGTTGCTTCCATCAAAAATTGAAAACAATGCTGAATTCCGAGGACTTCCAGTAATTTCAGTATCAGCATCAAAGGCTGCGGACAATTCGGTTCATATTTCTTTGGTCAATATAGCTTCCAAAGCGGAAAAAGCGGTGGAAGTAAATTTGGGTGACCTGGACATCAAAAATATCAAGGCCCAGATACTGACTTCGGAAAAACTTCAAGACCATAACTCATTCAACGATCCAGATAACGTGGTACCAGTTGAATTTAAAGATTTTAAACTTAAAAAAGGAGTACTCTCAATGGATGTGCCTGCACACTCCCTGATCGTATTAGAAGGTAAATAGTAGTAAAATGAAAAAAGGAATTATTCTAGCAGTGGGTCTTTTGGCCCTTTTGGTATCGTGTAAGACGGATACCCAAAAACAACAAGAAGAGCCAAAGGCAGAGGTGAAGGAGGGTTATCCCATTGAAGCGGTAAACATCAGGCACGTAAAACTGACAGATGAATTTTGGTTGCCTATCATTCAAAGAGTTCAAGAAAAAACCATTGAATTCGCTTTGGAAAAATGTGATGAAGAAGGTCGATTTGACAACTTCTTGATTGCCGGCGGTGAAATGGAAGGCTCCGTAAAAGGTGCCATGCCTTTTGATGATACCGACGTATACAAAATTATTGAAGGAGCATCAAACTCCTTGATCAGTGCCCCAAACCCACAATTGGAAACCTTGTTGGATTCCTTGGTGTCCATTATAAAAGTGGGTCAAGAAGCTGACGGATATCTGACTACGTGGAGAACCATCAACCCAGCCAAACCACCTGCAGAATGGGTTAAGGTTGAAGAAGGAAAACGATGGGAGTATTTGGCCATGAGCCATGAGTTGTACAATGCTGGGCACTTGTTTGAGGCTGCAGCTGTTCACTACAAAGCTACCGGGAAGAGAAATTTCTTGGACATCGCTCTTAAAAATGCCGACCTTATGGTGAAAACTTTTGGTGATGGCGAAGGAAAAATTGCTGCGGTTCCTGGGCACCAGATTATTGAAACCGGACTCATTAAATTATATGAGGTTACCGGAAAGAAAGAATACTTTGATCTCGCCAAATATTTCCTTGATCACAGAGGGGATCCTGAAAACCACGAGCTTTTCGGACCTTACTCACAAGATCACTTGCCCGTTGTTGAGCAAGATGAGGTAGTGGGCCATGCCGTAAGAGCGGTTTATATGTATGCGGGTATGACGGATATCGCCGCCATTGAAAAGGATACGGCCTATTTGAAAGCCGTGAACGCCCTTTGGGACAACATGGTCAACAAGAAAATGTATATCACAGGAGGTATAGGTGCGTTGCATGAAGGTGAGGCTTTTGGTGAAAATTATGAGCTTCCCAATTTAACCGCTTACAATGAAACCTGTGCATCTATCGGAGATGTATATTGGAACCATAGATTGCATAACCTTACGGGTGATGTAAAATATTTTGATGTTATTGAGCGCACCTTGTACAACGGACTTATTTCAGGTCTTTCCTTGGATGGTGAGAAATTCTTCTACCCCAATGCGTTGGAGTCTGATGGAGTTTACAAATTCAATCAAGGCGCTTGTACACGTAAAGATTGGTTCGATTGCTCTTGCTGTCCAACCAATGTCATTCGATTTATTCCAGCGATGCCCGGGTTGATTTATTCCAAAACGGATGATACCGTGTTCGTAAACCTTTATGCAGGCAATGAAGCTACCGTTGATCTTAAAGATCAATCGGTAAAAGTAGCGCAAGAGACCTCATATCCATGGAATGGGAAAGTAAAACTTACTGTAGATCCTGCGGAAACTGGTGAATTTACCATGAAGTTCAGGATTCCAGGATGGGCAAGAAATGAAGTGCTGCCAAGTGACTTGTATCACTATGCCAACCAGGTTGATGAAAGCAATACCATCACAATCAATGGAGAAGCCATCGATGCAATGGCGGACAACGGTTACTACACCGTTACCCGCGAGTGGAAAGCCGGTGATGTTGTGAATTTGGAATTCCCAATGGAAGTGAGAAAAGTGATTGCCAATCCATTGGTTGAAGAAGATAAAGGTAAAATGTCCTTGGAATACGGTCCAATTGTATACGCAGTTGAGGAAATCGACAATAAAGGAGATTTTGATAACATCAAATTGACTTCAAACGAGCAGTTTAAAGTTGAAATGCAGCCTGACCTTTTAGGAGGTGTAAGTACTATTTCTAATGATAAACTGACCGCAATACCGTATTACGCTTGGTCCAACAGAGGAATCGGCAAAATGAAGGTGTGGTTGCCAGCAGAAGCTAACTAAAAATTCGTAGAAAGATGAAGAGGCGTGTAACGGTGAAGTATTTTTTGGGATTAATGGCCATGGTGAGCCTTGTCTCTTGTAAAACAGAGAACAAAGAAGCCGTTGCGGACGCCACTGCTGTAAACCGTGATTTGGTGGTTGATTTGGGTGACACCGGAATCAAGATTCAACCTACCATGTACGGAGTCTTCTTTGAAGACATCAACTTTGCCGCAGATGGTGGACTTTATGCCGAAATGATAAAGAACCGTTCTTTTGAGTTCACCCTACCAAAAACCGGTTGGATTGAACCCAATAGCGATCGGCATTCCTATAATAAGGAGTCGGGGATCATGAGTGTTGTAAAATATGCCGGTGATGCCCAAAACCATAATTACGCCAGGGTCAAGGTCAACAATGACCAAGGATACGTTCTCATCAATGAAGGCTTCCGCGGTATGGGAGTCGCCAAAGATGCCGAATACAAACTGTCGCTCAAGGCGGCGAAAAATTCAGGAAATATCCAACGCATCAAATTTCAACTATTGGATTCCTTGGATAATGTCCTTGGAGAAACAGCAATAGTTCCAGAGTCTGATTCGTGGAGCACCTACGAGTCTAAGTTCACCGCCTCAAAATCAGAAATGAAGGCCAAGGTCAAAATTACGTTTGAAGGTACAGGTGTCATAGACTTGGATATGATTTCCTTGTTTCCCACCGATACGTGGATGGGCAGGGAAAAAGGGCTTCGAAAAGATTTGGTGCAATTGCTGTATGATTTAAATCCCGGATTTTTGCGTTTCCCAGGAGGTTGTATTGTTGAAGGAAGAACTTTGGCAAGACGCTATCAGTGGAAAAAGACCGTTGGCGATATCGAAGAAAGGGAGATTTTGGTCAATCGTTGGAATACAGAGTTCAATCACAGACCCACTCCAGACTACTATCAAAGTTTTGGATTGGGATTTTTTGAATATTTCCAATTGTCTGAAGATTTGGGGGCAGAACCACTTCCTATTTTGGGATGTGGTATTGCTTGTCAATTCAATACAGGAGAGTTGGTGCCTTTGGATGAATTAGATCCCTATGTGCAAGATGCATTGGATCTTATTGAGTTTGCCAATGGCGATACCAATACCGCTTGGGGCAAGGTTAGGGCCGATATGGGCCATCCAGAACCCTTCAATATGAAATACATTGGCATCGGAAATGAGCAATGGGGTCCAGAATACATTGAGCGCTATGCCATTTTTGAAAAGGCCCTAAAAGCGAAGTATCCAGAAATCATCATCGTTTCCGGTAGTGGACCTTTCCCTGATGGTGATTATTTTGAATACGGCTGGGAACAACTCAAGCAAATGAATGCCGAAATTGTGGATGAACACTATTACCGTCCACCCCAGTGGTTCCGTGATAATGCAACTCGATATGATAGCTATGACCGAAACGGTCCCAAGGTTTTTGCGGGTGAATATGCGGCACAGAGTGTCGCCATAGCAAGCCCGGAAAACGAAAACAACTGGGATTGTGCCCTATCCGAAGCTGCTTTCATGACAGGCTTGGAACGGAATGCGGACTTGGTATACCTCACCTCATACGCTCCGCTCATGGCCCATGCCGATGCGTGGCAATGGACGCCAGATATGATATGGTTCAACAACTTGGAATCGTATGGAACGGCCAATTATCAGGTCCAAAAGATGTATTCCACCAATGCGGGAACCGATTTATTGACGATTACAGAGGATGAAAAAACACTGATAGGTCAGGATGGACTCTATGCCAGCGCGGTTAAGGACTCCACAACAGGAGAGCTTATTGTGAAAATAATAAATACGGAATCGCATCCTCAAGCGTTGAAACTTACGGCAAGCAACGGAAATCTTGGAAATACAGGAACAGTCTCAACCTTGCAGAGCAATGATCTACAAGTTGTAAATTCATTTGAATCTCCGGATAAAATAAGCCCTAAAGAAAGTACATTGGCAGTGAGCAACGGAATGGTCGAAGTTACTGCCGAACCCTACTCAATGAATGTCATAAAAATTAAAATTTTATAAACTATGTTTTCGGGGTCTGCAGAAGTCCCAGATACTAACCCAAAGAATGAAAAAGTACGTAATAGGATTGGATTATGGTTCCGACTCGGTTAGAGCGGTTTTGATTGATACGGAAAATGGAGCGGAGTTGGCCTCAGAGGTCTTTTGGTATCCCCGCTGGAAAGAGCAGAAATATTGCAAACCTGGAATCAACCAGTTTAGGCAGCATCCCTTGGATCATATTGAAGGTTTGGAACACACCATAAAAGCTGTGGTTACCCAAAGCGGAGTGAATCCAGAAACCATTGTGGGAATTTGTATTGACACCACAGGGTCGTCACCCATGCCTTTGACAAAAGAAGGAACCCCTTTGGCCTTGGTCGAAGGATTTGAAGAAAATCCCAATGCCATGATGGTATTGTGGAAAGACCACACCGCAGTGAAAGAAGCCAATGAGATCAACGAATTGGCCCGAAGTTGGGGTGGCGAGGACTACACAAAGTTTGAAGGAGGTATTTATTCCTCCGAATGGTTTTGGGCCAAGATTCTTCATGTGGCTCGGGAAGATAAAAGTGTTGTTGAGGCTACCCATACATGGATGGAACATTGCGATTACATCACGTATTTGTTGGCGGACAATAAAGATTTAGAAACATTCAAGCGAAGCAGATGTGCTGCGGGCCATAAAGCTATGTGGCACGAAAGCTGGGGCGGGTTGCCATCCCAAGAATTTCTCTCCAAGTTAGATCCTTATTTGGCATCCCTTCGAGATAAATTGTATGACGAAACCTATACGTCCAATGAGATTGCAGGTCATTTGAATGAAGAATGGGCCAACAAATTAGGGCTTACCACCAATACCATACTTGCCGTAGGAACTTTTGATGCCCATGCCGGAGCGGTTGGGGCCAAAGTAGACCATCATGCCTTGGTTCGTGTGATGGGTACTTCTACCTGTGACATTATGGTTTCCACCCACGATGCGGTAGGAGATAAAACCGTAAAAGGAATTTGTGGTCAAGTTGATGGCTCCGTTATTCCTGGTTTGATGGGATTGGAAGCAGGTCAATCTGCTTTTGGAGATGTTTTGGCGTGGTTCAAAAATGTTTTGGCTTGGCCAATGGACAATCTCGTGATGAAGTCATCAGTGTTGTCTGATGAGGTAAAGAAACAATTGCAGGAAGAAGTAGAAGCAAAGTTCATCAGAACCTTGGCCGAACAGGCCGAAGCCATTCCACTTTCAGAAGTGGTGCCCATGGCGCTCGATTGGGTCAATGGTAGAAGAACTCCGGATGCAAATCAAGAATTGAAAAGCGCCATAACCGGAATTTCATTGGGAACAAAAGCCCCACATATTTTCAAGGCGCTGGTAAATTCTATCTGTTTTGGTTCAAAAATGATCGTAAACCGATTTGAAGAAGAAGGCGTAAAGATTGAATCTGTCATCGGTATTGGAGGGGTGGCTAGAAAGTCACCTTTCATTATGCAAACCTTGGCCAATGTCTTGAATATGCCCATAAAGGTTGCTGAATCTGACCAAGCACCTGCTTTGGGAGCTGCTATTTATGCGGCTACGGCAGCTGGGATTTATGAATCCGTGATTGAGGCCAGCAAAGTAATGGGTAGTGAATTTGAAGCCGAATATTTTCCACAGGCTTCCCAAGTGGAGACTTATGCCAAATTAATGGAATCTTACAAAGCACTTGG
The DNA here is from genome assembly GCF_042682725.1 of Flagellimonas iocasae. NCBI lineage: Bacteria > Pseudomonadati > Bacteroidota > Flavobacteriia > Flavobacteriales > Flavobacteriaceae > Flagellimonas > Flagellimonas iocasae. The sequence continues at coordinate 771,207 of NZ_JBHUHU010000005.1, read as the reverse complement.
TCAATTTGTGGAAGAACAAACCAATAAAAAAGCTTAAAATGTCAAAATATAAATCGCTGAAAGAAGAATGCTACGAAGCCAATATGGAGCTCAATGCCCTTGGTTTGGTCATTTATACCTTCGGCAATGTTAGTGCGGTTGACCGGGACAATGGTGTTTTTGCCATAAAACCCAGTGGAGTGCCCTACGAAAAATTGAAACCGTCGGACATGGTCATCTTGGACTATGACAATAATGTGGTTGAAGGCGATTTACGGCCTTCGTCCGATACCAAAACCCATAGTTACCTCTATAAAAACTGGGAAAATATTGGCGGTGTGGCCCACACCCACGCAATGTACTCCGTGTCGTGGGCACAGGCGCAACGCGATATTCCCATTTTTGGTACCACACATGCGGACCACTTGACCCAAGATATCCCATGCGCGGCACCTATGGCCGATGACCTCATTGAAGGAAATTACGAGCATAACACAGGAATCCAGATTTTGGATTGTTTTTCATCCCGAAACTTGGATTACAATGAAGTGGAGATGGTTCTCATTGGGAACCACGGTCCTTTTGCCTGGGGCAAAAACGCGGCCAAGGCCGTGTACAATACTAAAGTATTGGAGACCGTGGCGCAGATGGCCTATCTAACACTTCAGATAAATCCCAATGCCCCAAGATTAAAAGACTCTTTAATAAAAAAACATTACGAACGTAAGCATGGTAAAAATGCCTATTACGGTCAATGACCAACCAATAATTAAATAAATGAAAATAGCAGAAAAGGAGATTTGGTTTGTAACAGGAAGTCAACATTTGTACGGTCCTGAAACACTTAAACAAGTGGCCGCAAACTCAAAGAGTATTGTAGAAGGATTAAATGGATCAGGGAATTTGCCCATTTCTTTGGTGTTCAAGCCTGTGGTGACCACTCCAGATGAAATTACCGCTGTATGCAGGGAGGCGAGCAATGATGTAAATTGTATTGGGGTAGTGGCGTGGATGCACACCTTTTCTCCATCAAAAATGTGGATAGCTGGACTTACGGTGCTGAGCAAGCCGTTGTGCCACCTTCACACCCAGTTCAATGCAGAAATTCCATGGAATAGTATTGATATGGACTTTATGAACTTGAACCAATCTGCACACGGAGACCGTGAATTTGGTTTTATGATGACCCGTATGCGTAAAAAGCGCAAGGTTGTGGTTGGGCATTGGAAAGATGCACGTGTACAACAAAAATTAGGCATTTGGTCAAGAGTGGCGTTAGGCTGTCACGAACTTCAGAACATGAAAGTGGCCCGTTTTGGTGATAATATGAGGGAAGTGGCCGTTACCGAAGGTGACAAAGTAGCCGCGCAAATGCGTTTCGGAGTTGCGGTGAATGCCTACGACTCTTCCGATATCACTAAGATTATTGATACACTTGACCAAAAGTCAATTGACCAATTGCTTGAAGAATATGAATCAAGCTATACCTTGACCGATGCCCTTAAAAAAGGAGGGGCACAACGAGAATCTCTAGTTGAGGCTGCCAAGATTGAATTGGCACTTCGTGCCTTTTTGGAGGATGGTGGTTTTAAAGCCTTTACCGATACCTTCGAGAACTTGGGTGCTTTACGCCAACTGCCCGGTTTGGCCGTTCAGCGTTTAATGGCTGATGGATACGGATTTGGTGGTGAAGGTGATTGGAAAACAGCAGCCATGGTTAGTGCCATGAAAGTAATGGCCAGAGGATTGGACGGCGGTACTTCATTCATGGAAGATTACACCTACCACTTCACCCCAGAAAAAGATTATGTGTTGGGCTCCCACATGTTGGAGATTTGCCCATCCATCGCCAGTGGAAAACCCTCTTGCGAAGTACACCCGTTGGGTATCGGAGGTAAGGAAGACCCTGTACGTTTGGTATTCAATTCTCCTGCCGGTGATGCACTTAATGCTTCTTTGGTAGATATGGGAAATCGATTCCGTTTGATCGTAAATGAGGTTGAAGCTGTTGAACCTATGGCAGATTTGCCTAAATTGCCAGTTGCCAGGGTACTATGGGATGCTAAACCTAACTTGGATATCGCAGCTACGGCTTGGATATTGGCAGGTGGAGCACACCATACAGTGTATACGCAAGCGTTGACCACGGAGTACATGGAAGATTTTGCTGATATTTTTGGTATAGAACTTTTGGTAATTGACAACAATACGCGAATCAGAAGTTTCAAGGACCAGATACATGCCAATGAAGCCTATTACCACTTGTTTCAACATAACATGTAGCACATAGAATTGAAAATTTAACTGAACTAACTAATATGATGAAGACAATAAAAGCTTCTTTACTATTTTTTGTTTTTCTTGCAGCACTTTTAATAGGCTGTAAGGAAAATAAAAAAGAAAACCAACCAGAAAATGACATGGTGAAGACTGAATCTGCGAAGAGCCATATAGAGAAAAGTGCCTTTGGGGAAACACCCGATGGCCAAAAAGTGGATAAATATACCTTGACCAATACCAAAGGTATGGAGATAGATGTCATCACTTATGGTGGTATCATTACCCGTTGGACAGCTCCTGACAAAAATGGGAATTATGAAGATGTGGTCCTCGGATTCAATGATTTGGATTCGTATTTTGGAGGTGTTCCCTATTTTGGGGCATTGATTGGTAGGTATGGAAACCGTATCGCCAAAGGTCAGTTCTCCATTGATGGTGAAACCTATACGTTGGCCAAAAACGATGGTCAAAATCACCTGCATGGCGGACAAAAGGGATTCGATAAGGTGGTATGGGCTGCCGAAGCCGAAAGTACCGATGATGGTGCTTCTTTGGTGCTAACCTATACCAGTGCGGATGGCGAAGAAGGATATCCCGGGAAACTCGATGTAAAAGTTACCTACACCTTGACCGGCGATAATGAATTGGACATTCAATACGAAGCGGTAACAGACAAACCTACTGTGGTAAACCTTACCCAACACAGTTATTTCAATCTTTCTGGAGATTTTTCAAAAGATATTTTGGATAACGAGGTTATGTTGAATGCTTCTGCTTATTTGCCTGTGGACGCCGGATTGATTCCCACTGGGGAAATTCGTTCGGTGGAAGGTACTCCATTTGATTTCACAGAACCTAAAGCTGTTGGTGAGGAAATCAATGCGGATAATGAGCAGATTAAACGAGGGGGAGGATACGACCACTGCTGGGTGCTGAACGGCACTGACAAAAATTTTGGTTTGGCAGCATCTGCCTACCATCCAGAATCCGGTCGATTGTTGGAAGTGTACACAGATGAACCCGCTATACAATTCTACACCGGAAATTTCTTGGATGGTAGCCTATCCTCAAAAACAGGTGGAGTTTATGGAAAACGTTCAGGATTGTGCTTGGAGACACAGCACTATCCAGATTCTCCAAATCAGGAAGCATTCCCGACCACACGATTAAACCCTGGGGAGACCTACAGTTCTCACACCAGTTTTAAATTCTCAACCAAATAAGCTAGCATCATGCAGACATTGGATACTTTTGATTGGATTACCATATCCATATATTTTGTAGTGCTTTTAGGGATAGCCGTTTGGGTTATTGGAAAAAAGAAAGAAAATACCGAAGACTATTTCCTCGCCGGTAGAAATGTGGGATGGTTTGTTGTTGGAGCATCCATTTTTGCCTCGAACATTGGTTCGGAACACGTTGTGGGATTGGCAGGTGCAGGTGCGGGTGACCGACTGCCCATGTTGATTTATGAGATTCAAGCTTGGGTCGTTTTGATTCTCGGCTGGGTCTTTTTACCCTTCTATGCCAGAGCTGGGGTTTTCACGATGCCCGAATTCTTGGAAAAGCGTTTCGACGCCCGTTCCCGATGGATTCTTTCCGTATTTTCCATTGTGGCCTACGTGCTCACCAAAATCTCCGTGACCATTTATGCCGGTGGTGTAGTGGTTTCGGCGTTGTTGGGAATCGATTTTTGGACGGGTGCCATTGCTACAGTGGTGTTGACCGGTGTGTACACCATTTTGGGTGGAATGCGCGCGGTGGTGTATACCGAAACACTTCAAGCTATTATATTGATTATTGGTGCAGCAGCACTTACCGTCATCGGATTGGATGAAGTAGGCGGTTGGGAAAGCATGAAGCAAACAGTGACCCCGGAATATCTAAATATGTGGCGCTCCGCTTCTGACCCAGATTTTCCATGGCCGCCCCTTTTGATTGCAAGTACCATTACCGGTATTTGGTATTGGTGTACAGACCAATATATTGTGCAACGTGCCCTTACCGCGAAGAATATTAAAGAGGGAAGACGAGGAACCATTTTTGGTGCTTTGTTGAAGTTAATGCCCGTTTTCTTGTTCCTGATTCCAGGGGTTATAGCCTTGACTTTGAAAATGAGAGGTCAGTTGGAATGGGATACTCCAGACCAAGCATTCCCTGTTTTAATGAGTAATTTGTTACCATCTGGATTGAGAGGTTTGGTAGCTGCCGGTCTGTTGGCAGCTTTGATGAGCTCCTTGGCTTCAGTGTTCAACTCGTGCTCTACTTTGTTCACGGTTGATATCTATAAAAAATTGAGACCAAACACACCAGAGAAGAAATTGGTTCGGACCGGTCAGATAGCCACGGTTATTGTGGTAATCATTGGTATTATATGGATTCCGATTATGGCGAACATTTCAGGTGTACTTTACGAATATCTTCAAAGTGTGCAATCATACATTGCACCGCCAATTACTGCAGTATTCTTGTTGGGTATCTTCCATAAGCGAATCAACGCCCAAGGCGCATTTGTGACCTTGATTGTTGGATTCATAGTGGGAGCCTTGAGAATTGTCCTGGAATTGGTTAAGGAATCACTTGACCCAACCAGTTTCTGGTTTACCTTGGGTGACATGAACTTTTTAAGCTTTGCGTCATGGTTCTTCCTTTTCTGTATCATTTTGATACTGGTAGTGAGTTACGCCACTGCGGCGCCTCCGGCAGAAAAAGTAGCGAATTTGACCTATGCCACAATTTCTGAAGAAGAGAAGAAAGACAACAAAAACAGTTATAACTGGAAGGATATTGCTATTTCCATTGTAATCGTAGCCATTGTAATTTATGTGATGGTCTGGTTCAACGGGCAATAATAAAAGTTCTTATCAATAAAATAAAAAAAGCTGTAAGGTTCACTTACAGCTTTTTTTATTCAGGGATGTACCCGAAAGTGTTTAGGATTTTATCTTCTTATCCAAAATGATTTGAAGCTCACTTCGTTTCAAGCGATCATTAAAGGTTGGGATTTCCTCCTTCATGAATTTCTTGAATTTGGTATCAACATCTTTAAGTCTCTTGTTGAAAATGGAGTATACCTCTTCCTGTTGGTCCGTTGGTTTAAAGTCGACCCCGAATGCGGTAATGTCACTGGCAAGAGCACTCAAGCGACCATACAATTTCATGGGTGACCTAAAGGCATCTTCACGGGCACCTGTCAGGTGAATATCGTATAGAGATTCTGCAATGCCTTCGGCAATAACCCGAAGTTCTTCTGCTTTCTTTGCATCACTTTTATTTTTAAGCAGTGGAATCACCTCATTCAGCTCCGCCCGAATGGTTTCAATATCATTGATCATGGTAACGGCAAGGTTCATGGCATCACGCAGTTCCAACGAAAAGGCTACTTGCTTTTCAATATCCTTAATGGTGCCCTCGGTGGTTGGGTCCTTAAGAACCTCCACTTCTCTAATATATTCGTCGTCATCTACAATCAATTTGACCTTGTATGTGCCTGGAACGGTTTTAGGGCCAAATTGTCCGCGTCTTAAATCAATATCCCAAGTGACCAAAGGTCTCCATCCTTCGCCATTGAGTTGTACCCATGGTCTTCCCGGAGGGGTTGTCTTCAATTTGGATTTATAGGTGGGTTCATACCGAAGGTCCCACATTACCCGGTTGACACCTGCTTCTTTTTTACCCTGAAGTGTCCTGATCAGTTCATCATCTTCTGAAAGAATCTGTATTTCAACCTTTTCATGATCACTATCGGCCAAATAATAATTGATTTCGGCACCATAGGCTGGGTTTCTACCTGCATTTAGGCTGGGGCCGTCCGTTTTAATGCTCTGTTTATCCTGAAATCGGTAGGCTTGGCGCAAGCTGAACAAATGGGCGTCTTTGCCTTCTGCATCCATGTCGTATTCACGTAAGGGGGAAATATTGTCTAAGATGTAATAGCCCCTTCCATAAGTGCCTACTACCAAATCATCAAAACGTTCTTGGATTTCCAACCAATACACAGGGGCGGGAGGAAGGTTGTTTCGCAAACGCATCCAGCTTTCACCATCGTTGGTACTAATATAGATTCCGTTGTCAACACCAAGATAGAGCATACCTTCCCTTTTGGGGTCTTCCTTAATCACGTGGGCAAAACTATGCACGGATTTTGGAACACTTCCACTGACCAATTTCCAGCTTTGGCCATAATCTGAAGTCTTGTAAATATAGGGGTCAAAATAACCCATTTGGTGAAGGTCCACCGAAATGTAAACCGTTCCTTTTTTAAAGTGGGATACCTCAATATTGGTCACCGTTCCCCATTTAGGCAGGCCGGTAATGTTTTTGGTAACATTGGTCCAAGTTTCACCACCATCCCTGGTCAAATTCACTTGTCCATCATTACTTCCGGTCCAGATAAGGCCAGGTTCTAATTTAGATTCCACAATGCTGAATAGTACAGCTCCATCAAACGTCATTAGGTTGTCAATGGCAATTCCACCAGAACTTTGCTGATGGGATTTGTCATTTAAGGTCAAATCGGGGCTAATTACTTGCCAGCTTTGACCATTGTCATCACTTTTATGTACGAACTGACTACCTACATATACACGATGTTTGGTATGAGGTGAGAATGCCAATGGAAAGTTCCAATGCCAGCGGTATTTAAGTTTACCGGGTTCCCATCCATACCCCGCTTCTGGCCAAACACGAACTTCCTGTGCATGTCCGGTGCGTGCGTTGTATCTCGTCAAACCACCATCATAACATCCGGACCATACAATATCATTATCAAATGGGTCGGGTTGCGCGAAACCACTCTCGCATCCACCAACACCTTCCCAAAGACCTAGAGGAATATAGCCTTGCAAACTATTGCTGGGGCCTTTATAGGAATACCCATCTTGACGGTTTCCATAAACGTTGTACGGTATCTGGTCATCTACTGCGGCATGATACATTTGCGCAATGGGAAGAACCACACGTTGAAAGCTTTTACCATGATTGAGTGTGATACTGGCGCATCCATCGTGAGCTACCATCATTCGGTCTGAATTGGTAGGGTCTAACCAAATATCATGGTTGTCACCACCAGCGGCATATCCTCCGGATATGGTTTTTCCACCATCTTTGGAGGTGCTGAACTTTACACTCGCAAAAAACAGTTCGTTTGGGTCTGAAGGAGACACGGCCATTCTTGTATAATAGGGAGCACGCTCGGCAATATCGTGGTTACGGGTCTGTAAGGTCCAAGTGTTCCCGAAATCTTCGGAACGGTACAATGCAGGACTATCAATTTCGAAAAGGGCGTACACCACATCGGGCTCAGAAGGAGAAATGGCCACTGCTGTTTTTCCAACGGGATTGTCTTTTCCACCGGGCAGACCATATTTGGATAATGATTCCCATGACTCACCACCGTCGGTGGTACGGTAAACTCCACCTCCGGGGCCGCCACTGTTCAATCCCCAAGTGTTTATATGAATGGACCACATTCCAACTAAAAGTCGGTCTGGGTTTTTAGGGTCGATGGCCAGTTCGGCCGCACCGGTATTCTCATCCACAAAAAAGATTTTTTTCCATGTTTTACCGCCATCGGTAGTTTTAAAAATACCACGGTCTTGTTGCGGACCGTAGGTATGGCCCAATGCAGCGGCGTAAACAATGTCTGGATTCGTGGGATGGACAATTACACGACCAATACGGCCTGTTTTTTCCAGTCCCATATTTTTCCAAGTTTTACCGGCATCTTCAGACTTGTAGATACCGTCTCCCATGGCATGGGCGGGTCTGATGACAAAAGTTTCTCCCGTTCCTACCCAAATGATATCGGGATTGGAAGGGGTGACGGCCAAGGACCCAATGGACGAAACATCTTGGTCGTCAAAAATAGGTTGCCAATTAATGCCTCCATCGGTGGTTTTCCAAAGACCTCCGGAAGCAGCTCCAATATAATTGATCATGGGGTCTCCGGGCACACCTGCAATTGCGATGGCACGGTTACCTTCAGGTCCAATAAATCGGAATTCCAGGTCATCAAAGACAGCTGGGTCGGTTTGAGCAAAAGCGGTTAAAAAAAGGAATAAGAAAAGGGGAATCAGGGGAAATTTTGGTTTCATAGTTATTAATTCTTGCTTAAAACTACTTAAGATAGGTAATAAGCAACTATAATAAATCAGACCCAATTATTTTTGAAGGCTTTTCTGAAAATTGGCAAAACTGTTCAAGATTTTTGAAATAGAATTGAAGAAAACCAATAATGTTCTATTTTTTCTGAAAATCACAATCTATTGGCAATCAACCGAATTGATAGTATATTACCCCTTGCCTTACTTAAGTTTCAACCGTATGGGATATCCAATTTTTGACTTGGGATTTTAGGTTACGTTTACCTCTTTTACGGTGCGTCCTTTGGCCATGAGTAGTCTAATGTCCTCTAGAATTAAATAAAGGCATGGCACTATTACCAAAATGATAGTGGTCGCGAACACGATTCCAAATCCTAAGGAAATTGCCATTGGAATGAGGTAAAAGGCTTGGCTTGAGGTTTCTAGAATAATTGGTGCCAATCCACCAAATGTGGTCATGGTGGTCAATATTATGGGCCGAAACCTTCTGAGTCCTGCTTCATGTATGGATTTGTAAATCGAGTCACCTTCTTTTCGACGTTTATTGGCATAGTCTATCATAATGAGGGAATCGTTTACAACCACCCCTGATAGGGCAATCACTCCCATTAAACTGACCAACGACAAATCATACCCCAATAAAATATGGCCTATTACGGCTCCAACAATTCCAAATGGAATTGCAAACATTACGATCAAGGGTTGCACATAACTGCTGAACGCGATGGCAAGCAAAGCGTAGATCAAGAGCATGGCAATGGCAAAGCCCGCACGGAGTACACTGGTACTTTCGCGCATATCGGCTTGACTACCTTCAAAGCTCCATGTAATTCCTGGGAAATCGGCCCGAAGTTGAGGCAAGGTTTCTTCTTGTACCTTGGCAATGACCCTACCTACCGAATTGGCAGGCTCCACATCCATTCCCACATTTACCACTCGTCTTCCATCCCTTCGATTGATATTGGTAAAGGCTTCTTGTGGTTCGATTTCCACTACATCCAACAGAGGCACTTCCACGCCGTTTGGGGTTCTGATTAGAAAGTTCTCCAAATTTTTGATGTCTTTCCGTTCTTCCAAAGGTAGTTTCACCCGGACTTCTATCTCATCCATCCCACGTAGTTGGCGCATGGCAAGGGCACCAAAGAAAGCATCCCTGACCTGTCTTCCCACCTCATCAGAAGTGAGTCCAAGATTTCTACCTTGCGGCAATAGCTTAAAATTGTACTGCGTTTTTCCTTTGTTGTAATTATCGGTCACATCGCGGGTGTTGGAAAAAGCCTGCATCCGGTCAACAAAGGCAGCGCTGGCTTTCTCCAATACATCAATATTGGAATGGCTTAAATCGATGCTGATGGCCTGCCGGGCTCCGCCGGGACCTCTTTCAGCTTCAAAGGTGATTTGGTCCACCCCTTCAATATCACCAATATTATCACGCCAAAGGGAGATTACCTCTCCCGCAGTGATGTCTCTTTGATCCGGAGGAAGCATTACAATTTCAACATCGATAAAATTTTGACCTCGGACATTGGTCTTGATGCCTTCGGCCACTTCATAAAGGTTGTGTTCCTCAAACATACGTTGGGTAGATTCAGAAATATCATGGGCAACTTTAGCGGCTTGGTCTGGGGTGGTACCAACGGGCAGCCGCACTCCAGCTTCAATTTCATCCGCGGCCACTTCTGGCATCATGATCATCCCCATGTGGCCACTGTAACCATAGCCACCAACAACCAATAAGAGGGTGACCGCAATGCTCAGGGTTATGTATCTATGTTTTAGGCAAATGTCCAGCATGGGACGATACCGTTTTTCCACAAGATTGTCAAAACCTTTGGCGAAGTTTGCTTGCCATCCTTCCAGTTTCAACACCCATTTATTTTTGCTTTTTTGCTTTTTTAAATGCCCTAAGTGGGATGGAAGAATAAATAGTGCCTCGAGGAGGGAGACCGCCAAAATAACAATGACCACGGCCGGTAGAGGTTGCCAAAATTTTCCCGTTTCTCCAGGCATGAAAAGTAGGGGGACAAATGCAATGATGGTGGTGACAATACTGAAAATTACAGGTAGGGAAACGTCTTTGGTACCGGCTATGGCGGCTTTCATGGGACTCAACCCTTTCTGGCGGTATTCGTATACGTTTTCCCCAACCACAATAGCATCATCCACCACAATTCCGAGTACCACCAAAAACCCAAACATGGAAATCATATTAACGCTGACGCCAATCAAGGGCAGAATGATCATTCCACCAATAAAGGAAACAGTCATTCCAATCATGACCCAAAAGGCCAGTCGGTATTCCAAAAACAACGTCAGGATAATCAATACGATGATGATGGCCAGGATGCCGTTTTCGGTGAGCAATGAAAGTCGTTCTTGATAATCGGCAGCACGGTTGCTATCCGTACGATAATTAACACCCGGTGGCAATTGATAGTCCTTTAAAATGGTTTCAACCACCTCTGCAATCTCAAGGGGTGATTGATCCCCAATCCGGAATATCTGAAGCTCCACATAATTGGCCTGGTTGAACTGCCCATGAAATCCAGTTTCCTCAAAACCATCGGTGATGGTGGCAATATCCTTTAGGTGAATTTTTGCGCCGTCTGGTGAGGATACAATGGTGATATTTCCAAATTCTTCGGCCCATTGTTTGCGCTCTTGCATCCGCAGCAAAATCTCACCACTTTGAGTTTGAACGGCACCTGCCGGCACGTCGTTGCTGCTTTGTTGGATGATATCGGCTACTTGGCCCAAGGTCAGATTGTATTTTTGAAGGTTGAGTCGGGGGATTTCTACCCGCGTTTCAAAATCGGGTACATTGTTCAGTTCTACCTGTGTGATTTCTGGATTACTGAGCAAAATGGTGCGTAAGCGCTCCGCAATTTGCCGCAAGCTCCAAATATCAGCGTCACCATACAATCCAATTTGAAGTACATCCCTTTGCCGGGATTGGAGACTCACTTCAGGGCGCTCAATATCATCAGGGAACGTTCGGATACGGTTGATGGCTTGATCAATATCCTGAAAGGCTTTCATGCGTTCGGTACCAGCAACCAGTTCAATACTGACCTGCCCCGACCCTTCATTGGCCTGTGAGACAATTTCTTTGATGCCCTGAACCCCTCGAACGGCTTCTTCAACAGGTTGTAACACCCCTTGTTCCACCTCGGCTGGTGACGCTCCTGGATAGGCTACGGAAACTTCCACAAAATCCAACTGGAATTCTGGGAAAACCTCTTTTTGAATGGTGTACATGGTGAACAATCCGCCGCCAATCAGAACCAGCATTAGTAGATTGGTGGCAATTGAATTACGGGCCATATAGGCTATGGCGCCTTCTTTCCGTGGGGATTTCTTTTTGATGTCCTTCTCCTTCATCCTATTCCTGTATTTGGGTGGTGGATTCATTGGTTTTGGTTCGGAGATCAATGCCATCCGTAACGGTGCTGAGGTTGGTGGTCACGACCATTTCTCCTTGGTTCAATCCTTTGCTGATGTAGGAATGGGTGTCGTCCGTCAGTACAATTTCCACATCACGGATTTCCAATTTTTCATCCTTCATGACCCAAACGGTTTGGTTATTTCGGATGTAATCCCTGCTTAGTCGTACCACATTTTTCACAGAATTCCCTTGAATTTTGACTTCAACAAAGGTTCCGATCATTAATTTGGGCTGTTCCTCCATGGCCTTTGTTGTGGACAAGGGGTCCGGGACTTTAACCAATACCCGAGCCAATCGTGTTTGTCCATCCAAAGCGCCTATTTGTTTGTCCAAATACCCTTCTCGGTATGTGTTGGGTGGCCAAGCGGTTGGATTTTCGATACGGACAAGCGAACCTTTTTCGGAACTGTTGTTGGAAAAATCCAGCCACTGAAGTTTGGAAACGGGAACCGCAGCGGTGACCCAATAGTGCTCAGTGCCCACCAAACGACCCAAATCATCTCCTTGAGACACTTGGGAGCCATTTGTTACATTTTGACTGAGGATGTGAGCATCAAAAGGAGCGCGAATAGTGGTCCGCTCCAAATTGAGCTGCGCTTGACCCACTGATGCCTTTGCTGCATTGATGGTAGCTTTTACTGCGTTAAGTTGTGGTTTTCTGAGCACCAGTTGGCGTTCTTCTTCGGAAAGAGGGTTGTCACCAAAAAGGGAGTCATTGGTGATGAGTTCCAGGTCTTGTACTGCGATTTGTTGGCGACCCATTTCAGTGGCTAGAGCAGTTTCGGATTGCAAGAGCTCGCTCTTTCTCAGTTCGAGCGTGTTTCGATAATCTGAGGGGTCTATTTGCAGTAACACCTGATTTTTTTTAACAAAGCCACCGGGGGTAAACGCCGGGTCCCTTCGAATAATTTGTCCAGATACCAACGGACTCAATATCACGTCTTCCACGGGTTGCACCGTTCCAGTTGCAACGATTGTGGGGTCAAAAGTGCCGTGTTCAGCGGGGATTACATCGACCAAAATGGCGGTCTCAATGCTGGCACCCTCGCGTTGTGCTTCGGGTTCGGTGAAGAAAATTAGCGTTGTGATCAGAACGCCTCCTGCCAGAATGGCCAAACAAATCAATAGTATTTTTTTACTACTCATACAGTTGTTTTACGTTACGGTTTTGATTTTCAAGATCTCTGCCTGTTTCAAAACTTCCGGCCAATGCCCTGTACAATCCAATACGAAATTGAATGTGTTGCAGTCGTGCCGATACGTAGTCCCTTCGTAATTGCTGTTCTTGATCAAGACCTATCAATACATCCAAATAAGGGCTGAAGCCATTCAAAAACTCAACCCGCAATTGCTTGTTGCTTTTCTCGGCCAATTCCAGTTGCCGTTGAATGTTTTCCAACCGTTGTTTCTGCATGATGTCCTGTACAAGTGCATTTTCTACTTCTTGAAAGGCAGTTAGTGTAGTTTGTCCGTATTGGTAAAGTCGCTGTTGTTTTATGGCGAGGGTCCTATCAACTTCGGCATTCAATTGGCCGCCATTGAATAGGGGGGCTAAAATGTTTCCGGCCAAGGAATAAGCCCAGTTATCAAAAAGGTTGTCGAAACTATTGGAGCGCAATTGTCCTCTTGCACTCACTGAAATTCTGGGGTATTTACTTCGAACTGCCGAGGCCCAATCTTGGTCGGCGGCCAATAAGAGGGCATAGGATTGTTGAAGGTCCGGTCTACGTCTTACAAGTTCTAGGGGTAGCCCCGTTTCTGGTAATTCTGGTACTTCAGGAAGTGTGATTTCTTCAAAAATTAAGGTGTCTTGGGGTTGTTTTCCCAAAAGCACGGCCAATTGATTTTCCAAGACTTGGACATTGGTGGAAAAAATGATCTGTTGTTCTTTGGTGCTCTCCAACAACTGCCCTTGCCTAAGAATGTCCACAGCGCGTATCTGCCCACCGGTGAATCGGGACCGGATTAGTTTTATGATGGCCTCATTCGTTGCTATTTGATTTTCGGTAATTTTTAATTGTTGTTTAGCAGCAACCAATTGATACCATGTGGAGGTGATTTCTGCGGATAACGAAATGGCTGCGGCACGATAATCGAAAAGGCTGGCCTCGGCCCTAAGTTTTTCAGCTCTGACCGCTGTTCCGATTCGTCCCCAGAGATCCAACTCATAGTTTGCCAAAAATCCAAGTTGGGTATTTTCCCCTCCAACAAAGTCAGGTTCCGGTAAATTGATCGCTGACTGGGCCGATGCGTTGATTTCTGGCCATTTACTGGAAGCTTGCCCTTTTACCACTGCTTTTGCGGCCAAAAACTGTTGCCAGGTCGCAGCCAAATCCAAATTGGATTGCATTGCGCTGTCAATCAGCATATTCAATTTCTCATCTTGAAAGGAGAGCCACCACTTGTCTTCGATGACATTGGTTCCTGTTCGTGAGAATTCCCGAGGTTCCTCAATAGGCAATTCCGTGTTTGAAAATTTTGGGGCACAGCCTACCATCAAAAGGAAAATGGATGGGATAAGCAATAAGGATTTGTATTTGGCTATTTGGACCAACACGTGTTTTTAAGGAATGGTTTTTACAATCCTTAAAATAATTTTTTTGCTGAGAAACTATATTAACAAAAACATAATTGTTTCATCAACAATTAGTTTTGTAGGGTTGACATGCTTTTTTTTGATAGATTAATGGTGTAAATCTAGTGCATCAAGGCTCTTTTTTTAAGTCTTTGGATGTGGCCAATGCAATTACCCTTCCTTGGTCTCCGACGGCATTGTAAAAATGATAGACAACACCATTCCATTTTATGACCCAAGGTTTGTGGGCATAGGTTTTGTCAAAGCCTTCTGAAGGTGCAATGAGGTCTTCCCCGTTCCAATCGGTCCAATTGATAAGATCATACGAGCACGCAAACCGTTCAAAGGCACCCGGTTTCCAAAAGGCGCCAAAGTAGAACATGATGTATAGATCATTGTATTTGGCAATCTGCGCATCACCACAGATGCCTTTACCTTTGGTAATCACCGGCTGTTCGCCAAAGCGTTCCCAAGTTTGCATGTCGTCTGACACTGCCATGGCGATACTTTCGTAATCATCCTCTTTACCTTTGGCATTGTAATACATTACAAAAGGGTGGCCTGTGTGTTTTTCTGTGTCGCGAATCACTAGGCTTTTATAAATGGTTTTGTTGTCGAACCAACGGGAATCTGAATCTTCAGGCGACATGATGGGGGAATTATTGGTGTTCCATGCCTCGGCTTCCGTCAGTGTTAGGGAGCTGGCCAATCCAATTTTGAGGGTTCCTGCTTCGTACCCAGCTGTATTCCCTCCTAAATAAGTCATCCAGTAATTGTCTTCATAGCTCTCCACCGCGTAATCACCGCCCCAATCAATATCAACAAGGGAAACATATCCCGCTTTCTGGTTGGCATCCCATGTGTTTTCAGTGAAGGATAATATTTTTCCTTTGGATTTCCAGTGAAGCAAATCCTTACTTTCCGATAACCATGTTTCGTAACCTTGGCCATCAAAAACGATATAGGTCATATACCACAGGTCATTTTTTCGAAAAATAGTGGGGGAGTCAACCATTTTGGTCGTATCCGGATGCTGCACCACTACACCATATTTATATGGAGTTTTAATTTCATTGTAGACTTTCTCCATTTCTTGTTGTGATACTACTTTAGGTAGTGTAGTTTTTTCCTGTTTGCAACCGCTCAAGTACAGTGTTCCTATTGTTAAGGTTATTAAAAGAGTTATTTTTTTCATTCGGTGCTTGGTGGGTTGATGCATTTCTATTTTTCGACCATAGCTAATGTAGTGATTTTTTATATATGTAAAAAATACGTTTATATTGTTGGTTTCTGGTTTTTCACTGCGTATTGTGAAAGGTGTTTAAAGCCTATTTACCATTAAAATTTAGTCAAATCAGACTGTTTAATTCCTTTTTAGAGCCATCAGAATGATACTATATTCAATCTAGATGCCAATAAATGATGATTTTATGAAACTAAACCACTACTTTTTGGTAAATACTCACATTTTAAACGTATTTTTTACAATTATTTTTTATTTTAGCAAAAAGTACGTCACTGTCATCTGGAAACTCGATTGCACATTTCAGCTCTGGAGATAGCGCCGGTTAACTATCAAACTAAGTAAACTTATGGGTAATTTAATTTCAAAAATTGGTCTCAACCGCGTATGGTTATATTCCATTGTTATCGTTTTAGGGGCTTGTAAAACCGATACATCTAAAGAAAAAGAGGTGGCCGCTACCACCACTGCAAGCCAAGAGTACCTACAGAACAGGGCTCCCTTACTACAAAAACCGTATTTAGAACTCCCATTGGGAACCATACAGCCCCAAGGATGGCTTCAGGAGCAACTCATACGAATGAAGGACGGAATGACCGGAAACCTTGATGACTTGTACCCAGAAGTTGTCGGGCCAAGAAATGGTTGGCTCGGTGGAGATGGCGACGGCTGGGAACGGGGACCTTATTGGATTGATGGCTTGCTTCCATTGGCGTACATCCTAAAGGATGAGGCCCTTATTGCCAAGACCAAACCTTGGATAGAATGGACTCTCAACAATCAGCGGGAAGATGGCTATTTGGGACCAATACCTTTTGATCAGGAACCAGAGCCCGAAGCTGGCCTTCAACGTGGTATGCGCACGGATTGGTGGCCTAAAATGGTAATGCTTAAAATTTTGATGCAGTATTATTCGGCTACCGAGGATGCACGTGTCATTACGGCATTGACCAAATATTTTAAATATCAACACGAGCAACTTCCAGAAAAACCGCTTGACTTTTTAACCTTTTGGGCCAATCGAAGGGGAGGGGACAATCTTCAGGCCGTACTATGGCTTTACAATATTACTGGGGATGAGTTTCTATTGGAATTGGCAGACATTATATCTGAGCAAACCTTTCCATGGACTGAGGTCTTCCTAAATGATATCACCCGTGAACCATTGCCTGACGCTTGGGCGACCAGTGGGGTGAAATATCCATTTGAGCCCGAGGAAATGAAAGATATTCACGTGTCCAAATTAGGTAGTTTACACTGCGTTAATTTCGCACAAGGCGTCAAGGAACCCGTGGTGTATTACCAAATCAATCAAGATGATAAGCACCTTAAAGCTGCCAGACAAGGTTTTGCTGACATCAAATTTTTCCATGGCCAGCCTCAAGGGATGTATGGTGGTGATGAGCCACTGCATGGGCCAGACCCAACCAAAGGGGTGGAATTCTGTTCCATTTCCGAATCTATGTACTCGTTGGAGACGATGTTGCCCATCACAGGGGATATGTTCTATGCTGATTTATTGGAAAAAATAGTCTACAATGCCCTTCCAACCCAGGCCAATGACGATTATACGGCCCGACAGTATTTTCAGGCAGCAAATCAGGTAGAGATTTCGGATAAACTTCAATCCTCATATCAGACCCAAACCCATCAAGGAACCGATTTTGTATATGGACTCCTCAGTGGCTACCCTTGCTGCACCACTAACATGCACCAAAGCTGGCCCAAGTTTGTGCAAAACTTATGGTATGCCAGTGCCGACGGCGGTATGGCGGCATTTTTATATGCACCCAACACGGTCACTTTGAAAGTTAGGGGCGGTGAAGAGGTGACGGTTAAGGAAACCACACAGTTTCCATTTAAAGAAACCGTGCAGTTTGAACTTTCACTGGCTAACGAAACCGCATTTCCATTTCACTTGAGAATCCCAGATTGGACGGAGGGAGCTACCATAAACATTAATGGAAGTCCTGTTGAATTTGAGGTGGCCAATCAGGTGGCCAAAATTGATAGAACTTGGAAAAATGGGGATAAAATTACCCTGACCATGCCGATGCATTTGGAAACATCACAGTGGTTTGACTTTGCTCATACCATTGAACGTGGTCCGCTGGTATATTCCTTAAAAGTGGCTAGTCAAGAGAAGAAAAAGGACAGGGGAGACAAATATGGGGAATTCACGGAAGTGTATCCAACAGACCCTTGGAACTATGCCCTAATGTCCAGCGACCTGAATTCACTTGCTACCTCTTTTGAGGTTGAAACCAAAGATTGGGATGGTTCGTACCCTTGGAATTTGGACAATGTGCCGATTCAGCTTAAAGGTAAGGGTGTAGTGATTCCAGAATGGAAAACAGTAAACGGTGTTCCTGTTTTTCCAGCGTGGTGGGGTCATAGACAAGAATCTGTGGAAGCATCAAGAGTTAAGGACATTACCCTAGTTCCTTATGGTGCAACTACGTTAAGAATCACCGAATTTCCTGTGTTTCAGAACGACTGATTTTTCGAACCACAAAAAACATTAATTGAAGTAGCATGAAACAATTTAAATACACCCTTTTAATTGGCTTGGCTGGGGTAGTCTCCTTAGCTTTTTTAAGCTGTCAAGATAAAGGTGCAGCTCAGAATAAAAGTCAAACAGAAGGCGATGGGTTCGGATTGACTCCCATACCGTTTAATGAAGTAACCATGGAAGACCAGTTTTGGAAACCCAGATTGAAAACGCAAATGGAGACTTTGGTTCCTTTTTCATTGGATAAGACCGTTGAGGCACAAAAGGCCTTAAAATTAGCTGGGGATTTTCTTGAAGGTCTGGATTCCCCACTTCCCAAGCCACATAGGTATCAATCTTCAGATCTCTTTAAGGTCATGGAAGGTGCGGCCTATCTCTTAAAAACTGAAAAAAATCCGGCTTTGGAAAAGCGGATGGACAGTATCATCGATATCATTGCCAGAGCGCAGCAAAAGGATGGTTATTTGTATGTGCCGCATGTAACAGGTACTGCCAATGACCCAAAAATATATGGAGAGAAGCCCTATAAATATGTATTGCACAGTCATGAGTTGTACAATATGGGCCACATGTACGAAGGTGCCATTGCCTATTATCAAGCTACAGGAAAGGATAAGTGGCTTAAGGTGGCTGAGAAAAATGCCCAACACATCAACAAAGTGTTTTTTGAAGGAGACCCGAACTATAATGACGGAGTACCTGTGAATCAAGCACCGGGGCACGAGGAATTGGAATTGGCGCTCGCTAAATTATATCGATTGACCGAAAACCCACTGTATTTGGAGATGGCCAAAAAGTTTCTGGATATCCGCGGAAAAACATTTCAAACGGAGGGTGAAGGGGTTTATGCCTCAGATTATGCCCAACAGCACCTACCCGTGCAGGATCAGCGAACAGCAGTGGGTCATGCAGTGAGAGCCACCTATCTCTACTCAGGAATGGCCGATGTAGGCGCTCTCTCAGGTACAGATGAGTACAATGAAGCGTTAAATAGTATTTGGCATGACATTGTGGATCGTAAAATGAGCATTACCGGAGGATTGGGTGCTGTACACGGTATTGAAGGTTTTGGTCCTGAATACGTTCTTCCAAATAAAGAAGCATACAACGAAACCTGCGCTGCCGTTGGGAATGTGTTTTTCAATTTTAGGATGTTCTTGTTGACCAAAGACTCCAGATATATGGATGTGGCCGAGGTTTCATTATTGAACAATGCCTTGGCTGGGGTGAATATTGAAGGGAACCGTTTCTTCTACGTCAATCCATTGGAAGCCGATGGAGAAACACCTTTTAACCATGGTAGACCAGGGCGTTCCCCATGGTTTGGCACCGCTTGTTGTCCTTCCAATATTGCCCGTTTGATTCCGCAGGTATCTGGAATGATGTACGCTACCGACGCGAATACCATTTATGCCAACTATTATGCATCAAGCTCAACCACAATCCCGTTGGAAGTTGGGAATGTTGATATCAAACAAAAATCAAATTACCCGTTTGATGGTAAGGTGGATTTGGAATTGACGTTGGACGGAACAAAAGAGTTCGAAATCCGCTTTAGAATCCCAACTTGGGCAAGAACCAATCAATTTGTACCAGGAGAATTGTACCATTATACAAATTCGGATGACAAGGAATGGTCCGTTTCCGTTAATGGAGATGAAATAAGCGCTCCTTTGGAAAATGGATTTGCCATTGTTCGAGGAAAATGGAAAACTGGTGACAAAGTATCCCTTGACTTACCCATGCCTGTGCGATTCAACCAGTCCATGGACGAAGTTGAGGCCAATAATGGGCGACTGGCCGTGACACGTGGTCCTTTGGTCTTCGCTGCCGAAGAAGTGGACAACACAAGTGCGGCACAGCATTATTATTTTGAAAATGTTCCTCAGGAAAATCAGATTTCTGAAGAGACCATCAATTCAGGCGTATTGAAGAACGTCGTGAAAATCAGTGTACCCTCTAAAATGATTGCCCAAAATGGGTCTGTTGATGAAGGCTTAAAAATGATTCCATATTACGCTTGGGACAACCGTGGGGACGAATCCATGATTGTTTGGGTGCCTACTTCGGAACAAGGCGTTCAATTTTCCGATGGAACGACGGCAAGAGGTGGTAAATACAAAGCTGTGGAAGCTTCATCAACAGGAAATTCAGGCTCGCTAACTGCAATTTCAGACCCTCGAAGACCAAGCTCTTCCATAGATCGAACCATTCAGCCATGGATCAGTAAGGATGATGGAGCGCAATGGGTCAATGTGCATCTTGATAAAAGCCGCAAAATTAGAAGTGTAAATATCTATTGGTTTGACGATGGACGTGGGGTGTCAGTTCCGGCTTCATGGTCGGTTCAGTACCAAGAAAACAACACGTGGAAGGATATGCCCTTGTACGTTACGGACGACTACTCTGTGGACAAGGATGAATACAACGTAGTGCATCCTGCACAAGATGTTACCACAGCCGGAATCCGTGTAAAGATGAATCCTGAGAAAGGCAAAAACGTAGGGGTTCTGGATTTGGAAATAGACTTTGAGGACTAAATAGTCTACTATGAAAATGGAACTTCAATGGAAAAAATCCCGGTTGGTAAACCGATGGACAAAAATATTCCTATGCCTTGTGGCCATTAACCTAATTACCGTTAAAATGATGTCTCAAAAAACACTGGACGGTACCATTACATTGTTGCAGAAAGCTGATTTTGAGAAGGAGGTTAATGGTAAGAAAGTCGGACTATATACCCTATCAAACTCAAACGGACTGGTGGCCGAAATCACCAATTATGGAGGTAAGGTAGTGTCACTCTGGGTGCCCGATAGACTTGGGAATTTTGAAGATATTGTGCTTGGATATCCCACACTAGATGGCTTTTTGACCGCTAAGGAGAAGTATTTCGGGGCTTTGATTGGGCGCTATGGAAATAGAATAGCCAAAGGAAAATTTACATTGGATGGAAAACAGTACACCTTGGCCACCAACAACGATGCCAACCATCTGCATGGCGGAAACCATGGTTTTGATGATGTGGTTTGGGAAGCAAAACAATTGGATGACCATACCCTACAGTTGAGCTACACTTCCGTTGACATGGAAGAAGGGTATCCTGGAAATTTGGATGTAGTTGTAACGTATGAGATGACCGAGGATAATGAGTTGAAGATTTCCTACAAGGCCACAACAGATAAACCAACAGTGTTGAATCTCACCCATCATTCCTTTTTTAATCTCAAAGGAGCGGGTTCAGGTTCCATTAACGATCATTTACTCCAAATAAATGCCGCATATTACACTCCTGTGGATAGTGGACTCATTCCCACTGGTGAACTGGCAACGGTAGAAAGTACACCCATGGATTTCCAAAAATTGACATCAATAGGAGCAAGGGTAGACCAAGATGACGAGCAGCTAAAATATGGTATGGGTTACGACCATAACTTTGTATTGAACCAAAGTTTGGAAGGACTCAATTTTGCCGCTCGTGTCGTAGAGCCTGTATCGGGTCGTATCATGGAAGTGTATACTGATGAACCTGGGGTACAATTCTATGGAGGTAATTTTTTGGATGGGACCATCAGGGGAAAAAATGGAAAATCCTATGGGTTTAGGTCAGCCTTTTGTCTGGAGACCCAACATTTCCCAGACAGTCCAAACCATCCCCATTTTCCTTCCACTAGATTCGACCCAGGAGAAGAATATCAATCACTTTGCATCTATAAATTCACTACGCTACGGGAATAAAACCGTGGCAATCAACAACTAAACAAAAGAAGATCATGGCGAAAATCAAACTACTTTTTATAGCGCTACTACTTTCCTTCGGATATATGAACGGACAAGGAATTCCTTTGCCAGAGCATCCTAGACCCGATTTTGAACGAAGCGAATGGACCAATCTAAACGGCAAGTGGTCCTTTAAATTTGACAAAGATGACAAAGGACTGGAACAGGATTGGAAGGATGGAAAGGTTTCTTTCAAAAAAGCCATCAATGTACCCTTTCCATGGGGGTCGGAATTGTCTGGTGTTGCTGATGAGGCCGACATCGCATGGTATAAAAAAGAGATAAAAGTTGATGAGTCTTGGAAGGACAAACGCACCTTTGTGGTGATTGGAGCTTCTGATTGGGAAACCACCGTTTGGTTAGATGGAGTAAAGTTGGGAACCCATCAAGGAGGCTACACACCTTTCTCATTTGAACTTACCGATCATATCACCTACGGTCGTTCACAGCAATTGGTCATTCGGGTTGATGATGTCAGAAGGGATTTCACCCTTTATGGCAAGCAAGGATATGGAAATGCACGCGGTATTTGGCAGACCATTTATCTAGAGGCACGAGGCACCCAATATTTAGATGCGCTTCATTTTACCCCAGACATTGACAACTCCAAAGTTGTGGCAACTGCCTATCTTGTAGATGATGCTCAAGCGGACCAAACGGTTACCGTTAGTGTGGAAACTGAATCGGGTCCGTTGAACAAAACCATAACAATTCCACAAGGAAGTTATAGCGGGTCGGTAAGTATTGAAATTCCCAATCAGCATTTATGGAGTTTGGACGATCCCTATTTATATGATGCCACAGCGCAGTTGGGGAACGATGTTGTGAAAAGCTACTTCGGAATGCGAAAGATTTCGGTAAAGAACATGCCCGGAACCGACTACCCATACATTTCATTGAACAACGAGCCCATCTATTTGCAATTGGCGTTGGATCAATCCTACCACCCCGAAGGTTTTTACACCTTCCCCAGTGATCAATTCATCAAAGAAGAAATTTTACGATCAAAATCCATCGGTCTAAACGGTATCCGAACACACATCAAAGTTGAGGTCCCCAGAAAATTGTATTGGGCGGATAAACTTGGACTCTTGGTAATGTCCGACCTGCCCAACAGTTGGGGAGAGCCCGAGCGAAAAATGAAAGCCGAATCCGAATATACACTTCGGGAAATGGTAAAACGGGATTTTAATCACCCCTCCATATTTTCATGGATTGTGTTCAACGAAACATGGGGATTAAAACATGATGATGAATACGGCGGGCGCTACCTTCCCTCAACCCAAAATTGGGTGGCCTCCATGTATTATTTGACAAAATCATTGGATTCAACACGTTTGGTGGAGGATAATTCCATATGTTGTGGATATGGCCATACAGAAACGGACATCAACTCATGGCACTCCTATCTCCCGGGTTATAAATGGCAAGAATTTCTTCAACAAGTTTCGGATAGCACGTATGCCGGCAGTGGCTATGATTTTGAAGATGGATTTTATCAAGCGAATCAGCCCAATATCAACTCAGAATGCGGAAACGTATGGGGGTATGATGGCAGTACCGGTGATGTGGACTGGAGCTGGGATTATCATAAAATGATGAATGCATTCAGAGATCATCCCAAAATAGCGGGATGGCTCTACACCGAACACCACGATGTGATCAACGAATGGAATGGGTATTGGAAATTTGATCGTAGCGAGAAATTTACCGGATTGGAACAGATTTTCCCTGGAATGACCCTGAGCGATTGGCATTCAAAAGTCTACATTTCTACCGGAGGAGAAATCAGTAAATCCATGAAAGGTGGTGAACAAGCTGAAGTTCCGTTGACCATTTCGGTGATGAGTGGGGAGAATTTGGGTCAACAGCTTACGTTGAAGTATAAACTTACTGCCACCGATTACTTGGGTGAAGCGCACGAGGGAGTGGAAGGAAGCGTTCAGGTTCCATATCAGCCTTGGATGCAAAAAACCATAGATCCCATAAAAGTTACAATGCCCGATTATTCATCTGTGGCCGCACTTACCTTGGAGTTGAGTGATGCGCAAGGCAAGGTTGTGGGAAGGAATTTCATGCACTTTATCATCGATTCCGAAGAAGAGCTTTCAGGAATCACTACCCATACCGTGAGTGCCAAAGATTTTAAAGAAGCTAAATGGAGCGCTAAATCATGGGATGTTTTGGATGGGAAAAAAGTCAATGGAGCAGGAAAAGGAAAGTTTGTGTACGCTATTGAAGTCCCCAAAAAATCCATCAGAAAAGCAAAAGAAGTTTACTTTTTGGCAGAGTTGTCCGCCAAGGAACTATTTGTTAAAGATCAAGAGCAGTATCAGGAAGATCAGGATTTTATGAAAGGTTCCCGGGTGTCCAACTCCAGTAATCCCAACTCCTATCCGATGACGGACGAGACGTTGTACCCATCCGAAATTGAGGTTTGGGTGAACGGTAAAAAGGTGAAGAGCATGACTTTGACCGATGATCCTGCGGATCACCGAGGAGTGTTATCATGGCACAATCAGTTGCGGGATGGTAAGCTTCGCGAAGCAGGTTCCTACGGATATTTGGTAAAGGTTCCCATGGACTTGGATATGGTGACTAGTGCGCTAGAATCAAACAACAACAAGATCAATGTTGAACTACGATCTGTAAACGGCGGTGGTATTGCTGTTTATGGAAAGGATTTTGGGCGATATGTACTAGATCCTGGAATTGTGATAGTTGACTAATTTTAGAATAAAGCTTTTATGAGGTATACACGGCAATTGGTTTGGAGCGGTCTTGTGCTCACTTTTCTTATGACGTTTGGCTGTTCAGAGGAAGGGAAGGAGACCGTATTTCTGGATTTTGAAGACTATACCCATTATTTTGAGGACTTCAATAAAGATGACAATGAGCTTTACAAGCAATATGTTGACAATGATTCAGTAATACCATTCCTAGAGGCCAACATTCCCTTACTGGAAATCCCGGATAGTGCCATACAAAAGACCTATTATTTTAGATGGTGGACCTTTCGGAAGCACATCAAAGAAACACCGAGAGGGTTTGTGATTACCGAGTTTTTGCCTGATGTACCCTGGGCCGGAAAATACAATACCATCAATTGCCCAGCAGCATACCACATTTATGAAGGTCGTTGGCTAAAGAACAATGAGTTCGTCAAAGATTACATCGATTATTGGTTGACCGAAGCGGAGAACACACGCAGATATAGTTTTTGGGTGGCCAATGCTTCATTGGCCTTTTCAAAAGTCAATAAGGATGAAACGTACATGGAGAAACACCTTCCCCATCTTGTGGAGAATTATAAGGGTTGGGAGGAGGAGCGCCGGGATGCACCGGAACGTTTGTTTTGGCAAGATGATAATTTGGACGGAATGGAATTCAGTTCCGGGGGGCGGGTCATTGATAAAGGTGTGGATGTCTGGAGTACGTTGGCTGCACGTCCCACCATCAATAGTTATATGTATGCCGATGCAAAGGCCATAGCTGAATTGGCTTCCAACTTCGGTAATGATTCCTTGTCGGAAACCTATCAGAATAAAGCAGCCCAAATCAAAGATTTGGTCCAGAATAAATTGTGGAACGATTCCTTGAACTTTTTCACGATACTTCCCCGCGATTATTCAGATGAGGACAAGCCGGTTGCTATTCGCGAACTCATCGGTTACACCCCTTGGTATTTCAATCTTCCAGATGATAACCCTCAATACGCGAAGGCTTGGGAAAAGGTGTTGGATACCACAGGATTTTTTGCCCCGGTCGGGCTAACCACCTGCGAACAATCACATCCCTATTTTCAACTAAAATATGAAGGACATGAATGCCAATGGAACGGGCCTTCATGGCCATTTGCCACTACCCAGACCTTAAAGAGCCTTTCCAATTTTCTGAATAACTACGAATACAACGGCTCGCTGGATAAATCAGCTTACCACCGTCTGTTGAAGCAATATGCGGAGGCCCATAAAATGACTTGGGAAAATGGAGAGACCCAAATGTGGATTGATGAAAACCTGAACCCGTATACCGGTGATTGGATTTCTAGAACCCGATTGAAAACTTGGGATAATGGAACCTGGTCCGCTGAAAAAGGTGGAAAAGAACGAGGAAAGGATTACAACCACTCCGGGTTCTGCGATTTGGTCATCAATGACCTAATTGGATTTAAACCGCAGTGGGACGGTTCAATTGTGGTAGAACCACTGGTTCCGGAGGATTGGGATTGGTTCTGTCTGGACAATGTTGATTACCAAGGCAAAAAATTGACTATTCTCTGGGATAGGACAGGAACAAAGTTTCAGAAAGGCGAGGGTTTCAAGATATTTTATGATGGAACCATGGTGCACCAAGGAGCGGATGTTTCAAAAGTGAACATAAAAATTTAGCATAAATTCCTATGTAAAAGATTGCCATAGAAAGCACAAGCACATAAAACAAACTAACTAAACAATTATGGAAAATAGCTTTGAGTTTTGGGACTATTTTGTCTTCATCGCCTATGCACTTGTAATATTGGGTGTGGGACTTTGGGTTTCACGCAACAAGGAAGGGCACCAGAAAAATGCGGAGGACTATTTTTTGGCCAGCAAATCGCTCCCGTGGTGGGCCATTGGAGCATCTCTTATTGCAGCCAATATTTCTGCGGAACAATTTATTGGAATGTCAGGCTCAGGATTTGCCTTGGGACTGGCCATTGCCTCTTATGAATGGATGGGGGCATTGACCCTCATTATTGTGGGGAAGTATTTCCTGCCCATTTTTATTGAAAAAGGACTATATACCATTCCTGAGTTCGTGGAAAAGCGATTCTCCACCAACCTAAAGACCATCCTGGCCGTTTTTTGGATATGCCTTTATGTATTTGTAAACCTTACTTCTGTCCTGTATTTGGGAGGTCTTGCCCTTGAGACCATTCTTGGGATACCC
Organism: Flagellimonas iocasae; assembly: GCF_042682725.1. NCBI lineage: Bacteria > Pseudomonadati > Bacteroidota > Flavobacteriia > Flavobacteriales > Flavobacteriaceae > Flagellimonas > Flagellimonas iocasae. Next base: position 744,357 of record NZ_JBHUHU010000005.1, on the reverse strand, counting down.
ATGATGTACTCCATTATTGGTCTGGCACTTTTCGCGGCGGCTTATTCGCTTTATGGCGGACTCTCCGCGGTGGCATGGACAGATATTATTCAGGTGGTGTTTCTGGTTATTGGTGGTTTGGTGACTACGTACCTTGCTTTGGATATTGTTTCGGGAGGAGATGGTCCTTTAGACGGATTGAAAACGGTGATGGATACAGCCCCAGGTCATTTTGAGATGATTTTAGAGAAGGGCCATCCCGAGTACATGAACCTTCCCGGTATTGGGGTGCTCGTAGGAGGCCTATGGGTCGCCAACCTCTATTACTGGGGATTTAACCAATACATCATTCAACGGACATTGGCGGCCAAATCGCTACGCGAGTCCCAAAAGGGAATTTTGTTCGCTGCAGGGCTAAAATTGATTATTCCTTTGGTAGTGGTTATTCCAGGTATCGCTGCCTATGTGATAGTAAATAATCCTGAGATGCTGACCAGTTTGGGAGACCATGGACTTGCCGATCTTCCTTCAAAAGGAGCTTCGGACAAGGCCTATCCATGGCTGGTTCAATTGTTGCCCACAGGATTAAGGGGAGTGGCCATTGCGGCTTTGGCTGCAGCCATTGTATCTTCCCTCGCTTCCATGCTCAATTCTACCTCTACCATTTTCACCATGGATATCTATAAACAATTGATCAATCCAAATGCAGACAACAGGCAAACTGTGGGAATGGGTCGAATTTCCGCAGCGGTTGCGTTGGGTATTGCGGTGATTGTTGCGCCACTTTTAGGTGGAATTGACCAAGCATTTCAGTTCATTCAAGAATATACCGGAGTGGTAAGCCCAGGTATTTTGGCGGTCTTTTTATTGGGACTTTTCTGGAAAAAAACCACGAACAAGGGCGCCATTGTTGGCGTATTGACTTCCATTCCTGTGGCCATGTTCTTTAAGGTTGGACCCAAGGAATGGGCATCGGGAAGTGCATTGGAAGGATTGTTTCCCAATCTGCCATGGATGGACCAAATGGGATACACCTGTTTAATTACCATACTGGTGATCATGTTGGTGAGTTACCTTCAAAATAGGGGTAAGGATGACCCCAAAGGCATTACATTGAAAAAGGAAGTGTTCAAAACAAGCCCCAAATTCAATATAGGTGCATTTGCCATCATGCTGATTTTAACAGCCATTTATGCATTGATGTGGTGATATATTGATGCAAAATCAGCATAGAATAATCATCCCAAAGAAAGGCTAAACAATAATTTAAGAAGTATAAAATCATAAAATGAAGATCAAAAATTTATTGACAATAACCCTTGTAATGACTTTTGGCCTGATTCTGGGGCAATCCGGAAAATCGGAAAAATGGTCCATAGAAAAGGCGGAGAAATGGTATGCACAGTACAAATGGATCAACGGTGCGGATTTCATACCGAGTAATGCCATCAATCAATTGGAGATGTGGCAAGAAGATACTTTTGATCCAGAGACCATCGAAAGGGAATTGGGGTATGCCCAAGGAATCGGCATGAATGTAATGCGGGTGTATCTCCACAGTCTTGTGTATAAGCAAGACCCAAAAGGGTTCAAAAAACGAATTGATCAATATTTGGACATTTCGGATAGCAAAGGAATCAAGACCATGTTCGTGTTTTTTGATGATGTATGGGGAAAGGAACCGAAAATCGGTAAGCAACCTGAGCCTATTACCGGAACCCATAATTCCGGTTGGATGCAGGATCCAGGCGACCCCGCTTCAAAGAATGTGGCTAATTTTCCCTTTTTGGAAACCTACGTAAAGGATATTTTGACCACTTTCAAGGATGACGACCGGGTGCTTCTCTGGGATTTATACAATGAACCGGGCAATACCGGTAAGATAAACGACTCCATGCCGTTGCTAAAGGCCGTATTTTCCTGGGCGAGGGAAGTCAATCCATCTCAACCCCTTTCAGCTGGAATCTGGTCGTGGGGATTGGTGGACCTAAATGCGTTTCAGGCCTTGAACTCGGACATTATTACCTATCACCACTACGGGGACACTGAAGACCATAAATTGATCATACAACTGTTGAGAACCCATGGAAGGCCCATGATCTGCACTGAATATATGGCACGAACCCGAAACAGTAGATTTTCCAACATTATGCCCATGCTGAAGGAAGAAAACATCGGAGCCATTAATTGGGGATTGGTAAAGGGAAAGACCAATACCATTTACCAGTGGAATACGCCAATTGAGAGTGGTGAAGAACCGGTTGAGTGGTTTCATGACGTCTTCAGGAAGGATGGAACCCCTTACCGTCAAGATGAGGTTGATTTGATCAAGAAGTTGAACGGAGTAGATTAACTACCGAGAAAGACAGATTCAAAACCCTCGCCTGATTTTCAGGACTACATAAATCTATGAAAGCCAAAACCCTTTATCCATTTGGGTTTTGGCTATAATGCGTTGTTGGTAATTGCTTTAGGGTGTCTGCAGCTTGTTCTGCGGTGATATCCCTTTGCGGGTTGGCGAACATTTCATAGCCCACCATGAATTTTTTGACAGTTGCTGAACGTAGCAATGGTGGATAAAACGACATGTGGAAATGCCATTCTGGGTGGTCTTTACCATCCGTGGGTGCCTGATTGATACCTGCAGAATAGGGGAAGCTTGTCTCAAAAAGATTGTCGTACAGAATGGTAACCGTCTTTATGATTTCAGCAAAGGACCTTTTTTGGCTTTCATCCAACTCCGAAATAGAGGTAAGCTTTTTAATTGGCGCTATCATGACCTCATAAGGCCAAACTGCCCAGTAGGGCACAAGGGCCACAAAATTGTTGTTAAGGGAAATGATTCGCTCGTTGGCCTCAATTTCTTGCTGTATATAATCTTCTAAAATGCTTCGTTGGTGCTGGTTCCAATACGCTTCCAATGAAGTACATTTTTTAAGGGCTTCAGTAGGGATTGACTTTTGCGCCCAAATTTGACCATGCGGATGGGGATTGCTGCATCCCATGATGGCTCCTTTGTTTTCAAAAATCAAAACATGGTTGATATCAGGCAAATTGCCCAATTCTTTATACTCCTTTTGCCACAGCGAAATGACTTTCTCAATTTCTGTGATCCTCATGACGGGCAAGGTCAGGGAATGGTCTGGTGAAAAACAGACGACCTTGCAGATACCACTTTCACTTTTCGCTTGCATTAGGTTATTCTGATGTTCTTCGGTTGCCACCTCGGGTAGCAGGGCGGAAAAATCGTTAACAAATGAATAGGGCTCATTATAATTGGGATTGGTGTCCCCGCTGGCCCTTTTGTTTCCGGGGCACAGATAGCATGATGGGTCATAAGTTTCGGCCTGTGTTGCCGGTAGGCTTTCTTTCTTTCCCTGCCAAGGTCGCTTGGTCCTGTGCGGCGTAACCAATACCCATTCATTGGTTAGTATGTTTAATCGATAATGAGAGTTGTCATATAGATCCATGTACTTATTTTCTAAGGGTTGTGCCATTGCTTAGGTTTACTTCGAAGGCACTTAGGTCAATGTTGAATTTTTCGTTGTAGGCTTTTGAGACTTCTTCGATATAAGGCTTCACAAAATCCTCATGCACTAAATTGATAGTGCATCCGCCAAATCCTCCTCCCATTAAACGAGCACCCACAATAAATGATTTTGTTTTGGCATAATCCACCAAAAAATCCAACTCGGGGCAACTTATTTGATACAGGTTCTTCAATCCATCATGGCACGCATAGATAAGTTTTCCCAATTCCTCGATATTGTTTTCCTCAAACGCTTTTGCTGCTTTTAGAACCCTTGCATTCTCTTCAACAATAAAAAGGGAGCGCTTGTAATGGATAGGGGATAAGTTGGGTTTGCAAGCTTCCAGCATGGGTAGGGTAACATCCCTTAAAAAACTGACTTCTGGAAATTGTTTTTGTATGATTGCAACAGCCTCAATACACTCATCTTGCCTTGAATTGTACTGTCCATCTGAAAGTTGATGCGAAACGTTGGTGTTCAGCATGAGTACTTTATAAGGTTTAAGAACCGCGGGTATATATTTATACTCTTTGGTTCTGCAATCCAGCAGCATAACGTGGTCTTTTTTACCGTTCACAGAAGCAAATTGATCCATAATACCACATTTTGTGCCCACAAACTCGTGCTCTGCTGTCATGGAGAGGCTAATAATTTCCTGTTTGGTCAGGTTTAAATCAAAAAGCCTGTCCAGACCATACGCCATGCCACATTCCAAAGCCGCAGAGGAGCTTAAACCGGAACCGATAGGGAGATTGGACTCGATTATACATTCAAATCCCTTTAGCGTTTTGCCCAATTTTTGGATTTGTTGAATGACCCCTAGGATATAATTTTCCCAAAGGGTACTACTTCTTTCTATTTTCGAGAGATTTATTTGTAAAGGATTGTCATATTGTTTGCTATGGATGGTTGCACGGTCCTCAGAATCGTTTTTACGGAAATAAAAATGAATCTTTTTATCTATGGCAGCAGGCAGTACAAAGCCTTTGTTATAATCGGTATGGCCTCCAATAAAATTGATTCTCCCAGGAGAATCAATCGTTATTTCGGGTGTAAAGGAAGATTCGGTTTTCTTCATGATTGGATTAAAGCTAATATAATTTAAAAGTATAAATGTAATAAAAACGTTTATTATTGAGCGAGGTAAAAAATAAATGTGTTCAAACTCATTATTAAACCGTTAAAATTCACTTCTTTGAAACGACCAATATATTACTGAAGTGTTATATTTGCATTTAACATAGCCATTCTTTTATACTTCACGTTTTGATTTCAAGTAGATATAATCCCAATCAGAGGGTCACGGTCGCAGTCGACTGTGTAATTTTTGGATTTGATTCTGAAAAGCTAAAATTATTACTGTTCAAAAGAAAAATAGATCCATTTAAAGGATCTTGGTCGTTGATAGGGGAGTTGATAGATAATGATGTTTCCTTGGAAGACAGTGCCAATCAGATTTTGTACAAGCTCTCAGGTCTGGACAACGTATACCTGCGCCAACTCAAAACGTATGGTGCTGTGGAAAGGGACCCTTTGGAGCGTGTAATATCCGTCGTCTACTACAGTCTCATACGGATTGATGAATTTAACTTGAAGTCCACCGAAAGCCATGATGCCCATTGGTTTGATTTTGAAGAAATCCCGGAACTTATCTTGGATCACGGGCAAATGGTAAAAGATGCCATTAGAAGGTTAAGGCTTCGAGCGAGGAACCGTCCAATTGGTTTTGAACTTCTCCCCGAATTTTTTACACTGCCCCAATTGCAAACACTTTACGAAAGCATTTACAATACGGAGTTCGATTCAAGGAACTTTCGAAAAAAAATTCTTTCGTTGGGCATTTTGAACAAAACAGAAAAGAAAGACAAATCGTCTTCAAGAAAGGGTGCTTTCCTATATCAGTTCAAGGAAAAGAGCTTGGACAATTCTTCCATGAACAATGGAGATTTTGATAAAATCAGGGAAGTCATCCAGTTTTAAAGGGTACTCTCTAATTTTCCAATTGATTTAAAAGCAATACCACCAAGCGATGGTGTTTTTTTCTTAGCTGTCTATATCCTTTTTTAATAGAATCAATTCGATTTAGGTTGTTTTGTTGATTCATCATGTTCTAATGTAATGGGGATGAGCTAGTTGTATCCCTTGCTTTGAAACATATTTTTCCCTTTCCGGAACACTCGTGAAATCAAGTTTTCTGTAGCCATTATATTAATAGGTATAACCCACCCATTATTTCCCCATTTGTAAAAATTGATGCCATAAAAAAAGCAGAAAAAATAAACGTATTTTTTACATATATAAAAAAAATTATTACATTAGCTAAAATGTGAACCATTTATTTGCAATCAGACAAAAAGAGAGGTGCAAAATGTTAAAAGAATAATTCCGAGATTATTCTCCAGATATAAGAATTTTTAACAACCACATTTAAAAATAGGATACGTATGAAGGACAAATAAAAAAGGGGGGACATTTTGACGCTAATCCCCCCTCAGAATACCATTAGGCCGAATATGCCATAATAATAACTAAACAAAATTATGAAAAAACTAACTTTTTTAAAAAAGAAGAAGTTACGGACGCGACTTGGGTTAAAGTCCGTACTATGCATCATCAGTGGGTTTTTAATGTTCTCGAATCTAGATGCTGCAGTTGCTTCCAAAACTCACCTCGAGTTTGTTCCCCTCAATGCACAGGCTAGCATATCAGGAATCATCAAAGATCAAGATGGCGCTCCGCTTCCTGGAGCCACTGTAATTGAAAAAGGAACCTCGAACGGAACCCAAACAGATTTTGATGGAAATTTCACCTTAAATGTAAGCGATGCCAATGCCACATTGGTTGTTTCTTATATAGGTTTCCGCGAAGTAGAGCTTCCGCTGAACGGTCAGACCTCTGTGGATATCACCTTGCAAGAAGATACCGCCAAATTGGATGAGGTGGTGGTTGTAGGGTATGGATCCCTTCAGAAAAAGGAAATTACCAGTGCTGTTGCAAGCGTTTCCACTGAAGATTTCAACCAAGGAAACGTATTTACCTCAGAACAATTATTACAAGGTAAAGTGGCCGGTTTGGATATTACCAAGGCCGGTAGTGACTTAAACCAGCCTTTTTCCATCCGATTAAGGGGTGTAAGTACCTTAGGGGCGAACTCCACACCACTTATCGTTATTGATGGGGTCATCGGAGGGAACCTTGATTTGGTAGACCCCAATGATATTGCTTCCATTGATGTATTGAAAGATGCCTCGGCAGCGGCCATTTATGGAACACGGGGTAGTGCCGGTGTAATTTTGGTGACCACCAAAAAAGGAACCTATTCCGAAAAAGCGGTGTTGAACTATTCCGCTTACGTTTCTTTTGATGAACCGCTTAACGATACAAGAATTAGACCAGCCACGGCTGAAGAAAACGTGAGTTTTGGCGGAGTTGACTTTGGTAGCAGCACCAATTTTGAGGATGAGGTCCTAAGAACAGGGGTCAGTAATGTCCACAATCTTTCGTTTTCAAGAAATAACGGATCTACCAATTATAGAGCTTCCATAAACTACAGGGATGTGGAGGGTACCCTGCTTGATCAGGGATTTGAGCAATTGAACGCAAGAATCAATATTTCTCAGAATTTCCTTGATGATAAACTTACGCTAGGTTCAATCGTGTCCTTCACACGTAGGGAAATCAATTTCTCCAATCCATCTGCGCTGCGACATGCCAGTACGTTTTCACCAACGGCTCCGGTATACATCAACAATGATCCTGCGCAAGGGTATTTTGAAACCTTCATCGAACAACAATACAACCCAGTGGCCATGATCAAGTTGAATCCACATTTGGGTGTACGTAAGAACTTTTTGGGCAACTTTAAGTTGGACTATAAACCCATTACCGGTTTGAATTTGGGTGTGAGCTACTCCATTCAATCCACCAATGAATTGCAAGGTGTTTACTCCTATTCCTATTCACGTGCTGGTGCTGAGGCCACCAATGGTAGAGCTCGTAGAAGTGCCTACGATCAGCTGAACGAATTGTTTGAGGCCACTGGTACCTATTCAGGCGATACAGGTGATTTATCCTATACCGCACTTTTGGGATATTCTTATCAAACTATTGTAGATGAGAGCTTTAGAGTGGATAATACCGACTTTATCACCAATGAACTTACGTTCAACAATTTAGATATTGGAAATGGTTTTAGAGACCCCGAAGGGATTCGGTCTACCGCTTCGAACAAGCAGGAATCACTGTTGGCTTCCTTTTTTGGAAGGGTGAACTTGAGCTATAAGGACAACTATTACTTCTCTGCCAGTTACAGACGAGAAGGTTCCTCAAAATTTGGTGAGAACAACAGATGGGGTAACTTTTGGGCCTTAGGTGGTGGTGCCGAGTTGACGGATCTTTTTCAATTGGAATCCATTAACTCCTTAAAGCTTCGTGCAGGTTACGGGGTTACCGGAAACCTTCCATCCCAAAATTATGCCTATTTGCCAACTTTGGGAACCGTATCCGGACAACAAGGATATGTTGATGGTTCTTTTGTGCCTGCCATTCAGCCCACATCCAACCCAAATCCCAATCTAAAATGGGAGGAAAAAGGCGAGTTGAACGTAGGTTTGGATTTTGCGGTGATGGACTATAAGCTTTCAGGTTCTGTGGATTATTACAAAAGGAACACAAAAGACTTGTTGAACGTTATCGACGTGCCAAGTCCACCAAACTTATTCAATCAGTCTTTGGTAAACTTGGGTGAATTGGAATCCAACGGTTTTGAAGTACAGATTAACTATCAAGTCATCAACCAGCCGGATTTTAGCTGGGACATCAGCGCCAATGCGGCAAGGAATGTCACCAAATTGATCAAGTTCAACAACGACATCCCTGAAGGCGGTGGACTATTGAGAGGTGAAGGTATCGCCCAAAACGGTTCCTATGCAGCCTACATCCAAGAAGGTACACGTATTGGTAATATCATTGCTCCAACCTTTGCAGGTTATAGTGCCGATGGATTGCCTCAATTCTTGGATGAAAACGGAAACGTGACCACCGATAACCAAGAAGCGGACATCTTTACAGTGCAAGGAAATGGTCTTCCAGACCTAACGGCTGGTTTGGCAAACACCTTTAAATACAAAAACTGGGACCTTAACTTCTTCTTCCGAGGCGCTTTTGGTCATGATATCGCCAATGGTAGAAGAGCCAGATACGAGCACTCTGGATATGTGGGCATTCAAAACCCTGTTATTTCCGATGGCTTTACCCTAGAGGACAAAGGACTATTGGTTTGGCATTCGCTATATGTTGAAGACGCATCCTTTGTGAAATTGGATAATGCCACTTTGGGTTATACTGTGCCATTGTCTGATAGCAGTGTCCTTCAAAAATTGAGACTGTACGTATCAGGTCAAAATCTTTTCGTGATCACCAATTATTTAGGCTCCGACCCAGAAGTCCGGTATTTGGATAGAGGTAGAGGTATAGGTAGAACTCCAGGATTCTCCGGAAACCCACAATATGGAGGGGATATTTTAGTGCCAGGTATCGATAGATGGGAATTGGGTCAATACCCCAATAGGACAATCACCCTAGGAGTTAATATTAGTTTGTAAAAAAAATAGGTTATGAGAAAAATAAAATTTTTGTTATTCGTCGTAGCAGTATTTGGACTGTGTAGATCCTGTACAAAATTGGACTCCGACGTCTACAGTGAAATAACACCAGAAACATTTTTTCAAGATGATGCCCAGTTGGCTTCGGCCGCTTCTTCCGCATATACAACGTTGTACCGTTGGTGGGAAGATATGTGGCTCATGGATATGCCAACCGACCAAAGTGCAATGCCCATCCGTTCCAACAGAGGTTGGGATGATGGTGGACGTTGGCCCGCAATTGTAAGACACGACTTTCCGCCAGAAGATGGCCTGTTCAACGGAGCTTGGAGTGGTTATTTTGGAGGTGTAAGTTCATGTAACCGATTGATTGAGATTTTTACGGAAAACGTTGGTGCCGATTCCGCAATTGTTATGGAATTACGCGCATTACGGGCGTTCTACTACTATACACTGCTCGATTTGTTCGGAAACATTCCATTGGAAACCAGTTTTTCCGAAGCAAATCCAACGCCGCAGCAAAGTTCTCCCGCCGAGGTTTTCGCTTTCATTGAATCTGAACTGTTGGAAGTTATTCCAAACCTCAGTGAAGATAAGGGAGCTACCTATGCCAAGATGAACAAGTGGGTTGCTTGGACCGTTTTGTCCAAAATGTATTTGAACGCGAACAATTACAATGCAGGAGATCATTGGGCAGAAGCTGCTGATGCTGCCAATCAGGTAATCAACAGCGGTCAATACCAAATAGAGCCATTGTACTTTACCAACTTTATGGTGGATAATGAAGGTTCACAGGAGAATATCTTTGTTGTTCCTTATGATAAAGTAAATACGGGCGAACAGTTTGGTATTATCAGACGTGCTACGCACCAATCAGTGACGGGTACCTTGGATTATCCTGCCGGTACCTCATGGGGCGGTGTAAGTATCCAAGAAGATTTTTACAATGCTTTTGAGGAAAATGATAAAAGACGGGGAATGTTCTTCATTGGTCAACAGTATACCATTGATGCAGGTCCATCTTGGTCTGCTGAATTTGGATTCTTCTATCAAAACCCAAGCGATGAGTATAGACTTATTGACTGCTCTGAAGATGTGGACCGATTTGTTGGTGTTTTAGACCAACTTCCTCCAGAAGCAGCCGATTGTAATGTGAACATCGTTCCAGAATATTGGTTTACCAATGATGGTAGAACCGGTTACGAGAATGGGGCACGATATGCCAAATGGGAGTTGGAAACAGGTCCTGAAAACACTGCATTGCAGTCTAATGATTATGCAATTTTCAGATATGCGCATGTATTGTTGATCAGAGCCGAAGCCTTGTGGAGACAAGATGCTGGAAATGCTGAGGCGCTTATGTTGGTGAATCAAGTAAGGGAAAGAGCTGGCTTGGACCCTCTTGGCGCACTTACGGAAGATGCCCTATTCTGGGAATTTAAAAAGGAATTGGCGATGGAAAACCACGCAAGAACAATTCTTATAAGATATGGAAGATGGTTGGAGCCATGGTTCCAAAAGGAACAACAAGATGCTTCAAGAAATCTGTATCCAATTCCTTTGAACCAGTTGAATGCCAATCCAAATCTGGAGCAAAATCCTGGTTATTAATCGCTAATTGTAACATACGATTATAGAAAGATTTAGTTAAGTTGAGTTAGTTTTAGTTCTTTTAGTGGTAAGATATGTTACCATGATGTGTAAGCTTGAAATTATCAAGAGGGAAAATTTCCCTCTTGATAACTTTCTGGCTTTTTTCAAAGTTGAATTATCAATGCAGTGAGAAGTAGGGTGTGTACATACAATTTAAAAACTGAAACTAGAGGCCTTCGGGCCAGCATTCTAGTGACTGCAATTCTTCTACTATTGGCTTCCTGCCAAAAATCACCGAATAATAAAACACCCAAACCGTTTACCTCCCTTGAAGCATCCGAAATAGGGATTGATTTTGTAAACCAACTGGAATACACCGAAGATTTCAACGTATATATTTTTAGGGCCTTTTATAATGGGTCAGGAGTTGGTTTGGGCGACTTCAACAATGATGGGCTATTGGATGTTTTCTTTACCGGAAATCAAGTGGACAATCGCCTTTATCTGAACAAAGGTGACTTCAACTTTACCGATATTACTGAAGAAGCAGGCGTTTCAAGCCCTGATGTGTGGTCTACGGGAGTAAGTATTGTAGATATCAACAATGATGGGTTGCTCGATATTTTTATTTGTAAAAGTGGTGTGAGTGAAGGGCCATATCGACACAACGAACTTTTTATCAATAATGGTGTGGATGCTGATGGAGGCATCCCTACGTTCACCGAATCTTCAGAAGCCTATGGAATAGCCGATATTGGTTTTTCCGTCCATGCGGTGTTTTTTGATTATGACAAAGATGGGGATTTGGACTTCTATCTTTCCAACAATTCCTTGGAACCCACCAGTAGTGTGGTGGATGCCACCGTTGGATTACGGGATATTCGCGACCCCAAAGGCGGAAACAAACTGTATCGGAATGATGGCGTTCCCAAATCCATGGGGGGCACTGGAACCGGTTTTACCGATGTAACCGAAGAAGCTGGTATTTATGCCAGCGCCATTGCTTTTGGACTCGGAGTTTCCATTGGGGATATCAATAGAGATGGTTGGCCCGATATTTTCGTGGCCAATGATTTTTTTGAAAAAGACTACCTCTACATCAACCAAAAGGATGGCACGTTTAAGGAATCTTTGGAAACCTCGTTGGAGGAAATCAGTTTGGGCTCCATGGGTGTGGATATCGCAGATATGAACAATGATGGGTACCCGGAGATATTTGTAACCGAAATGCTGCCGGAAGATGAAGCCAGATTAAAATCAAAGACCGTTTTTGACGATTGGGACAGCTATAAACTCAAAGTGAAGAATGGGTATTACAGACAGTTTCCCAGAAATGTCTTTCAGCTGAACAATGGCGTTGCCAATGAATCAGCTCACTTCAGTGAAATTTCGCGCTTCTCTGGTGTAGAGGCCACCGATTGGAGCTGGGGAACCTTTATGGCAGACTTTAACAATGATGGTTACAATGAAATCTTTGTGGCAAACGGAATGGTAAAGGACCTTCAAGACCATGACTTTGCTGATTATTACTTCAACCCTCAAAAGCTCAGGGAAATCTATAAAAAAGAAGGTGCCGTGATTAAAAAATTGATTGACAGCATGCCCTCCGTTCCCGTTCCCAACTATATGTACAAAAGTGAGGGAGGTTTAAAATTCACTAATGTAAGCGATGAGTGGGGTCTTGGGCAACCCGGATTCTCCACAGGTTCCGCCTATGGGGATTTAGATAATGATGGAGACCTTGACTTGATCGTGACCAACAACAATAAATCACCATTCATTTACCGAAATGAAATGACCGGAGGTCATTTTCTCAATCTAAAACTGGTCGGGCCAGAAAACAACCGTGGAGGCATTGGCAGTCAGGTCACCTTAAAAATAGGTGGAAAACAATATTTTAAAGAACTCTACCCCATGCGGGGAAGCATGTCCACCGTGGATCCTCGACTTCATTTTGGATTGGAGAGTGATGCAGCCATAGACTCCTTGGAAGTAACATGGTCAAATGGAGCCACAACCGTGCTGACCAACGTTAAGGCAGACCAATTTTTAACGGTGGAATACGATGCGACTGCTCCCCAATTTTTGGATCAAGAAAAAGAGACCGAACCTAGCCTGATGCAGGATATAGATGACAAACTTGGGTTGGACTACGTCCATCACGAAAATGACTTCATCGATTTTGATTACGATAAGCTGTTGCTGCATATGAACTCTTCCGAAGGTCCTAAAATGGTTGTGGCAGATGTGGACAATAATGGCTTGCCAGATGTCTTTGTGGGAGGGTCCAAAGGGTTTCCGGCTGGGTTTTACCAAATGCAGACATCCGGAAAATTCAAGAGGACCAATGAGGCCATCTTTGAAAAAAGCAAAGAGTCCGAAGATACAGATGCCGTTTTTGTAGATGTGGATAATGATGGGGACTTGGACTTGATTGTTGGCAGTGGAGGCTATGAATTTTCTACAAATTCCTTTGCGCTTGCAGATAGACTTTACAAAAATGATGGTAATGGAAATTTCTCAGACCCAATTCCCTTAACACCAGCCCAAAAATTGATATCAACGTCCTGTTTGGCCGTTTCGGATTATGATAATGATGGGGATATGGACCTTTTCATAGGAGGTAGATACCGACCGTTGTCCTATGGCCTTCCCGAGAGTAGCTTCATTCTGGAAAATGATGGAAAAGGTAATTTTTCAACTGCTCCAGCAGCCAAAACCGAGGATCTTAAAGACATCGGTATGGTTACCGATGCTACTTGGTTCGATATTGATAGGGATGGTGATGATGACCTTGTTTTAGTCGGGGATTGGATGTCATTAAAAGTATTTGTCAATACCAACGGGATGCTTCAAGATGAAACCGAATCTTGGGGTGTGGCCAACGAAAAGGGTTTTTGGAATGTACTGCACAAATCGGATGTGGACCAAGACGGGGACGATGACCTAATCGTCGGAAACTTAGGGATGAACACCATGCTAAGAGCTTCCAAGGACAAACCGGTTTCCATGTACATCAACGATTATGACCAGAACAGTAAAATTGATCATATCATTACAGTTTATAAAGGGGACAAGGCCTATCCCATTGTGATGAAAAAAGACATGACAGGGCAATTGGCGTACTTACGGAAGAAATACTTAAAGAGTGAAGATTATTCACTTCAGACAGTGGAGGACATTTTTAGCAAAGACCAGGTGAAAAGTTCCTTGAAACTGGATGTTTATACCACAGCTTCTGCGATTTTTTGGAATGAGAAGGATCACTTCAAAAAACAAGATCTTCCCGATGCGGCCCAGTTGGGACCAGTTTATGGGATAGAAACAGCAGATTTGGATGGCGATGGTACCAACGAAATTATTTTGGGTGGCAATTTGTTCAAGGCAAAACCCCAAATAGGAATTTATGGCGGCCTTCAAGGATGCGTATTGAAATATGTAGGGGATAAAAATTGGGAAGTTATCTCTCCGCAGCATTCCGGTTTTTTCGTCCGCGGAGAAATAAGGGATCTCAAATCCATGGACTTGGACAGGGAAAAAGCCCTGTTGGTATCTCGAAATAATGATGGATTAAAAGTTTTAAAAATCAATAAAGATTGATGTAAGCAGATGATGCAGCATAGAATAAAAGGAATTTACTTATTTATAGTTTTGGGCTGTTTTGCGGTCTTAAGCGGGTGCAGAAACTCATATGAGGATATTGTGCAAAACGAATTGGAATCAGGGGTCGTAAAAGACAGCCTCTGGTACGGCATTAAATTTAAAATGACCCGCCAACAATTTGAGGAAGATGCTTTTGAGATGAACCAAAGAGGACTTTTCAAGGAATCTGGTTTGGGCTTGATGGAGTTGAAATTCCCAGATGAATTCAAGTATCCCGTGGATTGTGAATTTTACCCAGAATTCAAGAATGAAATCATCGTTGGCATGTCTGGAAGATTCAACTACATGTACTGGAATGGATTTAACAGGGACTATGATAATATCGTCTTGCTAAAAGAGCTTTTGCCAAAAATGGAAACGTGGTTCCAAGGCGGTGAGTTTTTGGAAATGGATCTAAAGGAGCCCGCAAGCAGGGTGGGGCCGGTCTACGTGAAAGTGGATGGCAACCGAGAACTACGGGTCTGGAACGATATCAATTTGGAGCATGTTAATTTCAGTATTATGGATTTGACGGCAATACAAGATTAGTGGATAAAGGAAAAGTTGTCATACGAAGTAAAAATGGGCTTATAAAAATGAGCTTCCTTCTGGTATTGGGCCTGGTCATATCGTGCAACAGGTCCGAAGAAGAAGGCAATACCCTTTTTACATCCCTGACCATGGAAGAAACCGGGCTGGTTTTTGAAAACACCCTTGATTACACCAATGAGTTTAACATTTACAAATACCGCAACTATTACAACGGTGGTGGGGTTGGACTCGGAGATGTGAACAATGACGGTTTGTTGGATGTATTTCTCACCGCCAACCTCTTGCCGAACAAGTTGTTTTTGAACAAGGGAAACTTTCAATTTGAGGACATTACCGAAAGTGCAGGCGTAGCCGGAAAACGGGCCTGGTCAACCGGGGTTTCCATGGTGGATATCAACGGAGATGGTTGGCTGGATATTTATGTCTGCAATTCAGGGGACATCAAAGGGGATAACAAGCAAAATGAATTCTTCATCAATAACGGTGATGGCACTTTTACCGATAAAGCAGAGGAATTGGGGCTGGCAGACCAAGGTTTTTCAACCCATGCTGCCTTTTTCGATTATGATAATGATGGGGACCTTGATGTTTATCTCTTGAACAATTCATACAGGTCCATCCGTAGTTTTGATTTGGAGGCGAACGAACGCCATGTACACAACAAATTGGGAGGAGATAAGCTTTTCCGAAATGATGGCATGGTCTTTACCGATGTGACCGAAGAAGCCGGAATTTATAGCAGTGAAATAGGATTTGGTCTTGGTATTTCAGTAAGTGACCTTAATCGAGATGGTTGGCCCGATCTCTATATTTCCAATGATTTTTTTGAGAAGGATTACATCTACATGAACAATGGTGATGGTACATTTTCTGAAAATCTTGAGGAGCAAATGCGATCCATCAGCATGGGATCCATGGGGTCGGATATTGCCGATATTTCTGGTGATGGATATACAGAGATATTTGTCACCGAAATGCTCCCAGAGTCCGATGGCCGCTTAAAGACCACTATGGTGTTCGAAAACTGGGATCAATACCAAAACAACCTAAAAAATGGGTATTACCATCAATACACCCGAAATATGCTCCACCAGCACAATGGTAAAACAGATGGACAGATTACCTTCAGTGAAATTGGTCGTTTGGCGGGGATTGAGGCCACCGACTGGAGCTGGAGTCCATTGATTTCTGATTTTAATTACGATGGGTACAATGATATTTTTATTTCAAATGGACTTGTCAAAGACCTTTTGAACCGGGATTACACCAACTACGTAGTGAGCGAGGAAGTGGCCAAAATGGTGGAGAAAAAATCAGGGGTGGACTACAAACATTTAGTGGATTTGATGCCACCCAACAAAATTTCAAATTACATGTATTCGGGAGGGCCCAATCTATCTTTCACCAATACTGGCAAAGAATGGGGTTTGGCGGAGCCATCACATTCCAACGGAGCAGCCTATGGTGATCTTGACAACGACGGGGATTTGGACCTTATCGTGAATAATGCCAATATGCCCCTTTTTGTGTATAAAAACACCACCGTTGAGCAACATCCAGAGGCCCACTATTTAAAAATTAAACTAGTGGGCGCTCAAAAAAACCGACAGGCCATTGGTACAAAAGTGACCTTGAAGGCCAATGGAAAACTCTTCTACAAAGAACAATTTTTAAATCGGGGATTTCAGTCCACAATTGATCCCATACTCAATTTTGGGCTTGGTACCATCCAAAAAATAGATAGTGTCATCATTGATTGGCCCTATGGAGGCACCACATATCTGACTGATGTCCTAGCCAATCAGACCTTGACAGTTGATGAGCAAACCATTCAAAAAACAAACCCTCCGCCATCCCTTTCCGGGAATGATTCAAAATTGTTTCAAAAATTGAATAGCGATGAAGTTTTGAAGTTCATCCACAAGGAAAATGCTTTTGTTGATTTTGATTATGACCGATTGCTCTATCATTTTAAGTCCACCGAAGGACCAAAAATTGCTGAAGCCGATATAAATAATGATGGTTTGCAGGATGTCTTCATCGGAGGGGCAAAAGGAACGGCGGGATCACTGTACATCCAGCAAAGCAACGGAGCTTTTACCAAGACCAATACGGGACTATTAGAGGAGGATAAAGAATCGGAAGATTTGGGTTGTACCTTCTTTGATGCCGATAACGACGGCGACTTGGATTTGTATGTGACCAGTGGTGGAATCGAATTTACAGGAAACTCATTTGCCTTGGTGGACAGACTGTACTTCAATGATGGTAAGGGCAATTTTGAAAAATCGAAACAATTGCTCCCCAATGCAAAACCAGAAAGTACATCGGCCGTTGTGGCCGCAGATTATGATGGTGATGGAGATTTGGACCTTTTTGTGGGGGTACGCCTTAAAATCAAGAATTATGGTGTGCCGCAATCAAGTTACCTTTTGGAGAATGACGGAACAGGAAAGTTTACCGATGTAACGTCCCAAAAAGCAAGCGCTTTGTTGAATTTGGGCATGGTGACCGATGCAAAGTGGGTAGATTTTGACAACGATGTTGATAAAGACCTTTTAGTGGTCGGTGAGTGGATGCCCATAACCCTTTTGGAAAACAAGAATGGGGTTTTGGAGCCAGCTCAAAGCGCCCCATTTAAAGACACCACAGGCTGGTGGAACACATGCCAAGTGGCGGATTTGAACAATGACGGTTTTCCTGACTTTGTTTTGGGCAACCATGGATTAAATTCCCGTTTTAAGGCGAGTGCGGACAAGCCTTTGTATTGTTACATCAATGATTTTGATGGAAATGGAGACGTGGAACAAATCATGTGCAAGTACATTGGGGACAAGGCCTATGTAACCCCAATGCGGCAAGATATTGTTCAGCAGATGCCCTATCTGTTCAAAAAATATAACTCCTATGAGTCCTATAAAGAGCAAACCATTGAGCAAGTATTTTCAGCAGAAGAATTGAAAGGTGCCATTGTCCATGAAACCAAAATGCTGGAAAGTGTTGTGGCTCTAAGTGATGGAAACGGAGGTTTTACCGTAAAACCATTGCCAAAAGAAGCGCAGATTTCCCCAACATTTGCCGTATTGTTGGATGACTTCAATGATGATGGGGCTATTGATGTGATGCTTGGCGGGAATCTGTTTGGGGTCAAGCCTGAAGTGGGCAGATACGATGCAAGTTACGGAACCCTATTGCTGAACAATGGCAAAGGGGATTTTGAAGCGGCTGGAGCCAAAGAATCGGGCATAAATATGGAAGGTGAAATTAGGGACATCAAAAAACTGGAGGTGGCAGGAAAAGAACTCATTGTTGTGGCTCGAAATAATGCTTCCCTAGAGGTATATAGGAAAAACTAAAACACAGGACGGACAGATGAAAATAGAGGTAGATATAATAGCGAAAAACTTGGGAAATTCAAACCCTATGTTTTTCCGTATTGGGTTTTTGGCATCCGTTTGGGCAGTATTGTTTCTTGCAGGTTGTGCCAAGGATGAAGGCAAACTTTTCAAAAAAATGTCTTCCTATTCCACAGGAATAGATTTCTCAAATGATATCGAGGAATCGGAAGAGTTTAATATTGTGGAATACATTTATATGTACAATGGAGGCGGGGTGGCCGCAGGGGATATCAACAATGATGGACTGCCAGACTTGTTGTTCACCTCAAACCAAGGTGCGGATAAACTTTACCTCAATGAAGGGGGTCTTGAGTTCAAAGACATTACCAAAGCATCAGGTGTTGGTGGACCAGAAGGAAGCACCTCATGGACTACGGGAGTGACCATGGCGGACGTGAACGGTGACGGATGGTTGGACATTTATATCTGTCAGGTCAATGGGTTTAAAAACCTTCAAGGAAAAAACAGGCTCTACATCAACAACAAGGACAACACCTTTACCGAAAAGGCCAGTGAATATGGTCTTGACATTGCCAGTTATTCCCAGCATGCAACCTTTTTCGATTATGATAAGGATGGGGATCTCGATATGTACCTATTGAACCACTCCATACATTCCACGGAATCGTACAAACCCTCAAAGTTCAGGGAAGAACGAGATAGTTTGGCCGGTGATAGGCTTTTTAGAAATGATGGGGTCACATTTGTGGATGTCAGTGAGGAAGCCGGTATTTTTGGGGGTACCATGGGTTATGGACTTGCTGTTAGCACGGGCGATATCAACAATGATGGGTGGCCAGATATTTATGTTTCCAATGATTTTCATGAAAACGATTACCTCTATTATAACAACCAAGACGGTACCTTCAGTGAAAAAATAACAGCTTCAACGGGTCATGTCAGTGCCTTTTCCATGGGCAATGATATTTCGGATTACAACAATGATGGCTGGCTGGATATCGCTACAATGGATATGAAACCCTTTGATGAAAGCATATCCAAAAAATCTAGCGGCGTGGACCCGTACGATATTTACCAATACAAAAGGCAGTTTGGCTACCATCATCAATACGGACGGAATATGCTTCAGGCCAATGCCGGCCCTTTACTAGGCGAAGACTTGGTTCAATTCCGGGAAGTGGGGCAATATCAAGGTGTTGATGCCACGGATTGGAGTTGGAGTGTCATTTTTGATGATTTGGACAACAACGGCACCAAGGATATGTTCGTCTCGAATGGTATTCCAAAACGGCCGAACAATCTGGATTTTACCAATTATACTTCGGATGACTACATCAAGGCGGATTCCATTTCTACCCTTCAATTAATTGAATTGATCCCGAAAGGGGATATCGAAAATATGGCCTATCGGAACAATGGAGAAAAGTTTGAGGAAGTGGGCAATGTCTGGGGGCTCGATTTTAAGGGGTTTTCAAATGGGGCTATCACCGTTGACCTTGACAATGATGGTGATTTGGATATTGTAACCAACAATTTAGACGATGATGCCGGTATTTTTGAAAATCGTTTGATGGAACAACAGCCCAAATCCTTTTTAAAAGTCAAGCTGAATGGAAGCGACAAGAACAAGTTTGGTATTGGCGCGAGAGTAAAAGTGGAATCCGCTTCAGGAACTCAGATTCAAGAGGTGAAATCTACCAAAGGATGGCTGTCTTCGGCTATTGTTGATGTTCATTTTGGGTTGGGAGATGATGATAAGATCTATAAAGTAACCATCAGTTGGCCCGATGACACTGTTGAAGAAATCAAAAATGTGGCTGTCAACACCACCTTAAAAGTTGATCAGTCCAATGCTAAGAAATCCGACGGTTTCCACTTAACGCAAAAAGATTCAAAGATGTTTGTGGATGTTTCGCAGGATTCAGGGATAGATTTCACCCATGAGGAAAACTTCTTCGTCGATTTCTCCGTGGAGCAACTTATCCCACATTTAATATCCACTGAAGGTCCAAAAATTGCTGTTGGGGATATTAATGGAGATGGATTGGATGACTTTTTTATTGGGGGCGCCAAAGATCAGGCGGGGAGTTTGTTTTTGCAGCAAAAGGGAAAAGAGACCTATTTCGAAAAGGGAAATACCAACGTTTTTGAAAAGGATAAGTTCTGTGAGGATGTTGGAGCCTCATTTTTGGATGTTGATGGAGATGGTGACTTGGACCTCTACATTGCCAGTGGAGGAGGGGAGCCAGATAAAAGTGTTCGGGTAAGGGACAGGCTTTACTATAATGATGGAAAAGGAAATTTCACCTTTATGGAAGACGCTGTTCCGGGCAATCAGTTTAATGCGTCGTGCGTGGTTTCGGGCGATTTCAACAACGACGGTCACCCTGATTTTTTCATCGGGGGGCGTTCTACACCTCACGAATATGGGAACCCTGGCATAAGTCGGGTGCTAATCAATGACGGAACAGGCAAGTTCAGTGATCAAACCTCTGGTTACTTGAGCTATAATGGCCGAATTGGTATGGTGACCGATGCTGCTTGGTTGGCGACATCCCGCGAGCTTGTGGTTGTTGGGGAATGGATGCCCATTAGTATTTTTAAGTATCAGGACGACCAAGTTTTTGTCAGCACCGTTGCTAATTCTTCTGGATGGTGGAACGCCATTGAAGCAGTGGATTTGGATGGCGACGGAGATCAGGATTTCCTTCTTGGGAATATGGGACTGAACACCAACTTATCCGCTTCTCCTGAAAAACCGATAGATCTTTATTTACGCGATTATGATGGCAATTTGGCCTACGATCCTGTTATGGCCTATTACAGAAATGACAAACAATGGGTATATCCCGGTCTGGATATGCTTTCCAAACAGATTGTGAGTGTAAAAAAGGTGTACAAGACCTATGAGAAATATGCATCCAGCACTTTTAATGAAATTTTTCCAGAGAACCAGTTGGCGAACAGTTATCATCTTCAGGTGCAAACGCTCGCTTCAATTTGGTTGGAAAACAGGGGGGATTCAACATTTACGATGCATGATTTACCCATCGAAGCCCAGCTTTCACCCATTTATGGATTTTCCACTCAAGATGTTGACCAAGACGGAAACCTTGATGTACTGGCGGTGGGCAACTTTTTTGGAAACCAACCTGACATGGGTCGGAGCGATGCATCTTTTGGGGTATTTCTCAAAGGAAAAGGCAATGGGGAGTTGGAATATGTGGACAACAAAGAATCCGGTTTTTCCTTGGCAGGTGAGGTACGCGATATTAAGATTATGAAAAGTGCAAAGGGTGAATCCCTTGTTCTCGTGAGCAGGAACAACACAGATACACGGGTTTTTAAAATTCGCGATGAGCAACAATAATACCTCTGAAAGTTGATGTTGAAATTTAGTAGAGGGGTAGTTTAAACAGAAAAATAGATTCCGATGGAAGATTTCTTCGGATAAAACCTATAAATCAATGCGTTCGGCATTTAATTAATTCAAAAATGATGACAAGATTAAAATACAGTGGAGCTTTAGTATTGGCAACCTTGGCTTTCGTGGGTTGCAATTCCAAACAAGAACAAAAGGAGCAACCAAATGAAAGGCCCAACATTGTTTTGATCATGGCCGACGATATGGGCTATTCGGATTTGGGTTGCTACGGTGGGGAAATTTCCACACCTAATTTGGATGGTCTGGCTCAAAATGGAATCAAATTCACGCAATTTTACAATGCCGCCCGATGCTGTCCAACCCGTGCCAGCTTAATGACAGGGGTATATCCTTCCGAAGCGGGTATAGGGCACATGACGGGGAGTAACCAAGGTCCTGGTTATTTAGGAGTTTTGAACGATTCCGTTGTAACCATTCCCCAAGTATTGTCAGAAGTGGGCTATTCTACCGGGATGTCTGGTAAGTGGCATGCGGGAACAGAACGTGAGTCATGGCCAGAAAACCGTGGTTTTCAAAACACCTACGTGATTCATAATTGGATTGACAGTTATTTTAAGGTTTTGGAAACCTGCGAAATCTATGAAAATGGCAAAATTATAATACCGGCGACTTCTAATCCTGGGGAGTATGAGCCTCAACCCAATAATAAGGAATGGTACACCACTGATGTCTTCACCACCAAGGCTATCGAACACATCGATAAGGCACTTGAAGAGAAAAAGCCCTTCTTTGAATATGTGGCCTACAATGCCCCACATTGGCCTTTGGAAGCGCATGATGATGTTATCGCCAAGTACAAAGACAAATACTCCGGAGGATACGAAGCGCTCAGATTGGAGAAATATCAAAAAATGAAGGAAATGGGATTGGTATCCGAAGATTGGGATTTGCCGGAGCAGGACACCCCTGAATGGGCTTCTTTGCCGGATACCGTCCAGCAGGACCTAAAATTCATGAGAGCGATTTATGCCGCCCAAATTGATATTATGGATAAAAATATTGGTCGAATTGTGGACCATTTAAAGGAAAAGGGGGCATTGGACAATACATTGATTCTTTTCCTGTCTGATAATGGATGTTCCGCGGAGCCGATGGGAGAGGACTATGGTTGGAAATGGGGCACCAATACCAGTCGAAATTATGAAGACTGGAGAAAAAATTCAGCTCGGGAAGGGGCCAGTCAAGGGCGTGTTTGGACGGTTACCAGCAATACGCCATTTCGAAAATTCAAACGGTTCACCCACGAAGGCGGTATCTCTACCCCGTTGATTGCCCATTGGCCAAAAGGAATTGTAAAATCTGGTATTATGGATGCCGAACCGGGGCATTTGGTGGACATTATGGCCACTTGTCTAGACATTTCTGGGGCTACCTATCCAGAAACCTACAACGGAAAGCCTATTTTATCAAAAAGAGGGATTAGTTTGGGTGATAACTTTAAAGGCAAGGATGAGCAAAAGCACGATGTCATTTTCTGGGAACATGAAGGACATGCCGCCATACGCAAGGGCGATTGGAAGCTCGTGACAGTAGATCCTTCGGATGAAACCCTTTGGGAGTTGTACAATATTGTCAATGATCGCACGGAAACACATGATTTGGCGACCCAAAAACCCGAAATGGTCGCTGAATTGAAAGGTTTGTGGGAAAAAATGGCCTTTGAGACCAAGGCATGGCCAAAACCCTCAGGTGAAAATTCGATACCCAATCGAATCGATTATGAAGACCCCGATAACCTTACCGGTCGAGCAGAGTAATCAGGAAAAGACCTTTGTAAAGTGCCAATGGGAAACAATTAAGACCTATCTTGTATAGCCGAAAACAAACCACCTAAAATTCATTCGGGAACTATGAGTTTTGTAACATTTGGGGAAATCATGCTGCGGTTGACACCCGTGGAGCATGCCGCTAAAATTAATTCTGCACATGCTTTTGATGTGAATTATGCCGGTTCCGAATCCAATGTGGCAACTGCGTTGGGAATCCTTGGAAACAAGGTGAGCTACGTCACAAAACTTCCTGCAAATCAATTGGGCGACGCCGCTATGGCCTCGTTGCGTTCCTACGGAATAGGCACACAACATATCAGTAGGGGCGGAAAGCGTATGGGAACCTATTTTATTGAATTGGGAGCATCAATTCGCCCATCCAGCGTTATTTATGACCGGGAAAATAGTGCAATAAGTGGAATAGGGGAAAATGAGTTCAACTGGGAGCAAATCTTTGAAAATAAGAACTGGATATTTTTGAGTGGAATCACCCCGGTGCTCTCGGAACAATGCTCCATCGAAACCATAAAAGCTGCAGCTATTGCCAAGCGAAAGGGGGTTAAAGTGGCTTTTGATATGAATTTTAGGAGGTCATTGTGGCGCAAATCTGAGGACGCACGTATCATCTTTGATCAAATACTGGAGCATACCGACCTGCTCTTCGGAAATACGGGGGCTCTAAAAGACGTTTATGGTATTGAAAAACAAGCGAACAATCCCTTGGAAGAAACCTTGGAAGTTGCCCAAATAGCTTCCGAAAAATTCGGGATAAAGCAATTGGCGTTAACTGTTAGGGACCACACTTCAGCAAGTCATAATACCGTTTCGGGGGTGTTTTTATCAAACGGACAACAACATATTTCACAGGCCATTGATGTAAATGTACTGGACCGCTTTGGTACTGGGGATGCCTTTGCGGGAGCATTTTTACATGGCATTAACCTAGGATGGGATGGAAAGGAAATCATTGATTTTGCCACCGCGGCTTTTGCATTAAAACATACCGTAAAGGGGGACCAACATACCAGTACCGAACAAGAAATCCGCTCTGTAATGGACGGTAACACAAAAGGACATGTATTGCGATGACACGACAGGAAATCGTTACTAAAATAAAACAGGGGAAGTTAATGGCCATTGTTCGTCTAAAGGAGCAATCGAAAGTTTCTGTTTTTGTGGACAAACTGGTTGCTGCAAAGGTTAAGGTGTTGGAAATTACCTCGAACACTCCCGGGTATTTGGAAGAAATAACCAATGCACGGAGACGATACGCAGACAACTCCATCTTAATCGGTGCAGGAACGGTGACCGATGTGGAAATAGCCAAAAAATCGATTGCCTCGGGCGCTCAATTTTTGGTTACGCCCAATACCAATCCGGAGGTTGTCACTATTGCGCATCAAAATGAGATTCCTGTGGTGATGGGTGCGCTAACACCCACTGAAATTTGTACGGCCGCAAATCACAATGCCGATATCATTAAACTTTTTCCTGCGGGAGCCATGGGCCTTGATTATTTCAAATCGATAAAGGGGCCACTGAACAACATCGACTTTTTTGTTGTTGGGGGGATTGATTTGTCCAATGTGGAAGAATGGATGTCAGCAGGAGCTTCGGGAGTGGGCCTTGGTAGTGTGTTGACGAATTGTATTGAATCGGATGGGAGTTCCGAATCCTTGGAAAGAACTGTAAGGGCATTTTTTGAAAAAGTAAACAAATGACAATGGATCATTTAAGAATAGAAAATATTGAACTGTTCAAGGTGCCACCTCGATGGTTATTCGTAAAAGTCACTACCAAATCTGGAATAGTAGGCTGGGGGGAACCTGTGGTTGAGGGCAGGGCAGATACCGTGGCAGCATGTGTTCAGGAATTACAACCTTATTTAATTGGGCGAACAGCAAATCAAATTGAAGATATTTGGCAAGTGCTATATCGCGGCGGATTTTACAGGGGAGGCCCCATTTTAATGAGTGCCCTTTCCGGAATAGACCAGGCGTTGTGGGATATTAAAGGTAAAGCTTTGAACGTACCCGTCTATGAACTTTTGGGAGGTAGCGTTCGTGATCGAATGAAAATGTATTGTTGGATTGGTGGGGATAACCCAGATGTGATTTTGGAGCAAGCACAACAGCGGGTTTCACAAGGGTATCAGGCGTTCAAAATGAATGCGACTGGACCTATGGAATGGGTTTCGTCCATAAAAGAGGTTAAAAGTGTTGCCAGCAATATTAAACTTTTAAGAGAGGAATTTGGGAATACCATTGATATAGGGTTGGACTTTCACGGGAGGGTTCACAAACCTATGGTAAAAAGACTTATCGATGAACTTGCACCTTATGAACCCTTATTTATTGAAGAGCCTGTGCTGAGCGAAAATAGCCAAGTGCTCAAGCATATCTATTCCTATTCCAGTATTCCAATTGCCACGGGAGAGCGGATGTTTTCCCGATGGGATTTTAAGGAAATCCTTCATGAGGGGGTGGTGGATATCATCCAACCCGACCTGAGTCATGCTGGTGGCATTTCAGAGGTGAGAAGAATTGCGGCTATGGCCGAGGCCTATGATGTGGCCATTGCACCTCATTGTCCATTGGGACCCATTTCCCTTGCTTCAGCACTTCATTTGGATTTTGCGTCACCCAATGCCATCATACAAGAGAGCAGTTTGGGCATTCACTATAATGAAGGTTTTGATATTTTGGATTATGTGGACAATCCTGAAGTTTTTAATGTCAAAGATGGGTATCTGGAATTGTTGACCAAACCCGGACTTGGGATTGAAATCAATGAGAAAAAATTGAACGAAGCCAAAAAAATTGGTCACAACTGGAAAAATCCCATCTGGAGGAACAAGGATGGAAGCTTTACGGAATGGTAAGTCAATTCTGGCTTCCTAAATCAATCGTATGAGAAATTCATATCCCTAATTCAAAACTAAAACCCATAATTGTACGTATCCAATTCTCTATCTTGCGCTGGTTTTGAGCCTGATTCAAATTGTAAAACAGGTCAAATAATTGATGTGAAGAAACTTAAATCCTAGAGCAAATTGAAAAGTATCATTGTAAGGGCGCCAGGGAGAACGTGTTTGTTCGGGGATCATCAAGATTATTTGGGATTGCCCATTATTGCCTGTGCAATCAATAGGTATATTACGTTAAAAGCAGAACAAAATTCAAGCATGACGCTTGTACTGAACAAACCTGATATTGGCGAACAGCGGACTATTGATATATCGAAGCCAATTGGTACGGTCAAGAAAGGGGATTACCTCCTTGCCGCAATGAAAATCCTAGAAGGATACGGTTGTCATCCAAACCAAGGGTATGATGTCACCATTTCTGGTAACCTTCCTATAAATGCAGGGACATCCAGTTCAAGCGCTGTAATTGTTGCATGGGTACAGTTTTTACTCTCTGTATATGGATGTGACCAATCCATAACCAAAGAATTCATTTCGAAAGTGGCCTACGAAGCGGAGGTTGAGTTCCATGGTTTCCCCGGTGGAAAAATGGATCAGTACAGCATAGGATTGGGTAATATCATCTATTTGGAGACCAGTGGCCCCACTTTTTATGAGACTTTCAATTTAAAACTGCCAGGTCTCATTGTGGCTGAATCAGGAATACCAAAAGAAACAACGGGTGTATTGGGGCAGTTGAAGGAAAAAGCATTGTTGTCCATTAATCAGGTGCACCAGAAAGTTCCAGATTTTGATATAAGAGCCATTGGGCCAGCGGACCTTCCAAAATATTCCAGTTATGTATCCGATGATCTGAAAATTTATTTGAAAGCTGCCGTTCTGAATCATGATATAACCCAAAAAGCTTTGAAGGAGTTTAAAAAGTCCGATCTGGATTTTGAAATAATTGGAGATTTAATCAATCAGCATCATCAGATTTTACGAGATGATTTGCAAATCACACTTCCGTTAATAGACAATATGGTTGATGGAGCCATGACCGCAGGTGCTTTGGGAGCAAAGATTGTTGGCTCTGGACGAGGCGGGAGTATTGTGGTGCTGGCAAGGGAAGGTGAAGAGGACAGCATCATACAAGCCTTAAAGGCAGCGGGCGCTAAGAATGCCTATTCCGTTCAGGTCGATTCTGGTGTGCGGGTAATCGAACAAAATTTATAAGCATGGACCCAATTTCGAGTTTAGTGATTTTGGCTGGGGGAACCTCCTCCAGAATGAAGAGAGAAGCTTTAAATCAAGAGGGACTCAGTAGTGAGCAAATCAAACAAGCAAATGAGTTGAGTAAGGGGCTAATTGGTGTTGGGCAGAATGGGCGTCCCATGCTTGACTATGTGCTATTCAACGCCAAAAAAGCAGGATACACCAAAATCTACCTTGTCATTGGTGAAAATGGCAAGAAGTTCCGGGAATTTTATGATGCGGACCATAAGGGTATATTTCATGGTTTGCAGATATTATTTGCCACGCAATATGTGCCGGAGGGACGAGTAAAACCCTTCGGGACGGCAGATGCCCTGCTCCAAGCTGTTGAACAATATCCAGAATTGAATACGGAGCGCTACTCGGTCTGCAATAGTGACAATCTTTATTCCATTAAAGCTTTTGAAGCATTACGGAATATCTCGGCACCAAATGCCTTCATTGCTTATGATAGGGACGCCATGCAATTCTCCGAAGAACGGATAGCACGCTTCGCTTTAGCCAAATTGGATGACAAAGGTCATTTGTTGGATATCATTGAAAAGCCGGTCGCCAATGAAGTGGATGCCTACAAGGATGAAAATGGAAAGTTGAGGGTTAGTATGAACATCTTTACTTTCGATGGTCCAAAAATGTACCCTTTTTTAAAAAATTGCCCTGTTCATCCCGAGCGAAACGAAAAAGAATTGCCCACCGCACTTTTGAACATGTTGCAAGAACATCCACTTACAGTGATAGGAATTCCTTTTTCGGAGCATGTTCCTGATTTAACTGCAAAGGATGATATTATTGAAATGAAAAAGTACTTGGAAACACATTACCCTGTATTGGACTGGGATTAAAGGAGTGCCCTTTTGGTTAAATTTTGGTGTAGTGGGTGCCCTTATCACCAAGCTTTTATCTCAACTATGTGAAGGAAAAGCTAAAACAACATGCTGTATGGGTTTATGGGGCCGGAAAATGTTGTTGTTACCAAAAATATTTTATAGATTTCACGAATGTTTATTGGGAATTGTGAATTATTTCTACAATAAGAGCAGGCTTTTTTTGACCACGAAATCAACTAAGTATTGAGCATTATTTTTTTGGCAAAATTTGGCAAATGTTCTTAACTTCTCCAAGCACTTAATATTTTTTGGGACCAACATGTTGGTCTAAGCATTATGGGCAAAACCTCTAAAGATTATCTCTCAGAAGTATTACGAGTAAACTTAACTGATACTGAATACGAGTGGTTGACCACTGCGGTGGAAAAAATCCTTGATTCAAGAAGTAAAAAGGAGTTATACATTACCTACAGTTTGTCTACTTCCAAAATACAGGATAGACCCATAACTGATTTTGGGGAAAAGGACTTTGCATGGAAAACCTATTTGGAGTTGCAAGAAGCTTCCACTTTGGAGATTTCCAGAATTTATCTTCTTATCGCGGCTTTACAGTCAGATGATAATTTTCTGCAACCCGTTCAACAACTGATTCAGGTAGCGGATAAAACGGAGTTGGAAACTTTTTTAAAGTATTTGATTCTATTGCCAAATGCGGAACATTTTAAATTCGTTGCCGTAGAGGCACTGCGGACAAATATTGCCAATGTGTTTAATGCCATATCCCAAAATAACCCATATCCTTCAAAGTTTTTTGAAACGGAGGAATGGAACCAGATGTATTTGAAGGCAGCTTTTATGCAGCAGAATCTGAAAAAAATACCCGAGATTGATACCATGGCCAACAAGGAATTGGCACGGATAATCTCAGATTATGCACATGAGAGATGGGCGGCGTCACGAAGTGTTGACCCTTTGTTCTGGAGACCAGTTTCCAACTTTTTGGACGAATCTTTATTGAAAGACATTGAAAGGTTATTTCAAAGTGAGGATAAAAGGGAACAAAAAGCCGCTACGTTGGTATGCTACAATTCGGAATCTGAAAAGGCTAAAAAATTACTAAATCAATATGACACCTATTTTCAAGCGGTTGAAAATGGTGATCTAAACTGGAAAAATATAGAATAGGATGGATGATAAAATGATGATCATAGACCCCCACGTCCACATGACCTCAAGAACCACGGATGATTATGAGGCCATGGCAGCAGCTGGCATTGTTGCCATAATAGAACCTGCCTTTTGGATGGGACAACCAAGGACTCAAGTAGGTTCGTTTCAAGATTATTTCAGTAGCCTTGTGGGGTGGGAACCCTTCAGGGCATCACAGTTTGGCATAAAGCATTATTGTACCATCGGTCTAAACTCAAAAGAGGCCAATAATGTCCCACTTGCAGAAGAAGTAATGGAATTGTTGCCGCTCTATTTGCATAAGGAAAATGTTGTGGCTATTGGTGAAATAGGGTACGATGACCAAACCAAGGCAGAAGATCGTTTCTTCAGGGAACAATTGGAGTTGGCCAAGGCTTTTGGAATGATGGTGCAGGTGCACACTCCGCATAGGGATAAAAAGGCGGGTACTATCAGAAGTATGGAGGTCTGTCTTGAACACGGATTGGATCCTGGGATGGTGGTGATAGACCACAATAACGAGGAAACCGTAAAGGATGTTCTGGATCGTGGTTTTGTGGCCGCATTTACCATTTATCCCAAAACCAAAATGGGAAATCAACGGATGGTTGAGGTCGTAAAAAAGTTTGGTAGTACAGATATTATCGTGGATAGCTCTGCGGATTGGGGCGTTAGTGACCCATTGGCAGTGCCAAAAACCGCAAATTTGATGCTCCAAAGTGGGATTTCGCACGAGGATGTGGTAAAAACGGTCTATAAAAATGCCTTGGACTTTTTTGGAAGATCTGGCAAAATGAAGGAGGAACACTGGTTAACACCAGAGGCCATAGATCAACGCAAACTCTATAATGACAATAGCGTTCTTCGCGGTCAGGAGCCTAAAGTTGGGGATAACAAAATTGTTTAATGGGGCCGCGTTTAAAGGCATATTTTCAATTATGTAGACCTGCCAATCTTCCTACCGCGGCGGCGGATATCATCGCAGGAATTTCCATTGCAGGTCTGTTTGCCCATTTGGATGCATTTCAACTTCCAGTCGTGGGGTCATTTTTATTCATCCCCTTGATTTTAGCCTCCGTTTTTTTATACGCTGGAGGTGTGGTGCTCAACGATGTCTTCGATATTGAAATTGATAAAGTGGAGCGTCCCGAAAGACCAATTCCAAGTGGCGTGGTGCCCTTGGGAAACGCAAGGGCATTTGGGTTCGTGTTGCTTTTCATTGGAATTGGACTTGCCTTTTTGGTGAACAACATCTGCGGTATAGTTTCGGTTTTTTTGGCCATATCCATTCTTTCCTACGATAAGTTTGCCAAGCATCATGCATTTTTTGGACCGCTCAATATGGGAATATGCCGCGGGTTAAATCTCTTTATGGGCATCTCACTTTTAAATGGATATGGGCAGTGGCCCTATGTATTGGTGCCCATCGTATTTATTTTTGCGGTAACCATGGTCAGCAGGGGTGAGGTGCATGGTAAAAACAAGGGTAATATTATAGTAGCAGGTTTACTTTATGTAGCAGTGCTCCTTGGGGTGTATTACCTGCACTGTGTTTATGCCGAAGGAAGTCTGTGGTATCTTCTATTTTTGGGGCTTTTCGCATTTATGGTATTTAGGCCATTAATAAGGGCTTACAAGGAAAATACACCGATAAATATCAAAAAAGCAGTAAAGGCTGGAGTTTTGTCCATAATTTTGTTGGATGCTGCCCTTGCGGTCGCCCACGCCAATATCATCATTGGATTGGTTGTGCTGTTGTTGCTACCATTATCAATGTATTTGGCCAAACAATTTGCAGTTACCTAATATGGATAAAAATTCACTACCTACAATTCAGCAAGAATTTAAAGTACGGTATACATATCAACTATTTTTTACCCAGCAATTATTCGCATTGGATAATCCTTTGTTCAAAAATGTGTTGGCTTCGTATCGACCCAATGAAGCCATAAAATGTTTGTTCATTGTGGATGAAGGTGTTATGGATAACCATTCGCATCTTCAAGAAGAAATAAAAGCATATTGCCATCAATTTCAAAATCAAATCCAATTCACGGAATTGATCGTGGTTCCGGGTGGAGAGCAGAGTAAAAAGGACCAGTCCAGCGTTGAAAAATGTTTGGAGGCCATCAACAACAATGCAATTTGCAGGCATTCATTTGTGATTGCCATTGGAGGGGGCGCCGTTGTGGATATGGCAGGGTATGCATCCACCATCGCACATAGGGGCGTTCAACTTATTCGAATTCCCACCACCGTTTTGGCTCAAAATGATGCGGCTGTTGGTGTGAAAAACAGTGTCAATGCCTTTGGAAAAAAGAATTTTCTGGGAACATTCTCCATTCCGTTCGCCATCATTAACGATTTGGATTTCTTGCAAACCTTGGAGCAGCGAGATTGGGTGGCAGGCATTGCGGAAGCCATTAAAGTAGCTTTGTTGAAGGACCAAAAGTTCTTTGAATTTATCGAATCCAACGCTCAAGCATTGGCCAATCGCGAGATGGAACCCATGGCCTATCTCATTCATCGTTGTGCGGAATTGCACATGGAACACATCGCCAAAGGAGGGGACCCTTTTGAAAATGGCTCTTCCCGACCTTTGGATTTTGGACATTGGTCGGCCCATAAAATGGAATTTATGACCCAATATGCCTTAAGGCATGGGGAAGCGGTCGCTATTGGTATGGCCATCGATTTGGTGTATGCCCAGTTAATTGGTTTGTTGGGTGAAGATTTGGACAGAATCCTTTCCGTTATGAAGAAAGTAGGCTTTCATTTGGAAGTACCTTTGGAAAATGATGGGGAAATCAAGGAGCTTTTAAAAGGAATTGAAGAATTTAGGGAGCACTTGGGAGGCGAACTCACCATCACCCTAATTTCAGAAATTGGAAAACAAAAAGATGTCCACACCATTGACTACGAAGTTATGGAGCAAGCCATTCGAAGCTTCATCCTGAAACCACAGAATTCCCTATGAAAATTAACAATACGTATCATTTAACCTATTGCACTAATATTCATGCTGGCGGAGATTGGGACGAAACTTTTGCCAGTTTAAAGCAAAATTTGCCTCAAATTAAAAAAGCCGTTTCACCAAATGAGCCATTTGGATTGGGACTTCGGTTGGGCAATACAGCAAGTTTGGAGTTGAATGATGGACAACTGGAAGGATTCAAGGATTGGCTTTCAGAAAATGATTGCTACATATTTACCATGAACGGGTTTCCCTACGGGA
Organism: Flagellimonas iocasae; assembly: GCF_042682725.1. Lineage (NCBI taxonomy): Bacteria > Pseudomonadati > Bacteroidota > Flavobacteriia > Flavobacteriales > Flavobacteriaceae > Flagellimonas > Flagellimonas iocasae. The sequence goes on along the minus strand of NZ_JBHUHU010000005.1, from coordinate 711,455 downwards.
ACTTTCACGGAGAACCGGTCAAGGACCAAGTCCATGTGCCCGATTGGACGACTAAGGACCGATTGAAGTATACTTTGAGGCTTTTCCAACAACTGGATAATCTTGCACCCACAGAATTGGAATGTGGTATTTCTACCTCACCCATTTCGTATAAGCATTGGTTTAAAAGTGATGCGCAAAAACAGCAAGCTTTTGTTCAAGGAGCGAAGCATATGGCGCAAGTGGCGTTGGAATTGTATCAAACAGAAAAGGAATCTGGGCGATACATGCACCTGGATGTGGAACCAGAACCGGACGGTTTCTTGGAAAACACCCAAGAGGTGCTTCATTTTTTTGATACTTATCTCATCCCGGAAGCCAAAAAAGTATTCAAAACCTTCAATTTTGGTGAAAATAAGGTAGAGGAATTACTGAAACGCTACATTACGGTCTGTTATGATGTATGTCATTTAGCACTTGCGTATGAAGAGCCAAATTTGACCTTTGAACGGTTTAAGGAGGCAGGGATAAAAGTTGGCAAAATACAAGTGAGTGCCGCGTTGAAGATTCTCAATAATCATGATAATGAAGAGGAGCTTTGGGATACGCTGGCACAATTCAATGAACCCGTGTATTTGCATCAAGTCACCGAAAAAATAAACGGAAAGGTGGTGACTTATAACGATTTGCCCGTTGTTTTGGAAAAAAAGGCTCCATTTGATGAACTGCGTTCCCATTTTCATGTCCCCATATTTTTGGAGGACTACGGATTGTTGCAATCTACCCAAGACCAAATTATAAAGGTGTTGGCGTATTTGGAGCGAAATTTTGTCAGTAATCATATTGAAGTGGAAACATACACTTGGGATGTTCTGCCCGAACAATTGAAGCTACCTATCACAGAATCCATTGCTCGGGAGCTGGACTGGATGAAATCAAGATTAAAATGAACAAGACGGTTGTCATCAACATTGTTGGACTCACCCAAAGACTGATAGGGGAGCATACCCCATTTATAAAATCCTTTTTGGAGAAGGGGCAGGGAAGTGTGATTCAACCTGTTCTACCTGCGGTTACCTGTTCAGCCCAAAGCACTTATCTTACCGGAGAATGGCCATCGCAACATGGAATTGTGGGTAATGGATGGTATTTTAAGGATGAGTTGGAGGTGAAATTTTGGAGACAGGGCAATCCTTTGGTACAATCCCCTAAAATTTGGGATGAACTAAAAACCATCAACCCAAAATTTACCTGTGCCAATATGTTTTGGTGGTACAACATGTATAGCACCGTGGATTTCAGTGCCACGCCGCGCCCCAACTATTTGGCCGATGGTAGGAAGATTCCGGATATTTATACGTACCCAGCAGGACTGCGGGACAAATTGCAGACAAAATTGGGCACCTTTCCCTTATTCAAATTTTGGGGCCCAAAAACATCCATTGAATCCAGTAAGTGGATAGCCGATGCCGCCATTGAAATGGACAAGGAAAACAACCCGACCCTGACATTGGTCTATTTGCCCCATTTGGACTACAACATTCAACGGCACGGATTGAACTTTGATATCATTCAAAAGGATTTACGGGAAATTGATGCAGTTGCCAAGGATTTGGTAGAGCATTTTGAAAAGCAATCGGCCAACATTATGCTTATCTCCGAATATGGCATCACGGATGTTTCCAACCCTATCCATATCAATCGATATTTACGAAAGCAAGGCTATTTGGATATTCGGATAGAAAGAGAGCTCGAACTTTTGGATGCTGGTGCAAGCAAAGCTTTTGCCGTGGCGGACCATCAAATAGCACATGTATACCTCAAGGAGCCTTCCGAAGCTGAAAAACTTCACGATTATCTTAAAACCATTCCCGGAGTTGAACGGGTAATTCCTAAAAATCAGCTGGAAAGCAACCATTTAAATCATGACCGAGCGGGAGATTTTGTGCTCGTAGCGGACAAGGATAGCTGGTTTACCTATTATTTTTGGGAGGATGATGCCGTTGCCCCAGACTACGCCCGAATGGTGGACATCCACAAAAAGCCAGGTTACGACCCTGTAGAGATGTTTACCGATCCAAAGGATAAATTTGTTGTGGCCAAGGTCCTATGGAAGCTGCTAAAAAAGAAATTGGGTTTTAGAACGGTCATGGATGTCATTCCACTAAAAGCGGAACTGGTCAAAGGATCCCATGGAAGAATCCCTGAAGACAAGGACGATTGGCCAATTTTAATTACCAATAAAAAGGAAGGTCTGCCGCAAAAGGAATTGCTTTCCACCGAAGTATACGCAATTTTAAAAAATCATGTAATTGGATAAGTATGGATACATTCTTTAAAGTTTTCGCCATCATTTTTACACTGCTGTTTGGGTATGCCATTGTGGTGCAGTTCAACGACCCAGATGCATTAAAATGGATTTTGATTTATGCAGTCGCAGCCGTGGCTTCAGTATTATTTTTATTGAAGAAACTGAAACCCTTCGTCTATTTTAGTTGTACCCTATTCTTTTTGGTACTTTTTGTGGCCTACTGGCCCGAAACCTATGAGGGAGTGCAACTGAATCATGGCATGAAAACGGTAAACATTGAGGAAGGGAGAGAGTCCTTAGGCTCTTTGATAGCCGCTATAATCATGTTGGTATATGGCCTTCGAACACGATTTGTAAATAAAAAGAATTAAGAAAGGAAAAGCCTGCTGCTTGACTATCAAGAGTAGCGAACAATAAATAAAAAAGCCACCTTTTAGGTGGCTTTTTTAGTGGAGCCGGAGGCACTAGAACCTATCTCTGGAAACCCTAGTAAACAAGGGATATTCGAACTTTCGGAAATTTATGCTCACCGAATAGGTGACTTTACAATTAAAGACTCACTACAATTGACTGAAGATTGAGCGCAACATCCTAAAAGGTAATAGCCAACCCGGCCTGCTCTTAGGTTTGCGTTATTATATATAAGCATCTTAAATAGGAAAAGGATTTGTGAACTTACCTTTCGGCTATATTAACGATTCATTGTATGTAGTAGTCCCATCCTTAAATTTTTGACTGCCTGAAACCAATTAGAATTTTAGACATTAAGATCTATTTGGAGTCTTCGTCCAAAAGCAATCAAACAGGTTCTCTTAGGGCGACAGAAAAAATGTGTGTTAGTAAAACACCACAGGCTCAAATTTCCTGTCAAGAAGATTTGTAATAGGTTCAAGGTAAGCAAAAGAGCCTATGGAGCTCCTTCATGGTCCTTTTGTACAAAAAAACTATGGAGCCCCACAAATAGAAACGATTTTTATTGTCTCACTTTTGTCTGCCCGAAGTGGTAAACCATGCCCAATTTTTGCAGGCTACAACGGCATCTTTTTATTTCGTTAGAAATAAAAAGTCGATTTCTAAATTCATGAATTTCAGTAATATTAACGCATCCACTTATCCAGGTTTTCAGCTACAAAATTGTCATCGTTCAGCTCTGGATATAGTTTGTAAACCCGATCTATTTCCTCCTTTTGACCCGGGCTCAATCTTTCGTTGGGATTTATGGTATAGTTGGCTTCCAACAAACCTTGCCTGATCAAAACCTCATGGATACCTGCAATAGATCCTTTGAAACCGTTCCTGGAATCAAAAAAAGCCGCATTGGAGTCTGTTACCTTGATTCCTAGCGAAAGCAAATCCTGCAAATCTGAGGGAGAAGCATTTTTTACCTTGTCATATAGCTCAACAGCTTTTTTGTTCCATACAGCCCAATGGCCCAACAAACCACCGATGATTCTTTTTTTAATGATTTTATCGCCCACAGGGATATGATATTCGGTGAGTAGGTCCGCTACGATATTGTCATCGTTTCCAGTGTAAAGGGCAATTTCATGAGCCCTTCCAGATTCTGCCACCCCTCGGACAACATCAATGGTATGGTATCTGTCAAAAGGAGCCATTTTAATGGCGACCACATTTTCTATTTGGGAAAAACTTCTCCAAAAATCAGTGTCCAAGATACGACCGCCTACGGAAGGCTGCAGGTAAAAGCCCACTACAGGAATTATTTCCGCAACCGCTTTGCAATGCGCAACCAATTCTTCATTGGATTGATTTTTTAGGGCAGCCAAGCTGAGCAATACCGCATGATAACCTAAATCGGATGCAATTTTGGCTTCCTGGGTAGCTTGATTCGTGTTTCCTAAAGCACCCGCTATTCTAAATATTGATTTGTTGGTTTTCTGGCAATGATGGTCAATTTCTTCCTTTGCCAATTCCAAAACAGGTTGATATAGTCTGGCTTCCCGTATTTCAAATTGACTGGTATGTACTCCCACGGCAAGACCGCCCGACCCAGCGTCCAAATAGTATCTGGATAGCGCACGCTGTCTTCGCTCATCCAACTCCAAATTTTTGGTCAAAGCGGTTGGGTTGGCAGGAATGACCATTCCGCTATGCAGATATTCCTTAAGATCATTTGATAATGTGTTGTCCATTTCTTATGTATTATCAGTATTTGCCATCTCTAACTTCAAAATGGGTTGCTTTTCCCAACAGGCGATTTCCCTTATCAATCCAATCCCCTGTCCACGCTATTACTTGGTCAAGTGGGACACTTGGTTTTCCTAATATTTTATGGGATTTTGAGGTGTTGACCAGTAGGGCTGAGTCTGCCTCTTTTCCGGTAAGTTTGACATATTTGCCCATGATTTCACCCAACTTCTTTGCAACCTCAGCTACTGAAACGGTCTCTGCACCACTAACATTGAGATGATTGGCTGGAGACGAACAGAGTTGAATACTCCGCAGAATCATATCGTTGGCATCACCTTGCCAGATAACATTGGCATATCCCATGGTGAGATCAATTGTTTCACCGTCTTTTACTTTGTTGGCGATGTCGACCAAAACACCATATCGCATTTCAACGGCATAATTTAGGCGGATGAGAATCACCTCCGTACCATTTTTTAAGCTCCCATACTCAAACAGACGCTCCCTGCCCAAACAGGATTCTGCATATTCTCCAATGGGTCCCGTAGCGTCTGATTCTTTACAACCACCGGAATTGATTTTTGCCAAAGGATAAACACAACCTGTGGAGAATGCGACAATTCTGGAGTTTTTAAACCGATCAACCACAAGTCCGGGCAGATACGAATTCATGGCCCAGGTATAGCTTTCGTTGCCATCGGTGCCAAATTTCATCCCGGCCAAATAGATGATATTTTTGACATCGGGTAGGATTTTGATAAAATCCAGGTCCAACAAGTCACCTTTAATCGTCTCTATGCCACTTTCTTCCAAGAACGATTGCTGTTCGGGCGAACTGAACCTTGAAACCCCAATGATTTTTTTGCTCACTCCTGCTTCATCACAAGCACGTTTTGCCATTTTTGCCATGGAGACTCCCATTTTACCCGCTACACCGAGAAGCATAAAGTCTCCATCTAACTCCTTCATCATTTTAACCAGTTTGGGTGTTGGCCTAGAAAGGGCTTCTTCCAATTCTTCCTCGTTGGAAAAGTATTTTGGATAATTTTTCATAAACTTTTTAGTTTACTATTTTGAATAATAATTTTCTTATACAGATCAACGGCTTCATGTATTTTGTCCACATAACAGAATTCATCAGTTTGATGCGCCATTTTTGGTTCCCCTGGTCCCAAAATCACAGTAGGAGCGTTAATCCAGGGGGTAAGAACTGAAGCATCGGTTAAAAACGGAGCCGCTTTTTTGGCGTTTTTCTGCGTTGGGTCAAACTTGCAAATTGCATAGATCTTTTGAATAAACGGATGGTCTTCGTCTGTAGAGACCGCACTTAGATCCACCATTTTTTCAATCGTTACTTCCTCGCCAAGGATTTCCCTTAACTTTTGAAGGGCCTGTTTGTTTTTGTATTTTGAGGTAGATCTCACATCGATGGTAAACTCAGCCTTATCCGGCACAGAGTTTAGATTCAGGCCGCCTTCAATTTTTCCAACATTAATGGTTGGATAACCTAGGTTAGGGTCCTTTTCTGTATCAAACTTGAGTTTCTCAATCTTGGCAATGGCCCTTGCGGCTTTGTAAATGGCATTGTCTCCTAGTTCTGGCATTGAGGAATGGGCAGTGACCCCAAAGGTTTTTGCAGTAAGGTACAAACCGCCTTTATGGGCTATGTAGGGAAGGTTGGAGGTGGGTTCCCCCACAATTATGGCACTGGCTGCACCAATGTCGTACCCAACATCACAAAGGGATTTGGCTCCCAAGCAGCCCAATTCCTCATTGGCGGTAAGAATAAGTTTTACCCCTCCGGGCGGAGCTTGGTCTTCAAAACTTTCCACCGCAGCAATGATCATGGCCGCAACAGCTGCTTTCATGTCAGTTGAACCGCGACCGAACAGTTTCCCATTTTCAATCACGGCTTCCAAGGGCTTATAGCTCCATGTTTTGTCGCCCAATGGGACAACATCAAAATGCCCGGTCAACACAATGGGAGGGATGCTGTTGGAAAGTCCTTTTGTGGCAATGACATGCAGTCTGCCCTCGTCATACTTGGGATAATCGACTGCGAATCCATGGCTCTCAAGAATTCCCCCAACGTAACGGGCAATTTCTTCCTCATTGCCGGGCGGGTTTATGGTATTGAACCGTATGAGTTCTTTTGTCAGGGAAATTACATCCAATATATGTGGTTTCTGGTCAGTCACAGAAAAATATGCTAAGGTTTTTATTCAAATAATAATGTTCCAAATCTGGTTATTTCATGAAAGCTTCCCGGTAAATCTTGCCAAGACCAGTAGATTTCCTTTTCATCGAGATAGTCCATGCGATTAAAGTTTGTTCTCCATTGGGTTCCGGAATTTGGCGGAGCTTGAATCATGGGAGATAGCAAAGCGTAAGGAATAAAAAATTCCCCCATCCAGCTTTCAATATTGGCACTGCTTTCTTTTTCCCCTCCCTGAACCGAAGTCCCATGGACAATATTCCTGTCATCCTCATGATACCATGCTTGCCATCTATGGGGTTTGCCGCCAAAATTCATGACCATTAGTGGGAGTTCTTGGTTTAATGGCGACAATTCATATTCAAAGTAAATCTCTTTGGTGGTATCGGGCCATATAAAAACCTCCACCACGTCTTCTAACCACAGATGCGCTCCATCTTCAGTAATGGATGCGTTGAGCTTTGGGTCTTCACAATGAAATAAAAAGTAGATTCCGGTCTCTGAATATAGCACCTTGACCTTGGTTTGCAGGGGCGTATCCATATGTGAACGTTGCGTTATGGTTACCCATTTGGCTTTGTTCCAATTACTGGATTTTCCATCACCAGTAGGTTTAAAATCTGAAGTTTTATATGCTTTAATCTGATCCATATCTGTTGAGTCCTTTGGTTGGAAACCATAGGTAGCAGAAATACAACCTAAGAGCAAAAGCATGGTTTTCATACGTTTGCAATAGGGTGTTTTTGAAGGGAAGGATACCATGTGAGGGCATTATCCCTATATATTTTTTTGATTACCTCATCAGGTAGTTCGACTCCTTTAAATTGGCCTTTAAATTGGGGAGCTTTCATAATGTTGTTTGTTGTGAAAAACTCCCAATCCTGGGACCAAATCCAATGTGCCCTATTTTTAATTTCAGATGGATCGTTGGTTTTATCATAGATAATGTCCGTTCCATACAGTATACGATTCTGATATTTCATGAAAAAATCCCTTACGCCATTCCAATTGTCCTTGGCTTGAAACTGTATATGGCAAATCCTTTCTGCCATATCCACGGCTGTATTGGGAAATTCATCCAACCAAGCACCAATTTTTTCTATGCTCCATTCCATACTGGAGAAATGTGCACCTATAAATCTTAGGTCATGGTGTTTTCTGAGCACGTTATCCCTTGCTGCCAGTTGTTGTTCATAGGAAGGGTAATCAGGCAAGTTGGCCATGTGGTATTCTGGGTGGCTTCTAAAGTATTCCCGATCTGAATTCATGGTCATTTCATCCAAGGGAAGCCAACAATTCTTAGGTTCACCCAAATGGGCTAGTATGGGAATGTTGTTTTCCATCAGGAAGTCAAATACTGGTTCAAAACGGGGATGATCGAACATGATAAAATTGCCATTCCCATCTCTGCTGTCCATTCCGATGTTCTTCCAAAACTTAACGGCGATAGCCCCATTTTTTATCCCCCTTTTTATTTGGTCGATAGCCGTATCAAGCCAATTGGAACTGCCCCAATCTGCCATGGTAAAGGTGGTAATGTGAAGGACCCTGTTTGTATTGAGGTTCAGCACTTTTTTCTCTTGATCTATAATGGGGTCAAAAAAAGGAGCGTCTGTGTTAATACTGATCAGTGAGAAATTGTCCAATTCCGCCTGTTCCAAAAGACTGGCGTCATAATTATTGTAATGCATGTGTGCATCAATTTTCTCTAGATCGGAAAACCTCAATTTATTTTTCATTGCGGACTATGTCTAACTTGTTCTTTACAAGCTTAGTAACCTGTTCCGTTGCTGTTGGAAATACTTTTCTTAAGTCGATTTCCTCATTGGTCAACAATTTGGTCTTCAAGGTCTGCATGAAGATATTTTTGATTTCTGTGGCCAAATTTATTTTGCATATTCCTCTATCTATGGCCTGTCTCAGACTTTCATCGGGTACGCCAGAGCCTCCGTGTAGCACTAAGGTAACATCTGTGACTGCCGATATTTCCGATAGCCTTTCCAAGTCCAATTTGGGTTCCTTGTCATAAAAACCATGGGCTGTTCCAATGGCTACAGCAAGGGCATTTACTCCAGTGACTTCTGCAAATTGCTTGGCCTCTTCGGGTTGTGTGAATCCACTATTATCCTTGGCTTGGCCCAATTTGGCAATGTAGCCCAGTTCTGCTTCCACGTTGGCACCGTAGCTTTCAGCCAATTTTACCACTTTGCTTGTGATGGCAATATTGTCTTTAAACGGCTGCTCACTGGCATCGATCATAACGGAATCGAATCCAGCATCAAGACATTGTGCGGCCAATTCATAGGAGCTTCCATGATCCAAATGTACCCATCCCTCAACACCATGTTTGTCTAACATGGATTTTGCCAAATTAAAGGCAACTTTTAATCCCATATAGTCAATTGAACTTTTTGTCAATTGAAGAATAATGGGGTGATTGGTTTCTTTTGCAGCACACAATACCCCTTCCAGTGTTTCGTAATTGTAAAAATTGGTGGCCAAAATACCTTGGCGTTTCTTCCTAAGTTCAATAAACTTATCTTGTAGCTTCATTTTTAGTGTTGGATATAGTTAAATTTTTCCTTGGCTATCTTCATAATGGCGTCCAAGTCTTTAAAAGCGGCAGTTCCTCCAGAATCTGTTGTGGAAATGGCTCCGATAAGGTTTCCAAATTCTTGGCATTCTTCGGGACTTTTTCCTTTTACATATTTTGAAATGTAGCCTGCGTTGAAACTATCTCCGGCGCCAATGCTATCAACAACATTTTTATTGGTGAATGCATTTTTTTCAACTTTTTTGCCATCGTAACAGAGTACAGAACCTCTATTGCCACATTTGACGACCAATTGGTTGCATTTTTCTTTTATAACATCTATCGCCTCCGTCAAATTTTCCTGTTTCGACAGTTTTAGTAGTTCTGCTTCATTTGGAATGAATACATCCAGTGCCGGCAGGACTTTTTCCAGATCAAGGTCCCATTGGTCTGCGGGATCCCATTGTACATCCAAAGAGGTGGACAGACCTTCATTTTGGGCCATTTTGAACAAGTTGTGCAGTTCGTTGTGGAATCCGGGTTGAAAAAAGTATGAGGAAAAGTGCAAATGCTGGGCCAACCTCAGGTCTTCCTTTCTTATGTCATCAATGCCCAGATGGGTCATTGCTCCTTGATATGTTACCATGGCCCTGTCCTCATCATAGTTAAGGGCGATGGTTGCACCCGTTATAAGGTTTGGGTCTGTAATGATCAAGGATGTGTCCACACCTTTTTTCTGTAGTTCTTGAATGATGAATTTTCCAAATAGGTCTTTCCCCAACTTGCCTATAAATCCCACGTTCAGGCCTAAGGAGCTTAGGTTGCTCGCACAAATTGCAGAGGAACTCCCGAGTGCCAAAGTCATTTGATCGGCAAGAATTTCCTTTCCAATTTCAGGATAGCCCACGATTTGATTTAGAATTAAATCAACATTAAGCTCTCCTACGACTATAACATCAAACTTTTTTTTCAACTTGTTCATTTTTGTCTAAGAGACGGACTGTACATTTATTTTCCAGCAGTTCAACGTCCTTTTTATAAAACATTCCTAAATCTTCCCTCACACAGTTTGCTGCCCCGCATGAAGCGGCCAGTTTGGCGGTGTCTTCCAGATTATGCCCTTTTACATGGGCCACGGCAAGGCCGGCCATTAAACTGTCTCCACAGCCTACAGTGCTTATTACCGTATCCACTTTACTCAAAGCATGCACAATTTTTTCACCGTCTGATAAATACAGACCTTTTGCTCCAAGGGTCACTGCGATCAGTTTGCTATGTTCCCCAAGTTTTGAAAACAGTGCAAAAGGGTCATGGGTATTGTAAATTTCATAGCCCTCATTGTGATTAATGTGTATTCCAAAAGGATTTTTGACCAATGCATTGGTCAAAGAAGCTCCAGAACAGTCTATGATCGATTTTTTCTCGTGTTCTTCCGCAATGGATATCAAGTTAGAAAAATTATAATTCTCATCGTTCATGGGCCATGAACCGCTCATGCTGACTAGAGATGCGCTTTTGAGTAACTTCTTATAATCATCCACAAAGGTTTTATAAGACGTACTATCAATTTTTGGTCCGGCTCCCAAGATTTCTGTTTCATCAAACTCATCATAAGTTTTTATGGTCAGGCATGTTCTTGTCCATTCATCCAAAGTTGGGCCATAACAGGCGATGCCTTTTTCCTCGCACTGCTCTTTGATCCATTTTCCGCTTGCACCTCCCCAAAAAGCCAATAAGGCCACTTCTTCTCCCATTTCCTTAATGCCCATGGCAACATGCACACCCTTGCCGCCTGGGTATGATTTTTCTTCAAATACTCTATTTGTGGCCCCTCTTTTGAAAGTACGGATAAATACCAATTTATCAATTGAGGGATTGGGACAAACACACAATATCATTTTGGACAATCAGCTATTCTTGTTTGTAAATATTTACGCCTTCCACTACTCTGTTAATAGTGTTATTTATGGATGGGGAATCCGGGGTTAGCCCTAGGTTTAATGATTTATACATTCCCAATAGTTGGCTGGGAAGTACAGCACATACGGCAAAATATTCTTCGGGTATTTTTTCTGTTTTTGCTGCAACTTCTATGGAAAGGTCCATATTGATTTCATTCTTGCATTTTAGACGTTGCGCAATCCCAATTTCATACAATTTCTCTTCTTGGGAATTGATGGATTTTACTAAATCGTATTCATATTTGTTTACAAATTCGTCATCTGAAAAAATATACACCACTAATGTTGAGCTTTTAATCACAACTTTTGGCCCATGCCTTAACCCTAGAAAAGAATCATATTTGCAAACCACTTGGCCGTCTGTCAGTTCCTGCACTTTCAACTGAGATTCCCTTGCAATGCCCTTTAGTGCGCCAGACCCTAAAAAAACAGCACGATCAAAATTCAATTGGGCCACATCGTATATTCTTTTGTTATAATCAGCAAGAATTTTCTCACCATACTTAACTAAACGATCTATATGCTTTTTATTTTGGTCCAAATTCCCCAAATCAGATACCAACACTCCGGCCAACAGCATGGTTGTAAAGGAACTTGTCATGGCCAGCCCTTTATCATTGGCTTCTTTTGGCATCATCAAGGCGTAGGACTGTTTTAAATCGGTACCTGTGACCAGTTTTCCTTTCGGGTTGCATGTTATGATAAGATGGAATACATTATCACAATAATTTTCTGCCAGTTCAACCGCAGCAAGACTTTCAGGGCTATCTCCCGATCTTGCAAAGGATACTAGCATAGTGGGTTGGTGTCGGTTTAAAAAATCTGAGGAGTGCGAGATTAAATCTGTTGTGGCAATAGCTTCGGTGGCCCTGTTCACTTTTCGTTGAAAGCTTTTGTTCAACACCTCACCAATATAGGCTGAAGTACCGGCTCCAGTCAATATTATTTTTAGGTCTTCATGAGCAAGCGCTCCTTCTAAAAACTTGACCAGTTCTGTTCTGCTGGATTTTATTATGGAATAAGTTTTATGCCACAATCGTGGTTGTGCATTGATTTCCATGAAGGTGTTGCTGTTGTTTTTATCTATGAGGCTAAGTGTTCCTTTTTCCATGCTTAAAACTAAACTAATTTATTGTTGTTTAATTACTAAATGTAAATTAATTAGTAATCAAAGATAACTTTTTTTATAGGTTTATAAAGGAAAAATTAAAAAAAAAATTATTTATCCTTTTATTTTCTTTCACTTCACAATATCCATAAGATTAAATGAATATATTTAGTTTCAAATAAAAAAATGAACAGATGAAAAGTACGTGGATTATTGTTTTCTCCTTAGGTATATGCTTTGGAGTTTCGGCTCAAACTCCAACAGCGCAAAGGCTTGATCCAAATATGGCATTAAAACAGGTCGATGCCAGCGGTATTATTTGGCTGGATCCAAAGGAAGAACCTGTGGAAATTGTTGGTTTTGAATGGTTTGACCAGGATAGTGTATACAGAAGACTGCCCTTAAACCCAAAATGGCCAATACGGGAAGCGGTAAGCCGATTGGCTGATCATACAGCCGGAGGGCAAATGAAATTTCAAACCAATAGCAAAAGAATACAGTTAAAAGTGGAATTGGACGAACCTTCTGGTATGTACCATATGCCACCGACAGGACAAAGTGGTTTTGATCTGTACGTTCAGACGGAAAATGGCCAAGTATACCTTAAAACAGCACGTTTTGGTGCAAGGGACAGCATATACCAGACAGAACTTTTAAATACCAATATAGGTGAAATGCGGAGCTACACCATTAATTACCCCTTGTACAATGGGGTTAAATCAGTTTATCTTGGGATTGAGGAAGGTGCAGATATTAAAGAACCCATTCCTTTTGGTTTTAAAGGCAAAATTGTAACTTATGGCACTTCTATAACCCAAGGAGGCTGTGTATCTAGACCTGGAATGGTATATTCGAATATTTTGAGCCGTAAGCTGGATGCTCAATTTGTGAACTTGGGTTTCTCTGGAAACGGCATGGGTGAACCAGAATTGGCGCATTTAATCAATGAAATCTCCGATGTTAGCCTTATCATTTTGGACTACGAAGGCAATGCGCTTGATTCCATAAAAGAGAGTCTGGGGCCGTTTGTTGATATTTTAAGAAGCAAACACCCTTTTACTCCAATTTTAATAATGTCCAAAACCCGCAGGTATATATCAGCTGCAGGTGAAGGATACCGACATCAAATCGATCTCCGCGATTTTCAACGTGACCTGGTACAAGAGCGAAAAAAGTTGGGAGATGAAAATATTTACTTTTTGGACGGCACACAAGTACTCGGAGACGATTTTTTTGAATGTACGGTAGATGGAGGGCACCCTACCGATTTGGGCTTTTACAGGATAGGAGAAGCTTTGTATAATAAGATTAGGGAGATTCTAGAAAAAAAAGACTAAACTCCTAATAAGATGTTGATGGGTTTGGATAATCAATTATTCTTTTAACTTAAATGCAAAATAATAATCACCTGACTTTGTCCCCTGTAGGCCTCCGCCGCCAGCTGCAATGACCACATATTGCTCGCCATCAATGGAATAGGTTGAAGGTGTGGCATAACCGCCTACAGGCAATTGGAATTCCCATAACACCTCACCAGTTTCTTTGTCCAGTGCCCTGAACTTTTCATCCCTTGAGGCACCGATGAAAATCAACCCCCCAGCAGTTACAATACCTCCACCAAACAATTGGGTTCCGGTTGGGGGGATGCCTTTTTTGGTGAGTTCCCCATATTCACCCAAGGGAACTTCCCATTTAATTTCACCTTGGTTGAGGTCAACAGCGCATAATTTTCCCCACGGGGGCTTTATTCCCGGGTAATCATCTTGGTCGCGTAAATGTTTATAGGCTTTTAACTTGTATCTTTTAACGGTGTCTTGTCGAGTATCGGTGGGTTTTGGATTTTGGTTTTCAGAAATGGGCAACACTTCTAAGGCTGTTTTTTTGTCCAAATTATAGAGGTAGGCCAATACGGCACGTCTATTGCTTTCGGAAATGGTTTGGAATGAAGGCATCATGCCCCTCCCGTTTTTCAACAAAATGTCGGCCTCCTGTATTGTAATCTTTTCCTTTACATCAATCAATGAAGGAAAAGTGGAATTTCCTTTGCGATTGGTCCCATGGCAGGCAGCACAATTGTTGGTGTATATCTTTTCTCCCATTTCGGAAAAATCACTAAACTCATTGACTTCCTCATTGGTAGGGGTGTCTTCTACAAGCTGTACTATACTGGGCATATCGTTTACTCCAATATAAATAATGCCGGTTTCTGGGTCAAATGCCCCACCGCTCCACTCAGCACCGCCCCTAAGGCCGGGGAGCTGCACTATGCCGGCTTCGGACGGAGGGGTATAAATGCTGCCCCAAGAGTAATTCTTTATCTGTTCTTTAATATTTTTATGGGATTCTTCAGAAATATCCGTGATTAAACTCTCATCAAAGCTTTGTCTTACTAATGGCGGAGGTTTCACAGGAAATGGTTGTGTGGGCCAGGTTGATTCACCTATCATATTGGTTTGGGGAACAGGTAGCTCCTTGACCTCAAAAAGAGGTTCGCCCGTTTCCCTGTCGAGCAAGAATACCAATCCTTGTTTGGTCAGCTGTGCCACAGCATCGATTTTTTCCCCATTGTGATTGACAGTGATCAAGTTGGGAGGAGTTGGAACATCATAATCCCAAAGATCGTGATGTGAGACCTGAAAGTGCCACTTGTATTCTCCGGTTAAGGCATCCAGGGCAAGTACAGAATTGCCAAACAGTCCTTTTCCCCTGCGGTCTTTACCATAAAAGTCGTGCGTTGGGGACCCCAAGGGGGCGTAGACTATGCCTCTTTCCGTATCCAAGCTCAATCCGCTCCAGGCATTGACACCTCCACCGGTTTTATAATAATCTTTTGGCCAAGTGTCATATCCAAACTCCCCAGGGTGGGGTATGGTGTGGAATATCCATTTTAATTCGCCACTTTTTACGTCATAGGCCCGTATATGTCCAGGCAAGGAGCCGTGGCTCTCATTAACCTTGGACCCCATGATAATAAGATTTTTGTAGATGACTCCTGGAGAGGTGTTTCTTATATAAGCAGTTTCCTTATCAAAGTCTCTATCAAGATCATCCATGAGGTCTATAACACCTGTATTTCCAAAGTTTGGATCTAGTTTGCCGGTTTTTGCGTCTATGGAATGAATTTCACTCATTACGCAGTAAAACAATCTTTTGTCTTCTTCATTTTCTTCGTCTTGCCAGTAGGTAATCCCCCTACTGGTTCCACCAATACCCATTTTTGTTCCTTTTCCATTGGAAGCAGGGTCATATTTCCAGATTTCTTCTCCTGTTGCAGCATCAAGGGCAACAACTTTAAGGGAGGCTGTTGTAGCATACAAGATTCCATCAATGACCAATGGGTTGCACTGAATGGAAGAGCTTGTTTGATTATCCCCAGTACGATAGACCCAAGCGACATCCAGTTTTTCAACATTCTCAGTATTGATCTCTTCTAGGGCAGAGTAGGCATTGTTTTCATAGCCCCCCCTGTAAGCTTCCCATGGATGATTTGCTGTTTCGGTTATGTTTTTAGAGCGATTGCATGAGATTAGCGCAAGGCTCAAAAGAAGGCAATGAAAAAAAAAGTGCTTGGCTCCCATTTATTTAGAGGATTGAAAAACTAAGTACATAAAAATAAGATTTTGCAAAAAAAGCAATATTTTTGAATTAAAACAAATAAAACGTAACATTACAATATAATAAAACCTTTTATTTTATTTAAAAATGAAATATATTTATAAGGTTTTCAATCAAAAAAGAGATAAGTCATGGAGAGACGTAAAGCTGTGGTAAAAATGTCTTGGATGCTAAAATCAGCATTATTGACGCCGACGCTTGTTACCGTGTTGCAAAGTTGTCAAGATATTGTGTCCAAGCCCGTTGCTTTGGAGATGTTGAATGCTGACGAAAATGAAACGGTGATTGCAATGGCCGACACCATTATTCCAAGAACCAATACCCCGAGCGCTTCAGAAGTGAAGGTCAATTACTTTATGGATTTGTTGTTGAAGGATGTTTTTGATGAAGAAACCACGCAAAGTTTCTTGAGAGGCTTATCCCAATTCAATGAAGATTGTAAAGCTACAACCGGAAGTTACTTTTCAAAACTTGACGAAGATGACCGCTTTGAATACCTCAAAGGAGTTGATGCTGACATCATGGGTAAAAAATACGGAGAAAAGGTTCCTTTCTATTATTCGTTCAAGCACCTAACGGTAACAACGTATTTTTCTACAGAAGAGGGTGCTGTCCAAAATTTGGATTACAACCCTGTTCCCGGCCCATATATTGGAGAAGTGGATTGCGACGAAAACACAAAAATAATGATGGGAAATCATATGTAGTGCATTATGGGAGAGAAAAATTTTGAGGTTATAGTCATTGGTTCCGGCATCACTGGAGGATGGGCGGCAAAGGAATTTACTGAAAAAGGACTGAAGACCCTTGTGCTTGAAAGAGGCAGGGATGTAAAACATATTGAGGACTATACCACCACAAATAAATCCCCATGGGAGTACAAGTACCGCGGTTATGATTCCCGTGAAGTGCAAGAACAATACCCCATTCAAAGCAAAAAATACAATTTTGATGCCTCTAGTCGACAATACTTTGTGAATGATAAGGAGCATCCCTATGTAAACCCACCCGATAAGCCATTTAGATGGTTTAGGGGGTATCAAACTGGGGGGCGGAGTATTATATGGGGTAGGGGAACCTTTCGGATGAGTGACCTCGAATTTGGAGAAAACCTAAGGGATGGACATGGGATTGATTGGCCCATTCGGTACAAGGACATTGAACCTTGGTACGACTATGTTGAAAAGTTTATTGGAATTTGTGGTACCAAAGAAAACATAGCCCACTATCCAGATGGGAAAAATTTTCTTCCACCCTTTGACATGAACACGGCAGAAAAAGTGATCAAAGAAAGGATGGAAACCCATTATCCGGACCGAAAATTGATTCCCACCCGAATGGCACATTTAACCAAAGTGAAACCGGGGCAGTTTAAGGGTAGGTTTGAGTGCCAGTCCAGAAATATGTGCCATACAGGCTGTCCTTTTGGAGCATATTTCAGTACCAACAGTTCCACACTGCCTGCAGCTTACGGAACCGGTAAGTTGACTCTAAGATCCAACTCAGTTGTGGATTCCATTATCTATGATGGCAAGACCAATAGAGCCATTGGTGTAAGGGTAATAGATGCTGAGACGTTTGAGCGGATGGAATTTTTTGCAAGGGTGATTTTCCTTTGCGCCTCCACTTTGGGTTCAACAGCGATATTGTTGAATTCCAAAAACTCCCATTTTCCAAATGGATTGGCCAATTCAAGTGGAGTTCTAGGACACTATTTAATGGGGCATCATAAAAACATCAGGGGAACAGGAGTTTTAGAAGGATATCAGGATAAAATTGACAGAGGCCATCGCCCATCCGGAGTGACCATTCCAAGATTTAGGAATATAGAAGGGGAGGAGATGGATTTTTATAGGGGATATGGACTATCAGGTGGTGCTTATCGTGAAGGGATAAATCCAAATCAGGTAGGAATTGGTTCAGGCTTCAAAGAAAAACTGACCAAACCCGGTTCTTGGAAAGTCATACTTGTGGCATACGGGGAATGCTTGCCTTATTTTGAAAACAAGGTTGAGCTGGATAGTGTAAAGAAAGACAAATGGGGCATTCCTTTATTGCATATCTCCGCGGAGTTCAAAGAAAATGAAATGAAGATGAGGGAAGATATGCGAGATCAGATTCAAGAAACCATGGAGGTAATGGGATTAAAGGATATTGAAACTAGTGTGGGCTCACATATTGTTGGTGATGCAACCCATGAAATGGGCACCGCTCGTATGGGGAAGGACCCCAAATCCTCTGTACTAAACGGGTACAACCAATGTCATGATATTCCCAATCTTTTTGTTACGGATGGATCCTGTATGGTTTCTTCCAGTTATATGAGTCCATCATTGACCTATATGGCACTCACGGCTAGGGCATGTGATTATGCCCTTCAACAAATGAAAAAAGGAGTGATTTAACAGTTCATATTTGTGGCATCGATATAGATTCAACATTAAAATTTTAAGCAACGAATAACCAAGCCAATGGAAACAAAGAGCAAAAGGTTGACATCCTTGGATTTTTTTAGAGGAGCAACAGTAGCGGCCATGATCGTGGTCAATGACCCGGGCAATTGGGACACCAAGTATTATCAATTATCCCATGCAGAGTGGGAAGGGTGCACCATGACCGATTTGATATTCCCTTTCTTTCTGTTCATTGTGGGTGTTTCAATTGTACTTGCCTATAATAAGGCGTTGGGCAAGGGAATGGGCAAAAAAGACTTGCTCAAAAAAACGCTAAAAAGATCAGCCATTATTTTTCTATTGGGGTTATTTCTAAGTTTGTTTCCCAACTTTAATTTTCATGAGTTTAGAATTCCAGGGGTACTCCAACGAATTGCTTTGGTCTACCTTTTCTGTTCAATGATCTTCTTGTTTGCGGACAAAAGGAGTCATTTTATTTGGTTTGGGGGTATTTTGGTGGGGTATTACATTATTATGATGTTTCTCCCTGTTCCGGGTATTGGTCCGGCCAACTTGGACCCAATCAATAACTTTTCAGCTTGGTTTGATCGATTTATCCTAGAAGGCTACATTGGAAGCCGTGGGCAGGGACAGTACGACTCTACTGGAATATTTACCACCATCCCTTCCGTAGCATCTGGTCTTGCTGGAATTTTGGTCGGAAATTTACTTGCAGAAAAGAAAAAAGAAGAAAACGAAAAGCTGATTTGGATGTTCATATTTGGATGCTTGTCCATGGCGGTCGGATGGGCTTTTAGTTATGAATTTCCCATCATCAAAAGACTTTGGACATCATCATATGTGTTGCATACCGCTGGTATAGCAACCATATGCTTTGCCACTTCGTATTGGCTTTTGGATGTAAAAAACCGTCAAAAATATATAAAGCCCTTTTTGGCCTTTGGCGTCAATGCTTTGGCGGCTTATTTTGGAGCAGCGTTACTGGGTCAATTGGCCAGCATCCAATTCATTCCATTAAATGGCTCCAAAGTTGGCGTACGGGAATGGCTGTTCAATGAAATTTTTACTTCAATATTGAATCCATACAATGCATCTTTGGCCTATGCCATTTTGAACATATCCGTGATTTTTATATTGGTGTGGTATTTCTACAAGAAGAACATCATTATAAAGGTGTAGTCGTCTGTAAAAAAGAATTTCATAGACTTTTGATTGGTCGATAGAGCGTTTTACCAGTTAATCTTTGGCACGTAACCAGTGGATTAATTTCTCTGTTGCAGAATCTTCTTTGGAAGCGTTGATGTGGGTAGTGAGGTCTGCGTTCCTTCCCTTTTTCGTATAGATTCCAAGTGGGAATTCAAGAAGGCTGTCTATTTTGTACCTATCAGCCGGGGCGCCGTCCGCCGAAACCGGGTCTATTACGGTGATGCTCCTTGGAAACAATGACGCCATAAGGTCCGGCAGATCATATTTTTCTAATGCCCCTGGAACGGTAAAAGGAATATAGTCGGTTTTATAAAATTGGGTCGATGTAATGTCTGAATAGCTTAACAAAGATTCAACCATGGCCACTTTTTCAATACGCTTGTCAAAAGCCGCGGCATGAAGCAATTCGCCTCCCAAGGGCCCAACAGCGATTGCTGAAACCTTCCCATCGGGTTTCAGCACATTTTTACTAAAGTGCAAGACCCGTATGATATCCTCGGCCCTAAGTCCCACGAAGGATTTTCCAACGAGCATGGCGCCAAACCATTGGTTGTACGACACTCCTTCAATATAAGAGTCGCCTTTTAAGTATCCCGGTCCCAGACTGCCAATCCCGGGTAAATCTGCCAAGACAATGGTGTAGCCCTCGTTTAAGATTTGGGTAATCGCGCTATCTTGTTTAATGGCATGTTCCATACCTGCACTGTCAAAATAAAGTATGGTCTCATTTTTTTGATTTTCCAATGGTTTGAGCACCAAGGAGGGTATTTTGTAATCTCCGCTTCCCTGCAATAGATATTTTTCCATGGTGTGGTCCGGGTTCACAAACCTTCCAGAAAATATTTCTTTACCAAAATCAGTTGGGGCAGTAAAGCCTGCAATTTCTGCTGCACTTGCCACAACTTCGCTGGCATGGTTGTCAAAATCTTTTCGTGAGCTTTGGCGTGCAGCCTCCTGATCCTTAACCTTGTCCTTGTTCAGTTCATAAATACTTTTTGTTTTGAAGGAAGTGGTCAATTGCCCTGTTTTGGTTACTTGGAGTTCCTTGATGGTGGGAACTTCTACATCGATGTCCTCTGGACTTCCGGGGTTGTTCAGTTCCTTTTGAAAAAAGGCGTACATGGCTTTCCTGTTCTTGGTTGTGGATGAATGGCGATCATCATCCTCAACCATACGCAGGTTTTCTGGTTTTCCTAGAGTAGAGTACATATTTTGGGCTTCTTGGAAGGTTTCCCGAGCTCCTTGAATACTAAAAAAGTCGCGTGTGGTGCTAATAATCAGTATAGGTTTCGGGGCCCTTGCCTCAATAAAATCACCATGATCTAAACCCTTGGCTATCATTTGATATAGATTTTGCTCGGCACATTGCGGCCCTATGGTTCGGTAGATGTACTCATAACTGGTGATGTAGCATTCCGGTGCTGTAGCCAAGATTCTATCGTCCAAGGCACCCACATAAGCAGTTAAATTGCCTCCGCCAGACCTTCCGGTCATACCTATTCGGTTTGGATCCACTTCTTTTCTGGAAAGCATATAATCTATGCCCCTGATAACGTCCCAAATAAAATAATTCCCAGTGGAATACCCAGAAATCAAGCACTGTGCTCCAGCAAAGGAATGTTCGTGGTCAGGATATTTCACTTCGAATCGACCTGCTTTTTTACCCCAATACTCATAACGTTCTCCTTGACCCATGGGGTCGATAGTGAATACAACAAACCCTTTTTTCACCAAGTTTATGATGATATGTTGATAGGTAGGCGATCTAAACCCTTCAAGGCTGTGCCCACACGCATAGAAAATAGCGGGGGCATTTTTCTTTACCCCGTCTGGAACATATAACGCCCCGGTGACATAATACTGGGGAAGCGATTCATAGATTACTTTTTCAATCCGGTAGCCATCTCTTTGCAAAACCTCTGTGATTTGTGGATTTAAAGGCGTCTTTTCGGGAAATGGCCCTGCCATTTCCAGCAGTTTCTGTTTTACGGTCGATTGTCTGTTCAGCCAATCCTGCGCAGTCTTTAATTTGTCGATTTTGTCTCTTCTTTCGTTCAACTGGTCGTAAGCCAGGGTACTGAAATGTTTGAACAGCGAGTTTTCTATATCTGAATACGATTCCCAGTATTCAAAAAAATCTATTTCTTCTTCTTGGGAGTGGGTTTTTGGAAAAAACAGGTTGAAGCATATCCAAAGTATAATGCAATGTTTCATGACGGGATGCTATGGTTCGGCAAACTCCAAATCAAAATTGATCGTAATGTCATTGCCAGTTTTTATTTGGCCAAACATGGCCGTTGGAGGTTCGATGTTGAAGTCACTTAGTTTCATGGGCAACCCACCGGACAAGGATATCTTTCTGTTGTTGTAAAGGGCTTTTACTTGGGTTGATATTGTTTTTTCAACTCCGGCAACCTTCAAAACTCCAGATAGGTTTTTTAGAACAGTGCCATTCATATCAATCAAGTCAAATTCCACTGGGTTGTTTGCTGTAAAAGTGATGGTAGGGAACAATTCCTTTTTAAGGGCTCGGTACATTTTATTGTTCATTGTTTTTCCTTTGCTGCCCTGGATATCGTTAACAAAAAGATTGACGGATATATGGGATAGTTGACCAGCCTTGATCTTATCGTCAGTTACCTTTTTGGCCGTGACTGTCATTTTCCCGGTTTGATTTTTTACATCCACGGTCCAATCATGCAAGGTGGAAGTGCCACTTACGGTTATGGAAGAGGAGTTCTCCAATTCATAATCTTGCGAAAATCCGAGTATGGAGCATAAAATAAATACCAGACTGGTTGCATACTTTACATATTTGGGACTAATTACCATAACCATATTATTTTTTACCGGGTTTTACAATTTCGTATGTGCCATTTTCATTGGGCTTATGAACGGACTCTGAATCCCAACTCATATCTTGAGGGACAATACTCTCTGTGGATTTAAGGAGTTCCTCCATGGTAATACGTTGGCCGGTTTCCGCTGCCAATCTCCCCATAATGGTGGTTAGCGTACTCTTGGCCCCATACTCCGTGTCATTGTAATGGACATCGTTTAAAATAGCATTGATAAACTTGTTCTGTACTTTTTGAGAATCGCCAATGTTCGTCCTGTCCCTATAATTCCAGAAGGTTTTGCCTTTATAATCCTTAAATTGGAATCTTTCATTGGCAATTCCTTTTGTGCCCCTTATTTCCCAACCCATTTTATTGGCACAGTTGTTCATGTTTCTGCATTGGGAGTGCATTTGTATGCCGTTGGCATATTCGTATTCTATGAAGAAATGGTCATAGGTATTGCCTTGTTCAATTCCAGAAAACACCAATCTTCCCCCATTTCCCAAAGCTTTGACTGGAAAATCATCCATGACCATGTTCATTACATCGATTTGATGAATGGCCTGTCCGGCCAATTGGCCGCCCCATAGCCAGGTAAAGTATCTCCAATTTCTAACCTGGTATTCCATTTCGGTCTGTTGTGGCTCTCTAGGGATTATTCTGGGTTCCACCACATTGTAATAGGTGTTTAAAGAAGTGATTTCCCCAATTTCCCCATTTTGAATTCGTTCCACCATTTCCTGAACGGCATTGGAATATCTAAACTGAAGCCCAACAGAAACCACCAGATTCTTTTGATCGGCCAGTTTCCCCACTTCTATTACCTTATGGTATCCGGGGACATCAACGGCCAATGGTTTTTCAAGAAAGGTATGTTTTCCAGCGGTCACAGCTGCTTCAAAATGGGCAGGTCTGAATGGAGGTGGAGTGGCCAGCAAGACAACATCGCAAAGTTCAATCACTTTGGTGTACGCATCAAATCCCACAAATTTCTGGTCCTCGCCAAAATCACATTGATCTGGATAATTTGTTTTGAGTCTTTCGTGCAGTTGATCCACCTTGTCTTTGAACGTATCGCCAATGGCCACTACTTTGGTGGAAGGGGAAACGTTCAACGCCTCAAAAAGGGCGCCGGAACCCCTGCTTCCGCATCCAACAAGTCCAATTTTAAGAACTTTGGAGTTGGCGCCTTGGGCGTGTAGCTGACTGGGCAACATACCAAGTAAGGTGCCTCCAACAGCCGCCGAGGCACTTTTTTTAATAAAATCCCTTCTTCCGTTCAATTTTTCGTCTTCCATTTCCATTCAACCTGATTGTTATAGTCTTTGTTATTCATCCAATACAATTTGCCAAAACTTCTGGGCTTCTTCCTCCGAGGGTTGTTCAACAGGGCTTACCAGTCGAAATCCAATGTATGAAGAGTCTGTGTACCACCAGAAACTTTTTGGGATTTGAGGGTCGTTTTTTTGAAGATATAAGCCCGATTCACCCCTTTTTGTGGGAGAAATGTTTTCTAAGTCATCGTACCAAGATCCTCCTCTGTATACCCTAGGGTGAAGTTTTGTTGGTATGTTCCAAGGATTTTCCGCAATGCTGTCCTGAAACTTTTCATAATATGTTGCATTATACTCGTCCAATGTCCATTCGCATACATTACCCAAAATATCGTATAGACCGAAAGCATTGGGTAGTTTCTCACCAACTTTTGCATACTGATAGTCGCTGTTTTCATAGCTCCATATGTATTGATCCAGCACATCTGTCTTTTCACTAAAAAAATCTTCGGTATCCGCCCCTTTTTTGCACATATACTCCCATTCGGCCTCTGTGGGCAATCTGTAGAATCTTCCAGTAACTGTGGAGAGCCATTTACAAAAGGTGAGGGCGGCATAGGGAGACACATTTACTACAGGAAATCCATCCTTGCCCATTCCCAGACTGGGGTCTTCAAAGGGGGGGCTGGGGCGGGTAATGGCATCCACTTTCTGTAATGTTTCATCGGGGAGGGAATCAAAAACTGTTTTGTTTTCCGCTAAGAAAAGGTCAAAAAGCTCCCAAGTCACCTCATATTTTCCGGCCCATAAACTATCTATTTTTACCAAATGGTCTGGGCTTTCATCAATGTTCAGTGAATCGCTGCCCATAGTATAGATGCCGCCTGGGATGGCCATCATATCAAAAGATACTTCCGTGCCAGGAATTTTCTGGGTGTATACACTGCTGGAATCCAGTTTGGCAATTGTTTGGGAAAAACCATACTGTACAGAAGCAGCAAAGACAAGTGTCAAGATGCCTAAAAATCCTTTTGGAAGAGGTGTCAATTTCAGCATATTTTTTTTGAATCTATATATCAAATATAAGGGAAATAATGAATTTATAAGGTTTTGAAAGTTTTATTTCTTACAAAATACTTAATTACTATACTTTTTGAAATTTGTTTTGTAGTTTTAATTTCGAATACCTTGTCAAATTTTTATTTATAGAAGGATTGTCCCAAGAGGAATGAATATGCTCCGATTGACTCTTTTTGTGCTATGCACACTAACAAATACCAGTGGCCTTAGTGGTCAGGATTTGGAGCAATATAGCTTCAGTAGGCCTGCCATGGGTACCCAGTTGAATATTATTCTGTATACCACAACTGCCCATAAAGCGAATGAGGTGGCTCAGGCTGTGTTTGAAAGAGTGGATCACCTCAATTCTGTATTCAGCGATTATGACCCAGAGAGTGAAGTAAATCTTCTGTGTCAAAAAAGTCAATCGAATACATGGGTTCAAGTCAGTGATGATTTGTTTGATTTGTTGCACTTATCCAAGAAGATTTCCAAATCAACCCAAGGTTCTTTTGATGTGACACTGGGAAAATACACCCGATTGTGGCGGCAGTCCAGAAAGGAAAAGAAGCTTCCTTCAGTGGATAAACTTATTGATCGCAAGGCGTTTGGGTATCAAAATATACGTCTTAGAGCCAAAGACAAGTCTGTAAAGATCAAAAACCCGGAAATCCTCATTGACTTTGGGGGAATTGCCAAAGGCTACACTGCACAGCAACTGTTGATGTTATTGAAACAGAACCATATTCAACAAGCATTGGTGGATTTTGGAGGGGATATCACCACAAGCGCTGCGCCGCCAAATAAGACAGGTTGGCACATTGAGGTCAACTATAGCGAAGGGGAAGGAGAGGTCTCGGAAATTTTGTCGGTTCAAGATTTGTCAGTGGCCACATCGGGTGACAGGTATCAGAAAATCAAAGCAAATGACAACACTTATTCCCATATCATTGACCCAACAACGGGACTGGGAATTACCAAACCTGTTCAGGTCACGGTGATTGCAAAATCTGGGGCATTGGCCGATAGTTATGCGACCGCATTTAATGTTATGGGGCTGGAGCGAATCAAAAAGTTTCTAAGAAAGCCGAAGAACCAAAATGTCCATACCTTGGTTTCGTATGTTGAAAACAACATATTAAAGGTTTGGAAATCTCCAAAGTTTGATACGTTTAAAGCTGCTCACCAATAAATGTCCTAAATCGAAAATACAGGTTTCCCAAAGAGTATTATTCTTTAAAAAGGCTGTTGTAATGCTCTAGTTCAAGGAATATTCCACCACTTTCTTTAAAGAAATCCTCTCCTAAAGTGAACGCCCCATTTTCAACCTGATTCCATGAAGCATTCCCCCTTGGGTGATATCCTATCATGGTTTCCCAGTTTCTGTAGTTTTGGCCACCATTGGTTTCCAGTAAGCCCAAATCTTGTCCGGGAAACGGTTTCAAGCGGGAGGCAATGCACTTGTTCCAATCTACCAAGACTGGGTTTACGGTCAAATCGGTGCAAAAACAAGGGATGTTCCTATCATGGGCCAGCTTAGCTATTTTTATGGTCATGCTCAGTGTTTTTCCCATGGGTTTTAGCGCTATACCGGTATACCCCATTTCAATCCGTTTTAAGGCATCTGTATCGGTATGGGCACTCTCATCCGCTGCTATTCTTACACCCAGGTCGGAAACGTCTACATCAAGCGACTCGGGAAATGGTTCCTCAACAATCGCTATATGGTCCAGAACCTTTATTTTTTTGCAGTGATCCAGCAATCGCTTTAGGGTATCTTTGCTTTCATAGCGCCCGTTTGCATCCAAATAATACACGATTTTCCTGCCCGAATCGGTTTTGGCAGCTGAAGTGCCAAAAATATTGTGGATTTGCTCCATCCTCCGCATATCTTTTTCCAGCATTTCTTGCTGTGAACCTGGTGCCCCAATTTTTATTTTGATGAAAAAATACCCCTCATCCTTTAATGCTTCAATATCAGAAACAGATGTGGAATACGAGATGGAAGGAATACTGGCTATTTCCGTGTTCTTATGGGAAAAAGCGGCTTTATATTTATTGGGAATAAGGTCTATAAATGATGTGATATTGTTCTGTTTGGCATATAACATCCAAGCGGAATTATCAATGGAAGTAAGGGCGTTGAGCGCAAAAGTTGTTCTTAAATCAGCATTATTGGTAATTTTGGTGCCATAGGCCCAGACTTCGTCCAATATATCTTCTACCATATGGATTGGGGTCTCAAAAGACTGCCCCTCTATCATTTGCAATGCCCTGCAGGTTAGATTGTACATAGCAGAATTACTGCCGCTTTCTCCCCACGCAGATGTTACTCTGGAGTCTGACCAAAGTGGGCTGTGTACCCCAAGGCCAATCGTTTTGTTTCCTAAAGTGTCCTGTAATTGGGCAACCACTTGCCATAAACGGGTAATATACCCCCCTTTGAATCCGTATGAATGGATCAAGGGTTCTCTTTCAAAGGTTGTCTTAAAGCTGTCTATGGACAAAGGTCTTTTAAATGTGCTTCCGTGCCCATGTGCTTTCATCAGGTTGGTTAACCCCAAGGAGGCAGCCCCAGTGGCCAATGTGGCTTTCTGTACAAAATCTCTTCTGGTCACATTGTTTTTTTGGTTCATTTTTTGGTGCTTTTGTGATTGACAAAGCCAATCGGATTAATGGTTTTCTTTTTAAGGAGTTGTTCCCAATATATCTTCAATGGCAATCCAATTGCCTTTTTCCTGCTCACTTTTTTGTGCCGCATCCATAAAGGCAAACAATTCTATGGTCTCACTGGGTTCTACGGGTACTTCACCGGTATCAAAATAGTGGAGAATCGCTTCAATCAGCGGCAGTGAGCTCTCGTATTTTCCTAGATAACTGACGCCTTTATCGCCAAAGGCTTGACCACCATATTCTTGCATTTTATTTTTAAGCCCGCAGTAGGTGCCAATTTTTCCATCTCCCCAATCGCCGATCACCATGTGATATTGTTCCGTTACCAAGCTTCTTACCCGTTTGCAGCCTTGTTGCATTGCTGTAAAAAGCAGTTCTGCCCCATGTACGCCATACCAATACAATCTTGGCTGCGTGGGCTCATAACTTATTGGAGCATAAATTTGGGCACCTTGCACGTTGCCGATGGAGCCGTTTCTTACCTCTTTTGCCTTGGTCAAGAATCTAACGGACGATGAAGAGAAGGTAGGCGTGTTGTACTCTTTTGACAATGCAAAGATCTTCTTCACTTCATCTAATGATGCTGCCATGGGCTTGTCTATAAAAACCCGTTTTTTTGCTTTTAAGATTTTTTCTGCCTGCTCCAAATGCAACCTCCCATCAACTGTGCACAGCAGAACATAGTCCACCTTGCCCAAGAGATCGTCAATGGAATCGACAATTTCCACACCCATTGATTTGATTTGGGCGGTAAATTTTTCAACTCTGTCAACACTTGGGGGAAAATCTCGGCTTACTGTGGTAAATGCGGTGGTGACTTTATAATCGCTCCCCAAGCTGTTGATGATTTCTACAAATTGGGGGCTGTGGGACGTATCCATACCCACCAAACCAATAGGTTTACTAGTGTTTGATGTGGGTTTAAAGTTGTTTCCCATCATATTGGGCCCCAATACTAAGGTTCCAGCACTAATAATGGATGTTTTCTTTAAGAAATCCCTCCTTTTTCTTTCCATGGTTCTATATATAGTTTAACTCCCTGATTTTTCTATTTCGGTTACTCCATGTACCGATTAAAAACTCGCTCTCGATGCTAAAAGAATAAACCCCTTGCTCTTTTCGCACAGTTTTTAAGATTCTTTCCAGTACATAAATGTTTCCATTTCCATTGGGAGAACCAATGTGTTGAAATACAGTGTGCCACTAATTGCGAGCAATCTGGTCTGGAATCATTCCTTCATTACATCAGACATGGTTCCGAAATACCTTACGCAACTTATACGAGCTGCATGAAGGTAATAAAATTAATATATTAAAAGATACTTTTCTTTATATACTTACGAAATGAGTAAATATTACTTATATTTGGTTACATATATCAAAAGACATGAGTACAGAAAACAACCATCGGAGGGAATTTATTAAAGGGTTAGGTGTTTTAAGTGTGGGGGTGGCATCTGGATGCATCGATGCGAAAGATGTTGAAGAACCCAAGGCAGGATATACTGCACGGCCCAAAAATGCCCAATACATGGGTGATTTTGCTGCTGCTCCCTTAGACAAAGTACGTTGTGCCTTTATTGGCGTAGGCGATAGAGGCTCGGGTCACGTTGCTAGGATACATCAAATAGACGGTGTTGAAGTAGTTGCCATAAGTGATCTGTATGAAGATTTGGCCAAAAAAGCCAAAGAAAGCTGTAATAAGAATGGAGCCACCAAGCCTGAAGATATTGCCCTGTATTATGGCGGGGAAAATCTTTGGAAGAAGATGCTCCAAGAGGTTACGCCAGATGCTGTTTTTGTTTCCACTCCGTGGTCCTTGCATGCGGAGATGGCGATTGCGTCCATGGAGGCGGGAGCACATGCATTTGTTGAAGTGCCCATTGCAACCACTCTGGAAGATATGTGGAAGATAGTTGATGCTTCAGAAAGAACGCAAAAGCATTGCATGATGATGGAGAATGTCAATTATGGCAGGGAGGAATTGTTGTACCTGAATATGTGCAGGCAAGGTGCCATTGGTGAATTGCTCCACGGAGAAGCAGCCTACATCCACGACTTAAGGTTTCAAATGGAAGATATTGAAAGGGGGACAGGGTCGTGGAGAACCCATCACTATGCAAAGCGCAACGGAAATTTATATCCAACCCACGGATTGGGTCCGATAGCACAGTACATGAACTTGGCAAGGGCCGAGGACAATTTTGCACGACTGGTTTCATTTTCCTCACCTGCGATGGGTAGAAAAATGTATGCAGAGAAATATTACGATACTGACCACAAGTGGAATCAGTTGGATTTTAAAGGAGGGGATATCAATACCGCCATAATTAAAACGACCTTGGGAAGGACCATACTGGTACAATGGGACGAAACTAGCCCAAGACCCTATAATCGATTGAACTTGATCCAAGGCACCAAAGGCATATTGGCTGGATTCCCCACAAGAATTGCCATACCTGAAAAGGTTAAAAAAGTGGGCAACCACCATGCTGAATGGTTCAATGAAGAGGAGATGGGAAGAATTTATGAAAAATATGAGCATCCATTATACAAAAGGCTGGGGGCCTTGGCCAAAAAGCGAGGAGGGCACGGTGGCACAGATTTCATGATGTCCTACCGAATCATAGAATGTTTAAGAAAAGGCACCCCATTGGATCAAAATGTATATGAAGGATGCTTCTGGAGTGCCGTAGGGCCATTGACCGAAGCTTCTGTGTCCCAAGATGGAATGCCGCAAGATTTTCCCGATTTTACAAGGGGTGATTGGAAAAATACCAACCCATTGGACATCATCCTTTAACAAGGCAATATTCCATTGAAATGTCTAAAGCAGTACCAGAGCGCATATTATCCATTGATGTCTTCAGAGGGTTTACCATGTTTTTGCTGATAGGCGAGTTCACTGGGTTCATGGGTTTGCTTTTGGATGATGGTTTAAAGGGCAGTTTTTTATATGCCTTGGGAGAACAGTTTCACCACCATTCATGGAATGGGCTGCATTTTTGGGACTTGATCCAACCCTTTTTCATGTTCATTGTTGGATTGTCCTTGCCCTTTGGGGTTTACAACCGTCAAAAAAAGGGGCATAGTAAGCGGCAAATATTCAAGCACGTACTAAAACGCTCAGTTATATTACTTTTTCTTGGTTGGGCATTGTACTGCATCCCTGCAGGGGAAATCACATTTTACTTTCAGAACGTTTTGGCCCAGATTGGGGTAACATATTTGATAGCTTATCTGATTATTGACAAAAGCACGGTATTCCAGATTTCATTTTCCGTGGGTCTCTTGGTATTGACCGAGGTGATATATAGATTCTTCCCTGTTGAGGGATTTGATCAGCCCTTTGTCTTCATGAAAAATTTTGGCACTTGGCTGGATATGCAATACGGAGGTGCATCAAACGGAGGCTGGGCAGCCTTCAATGCCATGCCAACGGCAGCACACACCATTTGGGGCGTACTGGTAGGAAAACTTCTTATGGGAAGCGAAGAGTCCATGCGTAAACTTAAGATCATGGTGTTGTTCGGCACGGCCATGGTAATTGGCGGGTACTTACTAGACCCTGTCATTCCGATTATCAAAAGAATAGCTACATCATCGTTCGTTATTGTGAGCGGGGGTTGGTCAATCTTGGGGATTGCCCTTCTTTATGGGTTGATTGATGTCCTAAAACTAAAGGGAAAATATACATGGTTTTTCAGTATAGTGGGGATGAACTCCCTCTTTATCTACTTGTTTTCGCATGTGGGTGGAGCTAAACTTGTTGAGCGGGTGTTATTCCCTTTTTCAAATGCAATTTTTACACCTTTTGGAGATTTAGCCGCTCAGATCCTGACCAGCTTCTGTGTCTGGATTTCCCTTTGGGGAATTTGCTATTGGATGTATAAAAAGAGATTATTCATAAAAATATAAACTATGGACCAAAACAAAATAAATCTGGACAGAAGGAGCTTTGTACGTGTAAACGCCAAAGCCGCAGCATTACTCTCATTGGCTCCCTCATTTGCCTTAGCAGCACCTAAAAAGGAAGGGGCAAGATTGCGGGTGGCCATGGTTGGGACCGGGATTAGGTCCTTGAGGGCTTGGGGCATTGAACTGGTGGAACCTTACAAGGAATATATGGAAATGGTGGGGCTTTGTGACATAAACGAGAAAAGGGCAAAGAACTTCGGGGAGATTGTAGGGTTGGATGCCAAAATATACCCTGCTGATAAATTTGATGGGATGGTAGCAGAGCAAAAACCGGACATGGTCTTGGTAACCACTACAGATAGTGCCCATTCCGAGTACATCATAAGGGCTATGGAACTAGGCTGTGATGTAATTTCGGAAAAACCCATTGCCATAGATGAAGTGCAATGTCAAAACATTTTGGATGCCGAGAAAAAGTATGGTAAAAAAGTTTATGTAGGCTTTAACGTCAGGTACATGAACGATTCCGTTGAAATGAAGCGTGTTTTGGATTCGGGGGCACTGGGTAAAATCATTTCGATAGAATTTCAGGAGTATTTGGATACGGACCACGGGGCTTCTTACTTCCGAAGGTGGCATGGGAAAAATAAGTATTCAGGATCATTGTTTGTGCATAAATCATCCCACCACTTCGATTTGGTCAATTGGCTATTGGATGCCGACCCTATTCAAGTAAGTGCCATGGGGAGCGTAAGTTTTTATGGCTCCAATAATGATTTTAGGGGGAAGAACTGCCGCAATTGCAATTATACGGACCAATGTGATTTTTATTGGGATATCACAAAAAATGAGACTTTAAAAAAGCTCTATGTCGATTGTGAAGATGTTGATCAGTACTATAGGGATGGATGTGTTTGGGATGAAAAAATCGACAGTCCAGATTCGGGCTCCGTTTTGGTACAATATGATAATGGTGCATACTTAAACTATACCCTAAATGCCTATTTACCCTATGAGGGGCAATCTATCAGCTTTTCAGGTGAAAATGGAAGACTGGATGTTCGGATATACTACAACCAACCTTGGTCTGATGAGGTAAAGACCGAGTTTAGATTAACAAAGGACAAGAAAACCTTAAAGGCATGGACCATAAGTCCTGATGTGGGCGCACACGGTGGAGCCGATAAAAGGGTCAAGGACAATTTGTTTAAACCCAATACGGAAGATGCCAATGGGCAAAGAGCTGGAAGTAGGGCAGGGGTGCTGTCCAGCTTGGTAGGTATTGCCGCACTAAAATCCATTCAGCAAGGCAAGGCCATAAAAATAGATGACCTTATAACGTTATGATTACCTTAAAGCTTGGTAAGTGGCTATTCGTACTTTGATGAACATTTCCCTCGCTGAATAAGAACTTCTGTCCATAATTAAGCCGTAGAGATTGTTCTTGTGGTCTATCCAAAACAATGTGGCATGGTAACCGCCCCAGCCAAAAATGCCTTTTGGGGATAAGCCCCCATCTCTTACGGGGTCAGTAAGGTTGTACAAGGAAAACCCGGTTGAAGCACCAATAAATGTACCCTTGTCAAGTTCAGGGTTAATAGGTGTATTCATCAAGTCTATTGAACTTGGACTCAATATTTGATGGCCTTTAAAAGTCCCTTTGTTTAGGAGCATTTCACAAAAATTACCATAATCTTTTGTAGTGGACACCAATCCAGCTCCACCAAAATGTAGCTTGGGTTCCTTGGAATATGTTAATTCATTGTACTTGTGCTTATAGAAACCGGTAACTTCGCCCTCTGTCCATAAAAGAGGATGTAAGCGTTTTAGTTCTTCATCGGTAAGGTGGAACTTGGTATGGTTCATTTCCAAAGGAATAAGGATGCGCTCCTTCATGAAATCATATAACGATTTTTTTGAGATCACCTCAATAAGTCTTCCCAAGATGGATGTGTTGATTCCATACAAATAGCGGGTGCCGGGTTCAAATTGTAATGGGATGGATGCCATGGATTTGGAAAAATCCTCCAGGTCTTGGTACCAAAGGTCGCTAAGCAATACATGCTGCCCATCAATATTTCGTGGATAGTACCCCCAACCGGTTTGGTGGGCCAAGACATCAAAAATTGTGACAGATTTTTTACAGGGATAGACCTTACCTTGTTCATCCAAACACTGAAGATTGGCCATTTCCGGAAGATATTTTTCTATGGGGTCATCCAAGAGAAATTTGCCTTCTTCAAACAAAATCATGGCCGCCACAGTGGTAATGGGTTTTGTCATGGACCAAATGGGAAATAAGGTGTCATCGGTTATGTTTTCATCGCCTTTTAGTCCAGAATTGACAATACTGTCATAAATGACTTCTCCATCCTTGAAAATGACCACTTGGTTGCTCCCCACCTGACCCTTGGCGATCAACTCTTTCTGCACATCGGCAATCCTATTTAAACGGACTAAATCATAACCCTTGGAAACCTTTTGTTCTTTCTGTTGTGAGCTATTGCAGGATACAGCTAGCACAAACAGAAAGACCGCCAAAAGTGGGAGTATCTTTATTCGTATCATCTTTCTGAAAAGCGTTTGATGACTATTTTTCGTGCTTTATTCCCATGCGTTTGGAAATACTCTTTTTGCGTTTAAATAATAAATTTTGTCCACTACCTCTTTAGGCAGGGCCAAGCCTTGAACGGGGGTGTTCAACTGGGGCACTGATATCATTTGATCCGTATTGAAATACTTCCAATCATTTTCCCAGACCTCTTTCATATAGGCTTCCAATTCTTCAGGGTCGGTTTTGTCAGATTCTCCAAAATCGGTACCGTACAAAACCCGGTCTTGATATTTGATAAAAAAGTCACGAACCTTTTCCCTATCCCTCTGGGATTGATATTGCGTATGGCTCATACGCTCAGCCAAATCCACGGTGGCATTTGGAAAGCGATCTAAAAATTTAGCAGTCTCATCCACACTCCATTCCAAGCTGGCCATGTGTACCGCAACCAAACTCAGGTCAGGGTTCTTTGCCGCCCTATTGTCACGATGGTCTATTTGTTCTTGGTAGGAAGGTAAGTCCGGGTGGAGGTACATATGGTATTTCGGATTTGCTCTGAAATAGTTCCTATCGTTATTCACGGTCATGGAATCAAGGGGGAGCCAACAATTAAGGGGTTCCCCTGCATGGCTCATCCATATCTTGCCTTCGTTTTTAAGGAAATCAAAAATAGGATCAAATTTTGGATGATCTAAAAAAACCAAGTCTCCATTTTTATCCCTAAAATCCATTCCTATGTTCTTCCAAGTTTTTATGGAATTGGCTCCTTTTTCAAAATCCATCTTCAATTTTGCTATGACTTTATCAGACCAATCTGGGTCGTCCCAACCTTCCAAGGAAAATGTAGAGCCAAATGCAAAAACATCTGGATGGTTTTTTGCGTGTTCGCGACTGATTTCTTGCTTTTCCTCAATGGAAAGTGGACTGCCAGGGTAATCTACTGCTATATTAAGAAGCTTAATATTGTTGGTCCGGGCAAGATCGATCATATGGGAGTTCAAGGTATTTATATGTACATGCACATCAATCTTAGGCAGCGTTTTAAAATCATCAACTCCATAGCTCTTCACTACTTCAACTTCTGTTGCATTTTGTTTTTTGTCTTTGTTCTCTTTGCATTGGGTGAGCACCAAAGAAAGAATAACCAATAAGAGCGTGTGATAGTTTTTCATTTTGATGAAATTTAAGCTATTTGTTGATAATTTTCAGAAAATCTGCAAGCAATAAAAACTTAAAGCTCCCCGAGGATGCCTTAATGGCATCTTCCGCAGATTGGATGGCCTTATTGTTCTTTTCAGCCTTTGCATTGACCCATTGGTAGAATACGTTGATATGGTCTGCCGCTAGTGCCTTTTTCACTAATGCCTGTGCTTTGGCCTGTTCGCCATTTTTTTCATGGACGAGAAACTGTAGGTAGAGGGCTGCATTTTTTTGATCATTGGGGTCAAAACCATGATCAATGAGCAATGCATTGTACTCTTGAGCTTTTTCAGCATTGTTCAACTGCTCATAGGAGTAGGCCAAAATGGCATTTTCCAATCTTTCATCTGGATCATAGGGCTCGCCTGACCCTAGGTTGGTGGGCCATAATTTTGCCTTGCGGGCATGTTCTATGGAAGACGTATAATCTCCTTTTTTTAAAGATACCAAGGCTAATTTAATATGGGCCTCATAGTAAATCTCACGCCCTTCAGTTGCACCTTCGAAAGGAATGATTTCAAACCCTTCCAGAAATTTCAGGCATTGTTCCAATTTATTGGCTTTGAGAAGTGCGCGGGCATAGCGCATTCCCATAATGGAGAGTTCTTTGTTTTTGGAATAGTTGCTTTTTGCAATTTTGGCAGCCTTGTCGTATTCTGCATCCTTTAAATGTTGATCTATCAATGCAAGATCTACCCTCCAGTCTTTAGGAGCGATTTCTTTCGCCTTGGCCAAGGAGTTTTTAACCACGGCATCGTCATCTTGGAACAATTTTGCCTTACTCAGATAAAAACCGACATAATCTGGTTGGACATTGCATTGCAGGAACAGCTGTTTTGCTTCTTCTAGCCGTTCTTTTTTCCATAGAGCCAAGGCCGCATAGTATTTTAGCTTCCAGTGGTCACTCACTTCCATAAGTTGATCTAGGGCAGTATAGGTTTCCGCTCTAAAAGGAAATACTAAAAAAGGAGTCGCCTCAAGGCCTTTATTGAGCCATTCCGTTTGGTTGGATGAGTCCAAATGGGCCAGCAACAATAGAATTTTGGCATTTTCTGGACCGGCCTTCAGTACTTTGATACTTTCTTGGTCCATTCCAAAGGAATTGTATTTCACGGCCAGTTCAATGTATGATTCAGCCGGAAGTTCATTGGTAATCAATGATTTTAAAGAACTTACATTGCTTTCTCCATGAAGTGTTCTCTCAAAGGCTACAAAAGCACTCGTATTATCCAGGTCATATAGTTTTGAGAGTACTTTTTTGGCCTGTTCAGTATTGTTTTGCAAGCGATGGGCCACTGCTTGAATTTCCAGTGCAACCACATTGGCTTGATTGTACATTAATGCCTTTTGACCCAACTCAATAGCTTTTCCATAATTTTTTTCCAAAAGGCTCAGTTTGGCCAACTCTGTGTAGGCCGCACTTCGGTATGTTGTTGATTCAGAGGCTATGGCCAAGCCACTTTTAGCATTGGTGTATTGTTTCAATCTAGCATTTATGATTCCATATAAGTAGTTTGCATCAGGGTCATAGGTGTTTATGGACAATGTCTTTTTTGCATATTCCAAGGCTTTGTCATATTGCATCATCCTATAATAATTAAAGGCAACCCTATTCAGGGCTGGAGCATATGCTGGATCTAGCTCTAGGCTTTTTAGATAGAATTCTTGGGATATCTGTAAGGGACGGGCGCCGTTTTTGAGGCCAGCATATTGCTTTTCGGCCTCTATGCCTTTGGTGTATAGGCCAATGGCGGAGTCCCAATCAAAATCTTCATTGGGATAAATGGGCCGATCAACAACAAGCTCATCATTTTCAGAAGTGTACGTTAAAAGATTGTCACCAAGGGTTATGTTGAAATCCTCACTTTGATGAAGTGCGATGTCCAATGTGTGCAACTCTAGAGGATTAAGCTTAACATCGTCGGAAAGCACTTTTTCTTCCACTTTGATTTTTAGCTCGGTATCCAAAGGGGATAGTGCACTTAACTTAATCCGTACGGAGTCACTGTTCTTTCTGATCACATTTAAGACTGCATGCTCCGTGGCCATGTCCATACCGCCCGTATTTTTTAGCGGGAAGTACAGTTCTGAGGATAGTTCGCTATCGTAGGGAGCAAATTCGCGATGTTTAAAAGGAGTAAGGGTACTACTTTCCATAGCTTGGTTGAATGTGGAACCAGTTTGGTATTCAATGTACTGGCCTTTTGAATCGGTTAAAAGGTCTTCCCAGATCATTCCTTCTTCCGCAAGCCCCCAAATCCATATCTTTCTTCCGGGCATTTTATCGTAATCACGGATATTGCCAAAACCAAAATTGTCGTCGTGCCAGTATCCACCCATAAAATCCGCATAGCTGTTGACTACATGGTATGATTTATAGGTTCCAAAATTATTCTTCTCATAAAAGGAGATTTCTTTGCCATCTTCGCTTGGCCATGAGCCAACCTCCCCAGCGTGGCCCACGTAGTGATTTCCGGGATAAATAAATTCCAGATTCCCACTGGCCTTTGCCGCAGCATTGGAGTAATGGTAATGGGAAACAGGTAAATTGCCCGTGTTGAACCACGAGGACTTTACTTCAACAAAAGCTTTGTCTTTTTGCAGGTTTACCTCAACATTCCATTTGGTGTTGGTGTGCAGGTCCAGGGCACCAATGATACAGGATGCACTTCCATCCGCATTTTCCTTTATGATATAATCCTGAGGGGTTGAGGTTGTGGAAGTATGCCCCATTACCCCAAAATTATACTCCAATCCTCCTGAGGTCCAAGCACCTCTTTGGGCCACATCCCTAAATTTCACAACATCATTGTAATATAGAAATTCGCCTCCTGTTGACTTTTCTATGGCACCCCATATTTTGCCACCAATGTCCGTGTTGATATATACCTTAATATAATCATTCTCCAAAATGACCATGTTCCACTCTTTTTGAGTGCTTTTATCCGTATACCCATCAAATCTAAAATAAGGATAGTTCTTGTTCATATCGGGGATGGGGTTTGGGTCTGAAAACATATAGGTCTTCATAGCGACCTTCTTTTCGGTAATTGTCGCTTTTTGGGCCCAAAGAAATTGTATGAAAGCGGTGCAGATGGTGCAGATAAGGTATCTTTTGATCATAAGGGATTCTAATTAAATGGTTAAAATCTAAAATAATAATAATAAAAAACATTTAACTCATCAAAAGTAAATAAAAATAATATTATATCTTTTGTATTATTACGAAACATAGGGTTGTAAATAATGATTCTGAAGATTTTACACGCTATCTAGATTTGAAAGGTGTTTTTGAAGGAGCCTAGAGAAATGCGAAACGTTTATTATTTTAACGCATGAAGCTGTTCTGCTGGGTTTTGCTTGTTTTTGGTTCCTTTTCGCAGAAGCTGGCGAACAGGAGATAGGAGGTAAGGTTTTATATTTTTTAAACAAACTTTAAAAGCAAGAATAAGTAAGTTAAAAAATTTCATAAACTTTTTAAAAATTATTAAAAAATATCATATAGTTTCTTTTCAATGATTTTTTATATTACTTTCATTGCACTTTTAACTCGATAAAATACAAATTATGAAGATTCATAACACTAAACCATGGTTGCTATATGCATTGATTACTATGATTTTTTGGGGTGTTTGGGGAGCTTTTACGGGCGAGCCCGCCAAAAGTGGCTTCCCCAATACCTTGATTTATTGTGTTTGGGCCCTGACCATGATACCTCCGGCCATATATATTGTTAAGCGCAACAAAGCAAAATTACAAACGGACAAAAAATCAATACTATATGGTTTGGTTATTGGCTTGCTGGGTGCCGGAGGACAGATGATCCTTTTTTATGCGGTGACCATTGGACCAACATACTTAATATTTCCCATAATATCACTTTCTCCCGTTGTCACCATACTCCTTTCATTCTTTTTTCTAAAGGAACGAACTGGTAAATTGGGAGCCTTGGGCATAATTTTAGCTTTGGTAGCATTACCTCTTTTTGAGTATTCTGGGGGAGATGTTGATGCTAAAGCTGAAAATGGAGTCCTGTGGTTTGTATTGGCCATTTTGATTTTGGTTGCATGGGGGGTTCAGGCGTACTTCATGAAACTTGCCAATTACACCATGAACGTTGAGAGTATATTTTTTTACATGATGATATCTGGTATTCTCCTGATCCCTGCGGCGTATTATATGACAGATTTTTCACAAGAAATCAATTGGGGTCTTAATGGCCCTTATTTGGCAGCGGGCATTCAGATACTGAATTCCATTGGGGCTCTTTGTTTAGTTTATGCCTTCAGGTATGGTAAGGCAATAGCTGTATCTCCGATGACCAATGCTGGAGCACCGTTGATTACCTCCATTATTTCAATGGTATTGTTAGGGCTTATGCCCGGCACATACAAAATGACCGGTATTGTACTTGCCATATTGGCTGCCTATTTTTTGGCGATCGACTCCGGCGTTGAAATGGAGGAGCATGATAATGCAGGATAAAGGCATTTCAATTTTTAATTCATCAAGCTATTTCAATAGTATTTGTGCATTTAAGTTTTATTAAGTTGGATGCAAACAAAAGGACATGGAGTTCAATCTAATTTTGGACTGATTGTTGAAAAGAATTAGAAATGAAATCTATAAATTTTATTTCATAACCTTTCGTTTGTGTACAATCAATTTTTCGCTGACAAAAAAAGTTATATTTGACAGCGTATTAATCAAGTGATAATACTTCATAAATAATTAAAAATCAATGATATGTGAAGATAAGAGCAGTAGCGATTATCGGACATCTTTCCCCGAAAAAATTTCAGTAAATTACTTTCAAATAATTATCAAATAGATTTAAAAACTTTCGTATATTTTGTTTTAGAATTAAAAAAGTAGTAAATAAAAGTAGGTTATTTGAAATAACCTTGTTATATTGCTTTTGTTTTAATAAATAACCTTTCATTTTCATGAGTGTTTTAACCAATCAAATTAATTTCTAAACTAACTAACTAATCTAATTATGAAATTATTCTTAAGTTTTATTTTTATTTTGCTTTCTAGCTTTCATTTGGTTGCGCAATTTACGGTGTCAGGAACTGTTGTTGATGCAGCTGATGGGACTCCCTTGCCGGGCGTGAATGTCGTCATTAAAGGAACCTCGATAGGGGTGTCCGCGGATTTTGATGGTAAGTACAAGGTACAGGTCCCGAATGGGGATGCTGTTCTTGAGTTCTCCTACATTGGGTTCGAGGCCCAGTCGTATACTGTGGGTGGACAATCTGTTATCGATGTGGCTCTGTCTGCGCAGGTTGACCAACTCAACGAAGTCGTCGTGGTAGGTTACGGGTCTGTTAAAAAGAAAGATTTGACCGGTTCTGTTGTTTCTCTTGGTGAAGAGGAAATGACATTGGGTGGGGCCGTATCCAACACGGCTCAAATGATTCAAGGTCGTGCAGCCGGTGTTGAGGTTTCGGCCAATGATGGTGAGCCTGGTCAAGGATTAAATATTGTAATCAGGGGTAACACCTCTATTTCCAATAGCAACCAACCTTTATATGTAGTGGATGGCTTTCCATTAGACCCGGGAGTTGCCATTTCTCCGGATGATATTGAGACCATTGATATATTAAAAGATGCAGCTTCTGCGGCAATTTATGGTTCAAGGGGTTCATCGGGTGTTGTAATCATAACAACAAAAAAAGGTAAAAGTGGTAGAACTGAAATATCTGTTGATGGATCTACCGGATTCCAGACTTTGAACGGTGCTCCTGAATATTTAGATTGGAGTGACAGTGCAAGAATAGCCAATGAAATATATGCTTCAGGGCCAAATGATGGAAATCCATTTTATTCGGCCGAGGATTTGGCCTCGCCTTACAATACAGACTGGATTGAAGAAATTACGCGAACTGCCAAGGTTACAAATTATAATGTTAGGGCATCTGGGGGAAGTGACAAAGCACATTTTTCGTTGTCGGCCAACTTATTTGATCAAGAGGGCATTGTCTTGAACAGTGATTTTACTCGGGTATCGGTTCGTCTTAATGCTGATCAGAAATTTGGGAACAGTACCAAGGTGGCGGTTAATCTGTTCACTGCTAGAGTACAGGGCAACGGTATTGTAAAGCAGCCCGGTTCTAGGACTTTATCTCCATTCTTTGTGGCTGTAGCACGAGCCCAAAGAGGCAGGCCTGCCTATAATCCAGACGGCACAATCAATGAAAGTATACAATTCTCTAGGGATCTTCAGCCGTTTAGAAACCCTATTGGTTTTTTTAATACTAGGCTAAACGAAAGGGAGTTTTGGAGAACCTATGGTAACCTTACCGTTGATCATGATATATTGGAAGGTTTGATCGCAAAATTGAATGTTGGATTTGACCACGAGTCAGGGCAGACAGGTATATACGAACCAGCTCCCTATAGCCGAGGTGGGGAAATACCCCTTGGAAGTATTGATGCGAGTAGCTCAACCAATTACTTGGCGGAGTTTACCTTGTCCTACAGTAAAACTTTCGGGGAAGACCACGATTTTAACATATTGGCAGGTGCCTCTTACCAGGAATTTGAGAATTTATTCTATGGATTGAGCGGGCAAAACTTTCCTACTGATAAGACCTTGTACTTTAATTTAGGTTCTGCTGAACAACAATTTGTTTATAGTGGTAAGACGTCAACTAACATTGCTTCATTCTTCACTAGAGCTAGCTATAGTTACAAAGACAAATATTTGTTCAACGCAACCGTCAGGGCAGATGGAGCGTCCCAGTTTGGTGAAAACAACAAATGGGGTTATTTCCCATCGGCATCTGCGGCTTGGAGATTGTCGCAAGAAGATTTCCTGAAAGAATCAAATACCATATCAGATTTGAAACTAAGGGTTTCTTATGGACTTACAGGAAACAACAATATTGCCCCCTACACCTCATTGGCCAGAGTAGGCTCATCGACTGCTTATAGTTTTGATGGCTCTACCAACTCGGTTGGGTTGGGACCTGATGGAGTGACTGCTCCAAATCCAGATTTGCAATGGGAAGAAACGGCAATGTTGAACGTAGGGTTCGATTTTGGTTTTTGGAATAATGGATTGTACGGTTCTGTGGATTTCTATAAATCGGATACGGACAACCTTATCATCGAAAGACCACTTTCATCTGCCTCCACAGGATTCCAGAATATTGTTGATAATGTTGGATCTATGACCAATCAAGGACTCGAAGTGGTCTTGGGGGCAAGGATTGCCAACGCTGGTGACTTCAAATGGGATGCCAACCTTAACTTCGCAACCAACGATAATGAGGTTACACAGTTGGATGGAGATAACCCGATAAATATAGCCTTTGAAAGACAGCCTTATGGTGAGGTTGGTGAGGAAGTTTATAGAAGAATCATTGAAGGAGGTAGAGTAGGGGATTTCTATGGATATAAATTCATAGGGGTTTTGCAGGAAGGTGAGACTTATGATCCGCAACCCAATAGTGTTCTGGCGGGTACCGCTTTATATGAAGACGTGAACAATGATGGCATCATCGATGCTGACGATAGAACTGTAATTGGTAATGCCAATCCAGATTTTACCTTAGGATTTAACAATCATTTTGAATACAAGGGCGTGTATTTGGATATGTTCTGGCAAGGTGTGTTCGGCAACGATCTTTTTAATTTCAAGGCCATTGCAATCGATCAGAGCCTTGGAGTAAATGCGCTGAATCGATATAGTGATTTCAATACATCAGGTACTTTACCAGGAGTCAACTGGTTTCAAGGAGAGTATGGTAACTATGCAAATGATTATTTTATTGAAGATGGTACGTATATAAGGTTGAAAAACCTGGTTTTAGGGTATAACCTTAATACGGATTATATTTCTTGGATCAAAAACATAAATATTTATGCGCAGGGTCAGAATCTTTTAACATTTACCGACTACTCCGGGTTTGATCCAGAGGTCAGTTTTAACTACGGTGGATCGCAAAGTAGCATAAATAGAGGAGTTGATGACTATGGATACCCGAACTATAGAATATATTCATTGGGTTTCAAAGTAACTTTTTAAATTAAAAATTGGTATTATGAAAAAAATGAAAAAAACAATCGCATTCTTAATGGTACTGTCAAGTATGGTTTCTTGTACCGAGATTCTTGAGGAAGAGGTCTACTCCGATTTAGTCGCTGGAAATGCCTATGAAACTGAAGCAGATGCTGAGGCACTGGTTTTGTCGGCGTATGCGGCCCTAAGGGGTACTGACTGGGGAACATACTATGAGTATGACTATTTAAATGTTAGCGAACAGCCAACCGATACTTATGGTAAGGACGGATGGGGACCAGGTACTTCACCACTTGAAATGGGTACCTGGGGCATTAATGAAGGTGAAATTGTCAATCTTTGGGATGGAGCGTACAAAACCATTGGAGCAGCCAATTTTGCCATTTCAGTATTGGAGGGCATGCCAATAGGTGAATCGGTGAAATCTCGATTTATTGGAGAAGCGAAATTCTTAAGGGCCTTGGCCTATCATGACCTTACCTTTAATTTTGGGGATGTTATCTTGAACTTGGGTGAAACTTCGGGCGATTTGCCATTGAGCCCACAATCTGAGGTTGTTGCCCAGATTCTTGCAGATTTAACGGATGCTGCTGCTGCTTTGGGTTCATCAAGCACTCCGGGCAGGGCAAGTGAAGGTGCTGCATTGGCACTACGGGCCAAGACAAACCTTAACGCCAAAAATTGGGCTGCAGCAGCAGAAGATGCTGCAGCTGTTATGAGCTTGGGTGAATATTCATTGCTTCCAAGTATTGAGGAACTTTTCAATGTGTCGAACGTGGCTGCAAGCGAATGGATTTTTGCCGTCATGTCCACAACAGATGCAACTGGATCTCCTTCACAATTACCATGGCATGAATT
The DNA here is from genome assembly GCF_042682725.1 of Flagellimonas iocasae. Taxonomy (NCBI): domain Bacteria; kingdom Pseudomonadati; phylum Bacteroidota; class Flavobacteriia; order Flavobacteriales; family Flavobacteriaceae; genus Flagellimonas; species Flagellimonas iocasae. The sequence goes on along the minus strand of NZ_JBHUHU010000005.1, from coordinate 667,557 downwards.
GTCTGGTGATTATGTGGCCGGTGCATGGGGAAGACTTACCATTTCAGTTGACTTCTACAATTCTTTTGATGACAATGATACAAGAAAGGCATTGTTGGCCAATGGTTTTAGGGATGCTCGGTTACGATTTGATGATGATACCGGATTGCCTATATATTTAGCAGCTGAAGGTACTCCTGAGTATGATGCTTTGGCAGTCGACCCAGAAGTAGCTTTGCGATCTACCGCTTCCACATCAGTGCTGCCCAATAAGTCTTTGGGAGGATACGATCGTTTTAATCACCCCTACGGAGGTGATCTGGCTAGTTCGGGGATTAACTATCCTGTATTACGATATGCTGATATTTTGTTGACAAGGGCAGAAGCCCTTAACGAAACCGGTGACACGGGAGGGGCTCTGGCATTGGTCAATGAAATACGATCTAGGTCCAACGTTGCACCTTTGGAGGGTTTGGGACAAGCAGCATTGAGAGAAGCAATTTTGGAAGAAAGAGCAAAGGAATTCTATATGGAGGGAAAAAGGCGTATGGATTTGATTCGAAGTGGGCAATATATCGATCGATGGAGAGCCAATCTTGATTCTAAATATCCGGGAGAAAACTTTAGTTATCTAAACGAGGGCAAGATTTATTTCCCAATTCCACAAAAAGAAGTAGATGCTAATGATCAAATTGATTAATTAGCGATTAAAAAAAATGAGTTTAGTTTGAATTAGTAGTTAATCTTCAAGAAAGCAATTAGACCTTAATTGGTTTAATTGCTTTTGTTTTTTATGATCCATTACTTCAGTTCAGCCGATTCTTTACTATTTCTTGTAGTATATTTTTATGTATTGTATGGGTGGTGGAGCTATACGTCAAAGTTAAGTGCCTCTTAAAAATTATCCGATGAAAAAGAAAGATTACTCATTAACTAGGTTTAAAAGAAAATATAAAAAGGGTTTGCACTTCATGTGTCTGATCATCTTGCTGTTTCTTGCAAGTTGCTCCAGTGAAGAGGAAACAAGTTCTATTTTACTACAATTGACCGATTACCGGCAAACAGGCATAGATTTTAGAAACGATATCCATGAAGATGTGGAAGAAAATGTATTTACCTATACCAATTTTTTCAATGGTGGCGGTGTCGCTATTGGAGATATTGACAATGATGGTCTGGTGGACATCTATTTCAGTGCCAACCAAAAAACAGGAAAACTCTATCTCAATAAAGGTGATTTTAAGTTCGAGGACATTACCAAAGGTTCTGGATTGGACACCATATCCGGTTGGAAAACCGGAGTTACCATGGTCGATATCAACCAAGACGGTTTTCTGGATATTTATGTATGTAGATCAGGTGATACCAAGCCAAGGTTAAGAAGCAATCTTTTGTTCATCAACAATGGTGACAAAACCTTCGTGGAAAAAGGTAAAGAGTACGGTTTGGACGATTGGAGCAATTCAATTCAGGCCACTTTTTTTGATTATGACTTAGATGGGGATTTGGACATGTTCCTGCTGAACCATGCCGTAAAACCTATAAAGGAGATATTCAGAAACTTTCACGATAAGGATGTGGACCGATTTATAGGGGACAAACTCTATAAAAATAACAACGGACATTATACCCAGGTGAAGGATTTTGTCGGGATTAACCGTTCAAAACTGGGTGATGGACTGGGTGTGGCAATTGTTGATTTCAATCAAGACCTCTACCCAGACATCTATGTATGCAATGATTTTGCCGGAAGGGATTACCTCTACTTCAATAATGGTGATGGAACTTTTAAGGAAAGTGCGCTCACCGCACTGAATCACATCTCTTACGCTTCTATGGGAGCAGATGCTGCGGACATCAATAATGATGGATTACAAGACCTGTTTGTTTTGGATATGAATTCCACAACCAATCTTGGAAGAAAAACTAATATGGGTTCCATGGACCCAGAAGCATTTAATCTTTTGGTGAGTTTGGACGGGCACTATCAATATATGCGCAACACATTACAGCTCAATAATGGCAACGGAACTTTTTCCGATGTGGCTCCTATGGCCGGCGTGTCTAGCACAGACTGGAGCTGGGCTCCGTTATTTGTGGATTTGGATAACGATGGGTTCAATGACCTGTTCGTTACCAATGGCATGAGAAAAAATACAAATAACAAGGATTTTGAACACTTTAAAGATGAAAGAATCCTAGAAGAAACCAACAAACCAGTACCCGATTTTGAGGCTATGGTCCAAGATATTTTGGACAGTATTCCTCCAGAAAAATCAGTTAATTTGGTTTTTAAGAATCAAGGAGGGCTCAGTTTTAGCAAAGCTAATGATACTTGGGGAGTGTCCGCACCTTCCTATTCCAATGGGGCTGCATATGCCGATTTGGACAATGATGGCGACATGGATTTGGTAATCAACAACATTGATGAGGAGGCACACGTATACCGAAACCACGCTACCTCACTAACAGACAACCACTTCATCAAGATAAAATTAAAGGGCAGCCCTAAAAATGTAGATGGGATTGGCGCCAAAGTAAATATCAAATACGGAGAAAACAAACAATACAAAGAACAATATGTGGTGAGAGGCTACCAGTCCAATGTGGATTATATCTTGCACTTTGGGGTGGGGCAATCAAGTGTGGTGGATAAAATAACGGTGACATGGCCAAGCGGAAAAGCGAGCGAATTAAAAGATGTCCCTGTGGACCAACAGATCACAATTGATCATGCCAAGGCTGGTAAAAGCCAAGAAAAAACGAAAACGGACCCTTTACTTTTTACAAATGTTACAGCGAATTACAATGTAAACTATAAACATCAAGAAAACGACTACGATGATTTCAGCAAGGAGATCCTATTGCCCCATAAAATGTCAACGTTTGGACCTGCTTTAGCTGTCGGGGATGTAGACGGTGACGGGTTGGAGGATTTTTATGTCGGAGGGGCCAAAGATTTTGAAGGTGCCATTTATCTTCAAGGCTCAAACAATACCTTTACAAAAAAATACAATCGGAGTATTGTTTCGGACAAATTCCATGAAGATACCGATGCATTGTTTTTTGATGCAGATATGGACGGGGACCTCGACCTGTTTGTTGTAAGTGGAGGGAACGAAATGCCCGAAGGGGATACCTACTATCACGATAGGCTCTATCTTAACCAAGGCAAAGGCAACTTTGTTAGGGCCCTAAATGCTTTGCCTACTATAAATTCCAGTGGGGGTGTGGTGCGTGCGGCAGACTATGATAACGATGGAGACTTGGATCTGTTTGTTGGGGGCAGGCTGCTTCCCGGCCAGTACCCAAAACCTGGCCAAAGTTACCTGTTGGAAAACCAAAATGGCAAGTTTAGGGATGTCACCAAAGAAAAGGCCCCCGATTTGCAGTTTCCGGGAATGGTCACCGATGCGGTTTGGTCCGATTACAACAATAATGGAACCCAGGATTTGATTTTGGTTGGCGAATGGATGCCCATTACCATATTTGAAAACAATCAAAACAAGTTTACCAAAAACACAGATGACCCAGTACTGAACAATAGTGCCGGATGGTGGTTCAGTATCACGGAGGCAGATATAAACAACGACGGAAGAGCAGATTACCTTGTGGGCAACCTAGGGGAAAATTATAAATATAAGACAGCGCCCAATGCACCTTTTAGGTTGTATTCAAAGGACTTCGACAACAATGGCTCCTTGGATATTGTGCTCAGTTATGTTGAAAACGACACCCTCTACCCTCTTCGTGGAAAATCATGTTCATCCCAACAAATACCATCCTTAAAAGAGAAATTCAAGGATTATCGGTCCTTTGGGATGGCGAGTTTGACCGATGTTTATGACGAAGATGCACTCAAAAGCTCAGACTTGTTCGAGGCCAAAACATTTTCAAGCGCTTTATTGATCAACACCAATACGGGATTCCAACTGGAAGCATTGCCCAAAATGGCACAAATTTCCCCGGTATTCGGTTCTGTATATGATGATTTTGACAATGATGATATTAACGATATCGTCATAGCAGGAAACCTTTTCAATTCAGAAATAGAAACACCCAGAGCTGATGCTGGCCAAGGATTGTTTTTGAAAGGAAACGGAAAAGGTGGTTTCAATTCCGTAAATGGATTTGAATCGGGTCTTTTCATTTCTGGTGATGTCAAAAAGTTGAAGCCGATAAGTCTAGGCCCAAATGCAGAAAAGGGACTAATATCGGCCGTGAACAATGGAAACGTAGCACTTTTTAAGGCCTATAATGGCCAAACCAATAAATCAACCAGTTTATGAAACCAAAAACAATTCTAAATTTAAGTCTTGCCATTCTAATGTTGGGTGTAGCACAAATTGAGGCACAAGGTATCCCTTTGCCGCCTAAAACCTTGGTTAAGGTTTATCCCGAAGAAAGTGATGAACTGCTGTTGAATCCCGGTATTGGCTTTACAACCTTTCAGAGGTTCAATGGGGACGATTTAAATTCTGGAATGCTTTGGACAGAAGGCTTTCCCATTGAGTACCAATATTTTGATGGAGACCTTACCAATAAAGATTACCCACAGACCACCATAGCCTATTTTCGGGTAAACTGGCGCTTTTTGGAGGTGGAACCGGGTGTATACAATTGGGAGATGATCGATAAGGCATTGAAAACCGCCGCTGAAAGAGGACAGACATTGATGCTACGCATTTCACCTTACGAGCACGATGATGAAAAGGATGTTCCTGTTTGGTACAGAAAAATTGTTGGAGAAGAAAGTAAGAATAAGATATTGAGTGGCAAATGGAGGATAAATCCTGAAAACCCGGCGTATCTCAAATATTTTGGCGGAATGATCGCTGCCATGGGACAACGTTATGATGGGCATCCAGACTTGGAAGCGGTTGACGTTTCCTTTATTGGGTATTGGGGTGAAGGAGATGGCATGGAATTGTTGTCAAAAAAGGTTAGAGTTGGGCTCATCAACAAGTATCTGGACAACTTCAGGAAGACACATTTAATTTTTCAACCCCTAAATGGAGATGCTACACAACCAGAACTATTGGCAAGGGGAACCAATATAGCGGCATACTGGCCTGATGGCACCCACAATGGTGAGGGACCAAATATGCGTCAATTGGGTTGGAGAATAGATTGTTTAGGCGATATGGGCATTTGGGATGATTTTACCCATATGCTGGATGTTTATCCACAAGATATTGTACGGAGTGGGATGAAGGATGCTTGGAAAAAAGCACCGATAGCCATGGAGATATGCGGTACGTTTTTAACCTGGTTGGAAAGGCAAAAATACAACGAAGAAATTGTTGATTACATATTTGAACAAGCACTAAAGTGGCATGTATCCTCCTTTAACGCAAAGAGTTCGCCAGTTCCTGAGCAGTGGAGTCCCTTGGTGGATGAATGGCTGAAAAAAATGGGATATCGGTTTGTTTTGAGAAGGTTCACCTATCCTTCCCAAGTAAAGCGACAAGGCCAAATACCAATGACTTCATGGTGGGAGAACAAAGGAGTGGCACCCATATACAAAGACTATAAATTTGCCGTCCGATTAAAAAGCAGCAAACACACTACAGTCTTATTTACGGACGCCGACATTAGAAAATGGCTGCCTGGTGATATCGTATATGACGAGAAACTTTACGTCCCCCTAAATACGCCCACCGGGGAATATCAAGTTGAAATAGCGATTGTGGACCACGTTACACAGAGCCCTCGAGTTAAACTGGCAATAGAAGGCGTGAACAGTGAGGGTTGGTATCCCATGGGAAAAATCTTGGTTACGGACTAAGCCCGTTTATTGGTACAACATAACATTCAACTTGAATAAAACTTGTGATATGAATACTTTGGCATCTTTTAAATCGATTCTTTTAATCATGGCCCTTTCTTTGAGCCCTATACTTTCAGCACAAATTGTGAATGTTTGGGCCGTGGGAGATGGAGAGAAAGTTTTTAGATATAACACAGATCATTTCGCAGAGAAGAACAACAGTATCTGGGATGGTGAAAAAGTAAAGTTGAGAGGACTTTACAATGAAGTCTTGGGCTTTCAAGTCATTGTGGAATTGGATAGTTTGGGGGCCAAAAGTTTGGAGATCTCCATGACTCCTCCCGTGAACACGGTTTCAGGAGACATTGTTGGTGGTGATGGAACAATAGCCTATGGACCCCAAGGGAGCATTGATTTATTTTCACAGCACTATTTGAATGTAACAAAACCAACAAAGCCGGCCTGGTACTATGGCTCTGAGAACAGTGCACCGGAAAATATGGTCGGATGGATACCAGATGCACTGATACCTTCAAATGCCCTGGGAAAAGGAGGGTTTCCCCTAACAGTTCCCAAAACCCGAGAGATAACCATTAGAATGCAACACAGGCTCGAGGTTATCGAGAGGCAAGAAACCCAAAACCAAGGCTTTTGGATAGACCTGTACCTTCCACGGGACAGAAATTTTGCTTCTGGCGTGTATACGTCCGAGATTACGGTTTGGGTCAATGGCAAGGCCGCCTCAAAACTCCCCGTGGAAATTGAATTGATCAACGCTTACCTCCCTGACGAAAACCATTCGAATGTATGGATGTTCACATCCAAGAACAGTATGGTGAATTATTTTCGTGATTTGGAATATGATGAAGTTATGGAAATGATGAAGTTTGAGGCCCATAGACATCGTGTGGATTTGGTGGGAGGTTTTGATGTGCACAGTAGCGTATTCAGCCTAGACGCCATGAACCAATACAAACCGTATTTGGATGGATCTGCTTTTACGGCCGAAAACGGATATCAAGGCCCTGGACAAGGGGTTGGGGAAAAACTCTTCACCGTTGGTATTTATGGAAATCCGGTATTGGGCAGAACCAAGGACAGCGTTCAATCCGAATCCAATAAATGGGTTACCTGGTTTGAGGAGAACTCCCCTGATACCCGATACTTTTGGTACATGATTGATGAACCGGGAGAAGTGCAATATCCCTATATCAAACAAAATGCAGAATGGGTGAAATCCAATCCCGGCCCGGGAAAGAGACTCCCTATATTCACCACTACGGCCTATAAAGAAGAGCTCAAAGATGTCATTGATATTTTTAATGGATACCGGGGCATTCAGGATTACGAACAATTTAAATTATTGAAAGAAAGAGGTGGGGACCATTGGTTCTATAACGGAAACCGTCCCTTTTATGGTTCTGTAATCTTGGAGGCCGAAGCTGTTGATTTTAGGGTAAATGGCTGGATCAAACATCTGTTTGGCATTAATACATGGTTTATCTGGCATGGCAGTCACTGGCAACATAACTTCCAAGGACCCAAAGGCAATTTGCAGCAACGTGTGTTCAACGAACCGCTCACATTTATCAACTGGGGCTTCAACTATGGAAATGGTGACGGTGTCGTGTTTTACCCAGGTAGAATGCCCTATCACAAAGAAGAGGACCGAGGTTTGAACAAAGTATTGCCTTCCATTCGGTTAAAAAACATACGACGAGGACAACAGGACCATGAATTGCTTTGGTTGGCAGAACAAAAAATTGGTAAGGCCAAAGTAAGCGAATTGATACGGAAAGTCGTTCCAAAGGCCATGCATGAAGTGGATAAGGATGACCCAGTGGCTTGGTCACAGCGCGGGGATGACTATGATAAAATCAGAAATGAAATACTAAACCTATTAAAATAGAAAAACAGTAAATGGGCACAAAAGTTAAACTTATCGGGATCAATTTGATGGTACTTCTTTGGCTTTCATGTAAAGATTCCAACACCAATGCCGTAGAGGAAGATTCGTTGGGCAAGGAGCAGAGCAATTGGACCCTTATTGGGCCCGGAGGTGGAGGATCTACCTTCATTCCAACGTTCTCTTATGAAAATGAAAAAGATTTCCTGATTCGTTGTGACATGACCGGGGCCTATCACACCAAAGATGGAGGAAACTCTTTTAATGGGATCAACTATCCAAATGGATCTCATGCCTTCGCTTACGATCCTTTGGATCCACAAGTGATGTACATTGGCTCAAATGCGCTCAACAGATCAATGGATGGTGGAAAAACCTGGGAAAGGATTTATCCATTTGAAAAAGATATCGTAGAGGAAAATTATTTGGGAGACCATGCCGAATACTCCATTACAACCACGGAGAACTCTCTGTTCCATGTAGTGGGTGAATCGGGCCGGGCCATAAACCCCGCCATAAGGAATATTAAAGTGGATCCAAACGACTCCAAACAGGTTTATTTTAGTTTAGACAGGTATCTTTTCTATACCCAGGATGGTGGAGCTTCTTGGAACAGATTGAAAGTAAACAACAGGATTGATTTCATATATACCGATACAGGAGAGGCCAAAGACAAAGTTTTGGTGTTTGCCTCATCTGCGGTCAATACAATAGACAAGAAATCTTGGCAAGTTACATCAATGGAATATCCTGATGCAATGCAGCCCGCTTTTTCGATCACGGGAGGAACTGTAAAGGGAGGAAACAGTTCAATATTTTATGGTTTGCACAATGATGAATCTGAAAGAGGAGATGGTAGACCGGCCCCTACCTCATTATGGATATCCAAAGACCATGGAAAGACTTGGCGCCAGAGCAAAGGGGATGTAATCACAAATAAGGCAAATACATTGCCTACCTTTTCCACTATGGCTGCTGCCGAAAATGATGCTGAGCATGTGTATGTGGTGACAAGCAGCTATTTGGAAAAGAAAGATGACGGAACTGATGTCGTATGGTTTGGAACGCTAAAATCGGATGATTCCGGAGATTCTTGGCAATGGGTCTGGAAAGGAGGCGGAGGCTCGGGCAAGTACGGCGTAAAGGATGGCAATGATGTTACAAATTTAGAAGATGCATGGGTAAATGAAGCTTTTGGAAAAGACTTCATCAGATTGATTGATGTGGGAGTTGCCCCGAACAATGGAAATTTGGCCATAGTCACAGACTGGTACCGCAGTATGAAAACAGTGGATGGAGGTAAGAATTGGACATCCATTTATTCAACACGCCAAGATGACGGAAGCTATATTTCCAGCGGTTTGGATGTGACTACCAGTTATGGGGTTCATTTTGATCCTTTTGATTCAACCCATATCGCCATCAGCTATACCGATATTGGATATCACCATTCCCATAATAAAGGCCGTAGTTGGACCAGGTCCACCACAGGAATCCCCACCGAATGGGAGAATACCTGCTATTGGTTGGTATTTGACCCAGAGGTCAAGGACAAGCTATGGTCCGTTTGGTCAAACCTCCATGATTTTCCACGGGGAAAAATGACCAGAAACCCCAAATGGACAGAATATGGCAGGGGAGGTGTCGCCGTTTCCACAGATGGCGGTACAACCTGGGAACCATCAGTGGAAGGTATGGGCTTTGATACGCCCTCCACTTCCATTGCATTGGATCAATACTCTCCAGTGGGGAACAGGACACTGTATATTGCTGCTTATGGAAAAGGGGTTTTTAAATCTGTGGACGATGGCAAAACATGGAAACTTCACAATAACGGAATTGAAGGGAGCTTGGCTGCTTTTGAAATTACCATTCTCCCAGATGGAACCTTGTACCTGATTACCAGTCCAACTCCTCAACACATCAATGGTGAAGTAGGACGGGAAGTGCACATGGGTGCCGTATATAAATCAACAGATGGAGCACTTTCTTGGAAACGCTTGGATGTGGGTGAAAAGACCAAATTCCCAAATGGGCTTGCATATGACCCTGAAAATCTGGACAGACTCTATCTGGGTTCATGGGCAGATACTTTTTTAAGCGATATAGTTGGGGCCGCTGTGGCTAGGGAGACCGGCGGCAATGAATTGATGGATTTGGACGGGGGCATCCTCATGTCCGAAGATGGTGGCGAAACATGGAAACGGATATTTGATGAAAATCAGTTTGTTTATGACGTTACGGTAGACAGTCACCATCCAAGCAGGGTGTATTGCAATACATTCAACAGAGGGGCATACATGAGCAATGATTATGGCAAAACCTGGGACAAAATAAAAAACTATGACTTTCACTGGGGTCACCGGGTAGTGGTCGATGAAAATAATCCAGAAAAGGTATATCTGACCACCTTTGGGTCAAGTGTTTGGCATGGCACACTCGAAACAGAATAAATTTAATTAGTAATAAATCACAAACGCACATCTTAATAACAGTATGGAAAAAATAATTGGAAAGCTATCACTTACCTCAATTTTAGTATCCCTGTTGATGGTATTCTTGTTTATTTCTTGCAAAAATAAAGATGGAAATTCCACAAGCGTGGACACCTCTAAATTGTATTCCAACATAAATGGAAGAAACGATCATTGGCGGTATATTGGCCCTGGTGGAGGTGGAGCTATGTTCAATCCGACCATAAATCCTTTAGATCATGACCATGTATTCGTTAGCTGTGATATGACCGGTTCATTCGTATCCTATGATGCAGGAAAACAATGGCGAATGTTCAATCTTAGGGGTGTTACCAAGTTTTATGATTTTGATTATACGGATGAGAACATTGTTTACACCGGGACTTCAAATATGCTTTTTAAAAGTAAGGACAAAGGCATATCCTGGGAGACAATCTTTCCTAAGCCCGAAGATATTGTAGATATCGTTTCCCAAGGGGATCACGCAAATGAAAAGGTCATAACAAAAGATAGCGTATGGACCCTTGTTGAAAAGCTGGCCATTGACCCGGACAACCCTCAAAAGCTATATCTGTTGACCAGAAAAAGAAAAGTTGACTTTTGGCCGAACGGAAAAAACCAAAGATTTTATATGGCCATTATGGCTTCCAATGATGGAGGTGAATCATGGGAAACCATGGAAAAACTGCGCTTTGACCTGAACAATTTGTTTATAGACCCTTCATCACCGGAAGATGATAGAACCATTTATATCTCCGGTAAAAGCGGTCTAGGTGCAAGACGCAAAGGCACTTGGGTCAATGTTGGACTTCCCGAAGATGCCGAAAATATTACACAGGTTATTGATGGTTTTGATAGGCAGACCAATCGGCATATCATCTATGCAATATCTGGAAAATCATACTTTAATCCCAACGCGAGGGAAAACTCCAATATTTACATGACCAATAACGGCGGGGAAAGTTGGAGCCAGATTGATATTCCATTACAAGCTTTTAAAATGGATGGCGCCAAAGATATGGAGTATAGGAGTATCGCCACCAGTTATTACCATCCGGAAAACATTTACGTATCCTACGCCAATTTAAAAATCAGTCAGGATTCAACCGCTATCGGGGTGGCTAAGAGCTCAGATTATGGAAAAACATGGGAGTTGGTATGGAAGGATGTCAACAATACACCTACGCCCAACATAGACCAAGGCTGGCTAAATGAAAGGTTTGGTCCCGGTTGGGGAGAAAATCCTTTTCATATGGCTGTTGCCGATGATGACCCTAACCTATGTTATACTACGGACTTTGGCCGTACCGTACGGACCAAAAATGGTGGGAAAACTTGGGAACAGCTCTACACCAACAAGGTTGAAGGAGCAGGATGGAGGTCAAGAGGCTTACAGGTGACCACGGGGTACATGCTTGCATTTGATCCATTTGATTCATTGCATGTGCTTATGGCCGATACCGATACCGGGATGATGGAAAGCCATGATGGTACAAAAAGTTGGTCAAGTGCAACAAATAACAATGGAGTTCCGAGACATTGGGTCAACTCCACGTACTGGGTACAATTTGACCCAGAAGTAAAAGATAAGGTATGGGCAGTGATGAGTGCCAATCATGATCTCCCCCGACCAAAAATGTGGCGAAACAGGGATATGTCCACCTACAAAGGAGGTATTTTAAGCAGTACTGATGGAGGCAAGACTTGGGAGGTTCTGAGTGAGGAAATAGGAGAAATGGCACCCACTCACTTGGTCATGGATCCAAATTCTGATCCGAATAGTAGAATACTCTACGTCTGCGCTTTTGGAAAAGGAGTTTACAAATCAATTGATGGTGGCAAAACATGGCACCAGAAGAACAAGGGCTTTGAAGGGAGCCAACCCGCAGCATGGAGGTTGACCCTAAGCAATAATGGAGACTTGTATCTGGTGGTTTTCAGAAAAAGTGATGATGGCAGTATAGGCAATGATAAGGACGGAAGTCTATACAAATCCACCAATGGGGCCGAATCATGGGAGAAAGTACAATTGCCAAATGATGTAAATGGGCCATCCAGTTTGTTGGTGGATCCAGTCAATTCAGATAGGCTACTTCTATCCGCATGGGGCAGATTTGGCCCCAACGAATTTTCCAACGATGTGGGTGGTGGCATTTATTTGTCCACAAATGGCGGTGGCACATGGAAACCCGTGCTCACTGAAGATCAGCATATCCATGATTTGACTATGGACGAAAAGAAGGGAGTGCTCTATGCATCAGGTTTCAATTCCTCTGTCTATCGTTCTGAAGATAGAGGAGAGACATGGCAACGAATAAAAGGATATAACTTTAAATGGGGTAAACGCGTTCAGCCAGATCCCATGGATCCCGAAAAAGTCTATATAATTACATTTGGAGGCGGTATTTGGCATGGGCCGGCCCAAGGGGACGAAAATGCCTTGGAAGATATTGTTACTCCAGAAGCCGCTTATGAATAATAATGTCTATCTTGCTTAAAGAAGGGCAATCTAAGAGTACCAACGTCAAAAAATCACTTTGGGACGGGTGTCTCTAAGCTTTTTAGCCTAACTCTAAAATAATTGTAACGAAAACTTAAAAATTTGAAGGGTAACAATTATATATTAGATTTTTTTAATACTTTTCAAAACTGACCTTCATAATGTTATAAAAACAATTTTTTAGGTTACGAAATAATATAACCATGGCTAAAAAGAAATCTACCGTAGAACGAAGAATGGCGATCATTACGGAACTTGAGCAAAGTGGGAAAGTCAATGTAAGTGATCTGAGCAAAAATTATGATGTAAGCGAGGTCACTATCAGGAATGATTTGGGCCAGTTGGAAAAAAAGAATGTTTTAATAAGGGCCAGGGGAGGTGCAATAAAGGTGGATCCCGTGGGCATTGATTACAATATTTCGGAGAAAAACAAAATCAATATAAAGGCCAAGAAAGCCATAGGGCTTAGGGCAGCTGGTTTTGTCAATGAAGGAGATACCATAATGGTGGATTCTGGAACCACGGTCATGGAGCTTGTTAAGAACCTGAACGAAAGAATGGATCTAACTGTTATAACCAATGCTTTGAATATTGCCAACCAGCTTGTAAAGAATAACAATATCAATGTTATCATACCAGGAGGTTTTTTAAGAAAAAAATCTTTTTCATTGATTGGGACGCCAGCCGAGAAAAGCCTAAGATATTATTTTTGTGACAAATTGTTTTTAGGCGTAGATGGCCTGGACATAGATTATGGTCTATCAACCCCCAACATAGAGGAGGCCCATTTTAACAGCGCAATGATAGAGATGTCCAACCAAGTATTTGTTCTGGCAGATTCCAGTAAGATTTTCAAGAGAAGTCTTGCCTTTATTTGTGACATATCCAAAATTAATGTCTTGGTTACGGATAGTGGAATAACCAAAGACCAGGTAGCAGCGCTTGAAAATGCAGGTGTTGAAGTTGTGGTCTGTTAATTCATATGCCCATATTATCCAAATGAGCCGTTTATAATCCCCCAAATATTTTACGGGTTTGGTTTTGATACAAGCCATTACTCAGTGATTTTACGTTTAAAATCCAACCTATTTTATAAAATAGTATAACCTTGTTCTTTTTCACATCAAAGAATTTCTATGCAAGAATTGACCAATAAAACCATTAAAAGGAAAACCAGTTTACCTATCAGGGTTGTTCAGTTTGGCGAAGGCAATTTTTTACGTGCCTTTGTTGATTGGATGATTGATGAACTCAATCAAAATGCTGATTTTGATTATGGGGTAGCCATAGTACAGCCCATTGAACAAGGAATGGTGGAGATGCTCCAAAAGCAGGATGGGTTGTATCACCTTATGATGAAAGGAACCTTGAATGGTAAGGTGGTTGATGAAAAAAAAATGATTTCCTGTATTGAACAACTAGTAAATCCATTTAAGGATTTGGATGCCTTTTTTGTGTTGGCAATCACAGAAAAGTTAGAACTGATCATTTCAAATACCACAGAAGCGGGAATAGAATTTGGTCAAGACGATAAGCCAACAGAAAACAGTTTGGCCAAAACATTCCCCGGGAAACTGACCCAGTTTCTCTATAAGAGATTTGAACACTTTCAAGGCGACCCGTCCAAGGGTGTTGGAATAATCCCCTGTGAGCTTATTGACCGAAACGGAGATCAATTGAAAGCAGCAATATTGGACTATTGCAGGTTGTGGAGCCTTCCCGCGGAATTTGGGAAATGGATAGAGAACGCCAATCATTTTGGTAACACTTTGGTGGATAGGATTGTCCCCGGGTTTCCTAGCGATACTATTCATGAAGTACAAAAGGAACTCGGTTATAAAGATAATTTTGTCGTGGTTTCCGAGGCCTATCATTTATGGGTCATTGAAGCCTCAAAGGAATTGCAGGAATTGTTCCCGGCGGATCAGCACGGATTAAACGTAAAGTATGTTGGGGATCAAACCCCTTACCGTCTACAAAAAGTAAGAATCCTAAACGGTTCCCACACTTGCATGGTGGCAATAGGGTTACTGAACGGTTTACAAACCATACGGGAAACAATACAAGATGAAAAGGTAGGTTCATACATGAAAGAGATGATGTTCGAGGAAATAATACCCACCATAGACTTGCCCAAAGAAGAAGTGGAACAATTTGCCAATGATGTCATTGAGCGCTTTGAAAACCCTTTTATTAGACATGAATTGGCTGATATTTCCTTAAACTCAATATCCAAGTTCAAGGTTAGGGTGCTCCCTAGCATAGAGGATTATACCACCTCGAACAATGAGGCCCCTGCCAAACTTTGTACTGCATTTGCTGCCTTGATTAAGTTATATACTTCCAGCTTAAATGGAGAGATCATCGGCTTAAGGGATAGTGATGAGGTCATAGACTTTTTCACATCTTTGGTAAATACAGATTGCAATGCAGAAACCATGGTGAAGAAAGTACTTTCCAACAAGGCCTTTTGGGACAAGGATGTTTCCAAAAATAATCTGATTGTATCCCAAGTGATTTTAGCTTTGGATAGAATTAATAGTGGACATACCATCTAATCTGCATTGGAAGGTGCCACCCATGCTTCCATTTTACACAGTACTGATATAATCTGTTAATCTGCTGTACATCACATAAACCAAAATACAAATTACGATGAATCCCAATAAACCGATTACATTTTGAAAAAGAGAGTTTTTGTATTTGCCCATAACGGCCTTATTGTTTATGATCATTAGTAGGCCAATGGCAATCAATGGAACGGACAGCATGGAAGAGGCTTGGGCCAAAATCAGTGAATACACCGGGTCACCCATATAATTGGCCACATAAATGGCAACGAACATGCCAACAACGAGAATTAGTATGGTAAATAGCTTTGGCATTTTTTCGTTCATGGATTTGCCCAAACCAAGACCATCGGACAAAAGACCACCTCCGATCACCGCATTCACCACTAAGGATGAAAAGGCAGCGGAAATAAAGCCCAGAGCGAATATATATTTTGCATAACTTCCGAGAATGGCTTCCAACTGAATGGCCATATCTGCTGCTGAATTTACAGAAATGCCCAAGGGTTTTAAAGTCGCGGCAGCTGTTATGATTACCAGAATGGATATCGTGGCCAAAAGAAAAACACCCAGATTGGTATCCCGTATTCCCTTGGCTTTATCCTTTAATTGCCACCCTTTGCTTTGCACCAAATAGGATTGGTACAAGGCTCCATTGAGTGAAAAAGTTGTTCCAACCAATGCTATAAGGGCGTTAAAACTTTCCATGGGAAATTTATTTGGCACAAACCCCGAAGCCACGGAAGTTAAGTCGGGCTTGATGAAAAAAAGATTGATGGCAAAAGCGGCAATCATCAATATCACCATGACCATCATCATTTTTTCCAAAGCTTTGTATAGATTTTTGCTGAAAAAAATTAGGAGTATGGCCAATGGTGTGAATATGAATAGCCAATACCCATCTTCAATTCCCGTTAGGGTTTCCATGCCCATGCCAGCTCCAAGATTATTACCAAATTGGAAGCTCAAAGCAGCTAAAAAAGAGCTTATCCCAATAACCACGGAAAACCATCTTCCATATTTTTCGGCAATGAGACCTAAAATGGATTGTTTGTGCAATGCCCCAAATCGAGTGCTCATATTGGTATAGCCGATCATAAAAATGGCAGCTATGAGAACAACCCAAAGGAAGCTATAGCCCATTGTGGCTCCTATTTTAGAAGATATTGCAATGCTCCCGGGTCCTAGAACAACTGCGGCCATAATAAAACCGGGGCCAACCATTTTTATAAATCTTTTTAATTGTTTAATCATTGTATTGTTTTTTAAAGTGATATCCCTCTTTTCCACGGGATAAAATCATTTTGGTTTAGTTGCACCGCTTTTGGCACACGCTTTCCGCTGGCTACTTGGATGATGTATTCCAAAATTTCTTCTCCTTTTGTTTCTATGGAATCTTCACCACTAATGATTGTCCCCGCATTGATGTCAATGATGTCCTTCATTTTTTTAGCTAGGCTGGTATTGCTTGAAACCTTGATCACAGGGGCAATTGGATTGCCTGTTGGAGTCCCTAATCCTGTCGTAAAAACAATAATATTGGCACCAGAACCAACCAACGCTGTAGTACTTTCAACATCATTTCCCGGGGTGCAAAGGAGATTTAACCCCGGTTTGGTCACGGGTTCCGTATAATCCAACACATCAGTTACCGGAGATGTGCCCCCTTTTTTTGCTGCACCTGCGGATTTCATTGCATCGGTGACCAGACCATCTTTTATGTTTCCGGGAGATGGGTTTTTCTCGAAACTTGAACCAACATTTAAAGCTTTTTCCGAGTAGGTCTGAATAAGTGAGGTAAATCTCTCGGCGCTTTTGTTTGACACACATCGGTTTATGAGGTCTTGCTCAACACCGTGCAATTCTGGAAATTCTGCTAAAATTGGACTCCCGCCCAAAGCGGCTAATATATCGGAGGCGTAGCCCAACGCGGGATTGGCAGATATTCCCGAAAATCCATCAGACCCTCCGCATTCCAACCCCACGGTCAAATTACTTAGAGGAGCAGGTTCTCGCTCTATTGTATTGGCTTCAATCATCCCCATAAAGGTTTTCTTGACCGATTCCGAAATAAAAGATTCCACACTCTTACTTTGCTGTTGCTCCAAAATATAGATGGGTTTGGAGAATGAAGGGTCTCTTTTACTGATAGCCTCCCGTATCATGGATATTTGGGCATTTTGGCATCCCAAACTTAATATAGTGGCTCCTGCTACATTGGGGTTTGTGATATAACCCGCAAGTAAATTGCACAATGTTTCAGCATCTTCCCGGGTTCCCCCACAGCCCCCTTCATGTTTTAGAAATTTAATACCGTCAACGTTTGGGAATACCCTGTTCTCAATCATTTCTTCGGCATCCAGAATGATGGGTTTTTCCAACAATTCTTGAATGGAGTTTCCAGCCTTGTAGCTGTCAACAAGGGCCTTTGTATTTATGAAGAAATCCCGTTTGGGGAGGTAACCCAATGGTTCCAGTATGGCTTCTTTTATGATATCCAGGTTGTTGTTTTCACAAAATGTAAGTGGCACTACCACCCAATAATTGCTAGTCCCCACTTTCCCATCTGCACGATGGTAACCCATAAACGCCCTATTTTTCCACTTATTAATATTTGGGGGGTTCCACACAAATGTGGACTGCTTGGGCTTATAATCTCCGGCTGCGTGACCAATATTGTCCACTGTGATAGCCGTCCCTTGGGATATGGGTTGATTGGCGACTCCTACCAAAACACCATACATGATGATTTCATCCCCAGTTTTAAGATCATGGAGTGCAAACTTATGCTTGGCCCTTATGTCATTTTTGACTTCAAGCTCGATGTGGTTGATGTGCAGGACACTAAATTTTTTAATATCTCGTAGCGCTACGGCAATATTGTCTTTTGGGTGAATTTGCAAACAGTTTTGATTCATTTCTTTGTTTTTTTGATAATGAGGTCAATGCATTTTTACCTTATCAAAAACCACTTTGCCACCAACTACGGTTTTAATGATGTCCAACTTTCCCTGATCTAGTGTAAAATAAACAAGGTCGGCCCGCTTACCGACCGCGATCACGCCACGATCTTCCAAATCCAAGGCCTTTGCTGGATTCGAAGTGACCATGTGAACAGCTTGTTCCAACGAACATCCGGTAAATTTTATAACGTTCTCAATCCCTCGGGTAATTAAAAAAGAAGCCCCGGCCAACACATTTTCTGAAGGCATCATAATCGCCCCTTCCTCGGTTAGAACAACTTCTTGGTCAAAGTCTTTGTATCGTCCGGGGGGCATTCCGGCCAATCGCGTGATATCAGAGACCAAAATGATGTTATCGGGCCCTTTTGCTTTATAAAATGTTCGTACTTCTTCTTTTGTTAAATGGTGTCCGTCCGCAATAATACAGGTCATTAGGCCATCATTGGACAATTGGGGCCAAATAGGGTTATGGTGCCTGTGGATGGTATTGGCACAACCGTTGCCCAAATGTGTTGAGAGCGATGCTCCCAGCGCAACAGCCTCATTGATTTGTAAAGCATTGGCGTTGGTATGCCCCAAGGCTACCTTGATGTTGTTCTCCCTGCATTTCTTTATAAATTCTGCGGAACCCTCCCATTCTGGAGCTATGGTAACCTCCTTGATTCTTTTGCCCGATGCACCGTGCCACGCTTTGAATTCTTCCCAATCCGGTTTGCGAATGTGGGCTGGGTTATGGGCGCCCCTAAATCCATCCAAGGGGGAAATATAAGGGCCTTCCAAGTGAAACCCCGGAAGGGATTGTGCCAATTCTCCATTCTTGAGGATTTCATTGAGAATCCCAAAGTTTCGTAATAAGACTTGGTTTGACTCTGTGGTCAAAGTAGGATAAAAGGTGGTGATTCCTTTTTTCCAAAAGGCTTTGGTGATTTTTTCCACTTGCTCCTCGTTCAAATCCTCCCCAACAAAGGCGTGAGATAAATATCCATTGACTTGATGGTCTATGAATCCGGGGGCAACATATACGACATTTTCGGAGCTTGTGCTTTTGGTTGGTTTTCTTACAAGTTTGGTTATTCTCCCATTATTAATTTCAATTTTGATTGGTTTGCCATCAGAATATAATACTGTGTCCATTTTAGAATTATCTGAGTGGATACCCGTATTCTGCTGTGATTTAGCTGATACAGCAGTGAGTAAATAAATGATGGTTATGCTATGTGCTATTAATTTGAACATTTTACTTTAGATAAAATCGATAATTGCCAAATAGGTGGTCACCAACCCAAATATCATTACCAATCCAATGCCAACATTCATTAAGTTACTTGCAGTATGCTTTCCCATTATTGACTTTTTATTGATTAGAATGAGTACGGGCAGTGTCACTGCAGGTAGGATACAAGCTTGAAAGGCCTGTGAAAAAACCAACAGTGCAGGGGGTCGCATTTCCATAAATTGTGCCCCAAAACTTAACAGCAATCCCAATCCACCCAAAACCCTGAATAAAGGGGATTTAATATTTCTGGGTTTACCGGCATAATCGCTAATCAACCAAGGTGCAATCAATATAATCGGGAATATGGTTGAAATGGCGGCACTTGTAATTCCAAAAATCAATATAAATGACGCCAGTTTTCCGCCAATGGGTTCAAATAAGGAGATAAGATGTAAGGTGGTTTCGAGTTCTTTTCCTGATGCACGGAGAGTTCCCGCAGCCACAGCCATGATACAACCACTTAAGATCAACATCATGAAGGCCGATACAAAAGCGTCCCGTTTTTCAGTTTTTAGGTTCTTAATGGCCCATTTTTTCTCACTTACCACAATACTTCTCACAATAAATACGGCCGCTGAGCACGTGGTGCCGACCATGGCGGCAATCAACTCAAAAGAACCTGGCTTTTGGGGAATGGAAGGAATCAACCCCTTCCAGATCTCTTGGAAATTGGGTTTTACCATAAAGAAAACAATGATGAAACTTAACCCCATCAATAGAACGATGGTCGTTAACAGTTTCTCAAACATTTCATATTTTCCATAATACAGCAGCACAAAGAGCGCCAAAACAATAATTGCGGTAACTGAGGCGGTGCTGATAACAAATGTTCCATCAATCAAACGGGCACCTTCCTGCAAGAGCTCTGTTGCAATACCCATAATGCCCATTAAGGCAAAAACCTCCCCTACAATCAAGGCGGCCATAATGTAAAGTGCCAGTGATTTGCCGTACCTAATGTTGTTTTTGATATTCAACAGGGCAGTTTTACCGGACACAATGGTGACTTGCCCGTAGGCGACCATGAGGATATAGGTGAAGATGCACGAAAGCACCAAGGCCCACAAAAGAGACATCCCGTTTCCGGCTCCTGCCTTGGCCATGGTAGTGACGCTTCCCGTACCAATGTTGTACCCAATCAAAAACAGGCCTGGCCCAATTAGGCTTAAAAAAGTGATGATTTTTCTTTTGATGGACATCTATGAAATCGTATTAATTAAGCAAAGCAGAGGATTCTTGATCTAAAAATAAATAGGTGGAACCATGCTTTTGAAGTATCGATGCTGGAACTTCCGGGGTTATGGAACCATTGACCACTTTGCTGACCGCGAGACTTTTTCGTTTATCGGGGACACTGCAAATGATGTGTTCGGATTGCATAATTCTATCTACCGACATGGAGATTGCCTTGGTTGGGACTTCGTCCAAGCTATCAAACCATCCTTCTCCCATTTGCTGTTGTCTGCACTCCTCATCCAAAGTTACCTCAAGGTAAGATGCTTTGGTGTCAAAATCTGCAGGGGGGTCATTGAATGCCAAATGTGCATTTTCTCCAATTCCCACAAACGCCACATCAATAGGGTGTTCCAAAATGAGGTTATGGAGCCTTTCACATTCTTTGGCCGTATCTCCTTCACCATTTACATAGTGAAAATCCATGGGCTGAACAATGCTGGCAAATCGGTCTTTAAGATATTTTCTAAAAGAGGCCGGATGGGTTTCGGGAAGTCCAATATATTCATCTAAATGAAAGCATGTAACAACGGACCAGTCAATATTTTGCTTGACCAAGGCTTCTAGCATTTCAAACTGGGAAGCTCCCGTTGCCACGATAATATTTGCCTTTCCATTTTTGGATATTGATTTTTGGATTAAATGGGCGCCTTGCTTTGCAGCTTCCCTCCCTAGAGTTGTTTTGTTTTCTGAAATTAGTATTTCCATTTATTTCGTTTGTAACAAATATCTTATTTAAATTTTATATTTCATTATTATTTTTCATTTAAAACCTTATAATAACTTATTTTTATACTTTGTAAATTATCTAAGAGTATAAATGAAAAACAAAAATTGTTACTATCCGTTATTAGGTTTTTGTCTCACTGTTCTGTTATGGGGGTGTGAGAGTGCACAGAAAAAAGATGAAATAGTATTGGCCGAAACGGAAGGAATCGCTCGATCATTGGAATATGTTGTCGTAAAACGCCCCAGCCAAAGCCAAGGGACTTTGGTCTTGAAAGACAAGGATACTGATGAGATATTCCGTGGTAAAAAATTGATACAGGAGGATTCGAATCAAGATAGCATTTCCTACATTTTTCCAATGTCCATTAATGCCCATCAAAAAAGAACTTTTTTAGTTCTGGATTCAGACTCGGGGCAGGGTCAACAGGAGGAAACATTGAAGATAACTGGGGAGCACCCGGCCATGACTGTGGAAAATCGGTTTTTTATAGCAGATTTCAATACTTCCCCTGCAAAGGTTGAGAGAGGGCTTTATCCAGGACAGTTATCTGGAATCTTCATCAAAAAAAAGCATATCCTACTTAAAAGGGAACTCAATAATATGCATTGGGCCCCTAATTTTCAAAAAGAGTCAGAGGATTACAAAACTATTGGCCATGCCAACGTGGATGATGCCAAAATTAGTCAGAATAACTCTTTCTTCCTTGAAATGGTTAAAAAGGGAAGAGTTAAGGGCTATGAAGAAATCGATTTATGGGAGAAATACAAGTTTTTTGCAGGATTGCCCTATTTTCTTTACGAGTCTACCATGAGTTTTAATAAAGAAGCAAATCTCTTTTTTTTAAGAAACAATGAAATGACAATGGATAAACTTTTTACGCATTTGGTGTATTCAGACTCTTTGGGGAAAACTAAGGAAATACCATTATATGATGATGTGAAGATGGACTCCTTGACAAAAGCTCCGTTGGCAGATGATGTTAAATGGGTTGGTTTTATCAATAAACCTAAAGGCTATGGTTTGGTAAGTCTGCAGTTGGACTATGACAATACGCATATAAATGGTGGGGAATCCACTCTATATAAGCCTCACATGAAAATCACCAAAGCAGGGAATGAGGGGAGATATTGGAACAGAAGGCTTGTTCATGACCACAATACTATAGTTACCAAGGGCAGTAGGTACCATGAGAAAAATGCTTATCTAGTTTTGGATGGTTTAGATAATCTAAATAAACAGATTAATTATTTTTTTAAGGCCATAAACAATCCTATTGCCATTTATTATTCCAGTGAATAGAAATGTAATGGCCATAGAGAAGAGAATCGACACCCAGAATGTAGTCTGAGACAGCAGTGTTACATTTCTTGATTTGACAAAGCAAATATTTCAAAATATACTTCTTGGGTCTTATACTGGAATATGACTTTTATACAGCATTGGTGAAAACCTTTAATTTTTATGATGATAAACTTTTAAAACCAAAAAGGTATGGTAACACTGGAGACTTGGGATCTGGTACTAATATTCGGATTTTTTTCAATAACGCTTAGCATAGGACTTTTTGTGTCCAAAAGCTCTGGAAAGAGCAGTACGGAGTACTTTCTTTCTGGAAGGTCAATGCCTTGGTGGTTGCTTGGTATTTCTATGGTGGCCACCACTTTTTCAACTGACACACCCAATCTGGTCACCGATATTGTGCGAACCAACGGTGTATCTGGAAACTGGGTTTGGTGGGCCTTTTTGTTGACCGGACTCTTAACAGTCTTTGTTTATGCTCGACTCTGGCGAAAATCTAATGTTAATACCGATTTGGAGTTTTATGAACTTCGTTATGGAGGAAGGCCAGCACGGTTTTTAAGAGGGTTTAGGGCTTTATACCTCGGGATTGTCTTTAATGTAATCACCATGTCCGCTGTGACACTGGCAGCCATAAAGATTGGAAGTATCATGTTGGGGCTAGAACCTTGGCAGACTGTTATCAGTGCTGGTCTCATTACGGTCATCTTTAGTGCTGTGGGTGGTTTCAAAGGGGTTGTATACACTGATTTTATTTTATTCTTTGTGGCTATGGGAGGTGCTATCGGGGCCGCCTATTATTTGATTAATATACCAGAAGTCGGTGGTTTGGATGCTTTGCTTTCCCATGAAGTAGTTCATGAAAAGCTAAACATACTTCCTGATACAACGGATACAGAAACCTTAATAACCCTTTTTATTATCCCTTTGGCCGTACAATGGTGGAGCTCATGGTATCCTGGGTCGGAACCTGGAGGGGGAGGATACATTGCCCAGCGGATGCTTTCGGCCAAAAATGAAAAACATGCCATAGGAGCCACATTTTTTTTCAATATAATGCATTATGCCCTCCGTCCATGGCCTTGGATATTAGTGGCCCTGGCCTCTTTGGTTGTGTTTCCTGACCTGGAGAGCCTCAAACAGGCCTTCCCAATCGTAGCAGAGGACAAACTGGGACATGATTTGGCATACTCTGCCATGCTAACAAAACTTCCGACCGGGTTGTTGGGTTTGGTCTTGGCCTCTCTTGTTGCGGCCTATATGTCAACCATTTCCACGCAGCTTAACTGGGGGTCTTCCTATATCGTGTATGATTTTTATAAAGCACGTGTCAATCCAAATGCTTCAGAAAGGCGTTTGGTGGACATGGGAAGGATTTCCACTGTAGGTTTGATGATTTTGAGTGCGGTGTTGGCCCTATTGCTTCAAAATGCACTTCAACTTTTTGAGATTTTACTGGTTTTTGGTGCGGGCACGGGATTGATATTCATACTGCGATGGTTTTGGTGGCGAATCAATGCATGGAGCGAGATTGCTGCTATGCTCGCTTCGGGACTAATTACAATAACACTTAAACTTACACCGATTGGAACGTATTTGTTCGGGACTGATTCTGGAGTTTTATCGCCTTGGATGGAATATCCTTTTGTGGTACTCTCAACCTCTTTGATCTGGCTTGGGGTAACGTTTATGACCCAACCAGAATCTTCGGAGACATTGATTGGATTTTGTAATAAAATCAATCCAGGAGGTCCAGGGTGGAGAAAGGTAATGAAAGCGATGACCCAGAACACAAAAGTCCATCTTGAGAATAAGCAGAAATGGAGTGTGCCAGACGGTATATATGCGATGATTGCGGGTTGCTTTATGATTTATGCTTTGATGTTGTCAACGGGGTATTGGATTTATGGGCAGTATTGGAGGGCAACAATTTTTACCCTGATTGCATTGTTGGCAATGTTTCTATTGATCAAGCTCTGGAAGAGGGTTGAAGATGATATCTTATAATTTGAATTGTTGAATTTGTATAACTGAAAATACAATGAAAAATCATATTGATCGCCCAATTACACTTGGTGAGTTCATTATTGAAAATCAAAAGGATTTTGAATATGCACAAGGCGAGCTTACTGCATTGTTAAGTTCCTTTAGACTAGCTGGAAAAATGGTCAATCAGGCCATCAACAGGGCAGGGTTGTCGAATATCATCGGTAAGACAGGGAATGAAAACGTGCAAGGTGAACATCAGGCGAAACTTGATGTCATGGCCAACGAGGTGTTTATAAATACCCTAAGAAATAGGGGTGTTGTTAGTGGAATAGTATCTGAGGAGGAAGAAGATTTTATTTCTTTTGATAATGAAATCAATGATAGTTCCAAATATGTGGTCCTCATGGATCCTCTTGATGGCTCTTCCAATATCGATGCAAACATTACCGTAGGAACTATTTTCAGTATCTATCGACGGGTTTCAAAACCGGGTACACCGGTTAAACGAGAAGATTTCTTGCAAGCGGGAACAAAACAAGTGGCAGCAGGGTATCTCACCTATGGGTCTTCTACAATTCTGGTTTATACCACGGGTAGCGGAGTAAATGGATTTACCTTTGACCCAGGTATTGGTTCGTTTTTTTTGTCGCATAAAGATATAAGGTTCCCTAATGCAGGATACACCTACTCAATAAATGAGGGGAATTATGGACATTTCCCAAAGGGCATTAAGAAATTTATCAAGTGGGCCCAGAGAATAGAAAAAAATGGAACCCGCCCCTTGACCGCCAGATATACAGGTTCATTGGTGGCCGATATCCACCGTAACATGCTTTTTGGAGGAATTTATTTGTATCCCCAGGGGACATCTGCACCAAATGGAAAGTTACGGCTGTTGTACGAGGCAAATCCAATAGCATTTTTAACAGAACAGGCAGGAGGCAAGGCCAGTGATGGAATCAATAGGATTATGGAGATTGTTCCTAAGGATATCCATCAGCGAGTACCTTTTTTGTGTGGGACAAAAAGTTTGGTGGAATTGGTCGAGAAGTTTATTAAAGAGGTATGACCAATGAGCTGAATTTATGCCAATCCAAACTGATCGATGTCTGCAAAGTAGCCGATGCAAAGCTCATGTATGCCGAAGAACTTTGTTTTGCCCCTAAATATGAACGTTTGAAAGCTTTATTGGATGACGGTGCACTTGGAGAACCTGTGCTCTTCAAACAATCTGAAAAACACGACGGGCCCAATTCCGACCATTTTTGGGATATTGAAAGCTCCGGAGGTGGGGTAACCATGGATATGGGCTGCCATGCCATCCAATTCTTTAGATGTTTGCATCCTAAGAAAAATATCAAATTGGTGTATGCGCAAATCATGACCAGAGTGCACCAGGATAAAACCGAAGGTGAGGACAACTCCATTATTATTCTGAAATTAGAAGATGTTGTAACGGCCATAATGGAAGAGAGCTGGACTAAACTTGGAGACATGGACGACAAAGTCGAAGTACATGGTTCTGAAGGAGTGGCCTATGCAGATATACTCCAAGGCAACTCCATCCAAACCTACAGTAACAAAGGAGTAGACTATGCTGTGGAAAAGATAGGAAACACCATTGGATGGGGCTATACCATGTTTGAAGGGAGTTGGAACCATGGCTTTCCACAGGAATTTAAACATCTTATGGATTGTGTAAAAAATGACAAACAGCCTTTGGTGACTGGAGTAGATGGCAAGACTGTACAGAAATTGATACTTGCCGCCTATGAATCAACAGAGACTGGAAAAAAAGTGCTACTTCCTTTCAAGTCCGATGTGGACATACCCTATAAATTGGTGGAAGAAAGTATAGTGGTTACATTCCAATTATTCTAAAATAAATCAAAACATGGAAAGAAGAGATACTTTAAAACTAAAGGCCACCATTCTGGGAGGAAGTATCATAGGGTCCCAATTCTTTTTATCGGGCTGTGATGCACCTCACAAGAAAAGGTCTGAAATGGTGACCAATGACAATGTTCGCTTCCTTGACGAAATCGGCGAAACAATTCTTCCTGACACGGAGGAATCACCTGGAGCAAAGGTTGCCTATATCAGAGCGTTTATGAAAATAATCGTAAATGACTGTTATAGTAAGGATGATGCCTCAATTTTTGTTGATGGTATAGGTAAAGTCGAAGAAAAGTCCATCGATGAATTGGGGGAATCATTCCTTTCTCTTTCCAAAGAAAAAAAACTAAGAATACTGACCCAATTTGATGAAGGGATCAAAAAAAGTCACATCTTTGGAGAAGCCCCATTTCCTTACCATGCTCAAAGAACTTACCTTCTGGGGTATTTCATTTCTGAAGGTGGTGCGACAGAAGCACTTCGTTACAATTCCGTTCCCGATAGATTCGAAGGCTATATTCTTTATAATGGTAAAAGCGCTTGGATATCATGAATAACCTATCCTTTGATAACTATGGAGAGATGAGTGCATATGCTGGACATATGGTACTTTCAGAACTTAAAAAGAAGAAAGACCTTCGTATATGTGCAGCCACGGGAAACTCCCCAACAGGAACTTATGAGTTTTTGGCAAGGCAATATTTGAATCAGCAGGAGCTTTTCAAAGAGCTCCAAATTGTAAAATTGGATGAATGGGGAGGGCTCCCCAACACACACCCAGGTTCTTGTGAGTATTATTTGCAGGAACACCTTCTGAAACCCTTGGACATTTCGAATAACCGATATACGGGTTTTGGCACCAACCCACAAAATGCTCGGCAAGAATGTGAAAGAATCCAACAAAAGATTGAAAATGACGGTTCAATCGATTTATGTATTTTAGGATTGGGAAAGAACGGACATATTGGTTTTAATGAGCCTTATCACCACTTGCAACCATTTTGCCATGTGGCCCAACTTACAGAGGCTTCACAAAAGCACGGTAT
The DNA here is from genome assembly GCF_042682725.1 of Flagellimonas iocasae. NCBI lineage: Bacteria > Pseudomonadati > Bacteroidota > Flavobacteriia > Flavobacteriales > Flavobacteriaceae > Flagellimonas > Flagellimonas iocasae. Next base: position 639,926 of record NZ_JBHUHU010000005.1, on the reverse strand, counting down.
GGTAAAAGATTTAAACCAAAAACCATCATTTGGAATGACGCTAGGAATGCAAAACATCCTCTCTGCAAAAAAAATCATCCTCTTGGTTTATGGACCTGGCAAGGAAGAAGCCATTTCAATTTTAAAGGAAAAAATCATAACCCCGCAATTGCCTGCCTCTTTCTTATGGTTACACCCCAATGTAGATTGTTTATCTGTAAAAAACTCCTAGTCAGTCTAAGTATCTTACATTAAACTGTTTTATTGAACTTTTCCGGATTTTTATCTTCTCCATTTATTTAAACGGAAAACTGTTTCAAATGATGATTTAGATGATAAATAGCTAGCTCACCCCATCTGTTATAACTAATATTTCCAAAATAAGGATGTTCTACAAACTGAAAATCCTTGTCAAATTCCGAAAATTCTCGAATATGTTCTTTTAAGATTGCTTTATCATTTTCAAAACTGGCAGGTACAGTTCCCCCTCCTTCGATTTGACCGAAGCCTTTTGGAGCAGGCACGGTTTGTCCTGAACTAGAGCGTTGGAGGATTTCGTTTGGGTGGACGATACCATATTCATCCGATTTCTTATTTCCTTTGGCCATTCTAAAAAAATCAGTACAATGACAAATCATTTGGCAATCATTTATTTTCCCGAATTTAGGCTTTCTGGAAGGGTCTAATTTATCAATTCTTTAAAAAAGTCTTCTATTTGCGCTGTGGTTAAATCCATTTTGCAACTTATAGTCAACAATCTCAGAGCTTCATTGACAACACTCGTTAATGTCTAGTATAAATAATCGTATGTTAAACTTTTCCGAAGCTGAGCTTTCAAATACTAACAAGTCAATACATATATCAATTATACATTACATTTCTTATATCCCTCCAGGTAATCAACTCAATATCGCTTTTTTTAAGCTGTTCTTTACAACTATCACTGGTAAATGAATCGAAGTCGATTTGTCGCCACTCAGAACCAAAGTTTGGATGATTAATTGTAATACCCTTCATTTCAAAAGTGTCATAGGCAGGATGTATCAATATTAAGTTTAATCCGGAAACCAAATCTTCGAAAACTTTTGAATAGTATTCACGTAAACTTTGTGATTTAAAGTAATCGAATATTCCGTAGTGGACCTTTTTGATAAGTAAATCTCCAGTTTTGATATAGTACTTGGGATTTAATCCAACCATTTCCATTAATTGTTCACTGACCATAATGGGCAGTTGATATTTTGTGCCCAAATCCTGATAAATTTTAAAGAATTCCGGGCATGAACCTACACTGTACATGTGTGAATCTATATGGGAAGGGTTCAATCCCAGTTGAAATGCACGTTGTATCTGAGCATCTAGTTCCTTCTCAACATCTTCCAGAGTTGCATTGCTTACAAGTTGTTCCCGTCTCATATAAAAAAATCCATTCTGATCCAGTAAACTGGGTACTTGATTACTTGGTAAGACGGAACCAAACTTGTAGGTCTCCCATTCACATGTCAAGGTTAAGTGTATACCATAATCGAATTGGGGATTCTGTTTGGCAAATTGGCAAATTTCAAAAGACCATGGGCAATTTATCATGATGCTATAAGAATTCACCACTCCATGCTTAAGGGACTCAATGGTGGCCATATTTTCAGAATGTGATAGACCTGCATCATCTGCATGGATTATTAGTAGCTTCGTGTGTTCTTTATACCCTAGGAGTTCGGCTAACTTCATATCTAACTTATGATGACCTATAAATTTAAGTCTTTTCAATTTTTTGTTTGAACTATTGCATCACTTAATTAAAAAATGTTGTTTTTGATTACTTACATCGATTAAATCCATTCACTAAATCGTAACAACCTTTAAGTCTACATCAATAGAATTCACTATTTGAAACTTTAAGAGTTTCTAATGATAAATCCAAAAATAGTTTGTCAAGCTTTTTTCGGATAGAGCTTTTATGAATATTGGGATTCTCCTAATTGTCAATTTGCGGTGTCGAATATGGGGCAACAGGAAAAGTAAGGTTAATAGTGATTTCTTTTGCATAATTAATACTTCCGTTGTAAGAGAACTCAAGAGGACAAAGCTAAACTTTTTGAAAGGCGATTTTGAAATTATTATCAACCAATCATTACATGTTAGGAGGGTTTGATTTTTAATAATAGACCTTCGGGCACATTATCCGAAAGGGGTTAAATATCTTCACTATATCACTGGTCTGGTAAAATTTCATGCCACTTACCTAATGATTCAACGGATTAGATTATGTACGAACTGAGGACAATTATGCAAGATTTGGCAATTTCTATTTTGAATCTTGATTCAAAAATCGCTTTCGGACAATTCTTGCAGTTTGGTGCTCTCCCGTATGACTCCATCCCGGGGGCATGAACAGATATAATATTTTGTTTTTTAGGCCTGGAGCACTGACCACATCTTTGTAGAGTGCTTTGAATTCACCAAAATAGACATCAAAGAAACTTCCCGAATCCATCTCACGGGTTATACCATATTGGATGGGAAGGTGGTCTTCCTCATCTTGATAGGTTCCAAAAACCCTATCCCAAATGTTCAAGAGATTACAGAAGTTGGTATCCATATACAGGGGATTTCTACCGTGGTGAACCCGATGGTGTGAGGGAGTTAAAATAAGTTTTCCAAGGAATCCTAAACGTCCTTTTTGCAGTACATGCTCACCAACATGGATAAAAGTGGCATAGGTAATATCCAGCAGAAGAATGGAAAAGAACAGCTTTGGGTCAACTCCAAGGAGCATGCATGTTGCGGTACGTATAAAATCAGCATACGGGAACTCGAGAAAAAAATGCGCATGGTTTACGGATAAGTTCATGGTCTCCGCCGCATGGTGTGGGGAGTGGAGGCACCAGAGCAAACGAACTTTGTGGCCAAAATAGTGATAGATAAAACTGCCCAATTCCCAGACCATATATCCATAAATAAACCAATACCAAGTGTAAGAGGTCTGAAAAGGTGCATACTCTTGAAAGAAACCGATACACCACACAATGGTGCCCAATGAAAGAATACGGCCAATCACCCTATTAAAGACAATGATGAAGAAATTTACTTTGTACGTCTTTAATTGTTCCCTTTCCCTGAAAAAAACAATGAAGAACTCAACAAAAAGTAAAATGGGAAGCGCTAGGAAGATACAGGACATGATACCATCAAAACTTTTGAAAAAGACGTAGTTTTCTGTTTTTAAGGCTTCCAGTATCCTGGTGAAGCCTAAAAAATTCATTATTTCATCAAAAACTGCATTCAAGAAATCCATAAGTTGATCGTATTTCACTTCGTTCAAATATACTATTTTTTATGTATGAACATATGAACATATTTGTGAGTAAACGATTTACGAAAACGTTTTAATGGTTCTCTTGGAGCGGACCAACGAGAGTTTGCTATAAGTACCATATTTAGGCTATCAATAATTCAGGGGTTACTATAATAATGAATTGACAAAAAAGAAACATTTTTTTTGGCAACATGCAATAAATATCTATATTTGAACATATGTATGAACATATGAACATAACACACCTAATTTTTGATTGGCCAAAGATGGGCTAGGTTGGGTGAAATAGATGATATTTTAATAGAATTATTTGAATTGTTGGGTTTAGTTCTAAAAATGAATGTTGGGAAGAAGGAAGTGTCGATTCAATGCTTTCGGTCTTCCCATTTTCATTTGATGACTTGTTCAACAAAATGTGCCGTTAACTAAACTATCCTTCAAACTATGTATTTATGAAATGTTTGCGATTGATTTTATTACTGTCGGTCATGGCTGTATTAAGTTGTGATGACGACCCAGAACAAAACCCTGATGGGTTTACCGAGTTCGTCACCAACATTGATGGTGACTGGAAGATTGACCAAGTGCTCCAGAATGGGAACGATATCACCAATCTTATAGATTTTCAATCCTTTTCCCTGCAATTATCGTATGAAAATGGGATGCCATCTTCGTATACCCTTTCCAATCTAACAACACCTTTTGCTTTGGAGCAGGCGAGTGGGAGCTGGTCATTTGATGATCCTGTATATCCTACCAAGATTAATTTTTCGGATGGTACAAGCCTGGATATTCAGGGAGCAGTGCTTTCTGGTGGGGATGAGCTTACAGTGACAGTTCCAATAGGCTGTACCTCTAATACGTATACATACCGATTGAGCAAATAACCAGAAACTAACATGCACTGAAATGAAAAACAAACTATACAAACTAAAACGCATCCTGTTTCAGCCAAAAGCACTGTTTCTACTGTTTTTGTTGTTGAGCATGTGCATTACCATCAATAATGTAAATCAACCCTCTTCCATGGGTATTGGAGAGAGAATGGACATCACTATAGATGTTGATGTTGCCCCAGCCGAAGATGCGGCCCACAACATTATATTTGGCGTTTTGGCTCCTGAGGCTTGGGACATAGCTTCCAATGCCACGGCTTCCTATACTTCTGATAATGGAAATGGAACCATGCGACTGGCCAATGGTGCCGACCCGGATTATGCTACTCCCATTATGGATCTTGCCGGAATCGGTGAAAATTATGGTCTGGTAGAGTGGGTGGTGTTTATCTCCGATGAAACGGTATCCGGTGCAAATGGCGTAAACTTCACCGGACAGATCCAACTTTCCATGGATGTCGGGATCGATAACCTTAAAACACAACTGGGATATATTGTGGGAACTTCAGGGTACGGCATCACTTCGGGAGAGACCGATATAAGGTTCACCCCTTGCATGGAAGTGACCGGAGGGTCCAATCCGTTGATAGACCTCTGTGGTCCACTTCCCTTTCCCGTAACCTTTCAACCGGCGGAATATACGTATGATGACATTATCCATATTGGGTTTGATGCCACAAAGGGACCCGAAGGATCACCAACAGCGCTTTCAGGGGCTACTGATGTATATCTCTGTGCCAAAGCTGTTATAGATGGACAAGCTGTTGAGATATGCGATAATGCCAGTATCACCAAAATGCGCAGTACCGGCAATGACCAATGGGAAATATCCATATGGCCCAGACAGCTTTTCAATGCTTTGCCAAGTCAGGAAATTGCGGATATCACTTTCAGTTTTATCAATGAAAATGGAGATGTCGAGGTCAAGAATCCAGATACCGGGGAAGACTTTCAACTAATAGCCAACTGTACGAATTAAAAACATGACGATTATGAAAAACAGAACAAAAGGCCTTGTTGTCATTTTTTTGGTGCTTGGCAATCTTATGGCCTTTGCACAAAATATTACCATTCAAGGGGTGATCACCGCAGAAGACGATGGTCTTCCGCTACCCGGGGCCAATGTAGTGGTGAAGGGTATGGCCATTGGTGCCTCCGCCAACTTTGATGGAGAATATACCTTGGAAGTCCCGAGTGGGGATGTAACCTTGGTCTTCAGCTATCAGGGGTTTAGTTCCCAAGAGGTTCCGGTGGGCGGACAACGAACCATCAATGTGGCCTTGAAAACAGATGTGAACGAATTGGACGAGGTGGTCATCATTGGTTATGGAAGCACGACCAAGAAAGATCTTACGGGGTCTATTGCCACCATTAAATCCGAGGATTTGGAGTCGGTACGTTCCACTACCGCCGATGATTTTGTACAAGGAAGGGTCTCGGGACTGTTATTGACCCAAACTTCGGGTCAACCCGGGGGTGCCACTTCTGTCCGGATTCGGGGAAGTAGTTCCATCAATGCCAGTAATGAACCTTTATATGTAATCGATGGTTTTCCTGTGGACAACAACAGTGACAACCTTTCCGCAGGTGTGGCCGAAGGGCCTTCCATCAATGCCCTTTCTACCTTGAGTGCCAACGATATTGCCTCCATAGATGTGTTGAAGGATGCTTCCGCTACGGCCATTTATGGTTCCCGTGGGGCCAATGGGGTCATCATAATTACCACAAAGAGAGGATTGAACGGGGATGCCCAAATCAATTACGACACCTATTTAGGGGTAAGTGAGGTTATAAAAAAACTGGATGTGCTCAATGCATCACAATTTGCATTTTACGTGAATGAGTCCAGGTACAATGGTTCGGGAGCCCCTAGGTTTTATTCAAACCCAACCTCTTTTGGAGTGGGTACCGATTGGCAGGATGAAATTTTCAGGACGGCCATTACCAAAAGCCACGACCTTTCCATAAAGGGAGGGAACCAAGATATTAAGTATGCTGTTTCCGGGTCGTATTTAGATCAGGAAGGAGTGGTTATTGAAACCGATTTTAAACGATACAATTTTCGGGTAAACCTCGATTTTAAGGCTACGGAAAAATTGTCCATTGAGAACTCCTTGAGTTTGAACAGGACCAACTTCAATACGGCCAGGACCGAGACCACAGGAGGGGTGGAGGTTGCCAGTAGTGCCATAACAGGGGCATATCAATTCAATCCCCTATTGCCTGTTTTCGATCCCGAAGGGAATTATACCAAAGGGAATTTCATTGTTCAGGACGATGGAACCTTTGTGAACGAAGTAAGCAACATCCAAGAACAGATTCCCAATTTCCCAAGCCCGGTGGCTTATCAAAATCTATCGGAAAGCAAGGGTAAGGCCACAAGGATATTGGATAACTTGGCCATTAAATGGGATTTGGCCAAAAATCTACAGTTGAAGACTACCTTAGGGGTAGACTTGAATATCAATGAACAATTCTATTTTAGGACCGAGGAAATCGATTTTGGAAATTCACCAGGGGCTTTTGCGGCCCAAGCCAAGAATACGGCCACCAGCTATTTGGCAGAATCCACGTTGAATTACACCAATACCTTTAACAATAGACATCGTGTGAATGCCTTGGTAGGGGCTTCGTGGCAAGATTTCACCATTGAATCCCTTTCAGGGAATGCCTTGGGATTCCCAACGGAAAATTTTGGTTCCAACAACTTGGGACTTGGATTGAACCCCGGGGTCAGTTCCAACATCATAGAATCCAGATTGATTTCCTATTTTGGAAGGGTCAACTACATTTTGGACAACAAATACATCTTTACGGCTACTTCGCGGGTTGATGGCTCCTCCAAATTTGGGGATGGCAATAAATATGGATTTTTCCCATCAGGAGCTTTCGCATGGAATGTTTCGGAAGAAGATTTTCTTCAGGACTCCGGACTCTATCTAAAACTGCGTTTGGGGTACGGAATCATAGGTAATGAGTCCATTGCACCCTATTCCGCGCAATCCACATTCAAGCCTACCTATCATTCCTTTAATGATAATGAGGTGGTGGGGCAATTGCCCAGTACACCGGCCAACAGTGCCCTTAAATGGGAGCGTACCGAGCAATACAATATTGGTCTGGACCTCGGATTTTTCAATGATCGATTGGGATTCACTATTGATGGATACCGAAAAAATACGGAAGATTTGTTGCTGAACCTCCAAGTACCTTCACAAACCGGATACATCCAAAGTGTGGTCAATGCCGGAAGTGTGCGCAACGAAGGAATTGAATTGGGTATCAATGCACAATTGTTCAAAGGGGAATTTAATTGGGACACAAACATAACCGGAGCTTATAACAAGAACAAAATATTGGATCTGGCCGGTTTGGACAATATTCCCACAGGTTTTGGGATTTTGGGAATTACCAATTGGCAGCTACTGGAAGAGGGTGGTGAGATCGGGGCATTCTACGGTTATGTTTCGGATGGAATCATTCAGCTGGATGATGACCCCGCTACCACCCCGATGTTTGCAACGGACACTTTTACCCCAGGGGAACGAAAGTATAAAGACTTGAATGGCGATGGTGTAATAGATGCCGACAACGATAGGACTTTTATAGGGAACCCTGTCCCGGAATACACATTTGGTATCAACAATACGGTCACTTGGAAGAACTGGGACCTTAATATATTCATGCAGGGGGTTTATGGCAATGAAATTGCCAACTTCAATCGGATAAACCTTGAAAACCTGAATGGGCAGGGCAATGTTTTGTTGGAAGCATTTTCCAATAGATGGACACCGGAAAATCCAAGCAACACCTACACTAGAGCAGCAGATGGCCCTAGAAATATAGTGTTTTCGGATTATTATGTTGAAGACGGCTCCTATTTAAGGTTGAAATCGGCCACGTTGGGATATTCCATACCAACCAAGTTCCTGTCCAGAATGAAAATCAACAAACTTAGGTTTTATCTCACTGGGAAAAATTTGTTCACCATGACCAACTATAGCGGTGTAGACCCCGAAGTAAGTTTTGGAGGACAGAACAACAATTTAAGTGCTGGGGCGGATTTTGGAGGATATCCAACCTCTAGAACTTATCTATTGGGTCTTAACGTAAACTTTTAAAAAATCAAAATCATGAAACAATTCAAAAATTATAGAATTTACTTCGCTGCCCTGATTTTGATCTTGGGTTGTGAAAGCTCCTTGGAAGAAGAAGTGAAGACCTTTTATACTGAGGATACATTTTATCAAACAGAACAAGATGCCAAGTTGGCCATCAATGGTATTTATGGGCACTTGGGGGCCACTTTTGATGAAACCCTGAACTCCAAGGGATTGTACTTTGCCAATTATTGGACTGCCAATGCACTCCTATCCGACGAAGGTGAAACCAGTTTTAATAGAGGGGATGGTTACAACCAGCTCTCTGCGATGGCCCACACACCGGAAAACACCATAGCATTGGAGATTTGGTCCAACCTGTACTTAGGACTCAATGCAGCAAATATGGCCATAATTAATATTCCGGACGTGGATATGGATGAGGGTACCAAGGACGATTTATTGGGAGAGGCGCATTTCTTGCGTGGATTGCTTTATTTTGAATTGGTGCGTTTCTTTGGAGAGGTTCCATTGCAATTGGAACCACAGAAAGTATTTACCTCCAGTGCTTTCCAGGGTAGGGCGGAAATATCTGAAGTATACGCCCAGATTTTTGCAGATTTGACCATGGCCGAAAACAGCCTCCCAACAGAGCAAACAGGCTTGGATAACGGCAGACCCACAAGTTGGTCGGCCAAAGCTTATATGGCCAAAGCGGCACTACAACATGGTGAAGACCTTCAATTGGCCAAAACCAAGTTGGAAGAAATTATGTCCAGTGGTCGGTTTGGACTTTGGGAAGATTATGCGGATGTCTTCAAAATAGCGAACAACAACGGAAAAGAAGTACTGTTTGCCATAAGCTTTTTGGAGGGTACGGATTTGTTCACCACCCTTTGGGAAGGAGGGCATCTTGTATACCGGACACTTCCTGGCGGTGTGTACGGTGGAAGGCCGAATGGTGGCGGACTTGAGATACCCACAATGTCCCTGTACAATTCTTTTGATGATGAAGATAGACGAAAGGAAATCACTTTTATGACCCAAGATATGATCAATGGGGAATTGGTGGAATTTGATACCCCACACATTGTAAAATATTGGGATCGGGAAGCAGAACCTTTGGTGAACAATACGGCCAATGACCTTCAGCTTATCCGTTATGCAGACATATTGCTCATGTATGCCGAAGTGTTGAATGAGCAGAACAATGGGAGCACTCCTGCTGCATTGGATGCCATCAATCAAGTGCGGAAAAGGGCAAGATTTGCTGATGGGGTGGAACGCAATGTACTTCCCGATCTATCGACCATGGGTTACGAAGCTTTTAAGGAAGCTATATTGGAAGAACGCAAAAAAGAGCTGACGTGGGAAGGTCATCGTTGGTTCGATTTGGTTCGATTTGGCAAACTGGAAGAAAAGGTTACCGAGGCCAAGCCCGGGGTTCCCGTGGCGGCCAGACATAATTTACTTCCTATTCCACAACGCGAAAGGGATATCAATCAAAATTTGACACAGAACTCTGGGTACTGATATGGACAAAACATTTTTTCAAGGCCTTAAGATCACATTTATATTTTTGATCATCTTTGGAAGCCCTTCCTTGCTTGCTTCGGATAATATTGCAAGTTATGCCACACTCAAGGTTTCCTCAGAACTACAGGGAAGTGAAGCCTCCAAATTGGTTGATGGTGTAATTCGATTGGACGGTATGGGTGAGTGGGCCAGTAAAGGAGAGCGAAAGGCATGGGGAGCCAACCTATTGCCTTGGCTTCAAATGGAATGGGACAGACCTCGAAGCATTAACACCATAGTCATTTATGATCGGCCGGGTCTGGACGAACATACCGCAGGAGGTGTCCTTAAGTTTAGTGATGGTTCCGTTATTAGGGTAACCACCATCCCAAACAATGGCGATGCCAAAAGAGTGGAGTTTCCTGCCAAGAGTGTTCAATGGGTACGTTTTGAGGTAACCGATGGAGAGGGGCTTAACCTGGGACTTTCCGAAATAGAGGTGTTCGCATCACCAACAGATAGCGAAAACCCTTTGTTTTGGGTAAACCCGTTTATAGAATCCGCCAAAGGACGTTATTTTTTCTTCACACCCGGAGCACATCCCATGGGAATGGTGGCTGCTGCCCCCGTGACTCGAAATAAAAATCAATATGGGGGAGGGTACAACTATAATTCCACAGAGGTGTTGGGGTTCGAACAGATTCATGGTTGGTGTCTTTCCGGAATACAGATCATGCCCACACTTGGTAATATAGAACCTACTTTGGGAGATCAAGGTTGGAAGTCGAGTTTTAGTCATGATGATGAAATAGCCATGCCCGGATATCAACGCCTATATCTTAAAGAGCACCATGTGTGGACAGAGCTTACCAGTACCAAGCGTACTACCTTATATCGGTTTAAATACACAAAAGCGGACAAGGCCGGTATCTTGACCAATTTAGGAGGATATCTAGGGAACTCTACCATGATCAATGCAGATGTTCGCAAGGTCAACCAAAATGAGTTGGAAGGTTCCTTTGATTCAGCGGGTAGGTTTTGGGGTGGTCCGGAAAAGGTCAAGGTGTTTTTTGTGATTCAATTTGATAAATCCTTCAAATCCTTGGATGGATGGAAGGACAAAGAAAGATTCGACAATATCAACTCTATAAAGGGGAGCGATACCATGACCCGTAGAGATTCGGTCGTTTTTGCCGGAATTACCCAGAGCTATTGGGATGCGCCGACTACGGGAATTGCTGCCAATTATGATGTAGAGGCTGGGGACGAAGTTCAAATGAAGATTTCCATTTCATATACCTCTGTGGAAAATGCCCGCAAAAATCTTCAAACCGAAGCTCCACATTGGGATTTTGACCGTTACAAAGAAGATGCCTTCAAAATATGGGAAGAAAAACTGGGTAGAATTGCGGTTAAGGGAGGAACCGAGCAGCAACGTGAAAAGTTTTATACCGACTTATGGCATATACTTTTGGGAAGAAGGATCCTTAATGATGTTAGTGGTGATTATCCCGATTATACCCAAGGAGAACGTCATGGAAACTTTACCAAGGCCGATTTAAAAGTAAGGTCGCTCCCAAAAGGAAAAGATGGGGAGTCTAAGTTCAATATGTACAATTTTGATGCCCTTTGGCTAACCCAATGGAACCTGAACATTGTTTGGGGATTGGCATGGCCCGAAATTTTGGATGATTTTTCGGCCTCCTTGGTCCAATATGCAGATAATGGTGGGTTGCTACCTAGAGGCGCCATAGCAGGGGGGTATTCGTATATAATGACAGGAAACCCGGCAACAAATATGTTAGTGAGCACCTACATGAAAGATTTGATGACAAAAACAAGTCCAAAACACGCGTTTCAGGTCATGAAAAACAATCACATGCCCGGAGGTATGATGAGCGCCTCTGCGGAAGACCTAGAGTTTTACATAGAAAATGGGTATTGCCCAGAAAATGCTGGCAAAACATTGGAGTGGGCCTTTCAAGATTGGTCCCTGTCCCAAATGGCAAAGAAAATGGGTAGGGCGAAGGATCATGCCTATTTTTCCAAAAGAGCGGAAGGATGGACCAAATTGTTTCACTCCGACTCAAAATTACTGTTACCCAAAGACAAATCGGGCAATTGGGTGCATACAGATTTGTTGTCTGGTCATGGTTGGGTAGAATCCAACGCATGGCAAGGAACCTGGTCGGTCTCCCATGGCATATCTAAATTGTCACAGCTTATGGGAGGGAACGATGCCCTTGCCGATAAGCTCAACTTTGCCTTTGAGCAAGCCGCTCCCGAAGATTTTGTATTTGGGTATTCCGATGGCTACGTCAGTTATGCCAATCAACCAGGTTGTTCCAATGCGCATGTTTTTAACCATGTACAAAAGCCATGGCTCACACAATATTGGGTGAGAAGGGTAAATGAGCAGGCTTATGGAGCAACAACTGTAGATCAAGGATACGGAGGCCATGATGAGGACCAAGGTCAGATGAGTGGCGTAAGTGCCTTGATGTCCATGGGGCTTTTTAGCTTAACAGGGAACAATTCCATCACCCCTAAATATGAAATTACCAGTCCGGTTTTTGACGAGATAACCATAAAACTCAATCCAAGCTATTACCAAGGAAAAGAGTTTACCATCAAAACCTTGGACAACAGTAAAGAGAACAGTTATATCCAAAAGGCAAGGTTGAACAATGAGCCGCTCCAAACATTTTGGTTCACCCATGATGTTTTTCAAAAGGGAGGGGAGCTTATCCTGCAACTTGGACCTGAACCCAATACCAATTGGGGAATTCAAGATTGAACGTATAGCAAAGAGGAACCTTCCATCAACAGAAGGAGTGAGCAATGAAAAAAGGGATTGTAACATCTGGGATTTGGTCTTTTGTACTCTTGATTTTGGGTGCGTCGTGCACAGAGTGTACAAAGCGGGGGGAATACCTCTTCCAGCCAGTGGCGGCCAAAGTCTCTGGAATCCATTTTTCCAATGACCTTCCCTTGGATGACGATTTGAATATCCTCAACTACATCTACTACTTCAATGGTGGAGGTGTTGCGGTGGGCGACATCAATAATGATGGATGGGACGATCTTTTCTTTACGGGAAACCAAGTTTCCAACAAATTATACCTGAACCAAGGCAATCTAAGGTTCAAGGATATCACCGAAGAAGCAGGTCTGGAGTCCAAAGGATGGTCTTCTGGGGTGAACATGGTGGATATCAATACAGATGGTTGGTTGGATATTTATGTGTCCCGATCTGGACATTTAGATCCAGAACAACGAAAAAACCTACTCTACATTAACCAAGGTGATGGAACCTTCGAGGAAATGGCCCAGGAATACGGGTTGGCAGATTCTTCGTATTCCACACAATCCGCTTTTTTGGATTATGACAAGGATGGTGATTTGGACATGTACCTGCTCAACCATATGCACCAAATGACCGGGATGAACAATCCTGTGCCACGAAAACTGAATGGGGAATCCGAAAGCAATGACAAACTGTACCGCAACGATGGTGTTGGTCCATTTGGGCACCCAGTCTTTACGGATGTTTCTGATGAAGCTGGTATTACGATTGAAGGGTTTGGTCTTGGGGTAGGGATAAGCGACCTTAATCAAGATGGGTATCCGGATATTTACGTGTCCAACGATTTTATTTCCAATGATATCCTGTATATCAACCAAGGGGACGGAACTTTTAAGGACAGATCTAAGGAGTTTCTCAGTCACCAAAGCCATAATGGTATGGGCAATGACATTGCCGATATCAACAATGACGGTCTTACCGATGTTTTGGTATTGGATATGCTGCCTTCGGATAATCGTCGTAGGAAACTGATGCTGAACAAACCCAACCACAACCTTTTTGAATTCAGCAAAAGTGTAGGCTATCAACCCCAATACATGCGGAACACCTTCCAATTGAACAATGGAGGCCAGGCCCCGTTCAGTGAGGTGGGCCAACTTATGGGTATTAGCAGTACGGACTGGAGTTGGGGAGGATTGATGGCTGATTATGACTGCGATGGTCTAAAGGATATGTTCATCACTACGGGCTACCTCAAGGATATGACCGATTTGGATTTCATTGTGTATCGCAGAAAGCAATTCAAGTTTAGGACCAGGGAGGAAGCGGACAGTATATACTTGGCCAGTATCAACAAACTGCCCGAGGTAAAGCTCCAAAACTATTTTTATAAGAACAATGGCGGGTTGAAGTTCATGAACACTTCATCTACATGGGCCCCTGAATCCCCTAGTTTTTCAAATGGGGCGGTGTACGCAGATCTGGACAATGATGGAGACCTTGACATTGTCACTAACAACATCAATGATAAAGCCAGTGTACTGGAGAACACCTCTTCCCACCGTAAAAATAATGGAGGTCATTCCCTAAAACTCATTTTTAAAGGACCAAAGACCAATCCAAATGGGATAGGGGCAAAAGTATGGGCCTATACTGGGAGTGCGGTTCAGTTTTCAGAGAACTATACCACCAGAGGTTTTCAATCCAGTGTTGCACCCTCACTGTATTTTGCATTTCAGAAGGATCAAAAAATGGACAGCCTTATCGTGGTTTGGCCAGATGGAAAAGGAAAGACCTATTCCAATGGTGGGATGGGCACTACATTGACACTAGAGTATTCCGGTGCTTCTGAGGTATCTGAGCGGATTCGTACGGTTGAAAAAAATCAAATGTTTTCCAAGGTTGATAAGATTATTCCTTTTGAACATCAGGAAATCCCTTTTTCTGATTTTGATATAGAGCCGCTCATTCCACAAAAATTTTCCAGCAATGGACCTTCCCTTGCGGTTGCTGATGCCAATGGTGATGGTTTGGATGACCTTTTCATTGGAGGCTCGCATGGTTTTTCAGGTCAGCTGTATATCCAAGCCAAAGATGGCCGCTTTGAAAACAAAATTTTTGAAGGTACTACCGAGCATGAAGATGTTGGGGCCATATGGTTTGATGCGGACGGCGATGGGGACAATGACTTATATGTGGTCAGTGGAGGGTCCGAATTCTCGCTGATGAAGCCAGGACATTATCAGGATAGATTGTATATAAACGATGGTCATGGGAATTTAACCATGGCCGAAAATGCTTTGCCCACCATGAACACGAGTGGGGGTTGTGTAATTGCTTCTGATTATGACCAAGATGGGGATTTGGACCTTTTTGTAGGCGGAATGGTTGTTCCCGGAAGCTATGGGGTGTCACCTAAAAGCTATGTATTGGAAAACAACCAAGGGAGGTTCACCGATGTCACCCGCTCAAAATTGGGCGAACATGAATTGGGAATGGTTACCGCGGCCCTTTGGACCGATGTGGACAATGATGGTTGGGTAGATTTAGTGGTTGTGGGGAAATGGATGCCGGTAACCCTGTACAAGAATCAAAAAGGAAGTTTTGAAAAAGCTGTATTACCCAATTCATCGGGTTGGTGGAACAGCGTCAATGGCGGGGATTTTGACAATGACGGGGATATGGACTATATCGTCGGGAACCAAGGAACCAATAGCGTGTATATGGCATCAGGGGAATATCCCATGGAACTGCATGTTGGGGATTTTGACAAGGATGGCAGAGTGGACCCCTTGATCACGCAATATGGTCTAAGTCCCGATGGGGCTATGATGAGCTACCCGCTGGCATCAAGGGATTTATTGGCAGAACAAATGGTTTCCATTAAAAGTAGATATAAAAATTATCGTTCCTATGCCGATGTCCAGATTGAGGACCTCCTTTTGAACAATATGGCCGATAACCCTATCAAGAGAACCGTGGAAAATTTGGAGAGCCTATATATTGAAAACAAAGGAGGGGGCAAGTTCAATGTAAAGCCCTTGCCCACGGAGGCCCAATGGGCGCCAATTATGGGAACTACCATCACAGATGTGGACTTGGATGGGAACTTGGACGTCATCCTTATAGGCAACTTTTACGAGTACGAGGTGGGCTATGGACAGAACGATGCCTTTTTGGGACTTGTCCTAAAAGGGGATGGTACGGGAAACTTCAAACCGAAGAATCATAAAAATACCGGTTTTATGGTCAATGGGAATGCCCGTGCCTTGGTCCGGTTACTGGGGAAAGAGGGGGAACTGTTGGTTTCTTCCATCAACAATGATAGCCTTAAGATACATCGAATAAACCAAGGTTTGGAAAACATGATAATGGTCACACAGGATGCGCAATCGGGCATCATCACCTTGGAAAATGGAAAACAACGAAAAATGGAATTCTATAATGGCGAGGGGTATTTGTCCCAATCCACCAGAAAGGTGCAATTGCCCAAGAATGCCAAGATTAAGTTTAACACAAAACAGAAGTAAAGTCCATGCAGGACCAAAACAAATATTATCTGGGGATTGATATAGGAGGTAGCCATTTTGCCCTTGGTATGGTGGATGCATCGCAAATGGGATTGCTCATGGAAACGGTGGAACGTTATCCTGTGGACGGTAATCTACCGGCTCAGGATTTTTTGGACCAATTGCTTTCTGCCATAAGGGATTCCATTCAAAAGTTCAAAAAACCCATAAAGGGCATTGGTCTGTCCGTACCCGGTCCATTTGACTATGCCAATGGGGTTTCCCATATCCGTGGACTCAACAAATACGACGCACTGTTTGGGGTCAACCTGAAACTCTTTCTGTGGACTCACTTACAGGATGCCTTGCCCTCTCCAGAAAGTATTGCCTTTATCAACGATGCGGACAGTTTTGTTCTAGGGGAGACCTATACCAACAATCTCGATAAGGGAAAGGTTTTGGGGGTAACCTTGGGAACCGGAATAGGCTCGGGCTTTGTCATTGATGGAAATGTGGTCACCGAACATGCCAACATACCCAATGAAGGCAATATTTATAACCTTCCCTTTAAAAACAAGAGAGTGGAGGATTGGATTTCCACCCAATGGTTTTTGGAAACTTTTACCAAGACCACGGGCATCACTGTGGGCAATGTGAAGGAAATTGCCGAGCATGCGGAAACTTTGGAAAAGGCCAAGGAAATTTTTGAACAATACGGACAGCATTTGGGTGAAGTAATGACTTCTCTTTCGGAAGTGTTCAAACCAGATGCCCTTGTTATTGGAGGAAGCATATCCAAGAGCTATCACCTTTTCAACGAAGCTTTTGAAGCTTGTTTCCCCGTCCTCCCCAATATTCATATTACAAAAGGCACGGCCCATGCGGCCATTTTAGGTGCCGTCATACATTTAACCATTAAACAGAATAAATTGAGCACAAAAAGAAACACGGAGCAGTATGTGATGCCAATGCAGGCAGATGGGTCAAGAACAGGTGAAGGCTATATGGTGTACCCCTCTTTTGAGATTTCTACGGGGACTGTTTCCATGGGCGTGGAGAGCCTCGTGGATGAACTTCCCAAAACAGGATGTGTTCTCATAGACGGTTATATGGGGGGATACTGGGAAGAATTTATGGCCCGTTTGTCCAGTGAACTCCAAAAAAGAAATGTAAAGCATATCAATTATGCTATGGCTTCTGCGTACAAGGAGGTTTCGGTCATAGAAGAGATGGTGGCTCCCTATTTGGGAGGCGACGACCCTGTTTTTGGAAAGATATTTCCCGGAGATTTAAAGGATTTTTTCGATAAGGAAAAATTGCAATCCATCAAACCGGAGGAGGGTGTCCTAAATATTATCTATGGGCCTGGGGCAGCCTTGAGTGGTTGGAAAGGAACCGTGATTTATATGGATATTCCAAAAAATGAGATACAATTTCGTTCCAGGGCAGGGCAGGTTACCAATTTGGGCAATATTATGGTGGCTGATAAAAAACATCAATACAAGCGCATGTACTTTATTGATTGGCCAGTCTTGAACAGACATAAATACCAATTGCTGAAGGATATGGACTATGTTGTGGACGGGCAGTTTGAAGGTGATGTCTCATGGTGTTCGGGAGATACCTTGCGAACAGCACTTCAGGAAATGTCTGCCCATGCCTTTAGGCCAAGACCTTGGTTCTCACCCGGGATTTGGGGAGGGGATTGGATGAAGGAAAAATTTGATGGCTTGGCACAGAATGTGCCCAACTATGCATGGTCTTTTGAACTCATTGCACCAGAAAATGGGATTGTGATTTCAAAGAACGGTGCACGGTTGGAGGTTTCCTTTGATTTTTTGATGTTCCAGGATAATCAGGCCATTTTGGGCAAAGCTGCAGATATTTTTGGAACGGATTTTCCCATACGGTTCGATTATCTGGATACCGTGAATGGACAGAACCTATCCGTACAATGCCATCCCACCTTGGAATACATGCGGGAAAATTTTGGGGAAAACTTTACCCAAGATGAAACCTATTATATTTTGGATGCCGACGCCGGTGCCCAGGTGTATCTCGGCTTTAAGGAAGGGGTGCAAAAAGAGGAATTCCAAGAGGCCTTGGAGCAGAGCCATGCCCAAGCAAAGCCCATGCCGGTGGAGAATTATGTGCAAACGTTCGATGCCAAAAAACATGACCTTTTTCTTATTCCAAATGGAACCGTGCATTGTTCCGGTATAGGGAACTTGGTTTTGGAAATTAGCAGTACTCCTTACATCTTTACGTTTAAGATGTATGATTGGATGCGCATGGACCTGGATGGAAAACCAAGGCCATTGAATATTGAACGCGGTGTGGCCAACCTGAATATGGAATGTCAGGGAGATAGGGTAGAAGCAGAATACATTTCCAAACCACGAGTGGTACAATCCGGTAATCATTGGAAGAAGGTAAAGTTACCCACCCACCCAAAGCATTTTTATGAAATCCATAGATTTGAGTTCACTGACGAAATGATCATTGATACAGAAGAACAATGCCACATCCTCAATTTGGTGGAAGGCACTAAAATACGGGTGGTGGCTAAAAACAGGAGTATGGACATCCACTACGCCGAAACCTTTGTGGTCCCTGCCGCGGTAGGACGTTACAAGATTGAAAATTTGGGTGAGGGAGAGGCAAAAGTGATCCAATCCAATGTAAAACCAGAATTCTGTAAAACCGGATTTTAATCATTGATAAAAGCATGGAAGCACAAAAGAACAGCTACCTTTTTAAGATTACCGCCATTGGAGCATTGGGGGGATTTTTGTTTGGTTACGACACAGCCGTGATTTCGGGAGCCATTGGTTTTATGGAAACCAAGTTTTCCTTGACCCCTTCACTAAAAGGTTGGGCCGTATCCAGTGCCATTTTGGGTTGCATCTTAGGCGCGCTGACCGCTGGGTATGTGGCCGACCGGATCGGCCGGAAAAAGGCCCTGATCATAACAGCTTTGCTGTTCGCCATATCGGCCATTGGTTGTATGTTGGCCCCAAGTTTTACACTTTTGGTCATTGCGCGGATTATTGGGGGTGTAGGTGTTGGCGCTGCTTCCATGCTTTCGCCATTGTATATATCTGAGATTTCTCCGGCGGAAAAAAGAGGGTCTCTGGTCTCCCTATATCAATTAGGGATAGTGTTGGGGATAATTATTGTGTATTTCTGCAATTATTTGGTGGCACAGGCAGGGGATGAAGCTTGGAACATTGCATATGGATGGCGTTATATGTTGGGGTCAGAGGCTTTGCCAGCCCTATTGTTTTTGGGTGCCCTGTTCTTGGTTCCCGAGAGCCCTCGGTGGTTATCCAAGAACGGGAACAATGCGGCGGCCCTTCACATTCTGGAAAAACTGAATCCGAAGGAGAAAGCCACAGAAATCCATCAAGGCATCCAAAAAGCGTTGCAGCAAGAAAAAGGCAAATTATCCGAACTCTTTGAAAAAGGGTTCCGTACTGCAATCATTATTGGGGTGGTATTGGCTCTTTTTTCACAGATTACAGGTATCAACGCCATCATGTATTACGCCCCTGAAATATTGAAATCTGCTGGTTTTGGTGTGGATTCAGCCCTTATGCAGACCGTTCTGATAGGAGTGATCAATTCAATCTTCACCTTTGTGGCCATTAAGTATATTGATAAGGCAGGTCGGAAAAAACTATTGTTATGGGGAATTTTGGGAATGATCGTTTGCCTGTTGGTCATTGGGTCCTTATATCATTTCGATGCCCTTGAAGGACCTTGGCTGCTGATTTTCATCTTGGGATTTGTGGCTTGCTTTGCCTCTTCCTTAGGACCTATTCCGTGGGTGTTGATTTCTGAAATTTTTCCAACAAAAGTACGGGGAGCGGCCATGTCCATATGTATAATGGTCTTATGGGTAGGGGTTATGCTAATATCACAATTCACTCCCGTATTATTGAGTGACCTTGGATCCTCCTATACATTTTGGTTGTTTATGTTAAATGCCATTTTCCTATGGGTGTTTACGTATAGGATGATTCCAGAGACCAAGGGCAAGACCTTGGAAGAAATTGAAATGGGATGGAAAAAATAAATCTAATCATGAAGAAAATAGCTTTAAAGCTCTTATGTTCCTTTATAGTACTTGTACCCATGTTGGTGTGCGGGCAGATAGAGTTGCCTCCCATTTTTTCTTCCCATATGGTAGTGCCAAGGAATAAGCAAATTCCTCTTGAAGGGAAGGCAGAGCCAAGGACTACATTGACCATTACCATTGGAAGTCAAAGCCATACGGCAAAAGCGGATAAAAATGGAGTTTGGAAAGTGAATCTGCAACCCATGGCTGCCGGAGGACCTTTCGTTCTCCAAATTGAAGATGATCAAGGGAGGGAATTGACATTGGACAACCTATTGGTCGGTGACCTATGGTTATGTGCAGGGCAATCCAATATGCAGTACACCCTGAACATGCTGCGGTATAAGGAAACCCCGGATGACAACTATGATTCTCCCAACCTTCGGTTGTGCTCGGTATGGGTAGACCGGGATTATCTTCCAAGAAAGGATGTACCCAATGCCGTATGGCAGGAAGTGTCCAAGGAAACCGCCCGGAACTTTAGCGCCGTTGGATACTTTTTCGGGAAAAACCTAGCTAGGGAACAAGAAGTTCCCATAGGTCTCATCAGTAGTAATTTGGGAGCTACGGCCATAGAAACCTGGATGGGTATGGACGTTCTCAAGACATTTCCGCAGTTTGATGAGGTTACACAGAAGGTGGGTAAAATCAACAAAAGTTTTAAAACCCTGGATACTGAATTTGAAAAGTTCAGAAAGAAATGGGATGATAAATATTATTTAAAAGGACCTGGAATTGAGGGAAAATGGTACGAGGAAGGGTATGATTATTCCAATTGGGAAGAATGTACCTTGCCCGCTTTCTGGAATGATTTTGGGTACGCTTCACATGACGGCAGCATGTGGTTTAAGCGAACCTTTGATTTGGACTCCGTTCAAATGGAAAGTGATTTCAACATAGTACTCAACCAAATTGATGACTACGACAGGGTTTGGGTCAACGGGGTGCAAATAGGGGAGTCCTTTGGGAAAAGTAATTTCAGGAATTATTCCGCATCCAAAGACATTCTTCGGGAAAAGGGAAATATACTCACCGTACGTGTTTTTGATGTTGGCGGGAAGGGAGGAATCTACACCAATGCCTTTTGGGGCAATTCCATCCTCAACGGAACTTGGAAGTACAAAAAAGGAGTGAGTATAGACAGTAATCGGTTTCCGCAACCTGAAGTGTCCAATGGCAGTCCATTCTCGCACCCCATGCTCTTGTACAATGCCAGTATAGCTCCTTTACATAAATTGCCCATAGCAGGGGTAATTTGGTATCAAGGAGAATCCAATGCGTCCAGAGCAGTGGAATATGGTTCTTTGCTGCCAGCTATGATCCAAGATTGGCGAGAAAAATGGAACCATCCCAAAATGTCTTTTTTGGTAGTTCAATTGGCCAATTACCGACAAGAGGATAAGACACCTACAAATAGTAACTGGGCAGAACTCCGCGAGTCCCAAATGAAAGCTACTGCTTTAGAAAATGTTGACATTGTTACTGCCATAGATATTGGTGAGGCCAATGACATCCACCCTTATAATAAAAAAGAAGTAGGAAGAAGATTGGCATTGTTGGCCAAACATTACAATTATGGGGACATACTTAAAAAAGGCCCTGTTTACAAATCCCATAGTCTAAACGATACATCCATTTTGGTCGAGTTTGAGACCCATGGAGGTAAATTGGTTAGTAAGGACAGGTATGGCTATTTAAGGGGCTTTGCCATAGCTGGGAAGAATGGCGAGTTCAAATGGGCTAAAGCAGAGTTGGTAACTACGAACACGGTAAAGGTGTACCATGAAAATATCAAAAATCCAAAGTATGTAAGGTACGCTTGGTCTGATAATCCCGGACAATTGGACTTGACAAATGCAGAAGGACTGCCCGCGTTTCCTTTCCGAACCGATAATTTTGAGTTGGGCACTTCCAAGAAAACATATCAATACGATCCCCATGCATTTTAAATATAAAATAGGAAGCTTTCTAATTGTATTATTTTTGTCCACTAATCAGATTTCGGCGCAAGAAAAGTCGGTGCAGGATATCGGTTCATATGACTTTCAGGCAGTGCCGGCCCCCGAATGGACAGCGTTAATGGAGCGTACCTCGGGTTGGTTTGGGGCAGATGGGATATTTACCATTCCTTTAGATGGTGTGGAAAATCAAGGAGATGGAGAAAAAGAGACCCTCTTTATTTTTAGCGACACCTATATTGGGGAGGTTGTAAACAATGTGCCAAACCCAGGTAATGTTATGGTGAACAATACCACCGCATGGATGAAGGGGCAGGAACCAAAGAAATCGGCCATTGATTTTGAGTACAATTTGGATTGTGATGGGAAGCCAACATCCTATTTTGTTCCAAATAATAGAAATGCCAAAGCCAATGAGTATTTCTGGTTGGGGGATGGGTTTATAAACCATCATAAGGACAATGCGCTCTACCTATTTGCCTATCATGTACATAAAACCGGTCCTAATGTTTTTGATTTTGAACAGACCAACATAACATTGTTGAAAGTTGATGACCCTACCAAAGAGGGAATCTCCAAGTCAACTCAAATCGCAACCGATTTAGGGTTTGTACACCCAACAGAAGGGCGGGTATATTTCGGTAGCGGACTTTTCGTGAACACTAAACAAGCCAATGCCCCAAACCCAGATGGATATGTTTACATCTATGGTATCATGGAACGGCAAAAGTCCTTGATAGCCGCAAGGGTACTACCTGAAAATGTTGAAAATGTTGACCAATGGCGTTTCTGGAACGGTAGGGAATGGGTGGTGCAAAAGGAAGAGGTCGCGGAAATAACAAATGCGGTTTCCAACGAACTCAGCGTAACTCCAACAGAAGACGGCAATTTTTTACTCACGTTTACGGTTTTGGGCCTTTCCGATAAGGTAGGTATACGTGTGGGGACAAGTCCTGTGGGGCCCTTTGGTGAAATCCATGAGGTGTATACTTGCCCGGAATACAAGGAAAAAGGACTTTTCCCGTACAACGCAAAAGCGCATTATCATTTATCAAAACCCGGGGAACTGTTGATCAGTTACAATACAATTACGCTAAACTTTTGGGAAGATATTCAAAAAGACGCGAGTATATATCACCCTAGATTTATAAAAGTAAAATATAAGTAAACGAGTACTGGACTTAAAAAAAAACATATGAAAAACTGTATAAATGGAATGACAATTAGGGTAAGTATTTTGTCAATTGTCATGACGAGTGTAGGCTGCAAAGACAAAACAAAAGAAACACCAATAGCGGATAATAATGAGGAACCAGAGACTATTGTTGCTGTAACATCCCCTAAATGGAGCCAGCTCTTTATTAAAAATGAAGGATGGTTTGGGGGAGATGGCATTTTTGGAATTCCTATGGATGGCAAAGAATTTGTTGCCGCAACAGATAGCACGGTCACACTTTTTACTTTTGGGGACACCATGATCGGGCATCATGATGGGCAAAGCTTACAGCCGGAAGATTTTTTAATGATCAATAACTCCGTGGGAATCCTGAAAGGCAAAGAACCAAATGCAGATAATATTACGTTCCATTGGAAGGAAAGCGAGGGTCAACAGGCCAAAGCACTTTTTGAGCCCAACACACCAAACTCCAGACCACATGATTATTATTGGTTGGGAGATGGATTTGTAAACACAGAGGGGGATGAAAACCTTTATGTTTTTGCTTACCCGGTTCGGGAAAAGGATACCACGGGTATAGGAGGTTTTAATTTTGAACAAGTTGGAGTAAATCTATTGCAAATACCCAAGAACAGTACCCCTCCGTATTTAGATCATACCCAATTGGAGACTCCATTTTTTGATTCAGCAACCCAAACTTCATTTGGCAGTGCCATTTATGTGAACACGGAATCAGCGGGAGCTCCAGACCCCGATGGCCATATCTATACATATGCGGTGTCCAACGAGGAAGGTACCAAGGGCCTGTTGGTCGCAAGGGTATTGCCCGAGTATTTGACAAAGTTTGATTATTGGAAATTTTGGAACGGTCAAGATTGGGTGACAGAAATGGAAGAAGCGACTATGATAGCCAAGGATGTTTCCAATGAAATGAGCGTATCCCCTTTATCTGATGGCAGAATTGTATTGACCTACCAACGTTTTACCATGGGACCTGAGGTGGCCATACAAATTGGCGAGTCCCTCGTTGGGCCATTTGAGGAGCCTGAAATAGTGTATTTGACCACTGAGAATGATACCCATAAAACCTATTTCACATATAACGCCAAGGCTTACCCGCACCTATCTGAACCTAGTACTCTTTTAGCAAGCTATAATGTGAATTCATTTGATTTTTGGGCAGATATTTTAAAGGACCCCAATCTATACAGACCACGGTTCCTTGAAATCTCTTTGGAATAGTGGCTTAACGTTTAATGTCTATACTATAAGTGAATTGATCGGCCCGGTAATAACCTATGTTGTATTCTATAGGTCTATTGCCAGGGTCGTAGACTACCCGTTTTCTTTGTAGAATGGCCGAATTTACCGGAACTCCCAATTTCTCCGCAAGAAACTTATTGGCTAAAATAGCGCTTATTTGTTCTCTGGAAAGAACAGGGATGGTATGATATTCATGTTCCAAGATATCGTAGAGATGACGTTCAAAATCCTCATTTCCTGTAATGCCTATTCTTGGGTGAAAATAACTCACGAAGTATACAAAAGGACCGTTGTCCAAACCACGAAGTCTTTCTAATCTGAAAAGTTCCTGCCCCTCCTTTACTTCCAATTGTTCCGAAACTTCCGCGCTTACTTTGATTTGGGAAACCTTGATTTCGTAATTTCTAAAGTTAATCCCTTGAGCGTGCATTTCTTGGCTAAAACTAACCCAATTGGATAGCTTGGTTTCGACCTGCTTTTTTGCCACTTTGGTGCCAACCCCTTTTTTTCTTATCAACAGCTTTTCTTGAACCAACCTATTGGTGGCCTGCCGAATGGTATTCCTGGAAATCCCAAGTCGTTTGGATAGGTCAACTTCCTTAGGTAAAAACTTGCCATTTTGGTAATCTGGGTCGTTTATCATATCACGAAGGATTTCCTCAACCTGTAGATGCAGGGGTACTGGACTATCGTGATCGATGCTAAGGGACTTAAGGTTAAGTATGTTCTTTTGTTGAGACATTAAGCAAACTTATAAAATTTGTGTCAAAAATTTGAAAATATTGATAATATGATAGACCAAACTGGAATGATTGTATACAGAGAATAATTTAAAACTAGTGGTTTGAGCCACCGCTGATTTTAATTCAGAAAGTTGTTGTTAAATTGTTAAGTGATTCTTTTTCCAGCCTCAATTTTAACCAACCGGTAGGGTGGTATTCCATATCCAGCTTTTTCAAGATAGTTACCATAACAAACTTGTTCTTTAATTATAATCCTAATAATTTATATGGTACAAAAGCTTTCATCACTTTATTACTTTAATCCATTGTGAATATGTCGATTTAGAAATAAAAAGTACTAATTTTTAATATTCATTAATAGGGTATCCGGTGTTATTCGGATATCCAATAGTTGGCAGAAGTGTGCCAATGGCACCGCAACTAAAACTTTTTGAGGACCAAAACGTTGTCTTGTTTGCTCATTCCTCCCTCCCATGCATACAAACACCTGCACTGAACCCAATCCAACTTTTCGTAAATTCAAACCCTGTAACCAATCCGCCGTGGATCACAACCAAGAAACAGACATCTGCCAACTCCGGTTAAGCGCAAATGGCTAAAGGCTCCACGAGGGAACAAGATGAAATCATTTTTAACCACTCGCTTTAACCATGGGTGGTTGTGTGCCATTTGAAAAAACGAGTGAACTACCAAGAAAAACATAACAAAGGATTTATTTCCAACTTCATAAAGAGCTTTTGGGAGTTTGAAACTTGCGAAAATGAATGTAACCACGAAATACTTCCAGACGGATTTTTCGACCTGATATTTGAAATCAAAAATGGACAAATAACCAACGTTTCACTGACAGGGGTTTGGACAAAACAAATCAAAATTTCCATACCAAAAAACACCAAACTGATTGGTGTTCGCTTCAAACTGATTTCTGCCGAGTATGTTTTTAAACAGTCAATCAAAGAAATTAAAAACACAAAGACTGAACTACCATTAACTCTGTTTGGCTTCGAAAATTTTGACTTTTACGATTTTGAGAAATTTACGGATTCGATAAACGAGAAACTTCAATGCGGACTTAAAAACCTGAAAGAAATCGACAACAGAAAATTTGAGCTTTTCAAGATTCTTTATGAACGAAAAGGCGAAATTTCTGTTCAAGAGCTTTCGGAAAGTGTTTTTTGGAGCAGTCGACAAATCAACAGATATTTTAACAGTCGTTTCGGTTTTTCGCTCAAAATATTTTGCAATATCCTAAAATGCCATTCTTCGCTAAAACACATTGCGAGCGGCAAACTTTTTCCTGAGAATAATTATTACGACCAAGCTCATTTTATCAAGCAAGTAAAGCAAATAACAGGGTCGACACCAACAAATCTGTACTTGAACAAAAACGACCGATTTTTACAATTGACCACCATTCAGGCAACGTAAATTTGTCCATTCAATTAAAAAACAGAGAAATGAAAGCAAACAAATTAACGCCCAATTTTGAAGTAAAAAACATTAGAAAAACTGTAGAATTTTATCAAACAGCTTTAGGGTTTTCATTAATAATGGCAGTGCCCGAAACACAGGACGGAATTGAACAATCATTTGCTAATGATAAAGAATATGTCTATGCTTTGGTAAACAAAGACAATGTGGAAATTATGTTTCAAAGAACGGAAAGTTTCAAAAGAGATGTACTTTTTGCAAAGGAACTTCCTATAGCAGCCAGTGTTTCCTTCTATATTGAAGTTGACGGAATTGACGGTTTTTACGAGCTAATAAAGGGCAAAGGCTTGAACCCGACCGAGCTGAAAACAGCTTGGTACGGAATGCGTGAATTTTACCTAAAGGACAATAACGGTTACATACTTGGATTTGCAGAAAAAATTTCAGAAAAATAGAAAACGGCATCCAACAATGTGTATAAGAAGTAGTGGTTTGGGTTCTAACCTGAACTGCTCTATCATTAAATTAAAATACATAGTAAACCTAAAAGTGGCTGCATAAATCTGCTACTGCTCATCCACAAAACCGTTGGCAGAAATGTGCCAAAGGCACCATAGCCAAACTTGAAAAGCAGGACCTGTTCATACTTGACGACTGATCCCCCAGGCACGGGCGATCTTGGAAAAATATGAGCTGGGTGGCCCAAATGAAGGGTTTTTCCCCATCAGTTCGAACCAAAAGACCAATGCCTATCTAAAGGAAATTTCAAATGAATGTGGTATTGATAAAAACCTGACCTTCCATGTGGCCAGACATACTTTTGCAACTACAGTGATGCTCTCCAATTAATGTCCCCATTGAAACGGTGTCCAAACTCCTGAGACATACCAAACTTTCCACTGCACAAATTTACACCAGGGTAGTGGAGTCCAAGATAATTGAGGATATCGATAATCTTTCGATTCGTTTTAAAAGTAAAGAGGTCGAGAGAAATGCTGGGGGGGTAAGTTTGTACTTAGATAATGGGCAATCTTATTTATCTAATGGAAGTATAGAATTTGGATAAGGTTTTTTGGAAAATATGGGTTCAACTTTAAAGAATGGAAATTTATGGCTCTATTGAGGAAGTTTTCAATGGATAGTGATGCTTGATACTATTTTAATGTAATTAATTGTGTGGTTTTTAATAACGTAAAATACTTTTTACATGTTTAGATGTAATTGTAAATAATATTTTACATCATGTCAAGAAATAGCATTAAAAAATGTCGCAAATATTGACAAAATTTGCATATCACTTTTTTGTAGGGTTTCGATTCAATCCATGGGATAGTACGAAACTATAGTTTTTTAGGGTACCCAATTGATTTGGGTAAAAGTAGCGGCAAAGATATTCTATCCCTGACTTATTGCGGCAATTGTACATCCTATATTTTGAAGAATGTCCAGTTCAGAAGTTAAATGAACCAAATTAACCGACTATTTTAGGCTATAATTGGTACCTGGACCTGATCCAAATTTTTCGATAAGATTTTTGTCTACTAATTCGGATAATATTCTTTTCACTGTTGGATTAGGTATGTCAAGTTTTTTTGCAATTTCTCCTGATTTTGTTCCGGGATGGTCTGTAATAAAAACGAGAATGGATTTTTCTTTTGGTGACAAGCTGGATTCAACACCTTCAACAGTCAACTTGTCCATCAATTGTTGTTGTATGTTCAATAAGGCGTCAAAGAAGAAATATAACCAAGTGGTTACATCCTCATTAGGTCTTTGTGCCTGACATTTTCTTAATTCCTGATAATACTCCGCTTTTCTATGTTCTATCTCATGTTCAAAACTTACATATTGGATCCATTTATAACCATACTTTAGGAGCAGTAATGTTGAAAGTAACCTGCTTAATCTGCCATTGCCATCCTGAAAGGGATGAATGCTGACAAAGTCATAGCAAAAAATGGCAGACTTGACAAGTGGGTGGATTTCAGTATCGTCCTTAAACCATTCGATCAATTTCCGTACCGCATCTTCAGTCTCAATACCTGGTGGTGTGGTTTCAAAAATGATTTGTTTTGCGCCACCAGGAAAGGTTGCTTCCACGCTATTGCTGTGTTGTTTGTAATCACCTTTATGCCATTTGTCTTTCTCACTATACTTCAAGAGTTGGTTGTGTAGATTTTTAAGGGAATTTTCAGTAATGTCAATATCGGCAAAGGATTCAGAAATGAGGTCCAGTACTTCAAAGTATCCAGCAACTTCTTGGGTATCCCTATCCTCTATTTTTTCAATGGACAGATTTTTTAGGAAAACATCAACCTCCTCGTCGCTCATTTTGGAACCTTCAATTCTTGTAGATGCCCCAACACTGCGTACTGTGGCGATAGCTTTTAATTGTTTCAGGCTTTGGCCTTCCTTCTTTTCAATCAAAGTCCATTCAGCATCGAACCTATCTATTTTACTGATGACCGATAAAAGTTTCCAATCCAATGAAACTTTAAGTGTATGTACGTTGTTCATGCCTACAAAACTAAGAAAATCAATTTATATATGATACGTTATGATACGATTATATACGAAATTGATACGATAATGGATATAGTATAAATGATACGTTATGATACGAAAATACACGAAATTGATACGATTCGAAAAGAATTTAAGCTTCAAAATTCAAGTTTAACTGGCACTGTCAGAAATATGCTATTGCAATAAAAGTATTGGAGAAATGGTATTTAGTTGGTTTTATTCTATTAAAAACTTTGAAGTCGCTGAAGAAGTATCATATCCTGGACAAAATACTGATATGGGATTTAACCCAGAAACTTCCAAAAATCTAATCAGATATATTTTTTCTTACCAATATTCCCGAAAGTTAAGCTCGCAATCTTTACTCGGACAAGGGACGGCATAAAGCCGTTCCAACTTGTCACTGTTTATATACTCTATTAAAAACCAAATAAAATCCTGAATATTTCAGTTCAATTGCCTTGGGTCATTACAAATATGGTTCATGTCATATGGTTTTCGACTCTGGATTACACCATAGACAGTTCTGAGCATTTTATTGGATACATTGTTCATAATCAAGAAATAGGGTTTTCCCTCCAGTTTTTTTCGTTCTGCATATAGACTATACTCTTTATTGTGTGTCACGGCTTTCTTGGCAGCAAGGAACAACAGAGATTTCAGCTTTTTGTCGGCCATATGGCTGGTCTTGGACGTCATAGATATTTTCCCGGACGAATTGGGATACGGGCATACCCCGGCAAAGGCAGCAGCCTTTTTGGCTGTATTGATACCTTTGAAATTTTCCGTTTTGATGATCAGATTGTTTGCAATTACAGTACCAATACCTTTGATACTGGTAATAAGCTTGTAGTTATCATTTAAATCGGAATCGTTCTGAACGATTTTTTCAATTTCCTTTTCGATGGCATCAATTTCATTTTCCAGATAAGCTATCGCTCTCTGATAGCTTCTATGGGCCATAATGCTATGGGAAGGACTGTGCTTTCTTGTTTTCTGTCCCAACAAAAGTGATGTCCTGCTCTTTGACAACTGTTCCCACAAACTGTAAAGTTCCTTAAGTTCTTTGACCGATTCCGACCTTGGTTCCATAAAGCGTAATTCTTCCACGAACCTCTCACCATATTTCCTGATACGGTATGCGTCCTTTGAATCGCTCTTTCCCCGTTGCAACCCCAAGCTGTGCTTTATGTTGTAGCCAGGGACCAATGCTATTTTAATTTGGTAATGGTAACAGAGATGAACCATCAGGTCACCATAGCTTCCAGGATGTTCAGCTATCAGGATGCAACTATCTTCCACTTGTTTCAAAAAGTTGCAGATACCTTTAAAGTCATTTCTGACAATCCTCTTTTTCTCTTCACCTGCAACAACATAGCTTACGTCAAATTTATCTTTGGACAGGTCGATTCCATACATTCTCATTAAAAATATTTTTGATGTTCCCCTTGAGCGGCTTAAATCGTTAGTGGGTTATGCCCTTAATGCTCTCTGGCTTAGGCTCAAATTACTTACCGTACTTAATATAAACAGTGGATTTCCTCTATTCAGTTTCTAAAGCTAATGCAGTAAGTGGAACTGTTGATTTAAGGTTAGAACTCTATCTGTTCCAACAATATTATTTCTTACGGCTAAGTAATGATTCCGTTTCCTTCCCACTCTAAAATTTCACCTTGCGTTTACTGGTCTGCCACTATTACTTAATTTAAAACGCAGATCATGGAAAAACAAAACGTAGTGCAACTGGATTTTGGCTTTGAACTGGAGCCAGCGAAAACACCAGCTCAAAACCTAGTCCCCAAGTCTTTTAAAAAGGCCAAATCCGATTTTGTCCTTGACGTTATGGACCTATTGCAAAGTCCCATCATTGTGTATCCATCACAATGGTAGGATGCCGTGCCCAAAGACCTTTTAAACAATATTACCATGGCCCGAATGTTGACCCAGATGCGTGGAGAACACATGTCCTCCTTGACCGAGGTTGTGGCCTCTATGATGCCCAGGACCTTTGAATTTCCCATGCCCAGTGAATGGGTGAACATCTATACCTGGTGTGGGATGCAGTATGCCAAGACCTTTAAGAAGGATGGACAAATCGAGGCCATGGAGGAAGTGGCTCCCCAACAACTGTCCGAATATGAGATGGGTCTTTTGAAAAGGTTAAGGGTCTGGATCTATGAGAAACGAAGACAAACCTTAAAGGATAGCATGAAAACTTCAATGCCCAAGTTGAGCGGACCTTCCCCTAACGATCAGGGAGAGCTGTTCCAGAAAAACTAAAAAGTAACCAAGTTCTAGGATTACTGACCAATTACTATCGCAATAGTTGATGTATTGTCATTTGGCCAATATGGAAGTCGTACAAACGGATTTTTGGTGGGTCCTTCCTTTGCAAGCCCTTCTTGGGGCTTTGCCTTGTAAGGCCGCAAATCTGTCCGTCCGCCGAACAAATTTTAAGGGTCCATAATAAAAGAAGCCCTTGTTGTTTTTCGGGGCATCGAAAAACAGGGCAGGGCCCAAGGACTTCCCATCAGGACACCATCGCCCTCGGTCGCTTAACTTCCCGTACACTCCCTTGTCAATGGGTCAGATGGAATTCCTATGGCCCTCATTGAACCTGTCAAGGCCAAGACAGGTTTTGCCCAGAAATAGGGTTTCCGCTTCCTTGAAAATCCTAGGATTTTACCACGTCGCGGAGCCTCCCCATTTCCGTCCAAAAGCCTTGACAGAACCCCCTTCTTTTATGGTGCTGCGCACGTAAGAAGCAAACAAACGCCCCTTAAAATTTGGGAAACAATGACCAAAAAAACAGAGGGGAAATTTTTAACCCTGTTTGCTGAATTATCCATAAAAGGACAACGGCAGACCTTTAAAACTTTTTATCATGAGTACATTGAGAAACAAAGTGCAACTTATCGGAAACGTGGGGCAGGACCCCGTGATCACAGATCTTGACAAAGGAAAGCGTGTGGCACGCCTGACCATGGCCACCAACGAACATTACAAGAACTCCGAAGGGGAACGGGTGACCAATACCGAATGGCATACCGTCATCGGTTGGGGCAAGCTTGCCGACATCATCGAAGGGTTCGTGACCAAGGGCAAGGAGATTGCCATCGAGGGGAAATTGACCTCCCGCTCCTATGAGGACAAAGAAGGCAACACCCGTTACGTTACCGAGGTTGTGGCCAGTGAGATCTTACTGTTGGGCGGTGGAGAAAACAATACCACCGAGTAAAATGGACAAGGGTGTTCCGCAATCTGTGGGGTGCCCTTTTCTTATCCATCTTAAAAGTAAATGACATGGAACACAAGGTCAACGAAATACAGATCAGCTACAGGGAAAAACTGAGTACCCTACAATCGCTCTCCATTACCAATTCCAATGAGGTGGCACAATTGCTCTTCAAAAATTGGGATTCCGATACCATCGGTCTGAACGAATGCTTCAAGATCCTTTTGCTCAACCAGTCCAACAAGGTCAAGGGAATCTATCCCCTGTCCATTGGGGGCATCACGGGAACCTTGGTGGATATGCGCATCCTTTTCGCCATAATACTAAAGACCCTTTCCGTGGGGATCATCCTCGCCCATAACCACCCATCTGGACAGCTAAAGGCCAGTGAACAGGACAGACAATTGACCCAAAAGATAAAAGAAGCGGCACAGCTTTTTGATGTCAAGGTCTTGGACCATATCATCCTTGCACCCGATGGACGATACTATAGCTTTGCCGATAATGGACTGATGTGAACGTTGGACCAGGGACGATAATTTGACCGCCTCGGGGCCATCAAATGACACCAAAGGGACCCAATCATTATGATTGGGTTTTTCTGTATTCAATGGATTGGTTTTTATATATTTAGGTCGTTTTTATACGGCAATAGATAAGTGCGGAAATTTGATTTGACTTTCCTAAAGTTCGTACTCCGTTCGATTTGACTTTTACTTGAAAATGCAACTGGTCCCGATATCTATCGGGATTGACCCATGTTGTGCGATACTTTTTGGGTCCTTGGCGCGAAAAGGAGAAGCAAGAGGGTAGCACGCTCGCGCGTCCTACCGATCATATGTGCTGCGCAAGGCCCCTGTTTACGGGGTTGACAGAGGTATAAGGAAAAAGGGCAAAACCAGTTTTCACGGAAAACGGCCTTGAGCCCAATAAAATCAATGGATTTTTCACGGAATTATGGAAAATAAAAGCAAAAATGAACGTTTCAAGAGCTTGAGTATCAAGGAACCTGTATTATTGAAATTTAGACGGTTTTCCAAGCTATTTGGAAAGTCCCAATCCATGACCCTTTTGACCATGATGGAGTTTTTTGAACGGCATGGGATTTCCCCGGACCAACACCTAGGAGAGACCATGGCCAGTATGAAGCACTACATAAGGCGACGCTTCAATGCCATGGTCGCCATCATGCGCAGCATCGAAAAGGAACAGACCCTGCCCACTGTCAGTATGATCCAGGCCCTTTTTGAACAGGAACTGGACCCTGAAGAGGGGGACGAATGGGAAGGGGACTTTGAATTTTTTGAAAAACAACTGACCGAGATCAACACGCCCACCAATCCCGAGCTGTTGGATAAAGAGACCACCGTTCCCAAGATCCTGCACGAGCGCTTGAAGGAACAGTTGGAGGACCTTAAAACTGATTTCGGCCAAGTCCTGGACCATGTATCGGTGTCCAAGAACCGCTTCGGGAAGGACCATCTGAGATTGGACCTCAAACTCGGAACCCTAGAACAATACCGCACAAAACTTAAAAATATGTAAGCATGTACATCGCCATCACAAGACAGAAATTTGGAGACAGTTATCAGGGCAGTGCCCGTGACTTTATCAATTACCTCGAAAAGGAGAACCAAGGAAAGGCCCCGGAAGATCAAGAATTGTTCTTTAACCAGGCGGAAAACAATATTGATGCCCAAAGGGTCATTGCTGAGATCGATGCCAATACCTCCAAACTCAGCAAGAAAGATCCCAAGTTCTATTCCATCATGGTCAGTCCCTCCCAAGCAGAATTGAGGCATATCGGAAACAACCCCGAAATGTTGAAAGAGTATACCCGGGAACTGATGAAGACCTATGCCGCCTCATTTTACCGGGACCAGGAAGTAACGGTTAAAGATGTGCTGTATTTCGCGAAGCTGGAGAGGGAACGGACCTATTCCGAAAAGGACAAAAAGGTTAAGGAGAACCAGGCCTATGCCAGCAAGATCTTGGAACTGCAACACCAGATCAGGGCCATCAAAGAGGGTAGGGGGCAGGGGGATGTGGCCAAACTTCAGGTAAAAATCAATGCTTTGGAGTTAGAGGCACCCCATAAACAAAATGGGAAACGTATCGTTCCCGGTATGGCCAAGGAAGGCCACCAGAGCCATATCCATATCATAGTCAGCCGTAAGGATATGACCAATTCCCACAGCCTTTCCCCAGGGTCCAAGTTCCGCACTTCCGAAACCACTCTTAATGGGGAGAAGGTCAAACAGGGCTTTGATCGGGACAAGTTCTATCGGGCATCGGAAAAGACCTTTGACAAACAATTCGGGTACCGCAGAAACTTTGTGGAGACCTACCATGCCCGAAACCTCTTGGACAAGGATCCCAAACAATTTTTTGCGGCACTCTTGGGATTGCCCGCCAATGAAAGGCAGGCGGCCCGGCAATTGTTGTTCAAGGCAGGGGTAAAGGTGCCCAGTATTCCTGTCAACAAGGCGCAGTTGGCCTATAAGGCCATGATGAAACTCAAGAAAGGCATCGGAAAGGCCTTGGAATCCGGATCCATTGGAATTTAAAAACAGGGGTATGGAAAATTTAGGATGGATTGGAATAATATCTGGTATCGTGATCGGGGGAGGGATTTCCTATTTGGCCAATAGATATGTCAAATATGGGTTTGTGATTTGGGTTTTGGGAATGTTTCCTTTGGCTGTGGCCAATGGTTTGATATGGGGATGGGAGGGTTTTTTAAAAGGGTCATTTACGCTTTGGTTGCCCATTTTCTTTGTTCATGTGGTCATCTATGGTTTGGTGGACCACTACAAGGCCGATACCAAACCCTCCAAGGTCTTTGAGGTGAAAATGAAAGTGAAGGGTAGGTCTTTGGTCTTGGGGAATATTCGGCGTGGTGTATCGGTGATGGCCTCTGCGGGAAGTGGAAAGACCGAAAGTATCATCTATAATTTTTTAAGGCATTTTCAAAAGGAGAACTTCTCTGGGGTCATCCACGACTACAAGGATTTTGAGATCACCGAAATGGCCTATCCCTTATGGAATGGTGAACAGATTCCATTTAAAATTGTTTCTTTTGGTCCTATTTATAATCGGGTGAATCCCATTGATCCCAAATACCTGCCCGACGAGGAAAGTGTGCATGAGGTGTCAAGGGTACTATTAGAGAATTTGATGGAACATCGGGACTCTGATGAAAACAGTACCTCCCGTTTTTTTAAGGATGCTGCCGAGGGCTTGATAAGTGGATTGATTTGGCGGTTGAAGACCGATTATCCACACTATTGTACCCTACCCCATCTGATGGCGGTTTTTCAACAATTGGCCACCAAGAGCTTGATCAAGTTTTTAAAAGGGAACATCACTTCGCGGGCCATGGCGGATGCCTTTATAAGTGGCATTGGGTCGGAACGACAGACAGCAGGGGTGCTCAGTACACTGGCCAATGGGTTCAAAAAGATCAGTACCCGAAAGATCTTTATGGTGCTTTCCAAGGATGAGATTTCCTTGGATATCAATAATGAAGACCACCCATCCGTCATTGCCTTGGTGAACAATCCCCAAAAGGATGCTTCCCTTTCCCCAGTAATCGCAACGATCATCCATACGATATCCAAACAGATGAGCCAACGCAATAGGAAACCTTCCTTTATGCTGTTGGAAGAGGCCTCGACCTTACGACTGTTGAACATGCACCGAATACCGGCCACCTTGCGGAGTTATGATATTGTGAGCGTATATGTGTTGCAGGACAAGATCCAAAATGATATGATGTATGGAGAGAAGGCCAGTAAGGCAATACTCTCCAACCTGTCCTATCAATTCTTTGGGAAGGTCAATGACCCGGACACCGCAAGATATTATGAGCGGTTCTTTGAGTTGGTCAAGATTCCGACCCGAAGCGTGAGCAGGAGTTCGGGACTGAACCTGGAGCGACGGATCACGGAAGGGGAGAAAGAGGTGTCCAAACGGAGGGCGGAAGTGTTCTTTCGGCTGAAACAAGGGGAGTTTGTGGTATTTTCGGATGGGAAGGACCGGAAGGTACAGTTTCCGAGACCATCGATTGAAAGGGGGCTGGCGGAGCCGGTGGGGTTTTCAGAATTGGAATTGGAGCAGCATTATCTGAAGGTGCATAGGGAGATTGGCACTATTTTTAAACAGAATAACATTTAAATCAATATGAAATGCGTAGTAATCCGCTATCGGATTATCATAGGAAATAAATTGGACAGTCCAAAAAAATAAGTGGGTTACGTCAAGTTGGGTAACCCATTTAATGTCAATTAACAACTACCCCCGCCTTTGCGTTTCATGTTATTTGATTTGAAATATTTATAATGAGCCAAAATTAGTAGAAAAAAGCTTTATACGAATAAATTCTTTGTTAAAAGGTTATTCTTCTTTGGTGTAGAATATCATTTGAATCATATCCTTGGGAAACAATTGTTCCTTGATGGGAATAACCTTCACTTTTTGATTCAGTTCTTCCCCTTCAAAGATTACCCTTTTTTCTCCAGACTGGTTGTAATGGATTCTAATATCAAAGAACAAACGTAAATCCTCTACCCGATTGCTAAGATCCAAATGGATTTTATTAGTGAACCTTTGATTGGCTATATAGTACCAATTTTCCATTATCAGCTTCTCGCTATTTAATTCCTCCCAAACGGCCCAGGACATTTTTGATTCTGCAATTCCATTGTTTGGGATGACAAAATTATCTATTGGATAAACCACTTTTTTCTTTTGCAATGGTTTGTTGCCCGGACCTGATACGAAAATGAGATCACTTGATGCTCCTTCTCCCTTCACGAGATTTTTTATACCTACATAGCTGATAAAGCCATAGCGGTGTCCAATTTTGTTCAGTGCTTCAATCTTAAAATCGCTATTCTTTAATTCGAAGGCGTCATTGCTGCACATATTCACGATTCTGTTTTCAACATCGCAGAAGACTCTGATATATTTTTTATCGTCCGTAACATCATCGATGGTGATATCGATATTGGTGCTCTTGTTATAGGACAACACGGGCTGTATATGGTTCAATAGATAGGTGACGGCATTGTCGTCAATACCTTTTTTATTTGCAAGAATCGAAACCCTATGTCGTAGGCTGAGGTCCGATCCGTCCCTCAGTGAATAAAAAAAGACCAAGGCCCCCAAGATTCCAAAAAACAACAAATCCTCCGCTAGGGAAGCGGACAAGGAGAGATGGTAATCATTTTTTGGGTAATAGTTCAAAAACCAGTAGAGGTGGATTATCCAGATTGCTATAACAGCGATATAGGCATAGGCAATATATTTGAGATTTCTTCGAATGTACTCTTTGCGAACAAACTTAAAAGAGTCCCGTACTTCTGTCCATTGTTCTTTTATGGTCATAAATGATTGGTTTTAAAAATGTTTTTTGTGGTTCTTTGTGCCAATGTTTTGATTTTTATGATGTTAAACGGGCCAATAGTCCATTTCTAGACAACGATATGCTCGAATTCATTGATTTGGTTCATCCGTAAGCCCATGTGCAGGGATTCTGTGATG
Organism: Flagellimonas iocasae; assembly: GCF_042682725.1. Classification (NCBI taxonomy): domain Bacteria; kingdom Pseudomonadati; phylum Bacteroidota; class Flavobacteriia; order Flavobacteriales; family Flavobacteriaceae; genus Flagellimonas; species Flagellimonas iocasae. The sequence continues at coordinate 601,808 of NZ_JBHUHU010000005.1, read as the reverse complement.
CTAGCCATGGCATCCGAATCAAGGATTTCTTTATCAAAGACAAGTCCTGTTTGTTCCTGGACAAAAGCCACCGGTACCTGATAGGTCTCGTACTGGCCAAAGACAAATTCGATATCGTCCAACCATTTCTTTTGGCTGAGTATATAGGCCGTCGAATAGATGCCGTTGTTCCCTTTATTGGCCACCACCAATTTCCAGAAACTTTCCGGTATTTGAATGTCCCGATAGAACATATCTGTATCCGAGAAAATGGGACCGTTGTACACGCAGATCTTCATCCCATTGTCCACGGTCTTGGAAAGGATATATTCTTCAAGCCCCAACCATATCTTTTGATTGAGGTTCTTATGTTGCGGCGCACAGTTGGTATAAAAGAAGGTATCCTCGGAGGCGTCTTTTGCTTTTTGATAGGAGGTTCCCCATGCCGGATCCATCCTCCTGACCAGATGCCCCCGATCGAAATTGTTGTACTTGTAGAGTTCATTGCCCACTTGTTCACTGGGCTTTATCCTAGGGTCATTTGACCATTTGTCCCTGCCCCTGGTGATGTGACGCCATAGGGTTCCGTCAATATTAACGGCCGTCGCTAAAGCAAGGCGTTTCTTTTTGCTCATGACTACGGAATAATTCAGGTAGTCCAGTTTTGTATGTTTGCTGTTCTTTAATTGGGCCAACTCTTTTTCCAGTTCCTTGGAAACCCCTGGAAAGGGTGTTTTTTTGTTGAGGAAGTCTTCATCGAAACCTTTTCGTCCCCTAAGATCTTCTTGCGAGATTTTTTCCAGCTCCATGGAAGAATTGGATTCTCCCTCGGATATAGCAAAGTGCTTTTTTGTCACGATACTCTTGAAGACCCTATCAATGATGATAGCAGGTATGGCAAAATTTCCTTGAAGTTCCCTTCCCGCAAAGTGCAGTCCATATACCTTTTGTGTTTCGATGTCCACAATAGGAGATCCTGAATTCCCGCCTAGGGTGGTACAATCATGGATGAAAAACTGCTTATCGGGGTCCACATAATCAATTTCGCCCACGGCCAGTCTTTTCTTGTCGAATACATCGGAAAAAATACGGATCTGATCTTCTGATATTTTGGTACGGGAGTCCCTGGCAGGATATCCGATGGTCGCAATGGTCTCATCCATTGCCAATTTGTTCGCGAGCTCTAAGGACGGGAACTTTTTATTGTTATCATCCCACACGATCTGTAGGATGGCCATGTCATACCCACTTTCAGGTTCGATATGCAGTACTTTGCCAATTGCATAGCTCCTGGATGTGGGAATGTTGAGTTCTTCCTTAAAATCAATGTAACATGTATAGGCCTCGTTCAGAAAGTTTCTTTTGAAGACAAATTTTTCCCCAAGCCTTTTGGCGAATTCTTGGGCAACGTGCCTATTGGTGATGATATAATCGTCCTGATACAACCAACCGGTCCCTACCCAATCCAAACTGGGATGCCCTTCCAGTTCTATCCTTCCAATCGAAGGAATCACTTTTGTCAACCCTTTCTTGTTCCTCTTTAGAATGTCCTTCCAAAAGTCAAGCTCAGGCTCATTGACATCAAATGAATCGTTTCGGATCTCAAGTACGGGACGACCGATGACATTGATGATGGCCTCCTGTACATCATTCAGGTCAAAATTACGACTGTTGAGCTGCTCCCCCAGTTTTTTAAAATCTACATCGTCATTGTCCCCGATTATTGCGGTATGGCCAAACTGTGGGAATTCCATGTTCCCAAACTTGTTTTCCATTTCGGCCAGGATCTTGTCATTATTGATGATACGCTGTGATAGATTGAATGCTTTCATAATAGTGATTGTTGATTTACATACTCCTTTTTTAGCCTTTGCCCTTGAAATAGGATATTGTTGCTACATGCCCCTTGCCTTGAAATCCTTGATGATGGTATCCATGATCCACTTGGTCATTTTTTTGGATAGCAGGGATATGACAATGCCAAGTCCTATGCGCATTGCCCAGTTCGTAACCTTTCCTTTTAATTCAGCTTTCAATACGGCTTTCAGTCTTTTTTTGATGGGTTTCCTTAGTTTTAGAAACGCCGCTTCCTTGAATTTTGGAAACTCCTGCACCTTATATCTGGAAGGGTTGGAATCGTCATCTTTATCCAGTTTGCCCACATCAGGGATAATGGGTAGATAGGTCTTGCCATCAACCGTCCTTCCGAACTTCGCAATGGTTGTTGGGTGAGCACCATAAAAAAGATTGTTTTTGTCAGTTGCATCATACTGCATAAAGAATACCCCTCTTAAAAAATTTTGGGCATTCTTGCGTCCGAGAAAAAAATCATGGATTCTAAAATCAATATCCAAAAAACCTCCGAATCCACCGATGCCCCCTGTGGCCAAGGGAGGGTGATCAACCTCTTGGGTAGTCCCCAATTTTAGTTTTCGGGGGAAGGCCATCAACTTAAAGAGCCCGATACCGTAGGTGTCCGTTTGCTTGTTTCGGGCTTGATTGAGCACTGTGGGAATCAGGTAGCCCACAATGTCCATTATGCTCGTCAATTTTAAGTCAGTATCTCCGGAACTCTTATCATATTCAAAATTGGGAAACGGGTCGATCAATACCGTGCCGTATTTTGGATTCTTCTTGTTGGCAGTCCCGTGATTGGCTACCAGGGTCCGAAGAATCTCATCGAAGGGTTCGTTATTGATGGCCCCGCCGTCCACTGCCGTGAATTGAAAATCGGAAACCGATGTGGTATCAAGTTCGATGTCCATATTGGCATCAAAGGCCTTGCGTTGGGATAAACTGTGGTTTACGTAAGCAGAAGAAAAGTCATCCGCGAAATAACGGGGTGCCAGTCCTATGGGAAAAGCACCGGTAGCTTTGGTTACGTTGGCCAGAAACTCCCTGTTGCTTCCCTCCTTGTGACCTTTAGCGTTGGGTCTAAAAGGCAGGAATTTGTCGTTGTCCACGATTTCGTCATAATTGAGCTTAAAATGGGCGACAATGTCATGATGGCTTATTTTGTGCCCGGGAGTCGAATCCAGAAACTTGGATTTGAGTTTGCTCAATTTGACCTTGTAGTCCACAGGTCGCAAACTGGTAATCGTCAGTAATAGTCGAAGGTCCTCCGAAATATAACTGGGGAAATTGGCTGTGCCGGCATCCTTTGGAATCTTTTCAAAGACCTTTTCGGCAATGGTATCGATAGGGCTTGAGTTTAATAATGAAGGTGCTCCACGGTCTCCGGTAAGATCGGAAGTGGACAGCATTTTTTCAAAAGTGGTCATTCCCTTTTTTGTTCCGTTGTACAAGCTGTCGTCGTCGTCCAAAAATACCCAACTGTCATAGAGGATATTGCCGGTCTTTGTTTTGGAGACCTCTTTTACCGTTTGATGGTTTCCGGAATACAGTGCCAAGGTGGTGATCATGCTGACCATACCTCCGGCCGAAGCACCCCCTAGGGCATCAATCATGACATTGTGTTTTGGGATGACATTATCGGGATTTGCTTCTTTTTTGGCATTTTCCCAGTTGTCCAAGGCTTCCAAGATGTAATCCATAAAACCTGCCGTATAAGCTCCGGCTGAAACGGCACCGGCCATAGTGAACCCCAAATGGAACGTATTGTTAGATTTTGACATGACTTGATTCTTCTTTGTTTAAGGTTGATTTTAGAATAGGTAATAACCCTCTAATGGGTGTACGATCCGTTTGAACTTTTTGGGGGAATGAGGCTGTAGGAAGTGTACTTGTTTGAGATACTGAAAGATAGGAGATATATGTGAGAATGGATTAAAGGAAATCCTTAATTTTTCTAGGGTTTTCCTGTAGTTATTGACCAAAGGTTTTAAGGAAGATCGTGAGCGTATACCTCATTTTCGTAATCAATTTAATAGCCTGTATTATAAACCTTATGTTGGATGGGTCATGTAGTTATACCAGTCCCATGTACAATATTGATATTGGTATGGTTCACCTGCTTTGGAAGGTTTCTATTACGATGTGAAAATCAATGTAACTTAAGGGTAAGATTGCGACTTCCATGCGCTTCCAACACCTTAACTTGAAGGCGTTCCTTCTCGTTCAAGGTAAACTTGGGATAGACAACCACAAAGCGGACCGTTTCACCTGCGCCGATCTCCTCGGACATATGGAATTCAAATAAGGGAGTGATGGGTAATTCCTGATAGGAGGCTTTGCGTTTGGGGGTTCCCAATACCTTTGATAATTGGAACAACCCGATTTCATATGGAATCATGGAACGGTTCTTCAGTTCATAAACCATATAGACGTTATCATCATGGTATATCTGCCCTATCACTTTGACCCTGATGCCTTTTTGTCTTTTGCTCCTTTTAAGGGTGGATGATTTCTGATCAAGCAATTGGGTACATAGCCGGGTAAAGTCCTTTTCTAGGGAAGAAGGTTGTATTTGGGAGGAACCACTAACTTCTAGCATTTTGGAATCTGGTTGAAAAGGGTTTTTTAAACGTTGATCCGGCGCTATGAAATGGTGCAATTGACGGAGGTGTTCGCGATAGGCGATGATAAAAACATAGAGGTCACCCGTCATGGTGCGGACCAATAGATTGCTTGACTGCCCTTTGTCGGCCTGCAGTAATCCCAAGGTATCCGCTTGCTCTCGATCAAAACTGAAAGCAAAGTTTTGGGACCCGGTGATGCCTGTTTGGATGGGGTCAGGAAAGGAGAGGGATACTACCTGTTGTGCATTGGTATAGATGGTATCCAGAGATTGGGCTGTACTAGGTATAGTGAAGAATAGCAGTATGATGACTGGGAATAGGGTTTGATTTTTCATGATGATTGTTTTTTGATGCGTTACAGATTTGGTTTCAGTAGTAAACGATGGCCATCCAAGACGGTCACCTTTTGTTGGCGTTGTCTCCGTTGGAATAAACTTTTTAGGCCTCTGACTTGGGGCAGTCCCGCAATATTGATATCCTGTACCATATTGTCTACCACCTCATGGGAGGCTTCCTCTTGAAGGGAGTTTTCCAAATAGATGCCCGTTAAGCCGTCTTGTAGGTCGTAGGCTTCCCCTTCGAAGGGAACATGATTTATGTGGGTAATGCGCAATAGGGTCCGATTCGGCTGGAAACGGACTGTACCAAACAGTTTAGTGTACTTTAGAAAGTGATGGCCATTGAAGTTCATGGGCTTAGCTAATCGTAACCGGATACGACTGTTGTTTCGTAAGACCTGTTTGCCATCTACTTCAACCAATACCGTGGAGTTGATTTCGCTATTGACGGTCTTGGGATGTGAAGTAAAGAACAGTTGCTGTTCCACGGCCATTTCGGCAGCCGTGTCGTAGCTGTCAGATATCGGTGCTTCGTTTTGGGCGGGTACGGTTTTAGGTTTCGTTTTTGTTATAGTATTCAGAGATGGAATGGATTCATGTTCATAGCTCAAATTACCCGAGCTATACACACTGTCGATGATGCGCTGTTTCTCATATTCCATATAGTCGGGATTAAAATACCCTTTATCATCCACCATATGGTCTGGGTAGATTTGGGGAGCGGTACGCTCGTGTTCCACTTCGATGGCATCCAAAGCCTCCATCTTGGATTCGTACACCTTTTGGTTTTCCTCTAGGTCGGGCATCGGAATACGATCGGGTTTCAGTTCAGCCTTTTTGTCCTTGCCGAAGGTGAGGATGGAGTAGACCGCTATAAAAAGCACTACCCCTACCAAGACCATGACAAATACGATTTTATTCTTTTGTGGTTTCATAGGATTCTATTTTACGAAGGGAGTTTTCAAAAAAATCAGTGATCAATAAACCGTGGGGGTTATGGGGGAAATGGCGGGCCACTGTGATAAGCTTGCCCGTGGTGGTCAATTCGTAGGTGTCGGTAACCGTGCCTCGATTAATCTGGATAATGGTCCGGGTCTGAAAGGGATAAGGCTCTTGGTCCATATCGATTTGGGAATCGATGCGCTCCACTTGTTGTACGAGGGAGTATTGTAGCAAACGGTTATAAAATCCGTTCGCCTTTTTTTGACGGTAGATGGCATCGACTGAGGCATTGCCCAACCATAGGGCTTTTTCCATGTTCTTTTCATAGCTGTTGGCTTCGACACCATAGAACCAACTGTGGAACTGTTCCAGATGGGCCAGGGCCTCGACTTCCAAGTTTTCCCGTTGATCGGACAATTGGAGGGGGATGACCGCTCCGTCTGAACGGACTACAAAGGCCTTGCTCAAGCTTTCGTTATGTACCTTGGTCACCAAGATGACCGAGGTGATACAGACCAATCCCGACATGATGATCAAAGCCATGACCACGATCCGGTTCAATCTCAAAATCTGTTCAATGTTTTTAAAGGGTGTTTTCATTTTAGTATAACATTAGTTATCCAGTGAACAGACGCAACGTAAAACTCGTGGCCTTCCGATAGAGCTTGAATTTGAGCAAAACGATGAATCCAATGGAACCCAGCTGGATGACCGGAGCAAAGAATTCACTGCCCCAATCCGTACCGAACAGACTGCCCCAAAAGTTGGTGTTGATCTCCGTATAGAGATTGTTGGCAAAGACATTGACCAAAAAGAAGGCAGGCACCAGCATGTAGACCCCTGCATAGAGCTTGAAGTACATATAGGCCAGACCTCGGAACTTCTCGAATACGGCCAAGCTGATGACCAAGGGAAAAAAGGCCTGTAAGATCCCCAATAGAAAATACCGTTCGGCCAAGAAGAGTGGATAAATGAATATATCCAACAGCCACAAAATAACCCCAATGACAAAGGCCACTATTTTCAATCCGTACAGGGGAGTGACCAAAGCCTCATAGAGCATGGCCATGGCTTTCTTGGCGGCTTCCAAGGCACCCACATCCCGTTCCAGGTCCACATCCTGAAGCTGCAATGGGAGGAGTGCCGGAGCCGTGTCCCGGTATTGGGCCTCAATGGCCACCAGAATCCCATCGAACACTCCCAATATCTCTGTTGAAAAGATGACCAGCAGCACAATCAAAAAGTTTTTGGCCAGTTCGGTAGGGGTGAGGCCCCAAGTATGGCCATCGGTAGCTGCGATGCCCTCGTTGTATTTTTTGAGGATATTGACCAAAAAGAACAGGACGGCCAGGGTCTTCATGCCCACTAGGGTATATTGGGAAAAGTCACTGTCCTTTATCGTCTGAAAGACAGCGTCCACATATTCCAACCCTATACCCAAAAAGAAGCCACCCATCAGTAGTTCGTTTCACGGTTATTGATTATATCCTGCATCCTACGGAAGGAGATGATTTCCCGGTAGCGTCTTGTCTTGACCTCCAGCTCGGCCACCATTTCTTGGGACTGTACCTTCTTCTCCATCAAAATGGAAGTACGCTCCGCATCGGTCATTTTTAAAAAGTCATTGGACAGGATCTGGTTGACAAAATCCAAGTCATCAATGGCAGTATCCATTATCTGTTCAAACGAGCGGGATACCTGTTCCACTTCCCCTGCTTTGATATAGGTAGAGTTTAAGATACCCCGCAGATCTTGCTGTACAGTACGGAATAACCGCTCATTGTTCCTGGTCAGCTCCTGTAATGCCTTCAGTTGTTTGATGGCGTTGTTGACTTTGACGATATTCTCCTTTTGCTCCTTTAGGAACTGTACTGTCTTCAATAGCTCTGAGGTCTGTTTGGCCGACTCAACCAGTGACTTGGCCATGCTGATAAAGTTGGTATTGTCATACACCGGCATACCCTGGCAGGCAGCGCCTGCTGGCAGTAATAGGGAAGTGGTTAGGGCTAATAGTAAGGTCAGGGATTTTTTCCTGATGGTTTGTAGAACTCTTGTTTTCATAAGGTTTCTTTTTTAAGGTGAATGAATGCTTTGATGGCTTGCTCCATATCTTGGGTCTCTTCATAGCGGTTCATGATCTCGGTACTTTCGGTGCCATCCGTGAGATAGGCAGCGTGGACCTCGGGCGGGACTTCCAAACGGAAAACGTTGCTTTCCTTCCCAATCTTGATAAAAATTTCAGTGTATTTCCGTTCCCCGGTCAGATTGTTGCGTATGGATTTCAATTGGTTCAGGTCATGGCTGGACAGCTTGAGCCGCCTTTGTAGCGCATCATAGCCCTTTTCATTACGTAGGCTATAGATGACTTGGGTGTTTTCGAGGATACTGGCCGAAGTGGAATTCTCAGGCAATTGGTTGATGGATTGCAGGATGATGCCAATGGCCCCGTTCTGTTTTCGAATGGCTTGATAATAGAACTCCACATTCCCCAAGACATTGGGGAACTTGAGTTGTTTGGCAAACTCATCGAACAGGATAATGCCCCGTTCGGAGCGGTTTCGCCAAATGGTCCGTTGAATGGCAGATTTAATCAATTTTAGCATCACCGAGAGGATTTCCTTGTTGTCCCTGACCTCGTCCAGTTCAAAAATGATAAGGCGTTTGTCCTCCAGGGTGTAGGTCTGGTCGGCACCCGTATTGAACAGAAAACTGTAGGGCCCGTCTTCCACGTATTCCGAGAGGATGTGCAGGAAATCATAGGTGCTGAAGTGAGCTTCCTTGATTTGTAAACCTTGGAGGAGCGTGTCTTTTCTATCGTCCACGAATTGGTAAAGGGAAGCGAGGGAGTGGTCTTGTCGTATGGTCTTATAATACAACAGCAGCACTTTTTTGATCGCCACTTTTTGGGATTTGGAAGCATGATGTTGTGCGAGCAGTTCCAAGAGAAAGACAGTAAGATCTTCCAAACGCTCTGGGGTCAAATCGGAATCCCCTGAAATATAAAAGGGGTTGATGCCCAAATTTTTGCCTTGTTCATAGCGTAGGATGATATATTGGTCGGGATAAAGCTTGGCGAACTTGGCATAGGAACCACCCAGATCAATCAGGATCAGCCGAACCCCTTGCTCAAAATACTGACGTAAAATGTTGTTGGCCAAAAAGGATTTGCCTTCCCCGGTCGGGGCAAATATGGCAAAGTTCCTAGCCTTGATGCGACACTTACCTTCATCCCAGACGTCCTTTAATACAGGAATATTGTGTTGTCGGTCATTGAAGATGATACCTATGGCATCCGAGGTATAGTTGGTGCTGTTGATATAGAGGCATAGGGCATGCTTCAAATCGGTTACATAAAGATCTTCATTGGAAAAGTTGGTGGCGTGACAGGGATGGGAGTTCAGGAAATAATGCTTGCCCTCCTCCCCATTGGGGTGATAGGGCATAATATCCAATTCCTTAAAACTTGCCTTGATCTGGGATGCGATCCGTTTAAGGTACTCGGCCTCCGAATGCCAAAAAATGACATTGAGATGGCCCCTGATGATGCAAGACGAATCATCAGAATTGATTTGGTCCAGAATATGCTGGACTTTTTTGAGGACGACCTTGTTCTGCGAACCAAAATTGGAACTCTTGCTCAATTCCTCCACTTTCTTGTCCAGAAGTTTGCGCCATTTGTGTTTGTCATCTAGATAGAGGATGTGGTTCACGATATGGTTTTCGTTTAGCTCCAATCCCAATCCATCAATAAACCCTTGATGAAAAGTGAAATCATCCGAGGTGAATTTTTCATTGTTCTTGCTACTTTGGACTTTTCCTCCAAAACAATTTTCATTATTGACAGCGATAACATCGAAAAAATGGTCACCAATTTCGATGTGTTTGTTGTCCAACAACACATCCGTGTCGAAATCTTGGTTGAAGCCATTGTAGTAGTAGTCCGTATGGGCTAGAATGTCATCAGACATCATTGGACTCAAGGAAACGCGTTGACTATTGTTGATATAGGAGACAGCATCGTTGACAGAAGTAATAAACTCTGCTACTTGCACATCCAATTTTCGATGGAACCCCTTTTCCGTTTTCCGGAAGGGATTGACATATTTGGTCGCGTTCCAAATTTTGTCCAAGGGCAGTACAAAGAACAGATGGCTTTGGTGGCTGAGGTATTCCCTTCCCTTAAAATACTTATAGGTGGCCTTTTCCAAAAAGGTTTGATTGGGCAATTGTTGGCCATCGTACCCCACTTTTTGGTAAGTCTCCTGTTTGTGGATGGCCGTACCCGTAGGCAGGGATTTAAAGGCCTGGAACCACATACTGTGCAGTTCCTCAAAATCTTGCTCTGAGAGGGAGTGGATTTCAGGAAGGGCTACCTTAAAGAATAGCAGCACATTGCCATTGTTGGCAAAGACCACATGGTTTTGAATGTCCAAAATGGGATGATTGGAATTCAGGTTGATTTTATGCATAGGAAAAGGGGCTTAGTTTTTTGTTGCTGATCATGTTGGGAAAGACCTTTGGAACAAAAAGTAAATGAGGGTTTTTGGCCCACTGTGCCAATGCCCCGAAAAGAAGGGCATTGAACAACAGCAGGGCAACGATGACACCAAGACTGAATGAAAAGATGATAACTAACATAGAGCCAATAACGGACACCATTAATAGGGCAAATAGCGAAATGGGCAGTCCCATGATCATGGCCCGTTTGCGGATATTTCGATAGACCTCGTACTTTTTCATCTTACACCACGATTCCGATGAGATAGGTAAAGATGCCCACAACGGCCCCAGCAATCAGCACAAAGACCAAGACCCGGGTAATGCCTTTCTTCAGGTCGGCATTCTCGCCGAAAAAGTGTCCGGCATTGAACAGGAACCCCACCAAAAAGATCACCCCAAGGATGATGGGAAATATGGCCCGTATGGTATTGGAAATATCATTGACGGAATCCTCGATGCCGCCGATCTGGGCCAAAATCGAACTGGAAACAAATAAGAAAAGAATGGTGATGAAATGTGATTTTCGCATATCGCAAACGCTTTTGGATTAGACGATTTTTGATATGTGAAAAGTACAATAGAAATATCTTCAAATGATTGATATTCAATTATTTGTGTATAAAATATTGTTTGGTATGGGATTGGGGTTTTTACCGGGGTTTGAGTACAAATTTCATGGAAAATTAACAGGTAAATGTTAAATAAAGAAAAATACAAGTATGCTCAGGGTCGTGAAAAATGTATTTTATGACTTGAACCCAAGGGTAGATTATGATTTATTTTTTAGTTCCAAGGTTTTCCACCAATAAAAAAAAGCTTCAGGATTGGTTTTCTTTAGTTTGTTCAATCTTGTTTCATCAGGTTGGTCAATTGTCCAATCCACAATATCTTCTGGATTTGAAAAGCGATGAATTTCTTTGGCTTCCGTTTTTATCAGTGCAGATAAATATGCTGCCTTGGCCGCAGGAACCATAGCTCTCTCAAGATGAAAGTTTTCTGAAAAAATGTAGTTCTTGATGTTTTGAATGCCTTTTTGCAGCTCTTGAAACTGACCTATACCCGATTTTCCTCTTGTTGCTATGACCATTGCGGTTTCAAATATATCCTCCAAGACTGCATCGTTAGATTCCATTATATTCCTGTAAGCAAGTTCGGTTTGGGCAAATCGATTAAAAACTGCCGCAACTACTTCGATATCGCGTACCATATCAAATAAGTGACCGACATCGAATAATTGCTTGATAATTTCCACTTCCTTACCCCTACCGTAAGGAACGCCGGTAGTATTTGGTGCAAAGGCAGTCAATTTATCTCCTAGAATAGCTTCGGGGGTGGGCACTTCTACATTTAAAGGATTATCTTTTAGTTTTAGAAAAGGGGAATCTATTGGGAGCATTTCTGTGTATCCCTCATAATGGCTGTCTTCAAAAAGTATGTCCAATAAAATATACTCTTGGTCTGAAGGTGCTTTCGTTACTGGTTTATAATAAAACTTAAAATGGGCTTTTTCTATATCCGACTTAGTTTTCCGGACGTCCTCTTCATAACCAATGAAATCAGAGCTTTGGATCAGGGCATCAAAAATAGTGTTCAAAACCTCTGGCTTGTTTTCAACTATAATATCGATATCAATGGAGAATCTTTTTGGCTCAGGAAGTAGAAGCGTCAAGGCGGTACCTCCCTTAAAAAGGAATTCCAAGTTACTTTTTTTTAGTTGTTCCAGTAAATAAAGTGCCCACACTACTTTTTCCACCAAAATGGGATCTGACCGGTACTCTCCAGCCTTCTGATTTATCCATTCTTTAGTTAGCGACTCCGTATCTATCATTTATCTATGATTTGGCAGTAATTAATGTTAACTGCCGTTTCTTTGTTGGTTTATCAGCAATTCTACTTCAGTTTTTTTTGTTCTTCTATCTGCATATCTGAGCATTTTGGCTTTATTAATATCATATCGATCAAAAGCCGCTTGGTAAATTCTTTTCAATTCCGCGCCTTGAAACGTAGAAAACAATTCTGGGTCACAATAGATATCCACCAACATTTTTTCCAAGGAACAAGTAGTCACCTTATTTATTTTATGAATTGGAGCTTCTGTAATAAGTGGTATAATGATAATGGGGCTTTTGGAATGAGAAACGTATTTGCTTATTATGTCTTGGGAAGGATTCAGAAAAACTTCCTTGCCCAAATCATTTAGAGCGTAGAACACCGATTCGGTAGCATCCCTCTCCACCTCTAGTATGGTGTAAAACCTTCCTGGTTGGTGCAACATGAATTCGTTAAGCCACTTTGTTGTCCACAAACAGGTTTCAATATATGGAAATTGATTATGAATTTTACCGGCTAGGACTTTAAGTGATCTCGTAATTTCAGGTGTGTATGTTTTCTTTTTTTTCTCTGAAAGAGAATAGACTCCTCTAGACTGTCTATGAAGAATACCTTCCTGAGTCAGTTTATACAACCTCCAATCAATTGTAGAACGCTTTACCCTCTCCTCAAATTGGCCATAAAACTCAATAATATCAGAAACAGTAATTTTTTGTCCCTCGTCGAAACTATTCTTTAGTGCATTGATATGTAGTGATTTATTGGCGATTTCCATATCTTTTATACAAATATACTAAAAACTAAGATTCGGCAGTAAATTCATATAATTGCCAAATCTTAGTTTAAAAATCAAACTCGTTTATCCTTACTCTTTTTATCAAAGGCTACCAAATTAAACAACTCCCGCATCCGAGAACGTACACGATTACCATAACGTTCTTCCAGTTCCTTCGCATTGAGGTTGGTGGTGGCATGGGTCTTGCGTTTTTCATTGATAAATAGCTCGTGGCGGGAGAGCAGTATTTCCCCTATGACATTGCAGTCTTGTCCAAAATGGCGTCCTGTGGGTTCCACGCCGAGGTCATCAAAACAAAAGAATTGGGAATTGCCATAGTCCTCGATAATTTTATAGCCGATATGGTTAAAGCCAAAAACAATGTTCCTGCAAGGTATGACATCATAAGGTCGTTGATGGGGGACGATGTATTTCAATAGTTTCATAAGACTGGTCTTGCCACAACCTACAGGTCCAGAAAGAAGAAGGCCTTTTTGGATGTCGATGCCCATTTGTGCACATCTGGCCTTATCCTGGATAAAGTAGAGACAGAGTTTATAGAGAATTTCCCTATCCTCTCGATAGATCTTGAACTTTTTGCCAAATAGTAGCTTGCCTTTGGCATCGAGGTAGGTCAGGATTTTTTTAAAATCATAATGGATTTCCCTACCCTTGAGAGTGCCGAGCGGATAGTGTACAGCTCCCTCGGTGATGATATGTGGAGCGCTGTATTTCACAAAGGTTCATTGTAATTTTTTTGTTTCGTGGTCTTTAGGTTGTCCTCAAATGGGACACTGGCCTGCAGTTTGCTTCTCTCTTCCAAACCGTCAAAATCCAAATTTTTGAAATTTCGCGGTTTGCTATAGTTTTTTTTGTTTTCCAAGGTTTGTATATGTTTGTTTATAGGTACCACTGCTTGTCCATTGCTTGTCCCGATATGGGTACACCTTGGGTCCACCACTTGTCCACCACTTGTCCCAAAATCGAACATCTTGATTCGGCTTCCCTTAAAAGGATTGTGGGATGGCGTGTAGATGATATAGTGCCAATGGTGGAGTTCCTTGATGCATCTGTGGTAGGTGGATTTTGACCCTATTTTGGCATACTGCATGACCTCGTCCCGGTTGATAAAGAATTCCTGTTTGAAGTAGTTGGTGTTCCACAATTGGAACAGGGCCACATAGAGGCTGATGTGGGTGGGATTTAGTCGACTGTCCTTGGAGAATTGTTCAAATACCCCATTGAGATGCTTGATATAATTGACCTCTTCCAAAACTAGATACGGTTATGGATCTTGTTCTGCTCCAATACTTCCATAATCTCATTGTACTCGTAATAGAGAACTCCACCTATCTTGGTGTAAGGCAATGTGCCATTGATGCGCAAATTTTGCAACGTGCCCGGAGAAATGCCCAAGAGTTCCCGGACCTCATTGGATTTGAGCCATTTTTTGTTGGTTTGCTTGTTTTGGTTTTCCAATAAATCCTTGATGTCCTCCAAAAGTTCGACTTTGAACTCCATCAGATCTTCTGTAGTAATAATGGTCGCTCCCATAATCTTGTGTTTTAAAGAAAGGACCACCGCATTACTCACATTTCATTTGATGGCCCTTCCACTGATTTGACTTTCATGGGCAAAACTCAAAAAGCTTTTTGGAAAAAATTCCACAGTTGGTACCAAGGTGGGTACTTTTTTTGCTAATACGATTTGCTGCCCTTTAGACCATAATGGACCATGAGGTGCCATAAAACAGTTCAAAAAATCAATGAATTTGAATGAAAGACTACACAATACCAAAATTCCCAAGTTGGTACCAACTTGGGAAAAACATACGTTACTCATCAAGGGACTCCATCCGCTGCTGAAGCATTTCAATGAGCTTGTCCAAGAATCGGGTCTTACTGCCCTTGCGCGAACGTATATCGATAAAGGTGTGGTAGTAGTTCCCTAGGTCCACATTGTAAAAGTGTTCAAAATGGGAGGCCAGTTCCTTGATGTCCACTGTTCCACTGTTGATGGAACTGCTGGCATGCAGTGCATAAAGCAATTCGATAAGGTCCGTCTTGTTGCCGGTCCAGAATAATTTAGAAGGTTTTTCCATAGTTGTGTTCTTTTGGGGTTCGAGGGAATTGTTCAGGTCGTCCACTTCCTTCCTCAGATACACGATGAGCATATCATAGGCCATTATGGTGGCCACCGTCCCGTCCTGACAGGTCGAGAACTGGTCATCAATCAAGAAATGGAAGGATTCAAGGGGCAGGCGAAGGTCGCGGTTGCCCCTTACAAAATACCGTTCGTCCAAGGACATGGCCCCACGGCGGTAATAGTTATAGAATTCCAGGTTGTCGTTGAAAAAGGTCTGGAACTTATCGATCTGGTGTTGGAGGTATTTGGTCTGGGCGGGGTTCTTCCCACGGGGACGCTTGCTCTCGATATTGAAGAGCTTGACATAATAGATCAGCTTGCTGAATATCTGGGGCTTGACGTGCTTGAAGAAATAGATCTCATCTGCTTGGGTGTCAAAAGTCTTCCCCGTAATCTGTTTTTGCAGCTTACGGATGCTCTTCTCCACCAGCACAATCCCCTTTTCAGCTTTGAAGAGGACATCCCCGTTCCCACTTTCCAGGGCATCCAATTGCGCCTCAAATTCCGATAGCAGCTTTTGGTATTTCATGGCGGGCCTCCTCTCAATGTTGGCCCTCCATGACTCCGATCAATTCCAGGATGAAATTGTCATCGGTCTGGAGATAGGCATATTTTTCATGGACCATCGCTCCCAGTTTTCTTTTTTCAAAGGAAGCCGTCATCCCAAAATCGATTTTGGGAAGTTTAAGTGCAATGGCCCGCTCAATGGTTCGATACAGTAATTGCCGGTAGGTGGCATACGTTTCCAAAAGGTCATACTCCATGCCCACAAAAGCAGGAACATAGACAGTCTCCTGATTGGTATAACAAAACATTGCCCCCAGTATCTGATTGGGTTTCTCTTTAGGGGTGAGGACAATGAATTCCCAAAGTTCATTTTCGTTCATCTCTTCAAACAGTTTATCCGGAAATGAAAAGGTATTGAGACCAAGGTTCCGTTTTTGCACTTCCCCAAAAAGACGTTTGAATTCTTGGATTTGAAACACATTGGCCTTGGAAATAGTTTTGGATTGTGTCAATTCCAAAAAGGGTTTGATATCCTTCCGGAAATGCCTTCGGTTCCGGGATGACAATTGTTCAATATAACTTTTAATTGAATCAATCCCTGCCAGTTCAACGCTGCAGGAGTTGGGCATCTGCACCCGCAAAAAACCATTGCCATAGAGTATTTCATGCCATGATGTGTTTGTTTCAAAGTCGCGTAATACGGTCATTTTTGCTCCTAATTGGTGTTCCATTTTTTCCAGAAGCTCCAACAGGCCATCCCTTACAGCACCTCCCAGTTCATGGGATTTGTCCCAATACAGATGATTCCCCTCCGTGAACAGGCAACCCAAGGACAGGACCATGGACGATAAATGATAAGGGTCTTCTTTCCGCTCTTGTTCAATGGCAGCCGATATTTCAGCTTGGGCGAGCATATCATCCTTCCAAAGTGAAAGGGTCAGAAAGGTCATAAAGATGGGGTTCCCACCAGGATCTTTGATGATCACATATCGGAACGACCAATTGTGTTCCTTTTGCGAGTTTCCTTGAAAAGTCTTTTCCAAAAATTGTAGTCCCTCCCAATCATAGACGCCTTGTCCTCCCATAAAGTGGTTCCATTGTGTCTTATCAACCTGTTCGATGGTTTCCAAAACTTCGATGGTCAGTTCGGATGACGTTTGAAGTTTTCTTTGGGTGTTGTGTTCCAATTTAAAGGCATGGAAGACCCTTTCAGAATTTGTTCCGGTCTCTTCCAGGGTCAATGGAAAATGATGTTCCATTGCGTCTACCAGTCCTTTGATTTCTTCCTTTTGGTTATGCCTTGAAATGGTAATCCGTACCCCGGTGTTCTTTACGGGTACAGCAGGGAAAATGCCCAGATTGACATAATATCCCTCACGCATCAATCGGTTCACAAAATTATAACCGGTCTTGGGCATCCCTGTGCCAATGTAAAATACTGGGGATTCGTTCTGGTCGATCAAAGGCAGTTCGGTAGCCGACAGGCATGCATTGAAATAATCGATGCGCTCCCGCAATTCGTGTTGGAGCTCATAAATTTCATTGGAAAGATGTATTTGAGCGGACGCTATGGCAGCAGCTACAGATGCTGGTTCCAACTGGGCTGAGAAGGTCAAGGGACCACCGAAGGTCTTGATCTTGTCATATAGTTTGGGGTTGGAGCAGGCCAGGACCGCACCACTGGCCCCAAAGGTTTTGCTTAAGGTGCCGAAGAGCAGCACGTTTTCCGGTAGTTCCTTTAGCTGTTTGAGTATGTGCCCCGTTCCATTTTTGCCAGTCCAACTCATCCCGTGCACATCATCAAAATAAAAGTGCAGCTGTGGATACTTCTCGGACAACTCCATTAACTCTTTTACTGGGGCATTGTCCCCATACATGGAATAGATGCCATCGGCCATATACCAGATGTGCCTTTTGGAATGTCGGTACTTTTTGATCTTGTCCTCCAGCATTTCCAAATGATTGTGCCGTATCATTTCTATGGGAACGCTTCGTGTCTTGAGCATCTTGGCAGCATTCTGCACGCTCCAATGCACCTGATGGTCCAAAATGATCACATCATCATCGTCCACCGCACTGGGGATGACCCCTATGTGCCCAAGGGTGCTGTTCTTGGTAATGACAATGGGATGCCCGTACATTGTACTGATATGGCTTTCCAGTTCTTTGTAAAGTGGGTTGGAGATATAGGATTTAGAGAGGGGAAATTGGGTGCCGTATTTTTCTATGGCATTCATGGCTGCGGTTTTCAATCTTGTATCCTGTTCCAGTCCCAAATATCCTGTGGTCCCAAAATGATATAATTCCCTGCCTTCAATTTCAATGGTCCTACCAGAAAATGATTTCCCCCCGGCATATAGATGAAGCACCCCGGCCTGTTTGGCATCGGTGAACACCTCGTGTACGGTGTTCAAAAAATTGTGGTGTTTAATCTTTGCCATATCGTTTAATTTAAATTGTCATAAAAAGTACTGGCAATTGTAAGATTAACTATTATTAAACAATGATATAATCCTTTTGAGATAACATATACTCCTTCTTAGATAACTCTATAACCCTTTTAAAATAGGGTAAATCCATTTCAATTTACCCAATTACAATATTTTTGTAAATTCCAGTTGCTAACCAGTTTTCTTCCAATGAAAAGAACACATGAAAACAACTACACGATTTATTTCCTGAGCAATGAGCTGTTACATATCATTTATAAAAAGGTGCCGCTCATCGACCTGAAGGCGGCCCAGTTAATTGTCCGGGATAGGATGCATTTGCAGGAAGGTAGGGAAATGCCAGTGCTCTGTGATATCCGGGAAGTCTGGAATATCAATAAGGCGGCCCGGGATTATCTGGCCCGGGAGGGTTCGCTTTGGATCAAGGCCCTGGCCTTTTTGATCGACCCGCCTGTTACGGACGATCTCAGTATCTTTTATATGGATACGCATCCTTCAAAAATTCCCATGGCATCCTTTGTCAGCAAATCAGAAGCCTTGGCCTTTTTGGCAAAGTATATAGCTTAATACATACAATAAGTTGATATGCCGTATAACGATGACTTTAGGGTAAAACGAATCAAGAAAATGCTTTTGGAAATGGCCAAGGGCAACTTCTTCTATGCTCTTGAGCCTTTCGAGAAAAACGACAATATCGCCTCTTTAGTGGTCCTGCTGAACATGGTAAATGAAGAAATCAGGGCAGCTTTTGTGCACCAAGGTTTTGCCAATGCCCATACCACCCCACAATGTATCATTCAACTTTCCCTTATCTTGGATGGTAATGGTCAAATTGAACTGGTCACCAATGGCACATGCTCCCTGTTGTCCTATCTCCCAAAGGATTTAATTGGTAGGCCTGTCACTGAATTTATGACCGAAAAATCCAAGGAAAAATATACCAAAAAGTTGTACAAACATTTGAAGAGAGAAAGGTCGGAAACGGTTATTTTCCTAGAATTTGTTACAAACGAAGGCCTTGTGTTGGCAAAGGATTGTCAAATATCGGTTTACCAAGCATTGGATGGGAGCGGTCAAAAAATCTTGTTGAACACCGTTTTCTTTTCCAAAGGGGAACCTTTTGAAACAGGACTTCCCAAAAAGACACTCAAAGTAACCAAGGGCATTAAGGAACACAAGGTCACCTTGACCCCAAAGGACATTCAAATAATCCGTGATGTCCATGACACCATCATCAACAACTTGGCCCAGGATCTTCCCTCCTTGAAGGAGTTGGCGCACCAAAAGGGCACCAACGAGTACAAGTTGAAATATGGATTTAAGCAAGTGTACGGTACGACCATTTTCCGATTTTTAATCCAGGAACGGCTGAGAATGGCAAAGACCCTTATCCTGCACAGCACCCATACCATAAAGCAAATTGTACAAATGACCGGCTTTAAGAGCAAGACCCATTTTTCCAGGGCATTCAAGGACAAGTATGGGCGTTCCCCAAGCGAATTACGATCATAACATCCTCAAAAACATTGTTTTAATCCGTTTTGGATAACAATTGCTCCCTTAGGGATAAACCAGACTCCCGAACTTTGTTCTATCAAATCAAACGATATGTCAAACAAGGGGATCCACTCCAAACTTCTTATCCTGTTCAGCCTTTTACTGACCCTTCTTTTTGTTTATACAGCGGTAGGTAAACTGATTGATCTGGATACCTTTCAATGGCGCTTGGCACGGATGCCCTACATTTCATCCTTCACCTCTTTGATCTCATGGGGATTACCCTTTTTGGAATTGGTAATCGCTGGCCTGTTGTGGTTGCCCAGATATCAAATCATAGCCCTTTACGGCAGTCTTTTCCTCTTGGCAAGCTTTACCCTTTACATCGCTTTGGTTTTAAGATATAGTGATTCCATTCCATGTTCCTGTGGTGGCGTCATATCGGCCCTGGGATGGACTGACCACATACTGTTGAATGTCTTTTTTATGACCCTTTCCCTGTTGGGAATCCTGTGGTCCAAGAAGCGCTATAACATCGAAACCCATTAAAATACTGTGCAGTGAGAGGGGAAGCCGAAAACCTAAAAAAGAGTAGGCATTCACATTTAATACTGAATTATATGAAAACTAATTTTTTTAAATTATTGTTACCGGCCTTCGCCATCCTTATGGCGGTTGGCCTGGCCTTTGCCACCGAGGAAAGTCCTGTGGTCCAACAAGGCTATTATTTCCATCCCATCAATGGATGGCAGTCCACCACAGTGGATCCAAATTGCCTTGATGGCAGTCAGATTGCATGTACTGAAGATGGGTATCAATTGTATGAAGCACCTTCACATAGCAGTAAGGAACTTCGTAAGGATTGATTCCTTTGCTCATTGAGCATGCAAACAAAAGGTGCCTTGCAAAAGGCACCTTTTTTCGACTAACTCAAATAAACGCCATGAAACTTAGGTAAGACCTGCAATTCATGGCATATTTTCACTACTTCCTACCATAGAACTTCCATCTTTTTGAGGCATAGTTGCCAATGTCCCAAGGTTGGGGCATCCTTGTTGCGTTTGATTCCTTTTTCAATATCCTTTTTTAAATCCATCAATCGCTTTAGCATAATACCCTTCTCATAATCTGTATAATCCGCTTGGGTTTCGATGGCATTGAATCCTTTTCTTTGCTTTTGCAGATTACTGACGGCCAAATCAATGTAGGTCATCTGGAGTTCCTGTCTCCTGCGGTCCACTTGGCCAAAATGCCCCCTAAGTTCCCTGAAAAGTCCATCTTGGACCCGTATCAGATAGGCATCTACCAATCCTTTCTTTTCCCATTTGGTTTCCATATGCTCCATTCGTTTCAATCTCACGGCACTGATCAATTCCGCAAGCAGAAACTGTTGGTGTCCAATGAGCTTGTCAGCATATCTGGTATAATTGATTTCCAAATGGAATTGTGGGTCGGTCAACCATTGGGGTGTATCCATGGCGTTTTCCATCAGGAAATCCAAGGCTTCCATCTGTTTATTCCAGGGTATCAATTCATAAGGGTCTCCCGGTCGATCTATGGGTTGATGGTGTATGGTATGCCCACCTACCATGGAAAGAGTATGTCGCATATGGTCGTACCATAGTTTTGCTGTCTTTTTATAGAGCCTTTCCAGACGTACGTTGTCGGTATCGCCTTCAACAACCTTGGGCAACAGGGCCATGACTCTTTTGATGTTTTTCAAGGCCAATTCGGTGCTCCGTACCGGATTATTGGTTTCGGTCACTTCATCGACTTGGTCAGGTCCTCCCTTTTCCATTTTACCATAATTGAAACGGTACCAAGGCACTGAGTCCTGCCAATGGATCATTTCTTCGAGTTCAGCCGCTTCCACTTCCGGCGTGGTACCTTTCGGAAACTCCCGATACCCCCATTGGATCTGGTAATGGTCGGCAGGGCCGACATGTTGAATTAATAGGTCTGGAGGGATGCTGTCCTCGGGCTGCGGAATATTGGTGCTTCGGGTATAGTTCATTGCACTGGGGGTATGTCGCATTTTTCGCAGCCATAGACTGTCGTTCATTTTATCCCATGGATAGGCATGTTCTCCGAAATTACCGTCCATCAAGCCGAACACATGTCCTGCCTCATGAGAAGCCAATCGTTGATAAAGTGCCCCGACCAGCTCATCTGGAAAAGGAAATTGCTCTGCCCTTTTATCCAATGGAGCTGCACGTACGAAATATTGCTCCGACATATCACGGACAGGTGCTTCCAATAGGATATCGCAACGAAGGATTTCTCCTGATCTCGAATCGGCCACAAATCGCATGGAACCGCCCAGTCGTTCATTTTCATAACTTCGCATATCCCTTTTAGGGGTCCAGTAGACAATATTGGAATGAATGCTATGGGCCTGCCATTCATCCAAACTATCCAGTTCTTTTACGATCAGGGCATTCTTGAACCCAGCTGTCTCAAAGGCCGGCAACCATTGCTCTATTCCTGCCTTGACATAAGGTCTCCATTTTTTTGGGATTTCTGGGGACAATAAAAGGGTAATGGGTTCGATTGGGACACTGAGCTTTTGATCCTTGAACTTTTTCTCCAAGCGCCATCGAAGAATATTGCCTCGTACGTTTTGAAGGCCTCCATGAGCGCCTGCACTGGCTTCATCGTCAAAGAATCCCATCCGATAATCGAACCGTCTCCCCTTCATGGGTGCTTTCAGGGCACAAAAGCCATAGAATAAGGGGACGGCCACCTTGGATTCGTTCATGATCATTCCGCGGCGGACCTTGATCAAGGTCTCCCTGTCAAGGTTCTTGGTGTCCAAGACCAAGGATATCTGGGGAACGGATGGCCCAAATTTCACGCCAAACCACTGCGGCCATTCAATCTCTTGTCGCAACAAAAGGTCGGTGACCTTGACCACATGGCTGCCATCCCCACTGAATTCTTTTTCAATGGGGAGTATGGCCAGGATATTTTCCTTAAAGGGAAACTTTTCGTGGAAAGTGATCGTGATGCCCGCCGTGGACTCAATGCTCTGCTGTTTGAACAGGATATTGTCCCCATGCACCGACCAGGCCACCTGCATAAAACTGCGTTGCCGCCAATCATAGCATACAAAAAGCATAGAGCGGTCGAGCACTTCCCTGGGGATGTTCAGGTACACATCGTTCCCTTGCTTAAAAGAGGTCAAAAAGGGTTCGGTTTCGACCGATGGGATGGATTGATCCAAGGAATCGGTCTCTTGTACGTTCACCATTGCTTTAGTCAACGAACTCCACAGAAGGAGCAACAAAAGCACATATTTTTTTATAGCGGATTGTTTTAAAGTAGTATGTATCATAGCAGTCTTAATAGCCTGGGTTTTGTGGTAATAGATTTAGATTGTTCTCCAGTTCGGTCTCTGGGATGGGCAACAGCAAGTCGGAGGGCCTCCAATTGGGTTTGACTGGGTCCAAAACCTGATCGGCCCTGCCCGATCGTTTAAGATCGAACCATCTATGGCCCTGTTCCGTGAAGAGTTCCACCCTACGCTCCTGAAAGATGGCATCGAAGATAGTTTCTGGTGTATTGGCATTACTATCAGGAAGACCGGCCCTATTGCGAATGGTATTGATATCTGCCAAGGAGCCATTTAAATCACCCAAGTATGCTCGCGCTTCGGCTCGGATCAGATATTGCTCGGCCACCCTGAAACGAATGGAATATTCCAAAGACTGCGCCTCATTGATATCGGCCTTGTACTTATGGGCGTAATGTAATGTGACGGTGTTATCCGCATCGGAAATGCTGGAGACCCATTGATCAAAACGTAAGTCACCATTTTCAAATGCATCGAGTAGTCCATTCGTAAGGGCATACCTCTGACCTGGAATTGCTTGAATGATCAATTCGATGGCCTCACGGGTGTTTCTGATATTTTCTGTATCCGCTTTGAGCTGCCATATAGTCTCTTGTGAATCTTTGCGGAATACTTGGGCCAAGTCGGTTCCCAAAGGAAAGGTATTTATTAATTCCGTGGCCAAGGAAGTAGCCTGGTCCCATTGCTCCACGTAGAGGTACATCCGTGCCAAAAGGGCCTTGGCGGTATGGACATCCACATGGACACGTTCCGAGGAAATGGGATCGCTATCCTCCAACAGGGCCATGGCTTCCTCCAAGTCGGTAATGATACGATCGTACACCTCTGTTTCTTCCAAGCGGGAAACGGTATTGTTCACCGTATAATCTGTGGTTGTGACATAGGGTACATCCCCATAGATCGATACCAACAAACTGTGGATGTAGGCACGGATAAAAAGAGCCTGTCCCTTGAACAGTCTTTTTTCTGCTTCAATGAGATCTAGGGATGCATCCACGCCCGAAATGATATCGTTGGCTCCATAGATGAGTTGGTAGGCCTGGTTCCACCATGCCCGTATCAACTCATTCCCGGGCAGTACATTATGGTTGTACAATTGGGTATAATCGGAATTGAACCCATAATAATCGAGTTCATCGGCATAGATGCCCATGGCGGTGGTCAGGCCAAAAGAACCTGATACCATACCTTGTTGGTCACGCATGCCAAAGTACAGTTGGGCCAAGGCCGATTCTACTGTGGCAGGATCTTCAAAAACGGTCTTAGAGACCAAGGTGTTCTTGGGTGGTTCCACGCTCACAAAGTCCGAGCAACCGATAAGGTTCAATGCTAGGGCCATAAGGAACAAGGCAGTTGGTACCAGTAAAGTACGCCCACGTTGAGGGCTACCGTCCATATTGGTATATGTTGTTATATTCATGATTTTCATGCTTCTGGTTTTAAGGTTAAAAACTGAGTTGAAGTCCCAATGAAATCTGTCGCAAAGGGGGCAAACGCGTATTGGAGGGCTGTTCGGGATCGGGACCCCTGTAATCGGTCAATGTCCAAAGATTCTGCCCCTGTAGGTACACATTGACATCCAAACCGTTCTCCAATTTGGGAAGCTTGTAATTAAGGGATATGTTCCGTAGGCGTACAAAGGAAGCGTCCGATACGGCCGCATTGCTTTCTTGTTGGAACTGGCCCAATCCCCCAGTGGGTGCTAAGCCGCTGTAGGCCCTTTGGATATTTGTAACATCACCGGGCTCTTGCCAACGGTCAAACAGTTCCACGGGCACATTGCCCCTGAATCCAGGGGTCGATTGAAACCGTAAGGTGTTGTAGGCTTTTTGTTTTTTAAACTGGAAGAAAAAGTCCAAGGACAGGTTGCCCAAACTCAGGGAGTTGCCCAGCCCTCCATAGTATTGCGGGGCCAGATCTTCGATCCATTCCCGGTCTTCGGTGCTGGTAATGGCCCCATCATCATTATAGTCCTCGAACTGGTAGGACCCTGTTTCGGGGTCTACACCCAACGAATGATATAATCGTACGATGGTCAAGGGTTCACCGATGACATATCGGTTGGCAAATGTAGAGGTCTCCAATCCTTCAAATTCCACCAACCTGTTCTTGGGAATCGTTAGGTTAAACCTGGTGGACCATCTGAATTTTTTGGAACGGATGTTGACCGTTTGAAGATCGATCTCCCATCCCGTATTCTCCACAAGGGCATCAAAATTCCCGGTCAGTTCTGAAAAGCCTGTCGTGGCTGCCAAGGGTATTCCCACCAACTGATTGGTGGAACGGTTCCGGTACCAGACCGTATTGACCATAAAGCGATCCTTAAAGAAACCCAGTTCCAGACCTCCTTCCAACTTTTGGTTCTCTTCCCAGCCGAACTGCGGATTGAAGATACCTGTGGGCTGCACGGTGGTGACCCCATCATAATCATTTCCTGTGACCGTATAGGTATCCAAGAACCGATAGTCCCCGATGTTATCGCTTCCCGTGGTTCCATAACTGCCCCTTAGCTTTCCGAAGCTCAGCCAGGATCCTTCCCCAAAAATGGGTTCTTCGGAAAACAGCCATGCTACGCCAACAGCCCCAAAATTTCCGAACTGCCTGCCTGGCCCGAATCTGGAGGAACCGTCCCTTCGACCGGTCACGTTTAGGATATACCGGTCTTGGAATTTCAGGTTAATACGACCGAAAAAGGCGTTGTACTTATATTCGCCATAAGTATCGGAAATGACCTCGATCCCACTGGCAGCTGCCATGTTCTCGATTAATCCGTTATTGGGAAATCCAATCCCCCGTAACACCAATTGTTGGGTAGTTTCCTCTTGGAAGGTGGTGCCCAAAAGCACATCCATGGAAAACACGCTCCAATCTTTTTTCCAGTTCAGTTGGGGCTCCATGATCCATGACTCCCTTTGAGAGGCATTGGTATTCAAATTGGAATAGCTTTGGGGGGTGAGACCAAGGCCTGGGTTCCGTGCAGAACTGGGCATGGTCCTGTAGGTGTCCAACTGATAATTGGTGTACCCCAAACTGGACCTGAACTCTAGATTGGGCATTAGCTGATAAGATAAAACAACATTGGAAACTAAAGTGTTGGATAAGGCCACATACCGTTCGTCCAATGCGGCCAAGGGGTTGTCCCAAGTATTGTTCTCCCAATTGATGTTTCCCTCATCGTCAAAAAGTCGAGGGGCATTAGGTTCCAAGGTGTAGGCTTCGGTTGTAAAATCGGTCGCTGGCAGCGTATTGTCTTCGAGGGTATATCCGATGGAAAAATTCAACGTAAAACGTCCATTTTCCGAGCGATGTGACACGTTACTGTGCATATTGGCCCTTTGGTAATTGCTGTCCCCGGGAAAGACCGTGGTCTCTTTCAAAAAGGTCCCACTGACCAAGAACTGGGTACGATCACTGCCCCCGGATACTGACAATTGCGCATTGTTACGATAGGAGGTGCCTCCGATCAGTTCCCTTTGCCAATCGGTATAGCGACTGTTGTCCCAGGATTTGATATCGGGCCAGACAAAATCGAAGTCTGGGTTTTCCAAAAAGGCGCCGAATCCATCATTGATAATGCCTTCCCGTCTTGTTTCCAGATATTGCTGAGTGTTCATAAGCTCCAGAAAATTGGATACCTTACCAAAGGTTGTGGTTAGGTGTGCATCAAACCGTGTTTTTCCAGCTCTTCCTTTTTTGGTGGTGATCAATACCACTCCATTGGCCCCTCGGGAGCCATAGATGGCCGTAGCATCCGCATCCTTCAATACCTCAATGCTTTCAATGTCATTGGGATTGATGGCGTTGAGTGGACTGATGTTCCCGCCAACAATCTGGTTGGATACCTGTGAGGAACCCAAGGATTGGGAACCAAAGGGCACTCCATCCACAATAAATAAGGGTTCTGTGGTACCACTAAGAAAGTTACGACCCCGTACTTCAACGGTGAATCCGCCCCCAGGTACTCCGGTATTCTGGACAATGTTGACCCCAGATAGTTGTCCTTGCATGGCTGCTAAGGGATTGCCCACGGGCTGTTTTTCCATCACAGAGGCCTTGACGGTGGCAATGTTTCCGGTACGTTCCTTTTCGGAAACCGTATAATAGCCAGCATTGAGCACCACTTCCCCTAACTGGGTGATATCTTCCTCCATTTGGACATTAATGATATTTCTTCCATCGATGGGCACTTCCAAGGTCCTAAAGCCTACAATGGAAAAGACCAATAGGCCATTTGAACCAGCTTGAATGCTATAGGCCCCGTCCATATCGGAAATGGTTCCTCGGTTGGTGGATGGTACCACGACATTGACCCCGCCCAAGGGTAGACCATTCATATCGGTAATGGTACCTGATATGGTGCTCTGTGGTGGGGCAATTGTTGCCCCGGCCACCAGCTTTTGGTGGAGTAGTGGAGCTAATAGGAGATATAAGAACAGGAACAGTTTGGTCCTGTTTAGGTGTATTGATGAGTTCTTCATTGTTTTGAGTTCTTTTGATGAAAGTGTTTGTTAACACTGCATTGCCCTGTGGCAATCATTAAATAGCCACGGGTTTTTAGCCACACTGCCCAAAAAGTCAGGATAAAGCAGTAACTTCCTTGAGGGCATTAAGGTTCGGACATAGGCCACCCAGTCCAAGTAGCAAAGGCAATTGGAAATAGGATTCCTAGATGTAAAATGACTAAGATTTCGTGATTGGGCCGGTTGCCCTTAAAATGAATGTGTAAGCTATGGGACAGAAGATATCGTGAACCGGAAAAAGTGTTTCGTGTATCCCTTAACTATCGTCAAGAATGAATCAAATGGGGTTCTTGGGCTTTTTCTTAAAGAGAATGTCAAATAGGGTCAGGCCCATTCTAGAATTGGAACTGACCGATGATGAAATCTCTGCTAAAAAAACAAGCCTTTTGTTTCCCATAAACCATTGGTTGGACGATGCCTCGAAAAGCAAAAGAAATCAAACGCTAAGAAAAAGTTGAAGAAAAAACCAATCACCAAAAAAGGCGCGGAACTCAACTTATCTGATAGAGGTACTGGTATACCGTGCAACGATAAGCGAGCCCACGCCCGGGTCGTGAGCTGTCTACTTATTGTCTCGTTGCAAAAATTACCAGTTTTCTATCAGAGACTCTAAGCGAAAGCTTCAAATATTTTCTAAACGAAGAATCGCAAAAATAATCCTTTAACAAAGAAGGATGTTCAAATATATTCAAAACATTTCAACGACACAAACGTCGTTGATGAAATTTTAATTTATAGCGTCTTTTGGTGTAATGATTGAGGAAGAAGACATTTTACATTTTACCACTTCTATAGAAATGGTCCTAAAGGAGCTTCGTATGGAGAAAGGTGTTTCTCAGGGTAAGCCAACTGGATTATCTCAATCAGATGTTAATATTGAATTTGCCAACAAATACAAGATTACAATAAACATGGGGCGGATAGAATCAAAGCCCAGTTTTGGGGTAACAAAACTTTTTCTATTATGTGACTATTTTGATATTTCTATACCTCAATTTTTTGAAAGGGTCTTGGATAAAAAAAAAGTAGATATAGTCTCTTTTTTAAAAGATAAAGAATCGAAAAGAATAAAAAAATCAAAATTTAATAAGAAGGATTAAACATGTTTTAAAAAGATCTTAGTTTAATTAAAATCATTTGGAAAGTTCGTTGTTTTTTCTGGCTAATATTCAGCAACTATAAAAAATTTTCCTGCCTACACATTAGTTGGAATCATTTATTTTAATGATTAGATTATTGAAAAGTTTGCTGTTCTTTTGCTGAAATTGTAAAATTTGATTTTGAGAGTTTGCGGATAACTTTATAGGTAAGTTCTTCTGGTAGTTTTTCTCAAATTCTGGTAATTGGGTAACCAAATCTCTTAATCCTAGTTGATATGGATTCATGAAATGTTGATTAATTTTATATTTAGCATTAGTCACGTTCAATAAATCATTTAGTTTAATATTCATTAGCTTAAACCAAGGCGGAATCGATTGAGGTTTAAGTTCATTCTTATACAATTTATTGAGAATGCTTTGATACTCAACCCTGATGTCTTTGATTTCATTGATTAAGTGATCCTTGAGAACCCTTTTGTTGGTCAATTTATTTTGAACTGTTCTAACAATCCAAATAGCCAATAAAGAATTAATTAAAATAGATATAATTTCTATCCAGTCGCCAGTTTCCATTTTTTCAACGAGTTTAATAAAAGAATGGTGTAATGCCATCATCTTGAAACCATTATAATCTTGTTGTTATCCCACCTATACCATTGTTCATGTTTCCCTGTTTTTTTTGGAGCCTCTTTTTTTACACGTCGATTTTCCCATTGAGGATATGTTTCAGTTTTCAATTTATGAATCCAATCCGGTTCCTCATCAGATTTAATATTTAAAATTTGTTTTACCTTGTCCAAGGAAAAATCGTAAACTAAATTTCCAATTGCTTCATCTAAAAAAGATGGGGCATAACCAGCTGTGAAATCTAAGTCTATGAGTAAACTCTCATTTTTTTCAAGAGCTTCATAGAATTTTTTGTTCAAAATCTTATGGTAGAATTCTTCTCCTGAGTCATCACTGACACTACAATGTCTTAGACCAGGGTATTCAGAAAAATCCAATACTTTAACAGTTATCATATTAACCTTTGTTTAATGATTCGGCAGTTACAACCCACCTATATAACGTTCCTTGAAATTCTTTACCACCATTCATTACTTTGGATAAAGTATCATCGTCATAATGAAGGATAACTTGATTCGTCAGGACTTTCAAATTTTTTAATAACCCAATGTCAAAACCATTTTTAATCGCAGGTAGTCCTTTGTTTCGATTCTCTTTTTGTGAACTCGAACCATATTTTTTAATGAATGCACCTTTTAAAATTTCATCATCCGATTTTCCTTGAAAAAAATCTTTAAATTTTGCTTTAAATTTTCGGTTAAGTGATTTGATTATACCTTTGCCAACATCAGTAATGGTAAAAATAACTCTATCATCCTCGTATTTTATACCTAATAGCCATTGGCGGTTTTTCGTGCCTCCCCATTCAATTGAATTACCACAAATCTCTAACAATATCGTTCTTAGTTTTTTACAATGTTTTCTTTGGCCTGTTAAATGTTCGTTAACCTTCGATACTGTATTACTTATTCTGATATTATCATGTTTTGTAAGCTTTTTGGTCCCTTTTTCAATAAATAGTAACTCGGATCGAATGGATTTTTCGTATGGATTTCCAGAACTATCGTACATTGAGTTTAATAAACCGGAATCAATAATATCTTTTTTGCATTTCTCATCTTTTGGAAAGTTACCTCTTATATGAATACCTTTGGATTTTAAATCTCCAATAATAGCAAGTAGTACGCATGTAGTGCTATAGTCAATTTCCGTAACATCTGACAAAGAGATTCCAACAAAACATCTTTTCCCTTCCTTACTAATATTATTTTCCCTTCTTAATTTCTTAAAAAAATCAATACAATCCTCGGTTTTTTTCATTAAGCACAAGTTTGAAGGGGCATTAATTGGAGGGCGATCTATATATTCTATTACATTGTTGTTATATATTGTTGTTCTTGGCCTCCTATTTAGATCATAAGGCTTTCTGTTTTTGTTAAGTCGCTTTTGCTTCCTAATTCTTTTTTGGGTGTATTTTTTTTGTTTTTTGGATTGGTAAAGCTTCTTCATTTAAAAATATTCTCCGGAATTCAAATGATTTCTCTCAATTGAAAGTAAGAAAGTTATATGAAATTATGTTAATGAAATTTAATATAAATAGGACTTTAAATATTACAGTGTGTTGGGTTTTCATCTAAATTCAAAGTGTAAAATTTTGTTCAAAGAACTTTGTTAGTGTCAAATGGACTTCGCAAACTCCTATATGGAAGGGTTATTTGTTAATTTTTCCATATCGTCCGAAAATTTACTGTCCAATACCTAGGCATAGATTAGAGTGGTCTCCAAAGAAAGTAGGTCCCAGCATTTTGCTCACAGACTTATTCCGTACCCCCATTAGAAAGTGTTGCCTTAGAGGCAAAAGTATGTCTAGTCAAGTGGTTGTCAATGTCTTTATTGTCCTGCATTCCGATCTAATTTCCTTCAAATAGGAACTGGTGCGCTGATTGGCATCGAACTATAACTTTTCAACTCTGTCTATACTTTGATTGTCTAAAACTTCCTTCAACGCAGCCATATCTTCACCAACCTTCCTATCAATTATCTTGGCATAATGCTGAGTGGTACGAAGGTTTTTATGTCCCAGCATTTGCCCTACGGTTTCAATGGAAACACCATTGGAAAGCGTTACCGTAGTGGCAAAAGTATGTCGGGCCAAATGGGTGGTCAAATTCTTTTTAATCCCGCAGAGATCTGCAATTTCCTTTAAATAGGCGTTGGACTTTTGATTGCTCAGTACGGGTAAAACACAGTCTCCATTGATAACTTTAGGGTGTTCTTTATATTTTTCGATAATTGCCAATGCTGTTGGGAGTAGGGGAATGCCCAATCTGGATTTGGTCTTTGTCCGTTTGGATTTTATCCAAAGGCTTCCATCAATATGTGTTACTATGTTGTCTGGATGTAGTTTCTGAACATCAATATACGAGAGGCCAGTATAACAGCAGAATACGAACATATCCCGTACAACATTGAGGCGTTCGCCCCTAATTTTCTTGTCTACCAGAGTCTGTAATTCCTCTTTGGAAAGGAATTCCCTTTCCACAGTTTTGAATTTTACTTTGTAGTTGTAGAAGGGGTCTTTACTAATCCATTCGTGGGCAACTGCCATTCGAATGATCTTCTTGAAATTGTTGATGTATTTCAAAGCCGAGTTATGGTTACATTCTTTGGTTGTTTTTAAGAAGTATTCAAATCCTTTAATGAATTTTAAATCCACATCTCGGACCGGGATATCTGATTTTCTCAGTTCAGTTTTGATAAATTCGGCGACATGATTTCTGGTGGTATGGTATCGCTTATAGGTTCCAAGGGCAAATTCAATGTCAATCAGTTTCTTCATTTGTTGGTTATGCTCATCAAAGAGCTCTAAGAGCATTTTTACTCTTTTGTCGTTGCCTAAAAACTTATCCTTTACATCATGCACTGTGAAAAATTCTCCTTCTTCTACTAACTCATGGTGAATCTTATTAATCTTATGGCGTACAGTAGCCATGAATCGATTCAATTCTTCTGCTTCAATTCCCTTTCCTTTCAATTTGTTCATTCTAGAATCCCATTTTTCAGGGTCGATCTTTCTATGAAGGCTAATTGCAGAGCGTTGGCCATTTACCGTCAATCTTAGGTATAGTCCAGCTTTTTCGTTCTTGTCGAGGCGTTTGTCTTTAAGGTAAAATAAGACTGCAAAGGAATTTGACATATTTTGGGTATCGATTTATGTCAATAAAGGTATAAAAAATAACTCATTGGAGTTTTGTAAATTATTAAAAAAGAATTAATTACAGAGAAATCGATACCTTTTTTTAATTTTTAAAATGGGTATCGATTTGGTGCCTTTAAAATTGATTTCAATTGAATTTAAATGAAACCAAATAAAATAAAAAAACCTGTAAATCAGTAATTTACAGGTTCATTGTTTTGTTTTGACGGTGTTTTAGTGGAGCCGGAGGGATTCGAACCCTCGTCCAAACAAGCAATAACCATGCTTTCTACATGCTTAGTATCTGCTTAGTTTTCGATGCACACCTGACCAGATACGGCCCAATATGCACTTAGCTTTTTTAGGTTTTAGAGGTGTCGCCAAAGCGAGCGGGCACCCTTGTGTTGACTTTTTTGGTGCCCCTAAAAAGGTCGCCGTCAACAAGGGCTACCAAGGGACATCTCGCTTCCCTACCTTGTAGGGACGAGGCTAATCCTACTATAATTCAGATTATGCGGCAAGAGCGTAATTATTATCGCCAATTAAAAGTTTGAAACATGAGATTAACGAGCTGTATCCCAGCGCTCGGCATGCTTACATCGCCATTGGTCTTGCTGTCAAAACCGGTCGGCCCCATAAATCAAAGAACTTAGCCTGCACTGAGCGCCCGCCAGAACTTAAGTCGGGCTGGCAGTCGAAGTGTGGGCGTTTCCCCCGAATGCTCGGGCTATCGGCCGTACAAGGTACTTGCCTCTATCCCTAACGCGGTCGGCAAAGGTAACCATATCCATCAAAAGATAAAAAGTTTGCGCCATCTGCCCAATACCCTTATTTTGGTCAACAATTATACCAAATCGGTTTTATGAAATTCGGAATCATCAGGGAGCGTAAAAACCCGCCAGACCGCAGAGTGGTGCTATCTCCGGCGGAATGTCAAAATGTCCATTCCACATTTCCCAAAGCGGAAATTTTGGTCGAGACTTCCCCTATTCGGGTATTTTCAGATGAAGAATACCAAGAGAAAGGCATTCCAGTAGTGGAAAACGTGGAAAATTGTGATGTGCTCCTCGGGGTAAAAGAAGTCCCTATCGATGCGCTCATTCCCAATAAGAAATACTTCTTCTTTTCCCATACCATAAAAAAGCAACCCTATAATCGTGACTTGTTGCGAGCCATTTTGGCCAAAAATATTGAGCTATACGACCATGAAGTGATAACAGCTTCCAATGGGCAACGCTTGGTGGCCTTTGGTCGTTATGCAGGAATTGTAGGCGCCTATAATGGCATGCGAACCTATGGCCTAAAATATGACCTTTTCCAATTGCCCAAAGCTGAAGCATTGAAAGACCAGCAAGCTTTGATTGCCGAGCTAAGAAAGATACAATTGCCCAATATCAAGATTCTCCTTACAGGAAAGGGTAGGGTAGGCAATGGGGCCAAAGAAATGTTGGATGCCATGGGATTGAAAAAAGTAAATGTGGCTGACTATTTAAAAGAGAAATTTTCCGAACCGGTCTATTGCCAAATTGATGCCTCCGAATACAACAAACGAAGGGACGGGGTTCGCGGGAACAAAGCCGATTTTTTTCAGAACCCACACGAGTACAAATCCAACTTTTTTCGTTTTGCCCAAGTGACGGATTTTTACATAGCCGGACATTTTTATGGAGATGGAGCCCCGTATCTGTACACCCGGGAAGATGCCAAACAACCTGATTTCAAAATAAAGGTAGTTGCGGATATCAGTTGCGATATAGACGGCCCGGTTGCGACGACCATTAGACCCTCTACCATTGCCGACCCTATTTATGGTTATGATCCGGTCACTGAACAAGAAACAGATTATAAAAAAAGCAATGCCATTGCGGTCATGGCCGTGGACAATCTTCCGTGTGAATTGCCTCGTGATGCCAGTATTGGGTTTGGTGAAGCTTTCACAAAATATGTGATCCCAGCCTTTTTCAATAAGGACGAAGATGGCATATTGGAACGAGCCCGAATGACAAAAAATGGTAAGTTGACCAAACGTTTTGCCTACTTGCAACCCTATGTAAATGGGGATGAATAGCTCAAATAACCGATGTGGATAACTTAAATGTTATCAACAGGTTATTTTTAGTATATTGTTCATCCTATTCTTGTTGCAAGTGAAATTCAATTGGGTAATTTCTGGAGAAAATGACCAAGCCGTCCAAAAGGCCTGCATTGATATGGAATATCGATTACGCCCTAAAATCACCAAGTTTCTTCTTAAAAAATTGGACAGTGATTTCAGTGGTGATTTTTCAATTTTCCATTTTGACGTGGATGTGAAAAACCATTGGGTCTGGATATCAAATAAAACACCCCAACGTTTTATCGAGAAAATCAAGGCTGATTTCGACCAAGAAATCAATGGAGGGTCAACCTTGTTCTCGGTAGCTTAACCCTATTCTTCCAACTTAAGATTCCAAGTAACAATAGGATGTTCTTTTGGAGCAATGTAGGCTCCCAAAGCTTTAAGTTTGATGGGTAAGTCTATCGCCTTTTCCAAAACCTTTATTTTCAATGTCTTTGTCCCTTGAGCAGGAACCGTAAAAACGGGAGAGCTGGAATAGAAAGTGAACGGCATTTGATTTTCAAAAATCAAATCACTACTGGTTACATTCTTTAAGGTGACTTCCAAAATGGTAGTATTGTCTATGTACTTGGCTTTTTTAAATTTGATTGAGGCATTAAGCAAAGGCAATAGATTTTCTTCTTTTCCTACCAAAAGTGAATTGAAAACGGCCACCGTACGTCCAGCGAACAAGGCTTCTTTCAAAGAAGCCTCGGTTTTTTCTTTGGCAAAAACTAATGTGATAGGGCGGTCATGCCCATGCTCAACATAATCCCAATCAATAAGTCCGTGAATATCACTGGTGCCCATAATGGTCAAATTGTTTTCCAAGGCAATCGCCAAAGATTCTTCGGCATAATCTCCAGTATTAATGACCTCGATACCATGCAATTCTCCATTTTTGATGCGTTCTTTTTGAAAATCACTTAGAATTGGTGTCCCTTTGGGTGATTGTGCGTACCATGCGGGATGGTTCCAGAAGATAAAACCACCTTGTTTTTTTGCTTCGGCAAATGTGGTTTCGGCTTTGTCATTCAAAAGCTTATTGGCGTCTTGGATAAAAACAGCATTGTTGTGGCCAATAGGTTCTCCTCGGGTAATTTCAGAACCATGTACAATTAAAAGTTCATGGTCTTTGGCTTCGGCAAGGGCCAAATTAAAAGAACGGTTCCGATCAGGGTGGGGGATATCTGCCGCGTGGGGCTGATATTCCAAATGTTCCGTAAGTGATATCACATCCAAATTATCCCGTAATGCCTCCATAACTCGAATGGTAGGCCAGACATTTCCATCCGAAAAAACAGTATGCTGGTGTAGATCGGTCTTTAGGGTTTTATATCCAGGGACATCGGGAAATGCTATGGTTCTGGAACTTGTATGCGAATGTTCCTGGGCAAAAATGAGGCTAGGGACAAAAAACAGGAGGAGAAACGGTTGGAATTTCATGGTTGCGGTTTTTTCAAATGTATGAAACCCGCCAAAACGGTTGATTAAGAAAAGGTAAACCTTAAAAGAAGTTACTGCCCCAGATTGCCCGGGGCAGTATTATAGGTTTAAATCTCCTGCGGTCCAGACCAATCAATTTTTCTTGAAGTAAACATGATGGTGGATAGAATTACGAATAATCCAATGCTTCCCACCAAAAGGGCGTAATCTTCAAGTTGAATGATGACAAAAATAAAGGAATACAATCCCAACATAGAACCCAAAATCAACAAGGTGAATTTGGTGTTTTTTAGAATAGATCTGGAGTAAATTGTTATCAGTGTTACTACCGAAATTCCCGAAACCAGATAGGCGAACAGGTAATTTTTATGTTCGGAGATTGAAATCAACAGCGTATAGAACAACACCAAGGCCAGCCCGATCATTAAATATTGAAAGGGATGAATGGCAATTTTACTGCTGATTTGAATCAGGAGGAATACCAAAAGAGTAAGTCCTATGATCATAAAACCATATTTACTGGTGCGCTCTGTTTTTTGGTAGTCATCCACGGGAACCAGAAAAGCGGTTCCGAAGGCAAACTCGGATAGGTCTGGGAGTTGGTCAAAAAAAGTTTGCCCAAATCGCCTATTGGTTTCCAAAACTTTCCATTTAGCCGAAAACCCTTGGTCGGTAATTTCCTTTCCTTCTGTATCCGGCAGGTAATTGCCGTTAAAACTGGGGGAGTGCCAGTTGGATTGCATGGAGACCAATGTTTCCTTGCCAATAGGGATAAACTGCAGCGTATTGCTGCCATTAATGGTAAGGTTAGATTGAAAATCCATGGGGCTATTTTGTATTTCCTCAAGGTTTTCAATAAAACCGGACTCCAAGGTATTCATGTAATTGTTGTCAAATTTAGGATTGAGTACATAGTCTTCCCCACCAAGATTAACGTTCACGGTGTTTCGGATACCTTTAAGATTACTTACTTGAAAAAGAACCGTGGCCTTTTCCCATAAAATATCTTCATCCGCAACCTCTTTTTCCGAAAAATCAGGATTTGTAAAGACTCCTTGAACTTTGGATTCAGAGCTAAAGACAACAGATTCATAAATACCTCTTTCCAAAGACTGGGTTGTGGTCTTTGATTGAATATTTAATTTCTTTGGAAAGAAATAGGCATCTCGCCGAACGGCTTTTTTCGTTTTTAGATACGTTTTGGTCTCTTCGTTGAAAACGGTCTCTTCCATATATTCCTGATATGGAATCTTGAGTATGGGTCCATTTATGATGACCGGGCCACCCCATTTGGAATTGATTTCCTGCACTACTTCGTATTGTCTAGCCTCTCGCTCCCGAATCAAATCCTTGATGAATGCCAAAGGGATTAATAAAATCAAGATTAAAAATCCGACCGTGATCATTTTTACTGAGATGGAATTCCGTAGCCAGTTTCCGAATTTTTGTTTTTGTATTGACATAGTATTTTATTTTAAAGTACTTTGAAATTCAAAGTGAATGGATAAAAAAATTATTCTTGGGATTTAATAAGATGCTCCAGGGCATCAATATGTTTTTTGAAGGCTTGTTTTCCACTTTGGGTGATCGCGTACCTTGTATTTGGTTTTTTTCCAATAAATGACTTCTGAATCGTAATGTATTTGGCTTTTTCCAAGGTTTTGGAATGACTGGATAGATTTCCGTCGGTAACATCCAAGAGCTCCTTGAGTTGGTTAAAGTCAACCTCGTCATTGACCATGAGAATGGACATAATGCCCAAACGTATTCGATGGTCGAACAACTTGTTTATGTTATCAATAAGCCCCATGTTATGCTTTTCGTTCCTTCAAATGCATCATGCTTCCGTAGATGATGTGCAAAATACCGAAACCTACTACCCAAAACCAAAATCCATACCCAGGAAAAGCAGCACAAATAAGTCCCAATATGATTTGGGCATATCCCAGATATTTTACATTTCCAATGGTATATTTTGAGGCATTGACCAACGCCAGACCGTAGAAAATGAGCATTAGGGAAGCGGTGAGTCCGTACTGTTGGCTCGTTAGTTTAATGAGGATATAAATACCTCCGGTGACTAGGGGCACAAAAAAATTCACCAAAAGCCGTTTTGTGGTCTCATCCCAAATTTTCTCGTCGTTTTTTTTCGCTTTTTGTGTGGTGAGCATGTAAGCCGTTACAAAACTGAGCACGGCTACGGCAATAAGGATGGCAACCAAAACTTTAAAGTTCCAGCTGTGCAGGGTGATATATTCATTGGGTTCTGGGCGAAGAAAAAAGTAGGCGACACTGGCACCTGTAATGGCATATACTCCGGCTAATATTCCCGAAAGACCACTTAGCGAGATAAAACGGGAAGAACGATTCATCAAATCTTTGATTTGGGAAATATCGTCCAAGTATTTTTTTGAATCCATTTTAAAGTACTTTGAAATTCAAAGTTAAATTATTTTTCGAATCAACCTAACTTTTTTCGTGCAAATGGATTTATTTTAGGGGTATCTATGAATCCGGCTGAAGAATACATCCTAAATCAGAGAGAACCTTTTAGGAGCATATTGTTGCACCTGAGAGCTGTCATCGAAGCGGTTGTTCCCAAGGTGGATATGAAATACAAATGGGGCATTCCATGTTTTTATGAGGGAAAACAACCTCTCTGCTATTTAAATGTTTCCCAAAAAAAGGGATATGTGGATATCGCTTTTTGGAGTTCGGCGCATTTGACCGTTCATTTGGACAAGATGACCACCGAGAATAGAAAAGTGGTCAAATCACTGCGCTATCGCACTTTGGAAGAAATTGACGATGCCGTACTTGTTGATGTGTTAAAGGAGGCTTACTCATTTCGGGACAAAGGGTTTTACAAACATTAGCCGTTGGTAGGAGCGAGTTCACTCCGAGTCGTTTTAAGCTTGAAGAAAGCTATCCAGAGAGAAACCAGACCCAAAATCAACCAGAGCAAATCCACCAAAAGAATGTGTTGGTATCCATTTTGATAAGCGACCCACACCCAATTGCCGGTTGCAACGCCGTTGGCGATTGGCACCAATAATCCCAAAATACCTCCCGAGATCAAGGTCCATTTGTTGGTGAAGGCAATATCCTTTTTAAGGATAAAGAACACTGTGGTCACCAACCAAATCGGGAAATAGGTTTGGTATAGGAAGGACATGTTCACAATTGGGGCAAACTTTACGATGATAAATTCCAAAGCGGTAACAGGAAGCAGTGTTAAGCAGATAGCCATATACCAATTAGCCACCTGCTGATTGAACTTTCGGCGCTTTTCCGGAATGTTTTTCTTATCCCGAGCCACCAACCATATCATGATACCTGAAAGGATTACAAAACAGGAAACCAATCCAAGGATGAAGGAAATCACACGAAGACCATAACCCGCATAATCTCCAAAATGAAGGCGAAACATCATATTTTTTACCCCATCCAAATATGATGTGTTGGTAACGGGTACTTTCTCTTGGGCAATGGAGCCATCGGCAATTTTGTAGATGCGGTAGCCCAAACCGTTAAGTTTGGTGTCATAACCCATGTAACCACTTATGGCAGCATGCATATTTTTATCACCGTAGTTAAAAATATGGGTCTCGGTTACCCGAAAATCGCCCCATTCTTTTTTGGTTTGATTGATCAATTCATCAAGATGGATGTCGGTTTTCAATTTTTGGTTTTGGAATTCGTAAACCGGATGATTGTACTCCAAATCTTCATATAATTCATTTGCATCGCCCTCGTACAATCCCATAACCAATGGAAATACCAAGATGCCTTTCAACAAAAAGAAAGCCCCGGTAACGGCATACACAAATTGGAACGGAAACCCAATCACACCAAGTGCGGTATGGGCATCGGTCCACATGGTTTTGAGTTTAGCCCAAGGTCTGAAGGTGTAAAAATTGGAAACAATCTTATCCCAATGCACCAAAATTCCAGTGAAAATGGCAAACAGGAAAAAGAAGGCCACCAATCCCGCCAAAGTCCGTCCGTAGGGGTAGGGGATTTGGTCCAAAAAATGGAGGCGGTACAAAAATTCACCCAGATTATAATTGCTCGCGTAGTCCTTAGTTTTGGTCTTGGCTTCAGGGTCCAAATAGAAAAAGACGGGAGCTTTGTCGGCTTCAACCGCCAAGGAATCTTGCGAAGCACCCAAATTCACAGAAATACTCCGCTCGTTATAATAATGGCGTAGTTCCACATCCCGTCCGTACAGGTTGTATTCCTTGGAAAGATTGTTGAGGTAACTGTCCACACTGCCTGGTAAAGCGTCTTCCTGACTAACGGAATGCCCACGTTGCCAATTGGCAATTTCATCCCTGAAAAAGGAAAAGGAGCCTGTAAAGAAAATTACATAAAGTGCAACGCTGATCACAATACCGCTAACGGTATGCGTATGGAACAAAATATTGTAGATGCGGTTTCCCATGGTTTAAACAAGTGGGTTGATTTGGTTTCCAAAATAATAGATGACACCGAGGAACAGACTTGCCAAAAGATAAATACCCCAAACCTTCCACCCGTTTTTGCCCAAAAAGGCAACGACCATCAAAGCGGCCCAAAGAACAAAGGCTGAAAAGGTGCTGGTGATGATGACCGCGACATGATTGAACCAGCTGGCCAAAGCCATGTGAAACATCACGGCAACAATAAGTCCGCCCAAAATGGCAGCGGTTATCTTCGCAAATCGTTGCGAGGGGGATGGTGTCAAATATTTTTTGTTGGCTGGCATAGGCTAAAACAAGAGGGTTTCAAAAACGATTGAACATAAAAAGAGAATGCCCAAAAAACGGTAGTTCAACAACTGTAAAGGGGTCAAGAGGATCACCAAACTGGCAACCGTCATCAAAAGGATGGAAAAGGTGAACGTACCCGAACCAAGACCCCAGTAAAAACAGCTAAGCCCCAATGATAAAATCATTAGGGCCAAACTGATGTATTGAGCCGTTTTTTTATGTTCACCTGTCCATTTCTCCAAGCCCAGACCTCCTATAGTGGCCATTTTTTTGGATGTGCCATAGAGCAGGTAAAAGGCAATAAAGGTGAGCAATGAAATTACGGTGACCATGGGTTACGGTTTTATGCAATAGGTGGCGCAATGCCAAATGAATTGATAGTCTTCACCCTTGTAGGTGCCGGGAATCTCTTCCTTGGTCGTGGTCTCCACAATATATTTGGTCTCCCATGGAAGGGCAAAGGAAACTTCTCCATTTTCATCGGTGTACAAGGTTTTGGCCCATAGGTCAGCAACATAGACTTTAAGCTCGTTTTCAGCGATTGGCTTACCCTTATAAAGTACCTGGAGTTTTACTTCGTCACCATTATTTTCCAATTGTTTTACGACGATTCCTTCTGGATTTGCCGTTTTTGTATCGCCATCGGTTCCCACCTGAACTTTGGCAGTGGAATGATAATGTGTCTTGAAAATTCCAAAATCGTATTGGGTGTAATCGATGACATCAATCTCATTGTTGTTCAAAGCGATGGTATACACGCCATCCTGTGATGGGGTAAAGCTGGCCAGATAGTGGTCTTCGTGGGCTTCCGTATTCAACTGGGTTTTTGTGCCATCCGGAGCAATTACCCAAAGGGTAAACTTGGAAACCAATGGAAAAGCTTCGCCTTCCACTTTTTCAATCACACCGTAGGTGTACTCTCCATAATGTACACGGATTTCCTGTGCTTGGCCCAAGGTCCCTTTACCGTCGGTCTCTATCCACAGATAGTGAGCTGAGGCCGACAGAACGGGCAACGTGATGAGCAATAAGGTTACAATTAGTTTTTTCATCTTTATTTTCTTAGAATTTATAAGTGAAATTGGCAGAAAGACTTCTCAAATTCTGTGGGCTGATAGTTGACCATCCTTTGTAGTAGTCTTTGTTCGCAATGTTGTCCAACTTC
This sequence comes from Flagellimonas iocasae, assembly GCF_042682725.1. NCBI lineage: Bacteria > Pseudomonadati > Bacteroidota > Flavobacteriia > Flavobacteriales > Flavobacteriaceae > Flagellimonas > Flagellimonas iocasae. Next base: position 560,172 of record NZ_JBHUHU010000005.1, on the reverse strand, counting down.
AGCGTGATTCTATAATTTCCACCATCGTAGAATGTGGAAGCATTCAAAATGGTGTACTCATCAATGGTGAAGGTTCCGTTGGTCCTGTTGAAAATTTTGTTATCGCTGGCGTAGTTACCTCCAAATCCCAGTCCGAAGTTTTCCAAAGTTCCCTGCGTAAATCGGTAGCTGGCCCAAACATTAGCCAAGTTCATTGGACCAGCGCTCTCGGGTCTAAAACCGGTGAAGCTGGCGTCACCTTCTACCAATTGGCTGTCGTTATAGCTATATCCTGCAACGATGTTCAATCCGTCAACAGGGGAAGCGATAATGTTGGCTTCAAAACCTTTACTGTTCTGTTCACCGTCTTGGGTATAGAAATAGTTGTTGGCATCCGTATCGATTCGCTGTGCCATGTCACTAACGGTGATATCGTAGTAGCTCAACGTAGCCGAAAGTTTATCGTTGAACAAGTTCAACTTGGTACCGACTTCAAACTGGTTGGCATGTTCTGGGTTCAATGCTCTAACCGAAGTATTTCCATTGGTTAATTCTGTTACTGGAGCCACATTGCTGAACCCGTCCATGTAGTTGGCAAACAACGATACTTTGTTCAATATAGGCTGATACACCAATCCAAATTTTGGAGAAAATGCGGTCTGATTGTAGCCGTCATTTGAAAAACGGTCCACACGCAAACTGGCCATTGCAGACAATTCTGGTAATAGATTGATGACATTGGAAGCATAGGCGCTGAAAATCTCTTGCTGTGCTTCGCTAAATTGTGCGCCAGGGTTAGCCAAAGTTGCGATTCCAGCGTCAGCACCATCCTGGGTCAAGACTCCAGAATCGTACAAACCGGTTCCGCTTGGAGTCCCATAGTAAGCATGAAGGGCGGGTACCACAGCTTGGAATTCATCAGTATTGCTGCCCACATAGACGAAACCTTGATTTCCGTAGCCTGTGCTGTTGTTTATGGTTCTGGTTTTAAGGTAATCCAACCCTACTACCAAACGGTTACGCATGGTTCCAATATTAAAATCTCCGATAAAGTTTTGTTGAATATCGGTTCCCAAGGTTTCGGAGTTTTGGTTGCTGGTGTATCGAGCCAAGATGATTCCGTCTTCAAGTGGTTCTCCAGATAGACCTTCTACGGTTGAGGTTACCTCGTATAAATATGAGTAGTAGCCATCAGATTTTGCATTAGATCTAGAAATTACGGTTTGGGAAGTCCAAGAATCACTTAAAATATAGTTCATCTGACCTTGAAGGCTGTACGTTGGTGTGTCAATGTATAAATCGTTGCTCGTATACGAACGTTTAAAATCGTAACCCAATTCATCCAAATTGGTCACACGAAGTGGCGAACCACGATCTACGAACAACATGGTCTGGTTGGTGCTTCTACCGTTGTAGAATTCGGTGTTGATGTTGAAGGATAGTTTATCGTTTGCTTGAAATGCCAATGATGGTGCAAAGAAGAACGATTTTCTAAACCCAGCGTCTTGGTAGCTGTTTTGGGTGTGATATGAAGTGTTCACACGAAGTGCAATATTGTTCTGGTTGCCTAAGGTGGTGTTCACATCGGCAGTTACACGGTTCAATCCGTAGCTGCCCGAAGTATAGGAGATATTTCCTCCAAAACCATAGAATGGCTTTTTGGTGTTGATGTTGATCAAGCCACCATAGGAAATCAAACTACTGCCATACAACGTTCCAGATGGGCCTTTAATGACTTCGATGGATTCAATATTTGCTGGGTCTGGACTACCGTTTGTCAAACCGGGCAATCCATTGATCATGGTAGGCTGCACAGCGAAGCCACGTAGTGAGAAATATCCAGCGCCATCGCTACCTCTACCTGTAGATTCCCAAAGCTTGTCGATGCCAGGGGCATTTTTAAGGGCATCATCAAAATTGGTCACCACTTGGTCCTGCAACAATTCAGTGGAGATGGAATTGTACACCTGAGGGTTTTCGATGTCCTTTAGAGGCATTTTGGAAACATAGACACTTGCCTTTCTAGCATATTTGTTGATTTGTTCACCTTCAACAACCACTTCATTAAGTTGCTCTTGACGTTCAACCAACACTGTTGTTGGAACATTGGTGGTTTGATTCGCATAAAGGGTAATGGTTTTGTTCTGCGTACCGTAGCCAACCATAGAAAATGTAAGTGTGTATGAACCAGGGGCAAGGTTTGTTATTTCATAGTTCCCCGAATTATCCGAAGTTGCACCAAGACTGGTGTTTGACAATGCAATGTTAACATTGCTGAGGGGAGTATTGTTTTGGTCGGTGACCCTTCCTTTTAAATTTCCGGTTTGCGCTTGTGAAGTAAAGAAAACCGCTAAGCTGAGGATGAGTAATATATTCTTCATTTTGTTATTTGTAATTGGTCTAAATAAATTTCGATTGCAAATGTATGTCCCAACACGTAATCAGGCAAAGAATATTTAGACTAATTAAAAACAATTTTGAAGATTTTTGTCAACCTTCTGAAATTGAGAAAATTACAGGGAAGTAAAATTTGAATTTATCGACTTATAGGGAGTTGATGGTCTTTCGGATAGCGGTTAAATCCGTCAATAATTTCTCCAACAAACTTAAATCCAACATGTTGGCGCCATCACTTTTTGCATTCGCTGGGTCAAAATGGGTCTCCATAAAAAGTCCATCAACACCAGCAGCGATTCCAGCTCGTGCCATGGTCCCAATCAATGCAGGACGACCTCCGGTCACCCCAGAAGATTGGTTGGGCTGTTGCAAGGAGTGGGTAACATCCAGAACCACAGGAGCATATTGCTTCATGGTAGGAATACCTCGAAAGTCCACAATCATGTCCTGATAACCAAACATTGTGCCTCTATCGGTAATGATGGCTTGTTCGTTGCCGGTTTCGGTGACTTTGGTCACGGCATGCTTCATACTTTCCGGACTCATGAACTGTCCTTTCTTCAAGTTGACGACCTTTCCGGTTTCGGCTGCGGCTACCACCAAATCGGTTTGGCGTACCAAAAAGGCAGGGATTTGAAGTACATCCACATATTCGGCAGCCATCGTGGCATCAGAAATTTCATGGATGTCTGTTACGGTAGGAACTTTGAAAGTTTCGGAAACCTTTCGCAATATCTTCAATGCTTTTTCATCCCCAATCCCAGTGAAGGAATCAATGCGACTGCGATTTGCCTTTTTAAAACTTCCTTTAAAAACATAAGGAATCTCAAGTTTATCCGTGATGGAAACTACTTTTTCGGCAATCCGCATGGCCATTTCCTCGCCTTCTATGGCACAAGGACCGGCCAAAAGGAAAAAATTATTGCTTTCTACATGTTTTATCTGAGGAATGGCTTCTAGTCGCATCAACTTAAATTTTCCACAAAAATACTATTTTGATGATGTATATGTTATACTAGTACCAAATTTACCTACTATGCGCTCTTTCCTTGTTTTGGCGATGTTATGTTTTGGCACGTTCGTCCATTCCCAATATGGCAAAAACTGTGAGATTCGCCAGATAAAGCTCAACATCTTCAATCCGGGGTTAGAGTACGAAATGGGTATAGGGGTCAACAGCACATTGGACTTTAGGGTAGCTTGGCAAGTGGCGTTGGAGCCGGCAAGCACAGAACCCTATGATAATTTGGATTTCTTTCCGGCCATTACGGCCCAATATCGATACTACCACAATTTCAATGGCCGCTACCACCGAAGAAGGTCCATTTATGGAAATTCTGGAAACTATATTGCCCCTACAGTGGCGATGTTCTCTCCTGGAGAACGAATTGTGGAGGGGCAATTGGTGGATGGTGTGCATGGGTATGGTGGTCTGGTCTATGGCATTCAGCGGAGTTATAATTCAGGCTTAAGCTTTTCCATTGATGCCGGCGCCGGATACTACGCAGGACCGTTCAAAGGAACTATTCTTCCCGTAGTGAACCTTAGTATCGGTTGGATTATTAGCGAAAAACGATGGTGTGTAGGTCTTTAGGTTTTGAAACCCCTCAAAATCAATAAGATAAAAATAACATTTCCTTGTGTGTGCGAGAAGAAAATAGCAGTATCTTTGCGGGCTTAAAAATCAGGTTATGTCCAAGATTAAAAACATTGCTATCATTGCCCACGTTGACCACGGGAAGACCACCTTGGTTGATAAAATCATGTACCACTGCCAGTTGTTCCGAGATAACGAGAACAAGGGCGATTTAATTTTGGACAACAACGACCTGGAACGGGAGCGAGGAATCACCATTGTTTCCAAGAACGTTTCCGTGGTCTACAAAGACACCAAAATCAATATTATTGATACCCCTGGGCACGCCGATTTCGGTGGAGAGGTAGAGCGTGTTCTAAACATGGCCGATGGGGTTTTGTTGTTGGTGGATGCTTTTGAAGGCCCTATGCCACAAACCCGTTTTGTATTGCAAAAAGCCATCGATTTGGGCTTGAAACCCTGCGTGGTCATCAATAAAGTGGATAAGGAAAACTGTACCCCAGAGGAAGTACACGAAAAAGTGTTCGATTTGATGTTTGAATTGGGTGCGGAAGAATGGCAGTTGGATTTCCCTACCGTTTATGGTTCTGCCAAGCAGAATTGGATGAGCGAGGATTGGCAAAAACCAACCAGCAATATTGAGCCACTTTTGGATATGGTGTTGGAGCATGTTCCTGAGTTTAAACCTGAGCAAGGTTCCACCCAGATGTTGATCACTTCTTTGGATTTTTCATCTTTTACGGGTCGAATCGCCATTGGTCGTTTGCAACGTGGAACGCTGAAGGAAGGTCAACCCATTTCATTGGTAAAAAGAGACGGTAGAGTTGTAAAATCCAGAATCAAGGAGTTGTACACTTTTGAAGGATTGGGTCGAATCAAGGTTGAGGAAGTAAGAACAGGTGATATCTGCGCTATTGTAGGTGTTGAAGGTTTTGAAATTGGTGATACGGTTGCCGATTTTGAAAATCCTGAAAAATTGAAGACCATCGCCATTGATGAACCCACCATGAGCATGTTGTTCACTATCAACGACAGCCCATTTTTTGGAAAAGATGGAAAATTTGTGACTTCAAGGCACATTAAAGAACGTTTGGAGAAGGAGTTGGAGAAAAACTTGGCCCTTCGGGTGAATGAAACCAATAGTGCCGATAAATTCATGGTTTTTGGTCGTGGAGTATTGCACCTTTCCGTTTTGATTGAGACGATGCGTCGCGAAGGATACGAACTTCAAATTGGTCAGCCCCAGGTAATCATTAAAGAGATTGATGGAGTAAAATGTGAGCCTGTGGAACACCTAACCATTGATTTGCCTGAGGAAGTTTCTGGAAGGGCAGTGGAAATGGTGTCCATCCGAAAAGGGGAGATGACCAGTATGGAGTCCAAAGGTTCCCGTATGATTTGTGAATTCATCATTCCATCACGTGGAATCATCGGATTGCGTAACCAATTGCTTACCGCTACTGCTGGTGAGGCCATAATGTCGCACCGATTTTTGGAATATCAACCCTTGAAAGGTGAAATTGCACAGCGCCAGAATGGTTCCTTGGTTTCCATGGAAAACGGAACAGCGATTCCTTACTCCATTGATAAATTGCAAGAGCGAGGTAAGTTTTTTATTGATCCGGGAGAGGATATCTATGAAGGACAGGTAATCGGTGAAAACTCGCGTGGGGATGATATGGCGGTGAATGTGACCAAGACCAAAAAACTGTCAAACGTTCGTTCTTCAGGTGCTGACGAGAAGGCCAAAATTGTACCGGCCATCAAATTTTCATTGGAAGAAGCCTTGGAATACATCCAAAAAGATGAGTACGTTGAGGTAACACCGAATCACTTGCGACTACGTAAAATTTACTTGAAGGAAGTAGATCGTAAGCGAAACAAGATAGACTAGAAGAAAAAACGGGGAGCAAAATGCTCCCCGTTTTTTTTCTTTAAAAGTTTTTATTGACTAAAATGGCCGTGGTGTTGCTCACGAAGACAGGCCACGGCTGCACCTATAATTCCTGCGTGGTTCATCAGTTCCGCTTTGATTACGTGGGTTTCAATGTCGATATGGTGGCTGAATTCCTCCCAATCTTTTGAGGTACCCCCGCCGATGATGATTAAATCTGGAGAAACGATGAGCTCCACCAATTGAAGAAATTTATTGAAGCGCTTGCCCCATTTTTTATAGCTCAGACCTTCGCGCTCCTTGGCCGAAGCAGCGGCCCATTTTTCTATCTTCTTGTATTTTTTGTAGGGAATCTGGCCCAACTCAAAATTGGGAATCAGTTTGCCATTATAAAAAGCGCCACTTCCCAGACCGGTACCAATCGTGATCATGATCACAAGTCCATTTTTACCTTTTCCCGCACCATAATTCATGGAAGCATAGCCTGCGGCATCAGCATCATTGAGTACGGTAAATTCCTGTCCTGTTTTTTCGGTGAACAACTCATCAATATTGACACCAACCCAACTTGGATGAAGATTTCCGGGAGAAAGACAAACCCCATTTTTAACGATGGAAGGAAAACCACAGCCTACGGGGCCTTTGTAGTTAAAATGTTCCACAATTTCGGCCACCACTTGGGCCATTTCATCGGGTTTTCTGGATTTTGGGGTTGGGATTCGATAGCGTTCCGTCAACATTTCACCAGTTTCAGCATTGACCAAAGCACCTTTTATGCCCGATCCGCCAATATCAATTCCAAGAATATCCATACAGGAAAGAGATTTATTTAGGCAAAGAAACGAAAAGTTTTGCGCATCACAGAGTTGCGAGGTAAATCATTCAATTTTATGGGTAAAGGACAAAGGGTGCAAGGGTAACATGTCCATGGGTGCGCTCTTGGTTCTTGAACTTTCACTTGGGTTTGATAAGCCTGCCTGCCGCAGACAGGAATTTCGTTAATAGGAACGAATGCTCATATTTGAATTTATCAAATGCTTCATAAAAATGATGCTTGTAAATTGGACATTGTTAATTGTGTATTGTCCAATGGTATCACATCGCCTTTTGGATGACCTCAAACATTTTACTGTCATCACATTTTAAGGTCTTGTGCGGATATTTTAAAATGAGAGCGTAATCGTGGGTGGCCATTACAATGGTGCGTCCATTTTGGTTGATATCCTGCAATACCTTCATGACTTCCACGCTGGTCTGAGGATCTAAATTCCCGGTGGGCTCGTCAGCGAGAATAAGTTCAGGGTCGTTCAAAAGCGCACGTGCAATGGCAATACGTTGTTGTTCACCTCCTGAGAGTTCATGGGGGAACTTAAACCCTTTGGTTTTCATGCCCACCTTGGTCAATACCTCCTCTATTTTGGAATCCATTTTGGAATCATCTGTCCATCCGGTGGCCTTGAGCACAAACCGAAGGTTGTTATTGACGTTTCGGTCTGGCAGCAATTTAAAATCTTGGAAGACGATGCCTAGTTTCCTGCGTAAAAAAGGGATGTCTTTTTCTTGGAGTTGTTTCAAGTCAAAATCAGCCACCGAGGCATCGCCCTGTTTGAGTGGGATATCGGCATAGAGCGTTTTCATGAAGCTACTTTTTCCACTGCCGGTCTTTCCAATGACATAGACAAATTCTCCCTTCTTCACTTCCAGATTGACATCCTTTAAAACAAGGTTATCATTTTGAAATACGGCAACATCCTGTAATTTTACGATGGTCTCGGGCATAATATCACTTTGAGTGAATAAAAGTACTAAGTTCTGGAATTATGTATGATTTTATTAGCATAATTATAAGATCTTAGTTTTTAAATATACTTTGGCTCAAATTTTGACGTTATGGTAAAAGTCAGTCGAGAACAGCGTAGAACACTATGAATCGAAAAAACCTCCTTTTGTTTCCCATTATTTTGGGAACTTTTTTTGTGCTTTCCGCACAGGAAACCAAGATATATACCCACGAAAATAAAGCGTATCAAGATGCCCTGGCCCTGTACAATAATGAACAGTACCAAGCGGCCCAGACCATTTTTGAAAAGGTAAAATCTTCCACCACGGATTACGAAACCGAAGCCAACAGCGCGTACTATGCCGCCAATGCCGCCATTCGGTTAAACCAGCGTGGTGCCGATAAAATGATGGAGGATTTTGTGGACCGATATCCTACCTCCACCAAACGAAATTCCGCTTTTTTGGATGTGGCCGATTATTATTTTGAGACCGGAAAATACCCATATGCCCTAAAATGGTATAAGAAGGTGGATGAGTCCTCCATGTCCTATGCTGATCAACAGCGTTTTAATTTCAATAATGGGTACGCACTTTACGCATCCAAGCAACCCAAGGATGCCGAGCGGTATTTGAACAAGGTAAGCACATCTCAAAAATATGGTTCGCAGGCCAAATATTATTTGGGTTATATCGCCTACGAACAAGATGATTATGACCAAGCCAGTGCTCGTTTCGACCAAATTACCGACCCCAATCTACTCAATGAAAAGCTTTCGTACTATCAGGCCGACTTGAATTTTAAATTGGGCAATTTTGAGGAAGCTATCGCCATGGCAGAAAAGCAAATGGCAAAGTCAGACCGTAACGAACAATCCGAACTCAACAAAATCATTGGTGAAAGCTATTTCAACCTAGAACAGTACGACAAGGCCATCCCGTATTTGGAAAAATACCGAGGGAAACGTGGCCGAATGAACAATACGGATTACTATCTGTTGGGGTACAGCCATTACAAACAGGGCGATTACCAAGCGGCCATCCAGCAATTCAACAAAATTATTGGGGAGACCAACAGCGTTTCTCAAAACGCCTACTACCATTTGGCGGAGTGCTATTTAAAATTGGATAAGAAATCCGAAGCGCTCAATGCGTTCCGAAATGCTTCACAAATGGACTTCAGCCCAGAAATCCAAAAAGATGCTTGGCTAAACTATGCCCGATTGAGCTATGAAATTGGGAATGCCTACGAACCTGTTCCGCAGGTTTTGACTTCCTATCTGGAAAAATATCCAAGAGATCAGTACCAAATGGAAATCCAGGAACTTTTGGTGGATTCCTACATCACCTCGAAAAATTTTGAGGGCGCCATGAAGCTTTTGGAGGAGAATAAAAACTATGCCAGCAAGGAAACCTATCAAAAAGTAGCCTACTACCGAGGCATTGAATTGTTTATTGATGGCGATTATGAAGCGGCGGTGGAGCGTTTTTCCAAATCGTTGAAAAGCGCAGAGAACAAATCTTTTGAAGCAAGAACACTCTATTGGAAAGGCGAGGCGGAGTATCGCTTGAACCGATTCGAAGAGGCCTTAGTGGATTTTGTGCAGTTCCAGAAGCTTCCAGCGGCACGCTCCATGTCAGAATACGAGGAGTTGGACTACAATTTGGGCTATTGTTATTTTAAGTTGAAGGATTACAACAACGCTATCGCCTATTTCAAAAATGTGGTCAATTCCAGTGCTTTGGATGCACAGCGCAAGAATGATGGCTATCTGCGATTGGGTGACAGTTATTTTGTGACCAGCAAATACCAATTGGCCATGCGGGCCTATGATGAATCGTCCAAAATGAATGGTCCGGAGCGTGATTATGCCGCCTTCCAAAAAACATTATGTAGTGGTTTTTTGGGAAATAGTTCCGCAAAAATTGAAGGTTTAAACGAGTTTTTAACGATGTACCCCACTTCATCACTACGTGATGATGCACTATTTGAATTGGGGAACTCACTCATAACAGCCAATCAAGAAGCAAGGGGATTGCAAACCTATGACCGTTTGATTGAGGAATACCCAACAAGCAAATTTGCACCGCGAGGTATGTTGCGCCAAGGACTGGTGCACTACAACGCAAGCAGAAATAGCCAAGCTTTGGACAAGTTGAAGTTGGTGGTGCAAAAATATCCCAATACCCAAGAGGCGAAACAAGCAGTGGCAACCGCCAAATTGGTCTATGTGGATGAAGGCCGGGTAAGCGAATATGCCGCTTGGGCCCGAAACTTGGATTTCGTGGAAGTCACCGATACTGAACTGGATAATGCCAGTTTTGAATCCGCAGATCGCAAATATGTGGAAGGAAAAACCGATGCGGCCATTAAGGGATACGAAGATTATCTTAAAGAATTCCCGAATGGATTGCATGCACAGAATGCCAATTTCTCACTCGCTCAGCTTTATTTTTCAAAAGGGGAAAAGGATAAGGCCCTGCCCAAATATCAAGCTGTGGCCAATGGGGGTACTGGGGAATACACTGAGCAGGCGTTGACGCGTGTTTGTGAAATCTATGTAGAAAAACAAGATTACCAAAGTGCCATTCCCTACTTGAAAAAATTGGAAAGCACGGCGGATATTTCGGAAAACCGGACGTTTGCCCAATCCAACCTCATGAAAGGATTTTATGGTCAAAAAGATTACAGTCAGACCATAGCCTACGCCGAAAAAGTTTTAAAAGCACCGAAGATTGATGACCGCATTAAAAGTGATGCCCAGATCATGATTGCGCGTTCTGCGATTGCGACCAACAATGAAGCGTTGGCAAAAACAGCCTATCAGGATGTAAAGAAGATTGCCACTGGAGAACTTGCTGCAGAGGCTTGGTATTACGATGCGTATTTTAAAAATCAAGATGGAAATTACGAAGCGTCCAATGTGGCAGTCCAAAAATTGGCGAAGGATTATTCGGCCTATAAAGAGTGGGGTGGAAAAGGACTGATAATTATGGCCAAGAACTTCTACAATTTGGGTGATGCCTTCCAAGCTACCTATATTTTGGAAAGTGTGACCAAAAACTTTTCTGAGTTTGATGAGATTGCAACAGAGGCAAAAGAGGAATTGGCACGAATAAAGGCCAAGGAGGCGGAGAGCAATTCATCGGTTAGCCCTGATGAAAACTAAATCGAGACACAGCATGCAAAAGAGAACCTATATATTTTCAACACTTTTTTTGAGCCTTTTCGGAGCCCTTGTAGCACAGGAAACCGACAACATTGGGACTGAAACGGTAACGGTGGTAAAACCGTATTCCCCTACCGTTTCGGATGCCTTTAAGATTAAATCGGCACCCAGTCTCAATGACTCCATTGTACTTCAAAAAAAGGATATCAACTACAGCATATTTTCCGTACCGGTGGCGTCTACTTTTACCCCGGCCAAGGGAAAAGCTTCGGGTGTGGAAAAGACCCCACCACCTACTTTGTACAATTCGTATGCTTCGGTTGGGTTGGGCAATTACAATAATGCCTTGGTGGATTTTTATACCAGTCGCGAATTCAATAGAGGGGAGGATTTGTTGGATTTTGGACTAACACACCATTCATCACGAGGCGATATAGATTCAACACCTTTAGATACCGAATTCTACAACACCAAATTGGATGCTTCGTATGCCAAAAAGGACCGTTACATGGATTGGGGTGCCAGTATTGGGCTTCAACACCAGTTATACAATTGGTATGGGATTGAAAATGGTGAATTTGCCGAAACTACCGTGGCAGATATGGATGAGAAGCAGAATTACTTCAATGCTGAAGCCAAGGCCCATTTGAATATGGAAGATTCCTTCTTTAAAAAAGGAAATATTTTGTTGCGTCGTTTTTGGGATGCTACGGAATCGGCAGAGAATAGGGTAGTGGTGAACCCCACTATTGAACTTCCCATTACCGAAGAACTGATTACCATTGGTGTAAAGTTGGACTATGTGGGTGGAAACTTTAAAAATGCTTCGCTTAACAATACGGTCAACGCTGGTGAAATCAATTACAGCCTTTTTCAAGCGGGTGTGAACCCTAGCTTGTTGATTCTTCGGGATGATTTGACCGTGAATCTGGGAGCCAATTTTGTCTTTGGAATGGACACTGAAAATAGTGACAGCAACTTTTACATCTACCCGGCCATAACCGCTTCATACCGACTCTTGGATGAAAATGTCATTGCTTATGGTGGTATTGAGGGAGATCTCCATCAAAATTCATATCACGATTTTGTGGATGAAAACCCATACGTTTCCCCAACCTTGACAATTGCACCTACCGACCAACAATATATTGGCTATGTGGGATTGAAGGGTCAGTTGCTATCCAATGTTGGATACAATATTAAAGGTTCCTACACGGCAGAAAACATGAAACCGTTGTTCTTTTTGAATCCGGAAAACACCTTTAGGGATGATGAGAAGAGCTATTTTTACGGAAACTCCTTTCAAGTTTTTTATGATGATGTAAAAACCTTGGGCATTTTTGGGGAATTGAATGTGGATGTCAACCGCAACTTTACCTTGGGCATCAACGCCGAATTCTACGATTACGATACGGAAACTGACAATCCAGCTTGGAATTTACCTTCCATAAAAGGTTCTGTTTTTATGGATTATCAAATCAATGACCAATGGTATATGGGTGCTAACCTATTCTATGTGGGTGAGCGTGATGATTTATTGGCTTTGGCCGAGCAAAATGCCACACCTTCCGAATTTCCAGCTTCCATTGTTACCTTGGATGGCTATTTTGATGCCAATGCGCATGTGGGGTATCACTTCAACCAACAACTCTCCATTTTTGTGAAAGCAAGTAACATCGCCAACAGCGATTATCAACGTTGGGCCAATTTTAGGGTGCAAGGTTTTCAAGCTTTAGCGGGGGTTTCTTATAAGTTTGACTTCTAAATCCTGTAGGAGAATACGCAATAAAATGTTAAAAAGGGCGTTTTAAATCCCCTGCCCGTATATTTCTTTTGACATATAGGGGTGGTTCCAAATGAATTGGAAATCATGTTGTTGCGATTCTTTCACATAGTGCCCGCTCTGGTATTCACCTTGTTGTGTACAACACTGCAATCCCAAAATTTGGTTCAAAATGGGGGGTTTGAGGACTATTTGCACTGTCCCGATAAAATGAGCAATCTAAACAAGGATGCCAAGTATTGGAGCGCACCGAGTTTGGGAACTACCGATTACTTTAATGAATGCAGTAAGACCAAGTTGGGCATCCCCATGAACTTTAAGGGAAAACAAGAAGCTTTTGAAGGTTCGGCCTACGCGGGACTGTACTTGTTTGCTCCGGATGATTATCGGGAATACATTCAGGTATCGTTGAAAGAAACTTTGGAGAAAGGGCATAGATACCGATTGATGCTTTACATTAGCCTTGCCGAAAAATCAGATGGGGCGGTTCGTGATTTTGGCAGTGTTTTTTCGGAAAAACCGTTGTCCATTCACACAAAAAGACAGCTCTCCCATGCGTCGTTGTCCTCCCAAAGTGTTCAGACTACCCATATGAAACAATTTCCAGAAAATGGTTTCCACGACAACAAGGAAAAATGGATGCAGTTGAGTTTGGATATTGTAGCGAAGGGTTTTGAAAACTACTTGATTCTGGGCAATTTTATGAGCAATGCCGCCACACGTTATATGGATTTTAAGGACGCATCTCCCCGGACCGAGGGCTATTCATACTACTATATTGATGATATTTCCTTGACCTATTTGGGACCCGAGTACAAACCCAATGAAGTGTATGTGCTGGACCATGTCAATTTTAATTTTGATAAGTTCGACTTGCAGCCCAAGGCCAAACAAAGTCTTCAGGATGTTTACGACTACCTCAAGAAGAATCCTAACCTAAAGGTTGCTATCAGTGGACATACCGATGATTTGGGCTCAGACGAGTACAACGATGTGCTTTCCAAGGAAAGAGCAGGTTCCGTGGCCAGGTATCTCATCAAATTGGGATTGGAGAAAAATCGAATCACTTCAAAAGGATATGGAGACAAAGTACCTCTGGATAGTGCCCAAACCGATCAGGCCCGAAGGAAAAACCGCAGGGTGGAGTTTGTAATGACCGAGTTTGAGGATGATAATGAGTAATGCGGTGAGCCGCAACTATTGCCTTTCCAAAAGTTTTCTTAGTTCCTCATCGTACTGCAGCACAATTTCTCCCGCACTTCCACCACTTAAAACAAAGAAAGATTCGGTTTTGTACCCTTGGGAGCTAATATTTATTTTCCAGTGGAAATTCTTTTCGTTCTCAATGGAGAAATTGCCATCAAAGTCTGTGTAGGCAACTTCGTTTGTCTCATTGATTTCAACAGCGGCCAAATAAATGGGGAGGCCCAATTCATCAATGATTTTTCCAGTAACTACATTCTGGCCCATTCCAAAAAGAGGGAATGAGAATAGTGCCAGCATAAAGATTACTATTCGCATTACAGAAAGATTTGGACTATAGTAACGTTTCTTATCCCTATTTAGTATGAAGAAAATTGGAATGAAATGTTGAGAGCCTTGGTTGTAAAAATCAGAGGCACAGCAATATAAATTATAAATGTGCGTTCTTAAGCATGACGGGAACCTAAGCTAAACACAGTTTATAATGGGGTACCGTATAGTATTATTCAGCATCAGTTTGCTAGTGTCCATGACACTTTCCGCGCAAAACTTGATTTTAAATCCAGGATTTGAGAATTATAGTAGCTGTCCAAACAGCATAACGAGCATGGATGTTCTTCTTGAGGACGTTACAGTGCCAACATCCAGTTCCGGGGATTATTTCCACGAATGTGGTTCAGAGGACTTTGGTGTTCCCACCAACTTTAAAGGGACCCAAAAAGCATCGGAAGGTTCCGGTTATGTAGGGCTTTATTTCTATGCCCTTAACGATTATCGGGAGTACATTCAGTTGAACACCTCCAAAAAACTACGTGAAAAACATCCGTATAAAATTTCGTTGCAGGTGAGTTTGGCCGAAACTTCCAAGTTGGCCATGAAAACCATGTCAATCATGTTGATGAACAAAAAAATAAAGGTTCCCAATAGTTCGGTGCTCACGGCTTCTCGATTGGACTTGGAGAATGATGTTCAATTTCATGAGGTGAAATTAAAGGCTGATAATTCTATCTCCGATAAAGAAGGCTGGGTTACGCTATCGGCAGAATTCGATGCTAAAGGGTTTGAGACACAAATCATTTTGGGGAATTTCCAGACCAACGAAGCCACCCAACTTTTACAATCCGATAAAAGTCCCTTATCCGGCGATTTTTCATACTACTTCGTTGATAATTTCATCTTGGAAGAATTACCTAGAGTGAATTACGAAGAAGATAAGATTTACGTTTTGGAGCACAACCCATTTGAACCCAAAGGGTATGAGTTGGATGCCAAAGCCATTGCCGACATTCAAAAAATCTTTAAGTTCCTCAAAGAAAATGCTGAGGTGCAAATGAAGATTACAGGACATTCCGATAATATTGGCACTACAGAGTACCACAAATTTATCTCTTCTCTTAGAGCAAGAGCGGTTGCACTCCATCTAAAAAAGTTGGGCATAGCGGATGGCCGAATTGTTTGGGAAGGGGTTGGGGATACCAAGCCTTTAAAGAGCAATAAGTCCAAAGCAAATGGTTTTGAAGACGGTAGGATAGAGTTCGTGATGACCAAGTTTGAGGATCAATAAGTTGCCCATTCCCCCGCATTTTCTATTTTTGAGGAAACCAGCTCTCCATGAAAAAGTTTCTTCTCTTTTGTTCTGTTGCGTTCTTCTTGTCCTGTAATACCAAGGAGGAAGTAGACCTTATCGTTTATAATGCCAATATTTATACAGTTGACGAAGATTTTTCCAAGGCTACGGGCATGGCCGTTAAAGATGGGAAAATTATCGCTGTGGGCGAAACAGACTTTATTCAAAAAAAATACACCGCTAAAGAAGAACTGGACACCGAAGGAAAAACCATCGTACCGGGATTAATAGACGCCCACTGTCATTTTTACGGCTTGGGATTGAATCAACAGATAGTGGATTTGGTGGGAACCACCAGTTTTGATGAAATTCTGGAGAAAGTGGTCGCTTTTCAAAAAGAGCGTCCTTCCAATTTCATTATGGGTAGTGGTTGGGATCAAAATGATTGGGAAGAAAAGGAATTTCCCACCAAGGACAAACTGGATGAATTGTTTCCGGATACCCCAGTTGCCTTGGAACGTATTGATGGTCATGCCCTGGTGGTGAATCAAAAAGCATTGGATTTGGCTGGAATTACGGATGAAACAACGGTTGAAGGTGGGGAAATCGTTAAAAAGGACGGCAAAATCACGGGTGTACTGGTAGACAATCCCATGGGAATGATTTATGCCGTGATGCCTCAACCTAGTAAGGAAACCCAAATTCAGGCCCTAAAAGATGCCGAAAAGCTATGTTTGGATTATGGCTTGACCACGGTTAATGATGCAGGATTGGACAGGGCTACCATCGAACTCATTGACAGCTTGCAACAAGCCGGTGAATTGTCCATCCGCATCTATGCCATGGTGAGCAATTCCCCTGAAAATCTGGATTATTTTCTGAATAAAGGCATCATTAAAACTGAGGGACTCGATGTCCGCTCCGTAAAGGTGTATGGCGATGGTGCTTTGGGCTCTAGAGGTGCAGCGCTTCGAGCACCGTATTCCGACCAACCCGGTCACTTTGGTGCTATGGTTACTCGAGTGGACCAGATTGGGGCTTTGGCAGAACGTATTGCGGCTTCGGATTACCAAATGAATACCCATGCCATTGGCGATTCGGCCAATATTGTGGTGCTACGGGCCTATCAAAAAGCGTTGGAAGGAAAAAAAGACCGTAGGTGGAAGGTGGAACATGCCCAAGTGATTTCCCAACCCGACTTTGATTATTTTGAAGCGGGAATCATCCCTTCCGTACAGCCTACCCATGCTACTAGTGATATGTACTGGGCCGAAGACCGTTTGGGTCCTGAGCGGGTCAAAGGAGCCTATGCATACAAACAATTGTTGGACAAAGCAGGTCTTGTGGCTTTGGGAACGGATTTTCCAGTAGAAAAGGTGAGTCCATTCTTGACATTCTATGCCGCAGTGGCACGCCAAGATTTGGAAAATTATCCTGAAGGTGGTTACCAAATGGAGAATGCCCTTTCCAGGGAGGAAACCTTAAAAGGAATGACCATCTGGGCAGCCTATTCCAATTTTGAAGAGCATGAAAAAGGAAGCATTGAACCCGGAAAATTTGCGGATTTTGTCATTTTGAGTGATGACATCATGATCATGCCCATAAATGGTGTTCCAAACCTAAAAGCG
This sequence comes from Flagellimonas iocasae, assembly GCF_042682725.1. Taxonomy (NCBI): domain Bacteria; kingdom Pseudomonadati; phylum Bacteroidota; class Flavobacteriia; order Flavobacteriales; family Flavobacteriaceae; genus Flagellimonas; species Flagellimonas iocasae. The sequence goes on along the minus strand of NZ_JBHUHU010000005.1, from coordinate 543,175 downwards.
GAACAGGTTTTTGTGGGGGGTGTTTCCATGAAATAAAAAAAGCGGACACAAGGCCCGCTTTTAAATAGTATAAAAAGTTTTTCCTTAGAAAGTCATCGGTAAGGTAGCTCTTGCGGTACCCCATCCCATCACCAAATCTCCACTGTCATCAAAAGCAATTGAAAAAGCTTCTAATTCCTCGTCATCGGTGCTGGCTTTGGCAGTAACTCGGGCTACATCGGCAGCGCTGTCATAAGAGTAAGCGCCCCATTGGTGCAAATTACTGTTCAAAATAACGGTCCATTCATCTTCACCAGGAATAGTGAACAAAGAATACGTACCCGCTTTAATAGATTGTCCCCCAACAGTGGCATCTTTATAAAAGGTGATTTCGGTGGCTTCATTGGCTCCGGTTCTCCAAACTTTTCCTTTAGGTGCCAATTCATCCAAACTACGACCTTTTAACTGTGGTCTGCTATAGATGATTCTAGCAGCTTTGTCCATTTCACGTGAACTGGATGGATAATACGCAATATCGGCTGGACTCTTGTCCAAACCACTGAATTTCTGTGCGGTGGCTTCAGTCGTGAAAACCATAGCAAGGGTTAAAAAAGCAAATAAGAATACATTTTTCATGATTGTGATTTTAGTTGTTTTCAAAACTAGGGTGTTATTAAATGGTGTTTTTATAAAAAGACGTTAAAATTTATGAACCTTACAAAACGATCAATTTTAAGTCGATGTTCCGGTATTCAATTACGATGTGACATATAAATTCATATAATAATTTCATATTATAATAAATTTTTATTTAAAGCTTTTATTTAAAAAGTGTATGGTCAATATTTGCATGAAAATTGTTATTAAAAAATTTTGATATGTGTGGAATTGTATGCGCGTTTGATGTAAAGGAAAGCACGGAAGTGTTGCGCCCCCAATTGTTGGAAATGTCCAAGAAAGTTAGACACAGAGGTCCAGATTGGAGTGGTATTTATTCAGACGATAAGGCCATTTTGGCCCATGAAAGATTAGCTATTGTTGATCCTGCTTCAGGAAAACAGCCGTTGTTCAGTGCGGACGGCAAATTAGTGTTGGCAGCTAATGGCGAAATATATAACCATCAAGAACTCAGAAAGCAATTTGAGGGTAAATACGATTTTAAAACCCAATCTGACTGTGAGGTGATTTTGGCGCTTTACCAAGAAAAGGGACCTGACTTCATTGATGAAATGAACGGAATTTTTGGGTTTGCCATCTATGATAGTGAAAAGGACGAATATTTTATAGCCCGAGACCACATGGGAATCATTCCCCTTTATATCGGTTGGGATAAAAACGGAACGTTCTATGTTGCTTCCGAATTGAAAGCATTGGAAGGTACCTGTTCCAAAATTGAATTGTTCCCTCCGGGACACTACTTGCATAGCTCTACAGGGGAATTTGTAAGATGGTACGAGCGGGATTGGATGGAGTATGATGCCGTGAAGGAAAACGAAACCAGTATCCAGGCCATTAAAGATGCCTTGGAAGCTGCCGTGCACCGTCAATTGATGTCCGATGTGCCTTATGGTGTGTTGCTATCCGGAGGATTGGATTCTTCGGTAACCTCAGCCATAGCAAAAAGATATTCCCAAAAAAGAATTGAATCTGGTGATACCACCGATGCGTGGTGGCCACAATTGCATTCATTCTCTGTGGGATTGGAAGGATCTCCTGACTTAGCTGCGGCCCAAAAGGTTGCGAAACATATCGGAACCATCCATCATGAAATTAAATTCACCATCCAAGAAGGGTTGGATGCTATCAAAGATGTTATCTACAACTTGGAAACCTATGATATCACTACCATTCGAGCTTCCACTCCAATGTACTTGATGGCCCGTGTCATCAAATCCATGGGGATTAAAATGGTACTTTCCGGCGAGGGAGCTGATGAATTGTTCGGGGGATATCTATACTTCCACAAGGCACCAAGCCCAAAAGATTTCCATGAAGAAACCGTGCGAAAACTGAGTAAGTTGCATATGTACGATTGTCTTCGAGCCAACAAATCACTAGCTGCATGGGGTATTGAAGGTCGGGTTCCATTTTTGGACAAAGAGTTTATGGACGTAGCCATGAGCATCAACCCAAAAGATAAGATGATCAATGGTGAGCGCATGGAAAAATGGGTGGTCCGTAAGGCTTTTGAATCCTATTTGCCCGAAAGTGTGGCTTGGAGACAGAAAGAACAGTTTTCCGATGGTGTGGGATACAGTTGGATTGATACCCTGAAAGCTATGGTTGCTGAGGAAATATCGGATGAGCAATTGGCCAACGCACACTTTAAATTTCCAATACAGACTCCAACATCCAAGGAAGAATACTACTACCGTTCCATCTTTGAAAGTCATTTCCCATCAGATGCCGCTGCTTTGAGCGTTCCGCAAGAACCTTCAGTGGCTTGTAGCACCAAAATTGCTTTGGAGTGGGATGAGGCCTTCAAAAACATGAACGATCCTTCTGGAAGAGCGGTTGCTAAGGTACACACCGATGCCTACGAGAAATAACCAACCCATCATACGGAAATGTAGTAAGAAGATGCTGTTTTGTTTCATTTTCAATTAGTCGGAAAAGCCCCTTGCACAAGGGGCTTTTTGCATTTCATCGATGGTAATCCACGCCCTGCTCAAAAAGGGTCGTTTTCCACAGGTTTTTGTTGATAACTTAGGGTGCCCAGAAGGGTGCAACGGCCTAATTTCGAGGGGTATTCTTTATATTTGTAAGATTTGAAAAATTCAAGGCAAATACGAAGAATATATGAGCGAAGAAGCGAATAAGAAAATGTACTCAGCGGACAGTATCCAGGCCCTAGAAGGCATGGAACACGTGCGCATGAGGCCTTCCATGTACATTGGGGATGTTGGGGTGCGCGGATTGCACCATTTGGTTTATGAAGTAGTGGATAACTCCATTGATGAGGCCATGGGTGGTCACTGCGATTCCATTGAAGTTATTATTAACGAGGACAATTCCATCACCACAAAAGATAATGGACGGGGTATTCCTGTTGATCTTCACAAAAAAGAAGGTGTTTCCGCTCTTGAAGTGGTCATGACCAAAATTGGGGCCGGTGGTAAATTTGACAAAGATTCCTATAAAGTTTCCGGTGGTCTTCATGGTGTTGGGGTTTCTGTAGTAAACGCTCTTTCTGTTCATCTAAAAGCAACGGTTTACCGGGATGGAAAGATTTGGGAGCAGGAATATGAACGTGGAAAAACCCTTTATCCTGTCAAAAGTGTTGGGGAAAGCAAAGAGACCGGTACCATTGTCACCTTTATGCCGGATGATACCATCTTCACACAAACCACAGAATACAGTTATGAGACCTTGTCCAATAGAATGCGCGAGCTTTCCTATTTGAACAAAGGCGTAACCATAACGCTTACCGATAAGCGCAACAAAGACGAAAAAGGAGAGTTTATTTCAGAAACTTTCCATTCTGAAGAAGGTCTTAAGGAATTTATCAAATTCTTGGATGGAAACCGAGAACCGCTTACCCAAAGCGTCATTGCAATGGAAGGGGAGAAAAATGGAATTCCTGTGGAAGTGGCCATGGTGTACAATACCGGCTATACCGAAAACCTTCATTCCTACGTAAACAATATCAACACGCATGAAGGAGGTACCCACCTTTCCGGATTTAGAAGGGGATTGACCACAACCTTGAAAAAGTATGCCGATAATTCCGGTATGTTGGATAAGTTGAAGTTCGAGATTTCTGGAGATGATTTCCGGGAAGGACTTACTGCTATCGTTTCGGTAAAAGTAGCCGAACCACAGTTTGAAGGTCAGACCAAGACCAAATTGGGGAACCGGGAAGTGACCAGCGCGGTTAGCCAAGCCGTATCTGAGATGTTGACCGATTATTTGGAAGAACACCCAGAGGATGCCAAACTAATTGTTGAAAAAGTAAAATTGGCCGCTCAAGCCAGACATGCCGCTGCCAAAGCGCGTGAAATGGTACAGCGTAAAAACCCAATGAGTGTTGGGGGGCTGCCCGGAAAATTGTCAGATTGCTCCGAACAAGACCCCACCAAATGCGAAGTTTTCTTGGTTGAGGGTGATTCCGCGGGTGGAACTGCAAAACAAGGGCGTGATAGAAACTTTCAGGCCATTCTACCACTTCGTGGTAAAATCTTGAACGTGGAAAAAGCCATGCAGCATAAGGTTTTTGAAAACGAGGAAATCAAGAACATTTATACCGCTTTAGGGGTTACCATCGGAACAGAAGAAGACAGCAAAGCTTTGAATTTGGATAAGCTTCGGTATCATAAAGTGGTCATCATGTGTGATGCGGATGTGGATGGTAGCCACATTGAAACTTTGATTCTTACCTTCTTCTTTCGTTATATGAGGGAGTTGATTGAAGGGGGACACGTTTACATCGCTACGCCACCACTTTATTTGGTGAAAAAAGGAGCAAAAAGAAGATATGCTTGGAACGATAAGGAGCGTGATGCTATCATCGCTGAAATGAGCGGAGGAGCAAGCATCCAACGTTACAAAGGTCTCGGTGAGATGAATGCAGAGCAATTGTGGGACACCACTATGAACCCCGAATTCAGGACGTTGCGTCAGGTAAGCATTGATAATGCTACCGAATCAGACCGAATCTTCTCCATGTTGATGGGTGACGAAGTGCCACCAAGACGTGAATTTATCGAGAAAAATGCCGTCTATGCCAACATAGATGTATAGATAACAGTCTTTTCACAACAAAAACTCGCTCTTACAGGGCGAGTTTTTTAGTTTTAGGAAAAATTTTACAAAATGAAACGGATTATTTTGTTGGTCGCACTCAGTGTTGTGACCTTTTCCAAAGCTCAAGATTTAAACGACCTCTTCGTTTCTGGTGTCAATGATGCCGAACGTTTTGCCAATGCCTATTTGGCTCCCGTATCAGAAGCCTCAATTTACAGTATGTCCAATGGATGGTACAATACCGCCGATGCCAAACCATTGGGTGGTTTTGAAATTTCAATCATTGGAAACATCACAGGCTTTAAAAACAAGGATGACAAGAAAGCATTTATTTTGGACCCCAATGACTATGAAAACTTGGATTTTGTGAATAATCCAGGTCAGGCTAGACCTGTTTCTACCGCCTTGGGTGATATTGAAGGTATTACAGTTTTCGTTGAAGATGAGAATGGGCTGTTCAGAGAAGAATTTGAACTGCCTACAGGATTGGCAGCCGAAGATTTCAACTTTATTCCATCCGGTTACATTCAAGGAAGTGTGGGATTGGTAAAAGGCCTTGAAGTAAAAGCGCGCTTTTTGCCCAAAATCAAGTTTGATGATGATGCCAAAATCGGACTTTTTGGTGCTGGTATCCAGTATGATTTTACCAAAATGCTTCCAGCGGATAAATTATTGCCCGTTGCCATTTCTGCGGTTATTGGCTATACCGGACTTACAGGGGAATATGATTTTACCGATTCCAATGTAATTGATGGAGCAGACCAACGCATCGATGCAAGTTTTAAGACTTGGAATTTCAGTGCGGTGGTGTCTACCCGCAAAATCCCTGTAATCAACTTCTACGGAGGATTGGGTTATATCACTGGTAAATCAGATATCGACCTATTGGGTACATATACAGTTACTTCTGGACCTTTTCAAACGACCTACACAGACCCGTTCAGCGTGTCTAAAAAGGCGAGTGGGGTAACCGCCAATTTGGGAACAAAAATTAAACTGGGCTTCTTTAGGCTCAATGCAGATTATAACTTTTCGGAGTTCAGCACCTTCACCTTTGGTGTCAACTTCGGATTCAGATAATACCAAACCAATTAACCAACCATTAAAAAGGCCCCAACCGTCGTTGGGGCCTTCTATTTTCATATAAGTAGTCTTCCTGTCTATTCCCTGGTGGCGAAGACCGAACCGTTCTCCAGGGCTAAAATTTCTGGGTTACTGCTTTGTTCCAAACTAACGCTGATATCCTCAACTTGCGGATCACCATAAATGATGGTATAGACCCCATTTTCTTGGGACCATTTAAAATCAGTGTAAAAAACTAGTTTGGAGTTGGAATAACTTTGGTACCTGCCCAAATATACATCGTTGAAAATCCATTCTTCCCGAGCTGACTCGGCACTCTTACCGTTTACTGTTGAAGATTCAGTTTTGGCCCAGACGCCCAAAATGGGATCGTTGTTCTCTGGGATACGGCTACAGTTGCTTATGGCGATAATGCCAATAATGGACAACAATGAAAAGAGCTTTTTCATAGGTCAAGTAGGTTAAATTTGGGACTAATAAAACGTGGGTTTGTAAGAAATTATTGCCAAAGCATTCCAAAAGATATCATGGAAATGAAATTCTTCGATGAACTGCACATTTTGTTAACAACCTTAGAGATTCGTTGGAATTGTGTTACTAGTCAAAATCCGAACGTAAAACTGTTAGAAGTCAGTAGTATTCTGAGCTAAATGCCGTATTTTTGAGCGATTAAAATTTAAACCTATACAAATGAAAGTTACCGTAGTTGGAGCAGGCGCAGTTGGAGCAAGCTGTGCAGAGTATATAGCAATAAAGGATTTTGCAGCTGAAGTTGTTTTGTTGGACATTAAGGAAGGATACGCAGAAGGAAAAGCCATGGATTTAATGCAAACGGCCTCTCTAAATGGTTTTGACACCAAAATCACCGGAAGTACCAACGATTATTCCAAGACGGCCAATAGTGATATTGTGGTAATTACTTCAGGGATTCCACGTAAACCAGGAATGACCCGTGAGGAACTTATAGGAATCAATGCGGGAATCGTAAAGACCGTAGCCACGAATCTTTTGGAGCATTCACCCAACGCAACGGTTATTGTGGTGAGCAACCCTATGGATACCATGACCTATTTGGTGCACAAAGCCACAGGTTTGCCACGAAACAAAATTATAGGAATGGGTGGTGCTTTGGACAGTGCCCGTTTTAAATATAGATTGGCTGAGGCTTTGGATGCACCCATTTCTGACGTGGACGGAATGGTTATCGGAGGACACAGTGATACCGGTATGGTTCCGTTGATTGCCCATGCTACCCGAAACAGTATTAAGGTTTCCGAATTTCTTTCCGAAGAAAAAATGCAGTGGGTGGTTGAAGAAACCAAAGTTGGCGGTGCTACCTTAACCAAATTATTGGGAACCAGTGCTTGGTATGCTCCTGGAGCAGCCGTTTCTGGATTGGTTCAGGCCATTGCATGCGACCAAAAGAAAATGTTCCCATGTTCCACCCTTTTGGAAGGGGAGTACGACCTTGATGATATCTGTATCGGGGTACCTGTGATTTTAGGTAAAAACGGTATCGAAAAAATCGTTGAAATTGAATTGACCGATGCCGAAAAGGCCAAAATGCAGGAAAGTGCCGAAGGGGTGAAAAAGACTAATGGCCTCCTCGACGTTTAATTTCAAGTAAACCAAAATTAGAATTGTCATTTCGAGCTGGCTTCCTGAGCGCCCTGCCGGGCGGGCAGGAAGTCGAAGGAAAAGGGACTAACCCAATACATGAAATTGGGAATTTTTCACCCCATAGTTCGAAATGACAATTTTGTTTTAGGGTATCCAGTTATTACCTAATGTCTTTTATCTTTTTTCTATCCTCTTTCGTCTTGGTTCTAGCTCTTGAACTTGATTTTTTGGATTTGTTGATTGGGTTATTGATTTATTGTCTCTCTTTTTGGCTCTTGAACTTTATGCATTAGATTTCTCTATCAATGCTTTGCATCTCATGTCGAAATGACTGTCTACCTGTTTATGTCATTTCGAGCGTATGCGAGAAATCTATTTTTAGTATTTGAATTGTCGGATGGTTGGATTTTTAGCCGATTCGATTATTGGAAACTGTTTATTGGTGATTGTTCAATCGTACTTGAGCATTGTAAAGACACACCCCTAGCCCCTCTCAAGAGGGGAATTTTCTTTGGCGTCACTCAGGCCCATCACAAGAGGAAAGGATTTTGGAATTTGGTAATTGATCATTGAACGCTGTTTATTGATTTTTTCAAACAGATTTCTCAATCGATGCTTTGCATCTCATGTCGAAATGACTTTTTGGAATTAGTTCATTGTTGCTTATTCATTGTATGGACACACCCCCAGCCCCTCTCTAGAGGGGAACTTTCTGTGGTATCACTCCAGCCCCTCTCTGGATGGAAGTTGAAAATCCCTTCTTGAGAAGGGAAAGATTTCGGTATGGCGAAATCAGGGTTGTGTTAAGAAACCTCCTCAAGTGTGACACACCCCTAACCCCTCTCAAGAGGGGAATTTTCTGTGGCGTCACTCAGGCCCATCACAAGAGGAAAGGATTTTGGAATTTGGTAATTGATCATTGAACGCTGCTTATTGATTTTTTCAAACAGATTTCTCAATCGATGCTTTGCATCTCATTTCGAAATGACTTTTTGGAATTAGTTCATTGTTGCTTATTCATTGTATGGACACACCCCTAGCCCCTCTCGAGAGGGGAGCTAAAAAAAACACCGAGAGGGCCAATTGGACTCCCCCCGGTGCTTCACATGGGTCTGTGTTTAGGTTTTAACTTACCTAATTAAATGGGTTCCTTATAGCTTATGGACATTCTGGATCTTCACTATCTCCGACAAAATTCCAGTCTGCCGATACATCTAATACTGCTCTTATTTCACCTGCTTCACAATAGTGAAGTCCTTCAGCCCCTATAGTAACATTATATTGGGCCTCTTTTTCACCAGATATCCAACCAATTAAAGTGCTATCATAATTTGCCGTAGAAAGTGCGGTGCCGTCCAACATGTTTTCCATATTGGTAACGGATGCAATGTTCCAATCCCCAAGGCTTTGGTCAAATGCCGTGGCATTCTCGAACATAGAGGACATATCGGTCACGTTGCTGACATCCCAAGTGCTTAGATCCTGATTAAAGAATATAGCTCCTTTGAACATACTGGACATGTTGGTGACACTGATTGTGTTCCATGCCATGGGATGATTAACACCGCTGTTCTCAAAGGCATGGGACATATTGGTGACATTGGAGGTATCCCAATTGCTAAAATCCGTGTTTGGATTGCTGCCCAGACCAAAAGTATTGGCGAACATATTGGCCATGTTCGTTACCTCGGAAACGTTGGGGAAATCCGTAGCGTAAATATCTAAATCATTGCAACCGGAAAAAGCACTTAACATACTCTTCCAGACATTGGTGCCCCATTGCTCTATGGTCAACAACTTACTTGGTGTGCTACCGCCCACACTCATTTTTATGGCCGGGAAACTGCCCTTTATAGCCACAGTATACGTTCCTTCAGTTTCATAGGTGTGTGCTAGGTTTACCGTAGCGGGCTCAAAATAACTTTCCAAAGTACCATCTCCCCAATCAATTTGAAAATCATAATCTTTCACTAGGCTGATTTCCAAACCGATCACAATTTCCTCTTCATCCGCGGTGGTCATCCATGTGGTGATAAAAGAGGCAGGGTCATCGGCCAAGCCTTCATCCACATTGGTCACGGTTATGGTAATGGTAACCGTTACGGTGTTCTCCCCGTCAGAGACATCAACGGAAAGGGTATGCTCGGTAGATGTTTCAAAATCCAGATTCTTGCCCGAGATCAAGCTCACTGCCCCGTCCTGGTCAACCTCGAACAGACCACTCGCATCTGTATTGATACTGAATTCCAAGGTTGCGTTTTCCGGATCTACGGCGGCAATGGTGACGATGATGTCCGTATCGGCTATGTTCTCGGCGGCTTCGGGCTCCAAGGTCAAGGATTCCACTTCAGGAGCCTCGTCCACATCGGTTACGTTTATGGTGATGTCCGTTGTGGCCGTACCACCGTTGTTATCGGAAACGCTGACGCTCAAGTTGTACACAGGGGTGGTCTCAAAATCGAGGAACTCCCCCTCTGCCAAGCCTATCACGCCTGTAGCGGAAATCATAAAATGCCCACTGTTGGTCCCGCTGAGCGCGTAGGTAAGTACATCTTGATCGGCATCCGTGGCATTGATGGTCCCGACCGGAACATCAATGGCCAAGGTCTCCACAACACTGAATACAGGGTCAGGGTTGTTGATCACGGGAGCTGTGTTGTTGGCCTGCGACTGGGTCACCGTAAATTTGGGCCCAATCGCAATTTTCCCGCCTACGGTGACACTAACATCTCCGGTAGTGGCCCCTTGCGGCACCGAAGTGGTGATCTTGGTGGCCGTGGCCACGGATACTGATGCAGTGGTGGTACCGATTTTAACCGTGTTTTGGGTCTTTGTGGTGCTGAAGTTGGTGCCTAGAATGTCGAAAGTCGTTCCTACAGGTCCCGAAGTTTTTGATAAACTGGTTATGGTAGGTTTGTCTGGAGCTGAAGGGCCATCGTCCTTGCTACAAGAAATCATAAGGCCCAATGAGAAAAGGGCCAGGAATAACAATTTTTTTGGTATCATACTATTAAAATTTAAGGGTTAAGCCTGCAAGTTGCCATTAGTCAGGAACTTTTAGTGTGGTCAATTGATGGATGGTGTTTTTGGGTTGATGTATACTGTTTTAGAAGTTAGAAGTTAGAAGTCAGAAGTCAGAAGTCAGGAGTTGGAGGGTTGGAATTTGGAATTTGGTGTTGGGTGTTTGGTGTTGGTTATTTGGAATGAGTTGATTCGTTTATTCACCTTTTCCTCTTTCGCCTAGGTTCTTGATGCTTGGCTCTTGCCCTTGTTTTTTGGAGTTTGGTATATGTTGATTCGGTTATTGAGCTTGACACTTGCTCTTGAACTTGCACTTGTTTTTGGAATTTAAGGTTTGGAGTTTGTGCACTAAATTGGAGGTAATTACGGGATTGGTGTTTTCAGTTTAGAACCCAACGGTTGACTGTAAATACAAATACATCAATTTCTATTGGCAAATCTTAAGGGAAATGATATATTTGCACGCTGTTTAAGAAAACTTCTAAAAATTTAATAATCAATGCAAAATAAAGGACTAATAAGGCTTTTCGCTATCCTTTTTGGCTTGGTGAGTATCTATCAGCTATCCTTTACTTTCATAACAAGTAAGTTGGAGAATGATGCTGAGGCTTACGCAGTTAGCCAAATTTCGGAGGCAGAGGAAGATTATGTGGCTAAGCGTGAAGCTTTAGAGGCGTCGTATTTAGATTCTATCAGCGATAACTCCGTTTTAGGATTTACCAGCTATGAAGATGCCAAGACAAAAGAGTTGAACAAGGGGCTCGACCTTAAGGGGGGAATCAACGTTACCCTTCAGATTTCTGTAAAGGACATCCTAAAAGGACTTGCCAACAACTCCAAAAACCCCGTTTTCAACAAAGCGTTGGCCGATGCCGACAATGCTTCCAAAAGTAGCGACAACACCTACTTGGAGTTGTTCTTTGAAGCATTCGACAATATCAAAGGAGACACCAAATTGGCTTCCCCTGATATTTTTGCCAACAAAGGATTAAGTGACGACATTAATTTTCAAATGTCTGATGATGAGGTGAAGCCCATCATCCGAAGAAAAATTGATGAGTCCATTGTTTCTGCATTTGAGGTACTACGTGAGCGTATCGATGGCTTTGGGGTAACCCAGCCCAACATTCAGCGTGAAGGAAATTCTGGTCGTATTTTGGTGGAGCTTCCCGGTGCCCGCGATATTGCCCGTGCTCAGGAATTGTTGTCCAGTACTGCCCAATTGGAGTTCTGGGAAACATACTCGCAGGGTAACCAAAGTTTGGGAGCATTTTTTGTAAATGCCAATGAACGACTTAAAGAAATTTTGGAACCTACTGAAAACCAAGAGGATGAGCTTACTAAGCCCGAGTCTGAAATAGATTCGCTTTTGTCTGATGTTGCTCAAGACTCTTTGGATATGGCTCCAGATACCAATCCGTTGTTGGGTAAATTGATTCCCGCCAACCCTGGTAGCCATGCCATAGCCCGTGCTTTGGTAACCGATACTGCTGAAATTGGAGGGTATTTAAGACGACCTGAAATCAAGAGATTGTTGCCAAATGATGTGCAGTTCACCAAATTTTTATGGGAAAGACCTGCTCAAGATATTGAGGTTGTCGAGCTTTATGCACTAAAATCCAATAGGGACGGTACTCCAAGAATTAGTGGTGATGTTGTTTCTGATGCACAAGATACATTTGACCAGTTCAACAAACCCGCTGTTAGCATGACCATGAATACTCGTGGTGCCAAAGAATGGGAAGAATTGACGGGTGATGCTTACAACAACCAAACAGGTATTGCCATTGTTTTGGATAATAAGGTATACACTGCTCCTGGAGTTTCTTCAGGTCCTATTTCCGGTGGACGTTCTGAAATTACCGGAACCTTTACCGTAAACGAAACCAAGGATATCGCCAACGTATTGCGTGCTGGTAAACTACCTGCATCTGCTGAGATTATCCAATCTGAAGTGGTAGGTCCATCTTTGGGTCAAGAGGCTATCGATAGTGGATTCATGTCCTTTGTGATTGCCATGGCTTTTGTATTGCTATGGATGATTTTCTACTACGGAAGAGCTGGAGTTTTTGCTGATATCGCTTTGGTGTTCAACATTCTTTTGATTTTTGGTGTGTTGACCAGCTTAGGAGCGGTATTGACACTTCCTGGTATTGCAGGTATCGTGTTGACCATTGGTATGTCGGTGGATGCGAACGTGCTTATTTTTGAAAGGGTAAAAGAAGAATTGGCCCGTGGAAAAGGAAAGGCCCAAGCCATTGCCGATGGTTTTGGAAATGCATTGTCTTCCATTTTGGATGCGAACATTACCACAGGTTTGACTGCGATTATCCTTTTCATCTTCGGTTCAGGACCGATTAAAGGATTTGCAACTACACTTTTGATTGGTATCGTAACATCATTGTTCACAGCGATTTTTGTGACTCGTTTGATGATTGATACGTATACAGCCAAAAAAGGTAGAAGACTAGATTTCACTACCGCTATTACCAAAAACCTGTTCAGCAAAGTGAACTTTGACTTCTTGGTAAAGCGTAAGATTGCTTATATCTTTTCTGGTATTTTGGTAGCAGTGAGCGTATTCTCCTTGTTGACCACCGGTCTTAATCAAGGGGTTGACTTTATCGGAGGACGTACGTATCAAATTCGTTTTGAAAAAGCGGTGAATCCTTCAGAAATTACTGCTGAATTGAACGATGTATTTGGTAGCGGCACCAATGTGAAAACCTTTGGTGATGCCAATCAGATTAAAGTTACCACTCCTTATAAAGTAGATGAAGAAGGTATTGAGGTGGACACTGAAATTCAAAATAAATTATATACATCACTTCAAAAATATTTGCCAGATGGTACCTCTTTCGAAGATTTCACTGTAGGTGCATCTGAAAAATCAATAGGAATATTGCAATCCGTTAAAGTGGGTCCAACCATTGCGGATGACATTAAAAACAACGCATTTTTGGCAATTTTGGGCTCATTGGCCGTTGTGTTCCTTTATATCTTATTGCGATTTAGAAAATGGCAGTTCTCTTTGGGTGCCGTTGTTGCGGTTTTCCACGACGTAATGATCGTGTTGGGGATTTTCTCCTTAACCGGTAGCATCATGCCGTTCAACATGGAGATTGACCAAGCTTTCATCGCAGCCATATTAACGGTTATCGGTTACTCGCTGAACGATACCGTGGTAGTGTTTGACCGTATTCGGGAGATTGTGGGTCTTAAAGGCTGGAAAGCCGGTGAGAATATCAATGAGGCTTTGAACAGCACATTGAGCCGTACCTTGAATACATCGTTGACCACTTTGATAGTTTTGTTGGCCATCTTCGTCTTCGGAGGAGAGAGCCTTAGAGGGTTTATGTTCGCCATGATTATTGGTGTGGTTGTGGGTACCTATTCTTCGGTATTCATTGCAACGCCCATCATGTTCGATGCCCTCAAGAACAAAGTTGCTCCTGCAGATAAGGCGTAACATAGTTTTAGATTACACCGTTAAAGGCCGTTCTAGCAGGATAGAACGGCCTTTTTTTTTGAACCGAAGATGAGGATTGGTAAAATGGAAATCTTTAGTTACCGGTAATTATTCCGGTAGAACCATTTTCCGATGGAATCAACTCGAAAATAAATTGTGGATTAAGGTTGGGCTCTGCTCTGTGGGAAACAAAAAGGATGGCCGAATCGCTTTCTTTTGCAATTTTGTTGACCAATGCCACAAACAAAGCGGCACTTTTATCATCCAAACCTGCTGTGGGCTCATCCAAAATAACCAATGGAGGGTGCTTTACCATGGCTCTTGCGGTCATGACCAATCGTTTTTCTCCGCGGGTAAGCTCATTAAAATGGGTGTCACGTTTATCGTAAAGCCCCAATAATTTTAGCCATTGTCCGGCCAATCGTTTTTCCGTTTCCGTAGGAAGTACATAAAGACCAATGGAGTCATGGAGCCCGGATATGATCATATTTTCCAGCGTATGATATCCTCTAAACCTATCCGTTATGGAAGGGGTAAAGTAGCCTATTTTTTGCTTGAGGTCCCAAACGCTCTCACCAGTACCTTTCTTTTGTCCGAACAAGGTCAAATCCTCACCATACCCTTTGTGGCTATCGCCGGTGATCATGGACAGCATTGTAGTTTTTCCACTGCCGTTAGGGCCAATCAATTGCCAAAATTCCCCTTGCTTTACAGACCAGCTGATGTTGTTCAATACTTGCCGTCCATCAAAACTTACCGATACATTCGTGAAATTCACCAATTCTTGGTGTTCTTCTTTTATGGGGTTGATGGGAGGAGGAATGGCTTCGGCAAACTGTAGGCAGTCATGACCGTTCGCTTCCCAAAAAGCTTCTGTAGAGGGATAGGATTCCAATTCGGTCCCATTCAATTTGAAGAAGTCGGTGGTCACAGGAAGAATATCATCCAATCTACTTGCAAACTGTACCAAGGTCCTCGAGGCGGAAATAGCACATAATTGGTCCTTCAAACTAGCTTGGGTAGCCACATCCAGATTGTCAAAAGGGTTGATGAGTACCAAAAAATCCGGCTCTTGTTGTAATAAATAACTCAGTAGAGCCTTCTTTTGCTCCCCACTACTCATGGTTTTGAGTGGTTGATTGCTGTCCTTGGTCAGAATTTTAATATCATGACGCTCTTCCTCATCCATAAATCGCTCAATCTCTGACCGAGAAAAAAGAAGTCCGGTTTTGTTTTCAAGAACTTCAAGTTCAGTTATGGAATTATTGTTCAACAACTTAGTCACCAAATCTTGGGTTTTGGACGTGTTGTCGGTAAGAATAGCGTAGTTTTTGGGTTGGTTCATGCGAAGAAAAATATCCCCAAAATTACGATTATCCTTTGGTAACTCTAAAAATATGGACGGGATTATCCTTGTAACTGGTGGTTTTGTCCAAGTGCATCCCATTTTTTAGGGCCACTTTTTGGGACGGAACATTGTCCACATGGATGATGGAAATCAAGGATTCTGAGAATTTATTTTGGAAAGCATATTCCTTGCATTTCTGGGCTGCTTCAAAAGCAAAGCCTTTGAGCCAGAATTTTGGCAAAACGGAGTATCCTATTTCCAATTCTTCCACATCATCAACTATTTGGACCAAAAGACCGCAAATACCGACCAGTTCGCCTGTTTCTTTTAAAATGAGGGCATTCATGCCGCCCAAATCATTTTCATAACGCTCAAAGATTCGGTCGAATTGGGTTTGGCATGCCTCAACAGGGTCGGAGGGGAGTCCATCCCAAAATTGGGTGGATTTGGGATTATGGTAAAATGACAACCACGCTTCAAAATCAAATGGCGTAATCCTTCGGAACAGCAAACGCTCCGAACTTTCGTTTTCCAAAAGGTATTTTGACATCTAGTTACGGGTAAAGGAAATACTGTCGCCTACTTGCAGTCCTATCTGGTCAGACAGGCCAGCATTGACCTCAAGCACATATTTGACAGGGACATTGGATGGCAGGCTACTTTCATCATACGGTTGCGCATTTTTCTGAAAGCTTGCAATTTTTTGGTTCCCATCAATATAAATGATGTCCAATGGAAACTCCGTATTCTTCATATAGAAGGAATGCATGGCTTCCGTAGGAAAAATAAATAGCATCGCCTGATTTTCTTCCATGGATGACCGATACATCAGCCCTGTTTGGGTTTCATACTCCGTATCAGCGATTTCAATATCAAAATTGGAAATAATGGAATCTGTTCCAACTTTTAGGATGGATAAATCACCTTCTTTTTTAAAGGTGACCATTTCCGTCTTGATTTCGCGTTTGGATTCCGTTTTGCAGGCCAGGAAACCAAAAAACGAAATGAAAACAAGGATAAAAATTTTCCGCATGTTATTATGCTTTTGACTTTGTTGGTCGGAACATAAAGTACAATCCAATGATGATCATTGGGATGCTCAACCATTGCCCTGTGGAGAGCAAGCCCAAGGATTCCTCAAACCCACCTTGACTTTTCTTGAAGAACTCCACTACAAATCGAACTACAAAAAGGAGCACCATGAACAGACCAAATAGGTAGCCAGTTTTGTCCTTTTTGTCCGTTTTCCAATACAAAAGATACAGTGTGATGAAGACAAACACATAACAGATGGCTTCGTACAATTGCGCAGGATGTCGAAAAGGAATGGATTCCAAAATAGCTGAAAAATCAGGGTTGTGTTCTATGGCTTTATAGGCGGCATTTTCCGTTGATTCTTTGGTGAGTGCCATGGCTTTATAGCCGGGCATGTCATCCGAATCCCGGATAAATCGAGTGGCCAAGAAATAGGATTCTTCCACTGTTTTTCCATTGATTTCGGAGTTGAAAAAGTTTCCCAAACGCACAAAACAGGCTCCAATAGCAGATGGAATCACCAAGCGGTCCAACAACCATAGCATGTTGATGTCTTTCCATTTTCTAGTGTACAACCACATTCCAATGATGGCGGCAATGGTTGCACCGTGACTAGCGAGTCCTGTAAAACCCGTGAATTCATAACCGTTGATAATTCCAAATAGGGATTCATTTGCGTTTTCCCGGATAGGCAGCAGTATTTCCACCAAATGATTTTGATAGTATTCCCAATCGTAAAAGAAAACATGTCCCAAACGTGCACCGAGCATAATGGAGACCACGGTATAGATGAAGAGGGAATCCAATTTTTCCATGGACTTTTTCTCATTCTGGAAGATTTTCTTCATAATGAACCAACCCACTACAAAAGCGGCAATCCAAAGCAGATTGTAATATTTTATCTGAATAAAACCCAATTTAAAAAGGGTGCCTTCTGGGTTCCAGTTAAAGCCAAGGAAATACATTGATATAAATTTTGGTCTAATATAACTACTTTGAGCGGTTGGTCGGGTGGATTGTTTGATTTTTGGTTACTCTTAACCTTTTTCAAATCATGTAGCACACTGATTTTGAACTTGACTCTTGAACTTAAGCTTATCAAGGAACAGGGTCGTACCCACTGCCACCCCAAGGATTACAACTCGCGATTCGCTTTATGGAAAGCCAACCACCTTTAAAAAGACCGTGTTTTTTTAAAGCTTCCAAAGTATAGGCGGAGCAGGTAGGGGAATATCTGCACGTAGCGGGAAGATAAGGTGAAATCAAGAGCTGGTAAGCTCGAACCAAAAAAACGAATGGAGCAATAAGGATGCGCTTCATGTTGGGAAAATAGTGGTTACAAGGTATAAAAAAGCCCCGACTTGAATCGGGGCCTTTATTACACTTCTTTGGATGCCAAACGAACGGGCGATAATTCCTCCCGCTCGTCATCAGTAAACATCCGTGATTTTATGACAAAGCGGATACCCATTGGAATTTCCAAACTGAAACTGGACCCACGACCGGTTGTGATGTCCACAGTCAACTGTGTGTGTTTCCAATACTCGAATTGGTCCTTACTCATGTAAAAGTCGCAACCATGAATGGTACCTAACCATACATCATTCTCATTGAGCATGAGTTCCCCTTTGGGGAAACACATGGGGGAGGAGCCATCACAGCATCCACCGCTTTGGTGGAACATCAATTCTCCATGTCGCTCCCTGAGTTGGTCAATGATTTTTATGGCTCGGTCCGAAACCAAAACGCGCTTTGTCATAGCTCTTGATTTTAGAAAAAGCCCATGGCTTTTTTGTCGTAGGAAATCAACATATTCTTGGTCTGTCTGTAGTGGTTGAGCATCATTTTGTGGGTTTCTCTACCAATACCAGACTTTTTATAGCCACCAAATGGTGCGTGGGCTGGATACGTATGGTAGCAATTTACCCAAACACGTCCCGCCTGAATCTGTCTTGAAATTTTGTAGGCTTGATGCATATTCCGTGTCCAAACTCCAGCGCCTAGACCGTACAAGGTGTCATTGGCAATTTCAAGGGCTTCGGCCTCATCTTTAAAGGTAGTGACGCAGACCACGGGTCCAAAAATTTCCTCTTGGAAGACGCGCATTTTGTTGTTTCCTTTTAGGATGGTAGGTTGAATGTAGTAACCACCTTCAAGACCTTCGTTGTAGGCAGCCTCACCTCCAGCCAAAACTTCGCAGCCTTCTTCTTTACCAATTTGGATGTAGTTGAGGATTTTCTCGTACTGGTCATTGGAAGCTTGGGCGCCCATCATGGTTTCTGGATCCAAAGGATGCCCCAATTTAATGGCATTGGTGCGTTCCACTACGCGTTCAATGAACTTGTCAAAAATACTTTCCTGTACCAAAATTCGGGATGGGCAGGTACACACTTCACCTTGATTTAGGGCAAACATGGCCGCACCTTCCAAACATTTATCAAAGAACTCATCATCGGCCTCCATCACGCTTTCAAAAAACACATTGGGGGATTTACCACCCAACTCCAACGTAACGGGAGTGATGTTTTTGGATGCGTATTGCATGATCAATTGTCCCGTAGTGGTTTCTCCAGTAAAGGCCACTTTGTTGATGCGAGGACTGGAGGCCAAAGGTTTTCCGGCTTCAACACCAAATCCATTTACGATATTGAGTACGCCCGCGGGGAGAATGTTTTCAATCAATTCCATAAATACCAAAATACCCACAGGGGTCTGCTCCGCAGGTTTTAGCACAACGCAATTTCCTGCTGCCAGGGCTGGTGCCACTTTCCAAGCGGCCATCAACAATGGAAAGTTCCAGGGAATGATTTGACCGACGACACCTAGCGGTTCAAGGACGTTCATGGAAACGGTATTGGAATCCAGCTCACTTACAGAACCTTCTTCTGCCCGAATAACCCCTGCAAAATAGCGGAAGTGATCAATGGCCAAGGGAAGGTCGGCAGCTCGCGTTTCACGTAACGGTTTTCCATTGTCCCAAGTTTCAGCGCGGGCCAAGGTTTCCAAATTGTTTTCCATGATATCAGCAATCTTCAATAAGAGGTTACTGCGATAGGTGGCGGCGGAATTGTTCCATTCCGGTGCGGCTTTCCATGCGGCATCAATGGCTTTGTCGATGTCCTCCGCAGTGGAACGGGCCACTTTGGTGAAAGCTTGACCATCAACCGGGGAAATGTTTTCAAAATATTCTCCATTGGTGGGGGCAGTCCATTTTCCGCCTATAAAGTTCTCATACTGGTTCTTGAACGAGGGCTTTTGCAAAACACTGCGTTCTGTTGTTTGTACATTGCTCATAATGCTTAATTTTATGTGTTACTGATAATTTTTATGCGATGGACCGGTTTGTCCAAGTAGCTGATTCTAAAAGTATTGATTTTGCTACCCGAGCATCTGACGTATCCTATTAAGATAGTGAACAATCCTATTTGTTTTTATATTTTTAACAAATAATCATGCCTTATTTTTTATATTTAATAAGTATTTAGGAGTTATTTTAATAAGTATTTATTGATATGCAGCTTTCCGAAAAGTTCTTCAAAGAACGCAAGCTTCAAAATTTAGTGGAAAATCAGACTTCGTACACGCTGAACAATGCGGCTATGCACGTATTTGAGACACACTTGCAGGCTGATCGGGTAATGCTTCAGTTTGACCAGCCCGTTTTGGCCTCTATGCTAATTGGCAAGAAAATAATGCATCTACGGGACAAGAAAGCCTTTGATTTTCTTCCGGGCGAATCCTTGATTTTACCTTCAAAGGAAATGATGTGTATCGATTTTCCCGAAGCAAATCATGATAACCCTACACGCTGTTTGGCCATGGCCATTTCGGAAGAGAAAATTAATAAGGTGATTCGGGTAATGAATGAAACCATTCCCAAACACGACGGTTCAGAGTGGGCCTTTATGGATTACAACTTCCATTTTACGAATGATGCGAGTATTTATGGAATAATTCAGCGGTTGTTGTATTTGTTTACCGAAAACCATCCGTCCAAAGATTTCTTTGTGGATAATATGCTTCAGGAACTCATTGTGCGAATTCTGCAGGGAAATTCTAGGAAGACGTTGGAGGAGAATGCTTCAAAATTGTCAACCAACAACCGATTGGCCAATGCCATTGAATACATTGCCACGCATTTGCATGAACCCCTTACCGTAGGTGAACTCAGCAAAAAAGTTTATATGAGTGAGTCCCACTTTTACAAGACATTTAAAGAGGAGTTGGGGGTGACACCGATTGAATACATCAATAGTGAACGGATTAAGTTAGCGGTAAAATTGTTGAAAGACCCCAACCGCAAAATCAAGGAAATTTATTTGGAATGCGGTTTTGAAAACCGTTCCTATTTCAATCGCTTGTTCAAACGAAAAGTGCAGGCATCTCCCGGAGAATACCAATCAAAGTTTACGGATTAAAGAGAATTAATTCAGGCTGAACGTAGTTCCGTCCTTACCATCCTTGAGTTGAATGCCCAAAGCGGTAAGCTCATCCCGAATCTTATCCGAAGTAGCAAAATCCTTATTGGCTCGGGCTTCGTTTCGCAACTGAATCAAAAGTTCCATTACCCCATTCAACGCATTGGAATCATCCTTGACCAAAGACTGGTTTTCAATACCAAGCACATCGTAGACAAAAGCTTTGATGGTATTTTCCAATTCCGTTTTATCCGTCTCAGTGATACTTTCCTTTCCTTCCTTAATCAGGTTGATGTGTTTTACGGCGTCAAAAAGGTGAGCAATGAGGATGGGCGTATTGAAATCATCGTTCATGGCATCATAGCATTTCTGCTTCCATACCGCTACATCAAATTCAGATGTTGAACCGGTTTTTAAGGCATCGAGACTGCCCATGGCTTCCATTAAACGATTGTACCCTTTTTCGGAGGCTTGCAATGCGTCATCACTTAAATCCAAAATGCTGGTGTAATGGGCCTGCATCATAAAAAAGCGCACCACCGCGGGTGAATAGGCCTTACTTAATATGTTGTTATCCCCACTAATAATCTCGTAGGGATAAATATTGTTGCCCGTAGATTTTGACATTTTTTTGCCGTTCAGGGTCAGCATGTTGGCATGCAACCAATATTTCACAGGGGAATGTCCGGTGCTGGCTTCGGCTTGAGCGATTTCACATTCATGGTGCGGAAATTTAAGGTCCATTCCACCACCATGGATGTCAAAAGTTTCCCCTAAATATTTAGTGCTCATTGCGGTACATTCCAAATGCCATCCTGGGAAACCATCTCCCCAAGGCGAAGGCCAACGCATAATGTGCTGGGGTTCGGCCTTCTTCCAAAGTGCAAAATCCTGCGGATTTCGTTTTTCGTCCTGCGCGGTCAAATCACGGGTATTGGCAATCATGTCCTCCAACTTTCTTCCGCTGAGTTTACCGTACTCGTGGTCTTTGTTGAACTTGATCACATCAAAATAAACAGAACCGTTGGCCTCGTAGGCGTATCCTTTTTCAAGAATTTCCTTGATGATTTCTATTTGTTCAATGATATGTCCGGTGGCGGTAGGTTCAATACTCGGAGGTAGTAAATTGAACTGTTGCAATGTATTGTGAAAATCCACGGTGTAGCGTTGCACCACTTCCATGGGTTCAATCTGCTCCAACTTTGCTTTTTTGGCGATTTTGTCCTCACCATCATCTGCATCATTTTCCAAATGGCCGGCATCGGTGATGTTGCGGACATAACGCACTTTAAATCCCAAGTGCTTAAAGTACCTAAAGATCATATCAAACGACATAAAAGTACGGCAGTTGCCCAAATGCACATTGCTGTACACCGTAGGTCCGCAGACGTACATGCCAATATGACCTTCATTTATGGGTTGAAAAATCTCTTTTTTTCCGGTAAGCGAATTGTGTACTCTAAGGGTTTGGTCCTTGTAAAGTTGCATTGAAAAAGGTGGAATTAAAAGTCGGTTTCCAGATTGATGTAGTCCAAAAATTCCCTTCGTACGGCTTCATCCTTGAATTTTCCACCATATTCCGAAGTTACGGTGCTGCTTTCAATATCTCGAATGCCACGGGAATTCACACAGAGGTGCTTTGCATCAATAACACAGGCTACATCTTCGGTCCCCAAAACTTGTTGAAGTTCCTTCACAATTTGGATGTTCAATCGCTCTTGGACCTGCGGACGTTTGGCGTAGTAGTCCACCACTCGGTTCATTTTGGATAGACCAACTACAGTCCCATTTGATATATACGCAATATGTGCCCTTCCAATAATGGGCAACAGGTGATGCTCGCAAGTGGAATAAAGCACAATGTTCTTTTCCACCAACATTTCACCGTACTTATATTTGTTTTGAAAGGTAGATGATTCGGGCTTTCGTTTGGGGTGCAATCCACCAAAAACCTCTTTCACATACATTTTTGCAACCCTTTTTGGGGTGCCCCCTAGACTGTCATCATCCAAATCAAGACCGAGGGTCAACATAATTTCACGGACATTCTTCTGTATACGTTCGATTTTTTCTTCATCGCTCAATACAAACGCATCTTGCCGCATCGGGGTATCCGATGAGGAGCCAACATGGTCGTTGCCCCTTTCCTCATACTGTTCTTCCAAAGCCTGCTCTAATTTCATAGCTGTTTCTTCAAGACAGCAAAGATATACATTAATGTACTATTTAACATCCGCTACAGGGAGTTTGACAACATAAATTATTGTTAAGGCAAGCGCCGTAGTACTTTTATAATGCCCAAACCTACAGTCTTTTATGTTGAAATTGGTTACTAGAACTTTAATCTTCTGCCTCTTCTGGCAATTTTCGCATGCCCAAGTGGAACAAGATTGCGTCAATGCAATTCCCATTTGTAGCAATACCCCGATTAATGGTGGGGCCGATGGTTATGGGATTGACGATTTTAATGGGGCATTTTCCAATGGGTGTTTTGAAAGACAGCTTTCCTCTGGAGTGATTGAAAGTAACTCCGCTTGGTATCATTTTAGGACCGGCGCCTCTGGGCAGCTGGGTTTTAATATTGGCCATAGCAGTGATGAAGACTGGGATTTCGTGTTATACAGGGCTTCGGACTGTGGTAATTTGGGAGAACCCGTTCGCTGTAATTTTTGGGACAATAGTGATGCCAAAAGCTTTTTGGGAGTAGGGGAAGACCCTACGGGAGATATGAATACCATTTACTATGAGGACTGGTTGGAGGTAAGCCCAGGCGAGGATTACTATCTTTTGATCAACAACTTTAGCAACCTTAACTCCGGTTTTTCCATCCAATTTACGGGTAATATATGGGTGACCAACCCTACAGATGCATTGGATTGTTCCATAGTGGATAATCTCCTGGGAGCGCCAATTGCAGCTTGCGAAGGGGAAACAATTACTCTGGATGCGACCAGCACAGGAGCTTTGAGTTATGAATGGTATAGTGATACAGGAAATGGTTTTCAGCTTATTTCTGGAGCCACGGCAGCTTCTTATTCAGTAACCACTTCGGCGCAATACCGAGTGGTGGTCACTACTGCAATGGAAACCATTGTCAGCGATGTGCAAGTCGGATTTAACCCAGTACCAGTCACGGAGAGCTTGGTGGATGAAGTGTTTTGTCACGTTCCTGATATGATTTTTGACTTGGAGGAAAAGAATATAGAAGCCTTGGGTGCGCAAAGTCCGGATGATTTTGTGGTCAGCTACCATGCTACCCAAACCAATGCAAATTTGGGGATCTATCCATTGCTGAAACAGTATCCAAAAGGTCCGGGGCAGGAAACCATTTATGTCAGGACGACCTCATTATTAAACCCTGATTGTTTTGACGCTTCCCAGAGTTTTGTTTTGGATGCCATTGAAACTCCTGAGCTTACTTTTTCGGAAGAAGCAGTTATTTGTGAAAGTATCGGCTATATTGAAATAGGGGAAACCCTTCCCAATCCCATGTATACCTATCAATGGAGTACTGGACAACAAACACCGACCATTACTGTGACGGAACCGGGTGAGTATACCTTAACGGCTACCAATTCTTCCAGCGGTTCATCTTGTGAAACTAGCAAGACCATTGTAGTTGGAATATCGACCTTGCCCAATATCGCTGATGTAAACGTGGATGTCCAAGACTTACGCACCAACAATATTGTCACGATTATTACGGAAGGAAATACCACCAATTTTGAATACCGACTGGATGATGGCGCATATCAAACCAATAATGTTTTTGAAGGTGTGACCCCAGGAAATCATAAAGTATATCTGCGCGATATCAATGGCTGTGGTGAAATAGTAGATGACATTGTTGTAGTGGGGTTCCTATCCACTTTCTCCCCTAATGGCGATGTGCTCAATGAAACGTGGCGGATTGAAGGGCTTTCAGAATTAAGTTCCCCGATTGTAACCATTTATGACCGTTACGGGAAACTCATCAAACAAATGACGGAGTTTGATGCTGGTTGGGACGGCAGCTTTAACGGAAAACCTCTTCCTTCCACGGATTATTGGTTTAAATTATCCTATGTGGATGAGAACGGAATCCGAGTAAACGCCAAATATTTGCAGAGCCATTTCTCCTTGGTTCGATAGCATACAATACCGTTTGTCGATTAACCGCATATTTTTTCGTTAAACGTATACTAAAACCTTGGTTTAGGGAGTTATACACGTTAGAATGTAGAACAACCTTTAGCCCCAAAATTCTATGAGAGCTCTATTTAGTGCTATCTGTTTACTACTTTTTTCTTTTGCAGCGAGCGCTCAAAATTCCCCAGATTGTAGAACTGCTATCCCCGTTTGTGCGGATGCTCCCATTTTAGGAACCACTGATGGCAGTGGTGATATCGATGATTTTGACCCTGAGGTCATTACTCAAACCGGTTGTTTGGAGAAAGGAAGCAACAGCTCAGCCAATATTGAGCACAATACAGGTTGGTATGTGTTTAGGGCGGGTACCGATGGACAAATAGGATTTGATATTGAGGCACTTCCCGGGCCAACTGGAGTTATTACGGCAGAATGGGATTTTGCCTTGTATGGTCCCTTTGATGAAACTTCAGGCCAAACCTTTTGTACCATCATTGGGGATGGAACCGTACAGCCCATTCGATGCAATTATGAAACCAACGACACCTATTTCACTGGGATAGGTGTGAATCCTGTGGATGGTAGGGAAGGAGCTCCTTTTGTAAAACAAAGTCAGAATACTTATGATGAATGGCTGGATGTAACGGCAGGTGAAGTCTATTACCTCTACATCAATAACTATCTTACCAATTTTGATGGAGACCCGGAAACTTTTGAATTGACCTTTACGGGAAGTTCCGTTGATGCCGACCAAGACAACGCTTTGGACTGTACCCTTCGTGATGAATTCCTTGGATTGGATATTGTGGCCTGTATTGGTGATCCAGATATCGTTTTAAGTGCTTTGAGATCACCGGTGGGACCTAACATCGCCAATATTACATGGGAATATGATGCTGACGATGATGGTACTTACGAAACCATACTTGCCACAGGTGCTGGCCAGACCGAATGGACCGTCTCCAGCCCGAACTCTGGACGGTACCGAGTGACCATTGAATCAACTTTTGGGAATACCGTTGCAGATGATATTTTGATCACTTTTCACGGAGAGCCTGTTTTGGCAGATACGATTTTAATCGATTTAGAAACCAGTGATATTTCAGACCCTTATAGTGTGGAGTTTGTTGTTGAGGGGACTAGTGATTACGAGTATGCGATCAATGGCGGTGAGTTTCAGGATGAGGCCATTTTCACAGATGTACCACCAGGATTGAATCAGGTTACCATCAATGATAAAAATGGATGCGGAACTCTGGAAGCTGATTTTTTGGTGGTGGGATACCCCAAATTTTTCACGCCCAATGGCGATGGTGTCCATGACAACTGGAATGTTTACGGAATAGAAAGACTCACGGATCCCGTTATCTATATTTTTGATCGCTTTGGTAAGTTGTTGAAGGAGCTTGATCCTACTTTGGGGTGGGATGGAACCTTTAACGGCAGGGACCTTCCATCTTCGGATTATTGGTTTCGTTTGGATTACGATCAGGATGAAACCGGCGTTTTGGTAGCGCGGTCCGTTCGTAGACACTTCTCTTTGGTACGATAGAAAACAAAAAAAGGCCGGAATTCCTTCCGACCTTTAGTATCTATATTTTCTGTTTTTAGAACTTAAAGCTGTACCCCAACGAGATATTCGTATTGATTCGGTTCACCATGGCAGTACTGTCTATGCCGGAATCAAAAAAGTAGGCATTTACATCTTGCTCTGTCCTGCTAAAAGCCAAATCCAATCGACTTCCTCCAAAACTATAGCCAATTCCGCCTGAAAAACCATTAAGGTCACCGACTAGATCACCATTTTCATATGGGCTGCTTTCAAAACGATATCCTCCGCGTAAGCTTATTTCATCAAATCGAATTTCTCCACCCAATCTATAGGTGTTCACAACGCCAAGTGTATTGGCGATAAAATCGTTTTCGGAAGAAAAATTAGGGTCAGAGGTAGGTCGAAGCTCTGCTTGCGACATATCCTGATAACCATAATCAAAACTCAAAAGACCATCCTCACCAAATACCACAGCAACGCTACCAGTCAATTTTCCAGGGGTTTTAATGCGGTAGTCTTCGTAAAGATTAACGATTCCAAAATCAATATAATTGATATCAGAAACAGCCAAACTGGAATTCATGCGCTGTGAAAAATCATCGGTAAGTTCATACCATGTCGGGGATTGGTAACTTCCTCCCACACGCACACTTTCGTTCAATTTTGCTATGGCACCCAAACTGAATGAGAATCCATATCCTTCGGTGTGCAGAAGGTTGTCAAAAGAGGTGAATTGCACCGGAGAATCTTGGTCGTAACCACTTTCATCCAAGAAGGTGATGCGATCATACATAACGCTGTGAAAATTCAGGGATGCCCCTACGTAAAGATTTTCCTCATATTGGCTGGCAAAGTTCAGGGTGAACTTGCTATTATACCCCGAGGTACTCTGTAGATATTCTTGATTGACACTGCTGTATTCGGCATTGGAGAAGTAGGAGGTGTTGCTGTCATCGTCAACGGTGGGCTCAATAAGACCTGCCTGGAAACCCAAAAAGGCTTGTTGGGCACCAAAACCAAGGCTAGAGCCAATATCTAAATAAGCATCCTCTATATATTCTCCTTGCTGAACACGGAGTGGGCCCAAAGGTTCACCTTGGGCGAAATTCAAGAAATAATTATCAATTCCCAATCCTGTATTTCCAGCGGCGAAAAACTCATTGTCAAAATTTTGCACCATGTCATAATTAAAAGCAAGTGCAATTTTTTTCCATGGGCTATTGTTCGATGTAAAAATGAGTACGCCACCTACTTGGTTCAAATCCAAGGAATTTAGTGTGGTGTTTCTGACGCTGTTTCCGAAAAGGGCATCATTGTTTCTATTATAATTAGTTCCCGTTACACTAAGTTCGCTGTAATTGAATACGGCGGAACCAGCAGGGTTTATATTTAGCGAAGACAAGTCGCCACCCAGTGCTCCAAAAGCACCTCCCATGGACTGAAACCTTGCGGTTCCAATGATGTCTTCTGTGCTGTATCTTAATACATCATCGATGTTCTGGGCGCTTGCATATGCGCATACCAATACCATGATGAGAGTTGAAATTCGTTTCATTTCCCTTGATTTAGTTATACGATAAATTTGTTAGGAATCTTAGTTTCTTCCGTTTCCTCTTCCACCTCTGGAACCTCCAGAAGACCTGCTTGCACCTCCGGAACTCCTAGAACTACTACCACCAGAGCTATAGCTTCTGCTACTACTTCCTGAGCTGCTTCGGCTGTAGCTACTTCTAGAACTGGAACCACTGGAAGAGCGACTGTAGTTGCTCCTGCTCGGTGCCGTACTTCTTGGAGAAGATTGATAGCTTCTGGTGCTTCTGCCTGAGCTTCGGTAAGCGGGAGAAGAAGAAGATGAACTTCTGTTCACCGAACCGCTGCTCCTGTTATAAGAACCGTTGCTTCTTGAAGAAGGTGAAGTACCGTATGAACGATAAGTCCTTGAGCTGTTATTATAGTTTGGAGTAGTACGGGTACTTCTACTTGATCTATAGTTTTGATTTCTTGCTATGGCATCGGCACTCACGGTTCTTCTAGCTGTTGTTCCGTTGCTGTATGAACGCGATGTTCTTGAGGAGGATGTGCCAACAGATCTATTGGAGCGTCCGCTATTTGTGCTGTATCGTGAAGAATATCCACTGGTTCTTGATGCAAGGTTGGACCTTCCTCTTAATGAGGTGCCTGGGATTACTGAAGAAGTATAACCTCTGCGTCCCCTGCTATAATTGTAGGCATAATTTCTGCCATAATAGTTATTGTAGTAGTATGGTCTCCAACCGTAGTTGTAGTAGCCACCCCAGCCCCAATTGCCAGCGTAGCCCCAGCCCCAATATGGACTGTTCCAGCCACCGTAGTAACTACCCCAGCCCCAGCTGTTCCATCCCCAACGGTTGTATCTCCATGGGCTGTTCCAACCCCAGTTGTAGTAAGGGTATCCACCCCAGCCGTAGCCCCAGCCCCAATACGGATTGTTCCAGCCGTAGTAGCCACCCCAACCCCAATTGTCATAAACATTGATGGTTAGGCTTGTGGGGTTATCGCCCCATCCGGGATTACCATTGTAGGTATTGTTGTAGGCAAAATAATCGGTTTGTTCCCCGTAAGGAATACTATCATTTTGCATATTACTGGAATAGCTATCCACATCGGTGAAGATTTCGCCATCAAGAATTTCTGCATATTCATCGGCCTTGGCACCGAAATAGTCACCATAAATGTTGCTTTCTTGTTGTTCAAGCCGAACAGCTTCAGCGGATTTTTTCTCCACATGAACCACTCTATTGCCACTTGAATAGATTCCATCATCATAATATGAGGCCTGTTGGTACGATCCACATGAGGCTGCAAGGAAAGCAACCACGAGGAGTGTAGCAAATACCTTAAAATTTGGAAGGGGTGTAGACTTTATCATTGCGCAATTTTTATTGTTGAACATACTAAAAATAATTAGTTTTACCGAATTATTTCTGCTAATAAAAACACAAGTTTTGTGCCAAACTACAATACATGGGTAAAAATTTAACAAGTCGAGCTGAGGATTATTCCAAATGGTATAATGAACTTGTCGTAAAATCTGATCTAGCTGAGAACTCGGGAGTTAGGGGTTGCATGGTGATAAAACCCTACGGGTATGCCATATGGGAGAAAATGCAGGCCCAGTTGGATAAAATGTTCAAGGAAACAGGTCATGAGAATGCTTATTTCCCGCTGTTCATCCCAAAATCATACTTGAGCAAAGAAGCTAGCCATGTTGAAGGTTTTGCCAAGGAATGTGCCGTTGTGACGCACTATCGCTTGAAGAATGCCGAGGATGGCAGTGGCATTATTGTGGATGAAGATGCAAAGCTTGAGGAAGAGCTTATTGTGCGGCCTACTTCAGAAACCATTATTTGGGACACGTACAGAAGATGGGTACAATCCTATCGCGATTTACCCATTTTGGTGAACCAATGGGCCAATGTGGTGCGCTGGGAAATGCGAACCCGTTTGTTTTTACGAACTGCTGAATTCTTGTGGCAAGAGGGGCATACCGCCCACGCCACCAAACAGGAAGCTGTTGAGGAGGCAGAGCGAATCATGCACTTATACGCAGAATTTGCCGAAGAGCACATGGCAGTGCCCGTAATTAAAGGCACCAAAACCGAAAGCGAGCGTTTTGCAGGGGCGGAAGATACCTATTGCATTGAAGCATTGATGCAGGATGGAAAAGCGCTTCAGGCGGGGACATCCCACTTTTTGGGTCAGAATTTTGCCAAGGCGTTCGATGTGAAATTTGCCAATAAAGAAGGTCAGCAGGAATATGTTTGGGCCACATCCTGGGGGGTTTCTACCCGCTTGATGGGCGCTTTGGTAATGACGCACAGCGATGACAACGGACTGGTACTTCCCCCTAAATTGGCGCCAATTCAGGTGGTGATAGTACCTATATATAAAGGGCTGGACCAACTGGATGCCATTTCTGAGAAGGTGGAACCCTTAGTGAAGGAACTTCGAGCCAAGGGACTTTCCGTAAAATATGACAAAAGAGATACCCATAAACCCGGGTTCAAATTCAATGAATATGAATTAAAGGGAGTTCCCGTGCGTTTGGCTATTGGACAGCGAGATTTGGAGAACGGAACCTATGAGGTGGCTCGACGGGATACCCTTCAGAAGGAATCTGTTGCGGCGGATGCGGTTGTGGAAAAGGTGGTTTCGTTGATGGATGAGATTCAGGAAAACATCTTCAATAAAGCTTTGGAATATAGAAAGGAACACATCACGGCGGTGGATTCCTATGAAGAATTCAAGCAGGTTATTGAAGAAAAAGGAGGATTTGTTTCTGCCCATTGGGATGGTACTCCCGAAACTGAGGATAGGATAAAAGAGGAAACCAAAGCCACCATTCGTTGTATTCCTTTGGATGCAAAACAGGAGGATGGAATATGTATGGTGACTGGAAAACCATCCACCCAAAGGGTGTTGTTTGCAAAGGCCTATTAAACAGGGGGCAAAAAATAAAAATTACTGTTGCAAGACTTAAAAATAGTTGTATTTTTGCATCCGCAATTGTGCAACCTTATGGCCCGTTCGTCTAGGGGTTAGGACGCCAGGTTTTCATCCTGGTAACAGGGGTTCGATTCCCCTACGGGCTACGAAGTTCAATGAAATAGGAAAAGCGAGGGTCAATAAGTTCGTTTTTCCATATAAAAATGGCCCGTTCGTCTAGGGGTTAGGACGCCAGGTTTTCATCCTGGTAACAGGGGTTCGATTCCCCTACGGGCTACAACAAAAGGAATTAGAAAGTATAAATTAAGACAATGGCAAATCATAAGTCAGCATTAAAGAGAATCAGAAGAAACGAAGCAGTTCGTTTGCGTAACAGATACCAGCACAAAACTGTGCGTAATGCCATCAAAAAATTGCGCACCGAAG
The DNA here is from genome assembly GCF_042682725.1 of Flagellimonas iocasae. NCBI lineage: Bacteria > Pseudomonadati > Bacteroidota > Flavobacteriia > Flavobacteriales > Flavobacteriaceae > Flagellimonas > Flagellimonas iocasae. The sequence continues at coordinate 511,868 of NZ_JBHUHU010000005.1, read as the reverse complement.
AGGACAAGAAAGCTGCTGAAGCCTTGTTGCCCACTGTTGTTGGTATGATTGATAAATTGGCCAAGAAGAACATCATTCACAATAATAAAGCGGCCAACTTAAAAAGCAAATTGATGAGCAAGGTTGCAGCTATGTAATCACCTGTTCATTTTAGGATATAGAGAAGCCCCGTTTTGGGGCTTTTTTATTGGATATATGCCAAACTTTTTATCGAAATTCCCTTCTTCGATGGAAAATCACGCCCACCAAAAAAGTTCCATATAAAACAAAGATGAGCCCAATCAACAAATCATGCAGGTACAACGTGGTATACAATTTTGGCGCCCAGTACAGGAACAACAGAGAGATAGGGAAATACACATAGAAGATTCCCATTCCTACACTTGTCCAAAACATTAGGTTGTATTTCATGGATTTAAAGTCATGCCAATCAAATTTTTCCTTGAAATATAGGGCTATGGTGACCAGTAGGCACACCGCGGAAATCAGCTCGGCAATATATAAGTGCATATAATTAGGGTTCTGAAAAAACAGACTGATCAGAAAACTGCCCATACTGATACATCCCGCGTAAGTGACCCACTTTTTATTTTTTTCATCATCCAGGATTTTCCAATAGATAAAGAAGAAGTACATATAGGTAACCACGGAGTAGATATTGTAAATGATCACGTTGTACCAGTGGAACCGATCATCAGAAACCAATTGAAAGCTATCGGTAAACTTTACCAAATACCCCAAAAGTTCGGTTAGAAGGGTGTACATGAGGTAAATGGGATAGTATTTTAAAACAGTATCATAATAGGTGCGATACTGTATTACGGCAACCAGCCACGTAATCAGATAAAAAGGAAGGATGATAAAATCCGTATTTAAAGTTTCTAAGATTTCCTCTATCATCTACGCATTGCTGGTTTGGAACAAAGAAATGGCATTTCGGTTGAATATATAAAAAAAGCCCCAATGTTTGGGGCGTTTATTTTTATGCATATTCAAAGTTTACCGGAATGCTTGCCTTTTTCCCAGTAAAAGACCAACGATAAATAAGGAATACATAATTGTAATCAAGGCAAATAGAACTGTTCTTAGATGGTAGGCAAACCAAATGGTTTGTTCTAAATAGCCAATCAACCAGAGGTAAGGTGCAACAAGGTAAAAGATAAAAGTGCCGATGCTTACCCAGAATAAAAGATTATTTTTTTGGGAATATGGATGCCTCTCCTTCCTTTTTTCCAAAAAATAAATTAGAATATGAACAATCAATATAATTGATCCAACCGTTTCGGCATAATAGAGTGGTTCATAAAAGGGGTTATTGAAAAAAATGTTTATTAAATAGCCAGACAAAGTTATAAATACACCATATTTCAACCACTTTTTATATTTTTTCGACTGAATTACCTTCCAATACACCCTATAAAAAAATAGGTATGTAATAAGTTGATACAGGTTATAAATGATAATATTGCGCCACGAATACCTCTCATCCGAAAAGAACTGGAAATCTTCAAAGAACTTTATAAAATAGCCAAGTAATTCCGTGAAAAAAGTATAGGCGATAAAAACCGGAAAATACTTTAGCGCTGTATCAAAATATCTACGGTATGTAAATACAGAAACCAACCATGTTAACAGATAAACAGGTATATAATAATGTTCTGTAAATAGCCTATAAATTTGGTCATCCATGGTTTATCTTAATAATCCCCCCATGGTGGTGGAGAAGAACTACCCTTATTCAAGGTAAGGCTCTGACCTCCTGCTGCGGCTGGTGGTGCAGAAATAGGAACAAAGCTTGCGTAGGACTTATTGTCATTTTCTGTTATACTGCCAACAGCAGTTTCCCCTACTGCATTTTTTATAAGCTTTGCTTTACCATCTTCGCCTATATAAAAACCGTATTCTCCATCGTCTGTTTTCATAGCCGGAACGATGAATATGGAGTTTTGTCTTGGGTGGACGATTTTCTTTCCATCAGGAAAATCTTCTTGATCGGGATAATTGGCAAAATAGAAGCGTAAAGAGGAAATATCCACTTGGGCTTCTTTGGATTCCTGCTCAATGAAGGCCATGTATTGTTTTATGTCCTCATAGGTGAATGAAACAAAACGAGCCGCTTCAAATTTCTTTTCAGGGCTCCGCTCCGCCTCATACCGTTGAATGATGTCCAAACGGTTTTTGGTATAATTGTCATAAAGGGACTTGGATTCTTCCAAAGAGATAATGCCTGAAGGCGGTTCAACTCTTTCTTGTTCTTCCATTACAGGCTCAGAGGGTTCTTGTTTTTTAGACCCCTGTTGACACGCGGCAAGGGTAACCAAAAGAGCACCTAGCAAGACAGTGCCAACTTTTTTGAGGTTTTTCATAGTTGAAGTGTTTTAAAGTTCGGTTTTGAGGAAACTGAATTTAAAGATAAGTTTTTTCTTTAAAACCTATCAAGAAAAAACCCTTCGAGATTTCTCAAAGGGTTTTTAATTAACTGTATATCAAACAATTGATTTATTCGTTCATCGTCAGAAGGAACTCCTCGTTGTTTTTGGTCTGCTTAATGCGTTGCTCCATAAATTCCATGGCTTCTACCGGATTCATGTCCGCTAAATACTTGCGCATGATCCACATACGTTGAATGGTATTTTCATCCAACAATAGATCGTCCCTACGGGTTGAGGAAGAAATAAGGTCGATGGCAGGGAAAATTCTTCGGTTGGAAATTCTACGATCCAACTGAAGCTCCATGTTACCAGTACCTTTAAACTCTTCAAAGATTACCTCGTCCATTTTGGAACCGGTTTCTGTCAATGCGGTAGCGATAATGGAAAGGGAACCACCATTTTCAATGTTACGGGCCGCACCAAAGAATCGTTTTGGCTTGTGCAATGCATTGGCATCCACACCACCACTCAATACCTTACCAGAAGCAGGTTGAACGGTGTTGTAAGCACGGGCCAATCGAGTGATGGAATCCAAAAGGATAACCACATCATGACCGCATTCCACCAAGCGTTTTGCTTTTTCCAACACAATATTGGCGACACGCACGTGTTCCGTAGCTTCTTTGTCAAAAGTGGAAGCAACGACCTCACCGCGTACATTTCGTTGCATATCGGTAACCTCTTCAGGGCGTTCGTCAATCAACAAAATGATTTGGTACACCTCTGGGTGGTTGGCCGCAATGGCGTTGGCAATATCTTTCAACAACATGGTCTTACCCGTCTTCGGTTGGGAAACGATCATACCACGTTGTCCTTTACCAATAGGGGAGAACAGGTCCATAATTCTAGTGGAAATAGTGCTCTGACGCTCCGCCAATTTGAACTTTTCCTTTGGAAACAATGGGGTAAGGTGCTCAAAAGAGACGCGATCGCGAACCACTTGAGGGTCCAGACCATTGATTTTGTTCACCTTGATCAGTGGGAAATATTTCTCACCTTCTTTTGGAGGTCGAATGTTTCCTAAAACGGTATCTCCTGTCTTCAATCCAAACAATCTGATCTGCGATTGAGATACATAAATATCATCTGGGGAAGAAAGGTAATTGTAGTCCGAGGAGCGCAAGAAACCATATCCGTCCTGCATGATGTCCAATACACCCTCACTCTCAATAATGCTGTCAAACTCAAATTCAGGTTCTTTGTACCTGTTTTTTAAGTCCTTGTCAAAATTGCTGTTCTTTTTATCGTGACCACCACCTTTTTGGTGCTGGTTGTTTCTTTTATTGTTGTTTTGGTTTTGATTCTTCTGAGGGGCATTGGGTTTGCTCTCCTTCTTTTGGGGCTGTTGGCCTCTAGAGTCATCCTTTTTCTCATTGGAATCTCCCTTAACTTGTTTTTCCGCAGTATCCGGAGCGGTGTTTTTTGGCTCACTTTTGACCCGTGGGGTTCGTGGGGTTCTTTCACGCTTAGGTTTGGCGGCGGGGGTTCCGTTGTTTTGAGGGGCTGTAACACTTTCGGCCACAGCTTTTGGGTTGGAAGCTTGAACATCTAGGATTTGGTAAACCAAGTCCAGTTTTTTCAAGGTTTTGAATTTGGGAACATTAAGATCCTTGGCAATTTCTTGCAACTCAGGAAGCTTTTTAGCTTTTAGATCTGAAATCTCGAACATTAAATAATGAATAAGTTAAACGTGTCTTAATCTGAAAATATTGAAGTAAAAGTTATTTGAGTGCTACTGGAGGAAAGATTTCCTAGGTAAGTGCTTCGCTAATAACGACACAAGTATACAAATTATTTTTCAAGAATAACGTTTCATTTCTCAAAAAGACGCCTATTTTTGCGTTTTGAAATCAAATTACACAATGATTCAGCGAATTCAGACGTTTTTCTTAGTGGTTGTTGCGCTCATTACAGGCGTACTGCCCTTTTTTCTGAATTTATGGATCGATGTTGATGGGAAGGAAATCTACGCAGAAAATGAGCTGTGGATCAGCATAGCATTTTATGCTTCAACAGTTTTGGCAGTGATTTCTATTTTGATGTACAAGAACAGACAAAATCAATTTGTGGTAAACAGATTGAATATGATATTGAATCTTTTTTTACTAGGATTTTTCGTTTATCGATCGCTAAGCTTATCCGGAGAGGCAGTTGTCTCTGAGAAGGGTATTGGGATGCTGATTCCTGTATTTTCTATCGTTTTTCTGGTCCTGGCCAACAGGGCTATCAAAAAGGATGAAGATCTTGTAAAATCTGTTGATCGCTTACGTTGAACCTAACATCTTAGTAGTATTAGTGCGAAAAAACCCTGGCTTCGGCCGGGGTTTTTATGTTTTGATCATCGCTTTCCGAGTTCCACCACCTCCAAATCTGAGATTTTATCCCCGTCAATCACAAAACGGAGCATGGTGCGTACCTGATGGAACCCATGTTTGCCACAAGCCCCGGGATTCATGTGGAGCAATCCCAATTTTTTGTCGTTCATGACCTTAAGGATATGGGAATGTCCGCAAATAAATAGTTTGGGTGGATTTTGCCTAATAGCACCCCGCACTCTAACATTATAACTTCCGGGATAACCTCCAATATGGGTGATCCAAACATCAACTTCTTCGCACATGAACCGATTGTGTTCCGGAAATTCCTTTTGGATAATATGGTCATCGATATTACCGTGTACCCCTCGAACAGGCTTCAACGCTTTCAATTTATCGGTAACAGAAAGGCTTCCAATGTCACCCGCATGCCAGATTTCATCGGCCTGGGCGGCATATTTTAAAATGGTGGAATCTATATGGCCATGGGTATCCGAAAGCAATAGAATTTTGGTCATAACGCTAAAAATATGCTAAAAAATAGAGGTTGGATTCCTTTTGGAAGGGATTGAATTATCTTTAACGACTTAAAAGTAAGGGATTCCATTGAGATATTTTATCCAATTTTCCTATTTCGGGAAAGCATACCACGGATGGCAGAACCAACCCAACGCCATAACCGTGCAAGAGGTGTTGGAAAAAGCATTGTCCACCTTATTACGACAAACCATCGAGGTTGTGGGTGCGGGCAGGACCGATACCGGTGTGCATGCTAGGGAAATGTTTGCCCATTTTAATACTGAAAAGATTGAAGACGAGGCGGAATTGGTCTATCGATTGAATGCCTTTCTCCCAGAAGATATTGCCGTGCAACAGCTTTATCCAATGGTTCCCGAAGCCCATGCACGATTTGATGCATTTGAACGAACCTATGAATATTGGGTAGTTCCGGAAAAGAGTCCATTTTATGCTGATTTAGCACATTTTGTAAAATACCCGTTGGATATCGAGCAAATGAACAAAGCAGCAGCATATCTACTGGAGCATTCGGATTTCGAATGCTTTTCCAAATCCAACACCGATGTGAAGACCTACCGATGTGATGTTCGTCATGCACTTTGGGAAGAAAAGGAAGATAAATTGGTGTTCACCATTACAGCAGACCGTTTTCTCAGGAATATGGTGCGGGCCATTGTAGGTACTTTGTTGGATGTGGGCATGGGGAAAATGACTCCAGAGGAAATTAAAGCGATTATCGCAAGCAAGAACAGAAGCGAGGCCGGAGTGTCTGTCCCCGCAAAAGGATTATATTTGACCAAGGTTTTGTATCCAAAAGAAATATTTGATGAGCAAAAGTGACGAAATAGGTAAAGCGTTTGATTATCGACTGTTCAAACGCGTTTTTGCACATACTAAACCCTATCGGGTCATTTTTTGGGTCGTGGCCATTACGGCCATATTGTCGGCTGCATTTGCAGTGGGCATTCCCATTTTGGTGAAAGATATCATCAATGACGCATTGAGCAGTAAAAGTTCACAAGGTTTGTTTTCGGCCATTATGTTGATGTTGGGACTTTTGGTGGGTCAGGTAGTGATGCAGCTCGGTTTTAATTACTACGCCAACCTTTTGGGCGAATCTGTGATTCGGGATATCCGCATTCGACTTTTCAAAAAGATGATGAGTTTTAAAATGACCTACTTCGATAATTCTTCCATCGGGGTGTTGGTCACTCGGGCCGTAGCAGATATGCAACGAATCGGGGAGATTTTCAGCCAAGGGTTTTTTATGATCGTGGCCGATGTGCTCAAAATGATTTCAGCCGCTATCATTATGACGGTTATGAACTGGAAATTGGCTTTGATTGTGTTTGCCATTCTTCCAGTGATTTTAATTGCGACTCGATTGTTCCAGCAGGCCATGAAAGTGGCGTTTGTTGAAGTGAGGGCGCAAGTGTCCAACCTAAATTCATTTGTCCAGGAACGTATAGCGGGAATGAAAATAGTTCAACTCTTCAACCGAGAGGAAATAGAGAAGGAAAAGTTTCGTGTAATCAACGAAAAGCATCAGAACGCTTGGTTAAAAACGGTCTGGTACAACTCCATATTTTTCCCCATTGCCGAGATTTCCAATTCGATTGGAATAGGGCTCGTGGTGTATTTCGGGGTGATTCAAAACATTCAAAATATTGGTTTTGACAACAACAAAGGAACCATTGTGGCCTTTTTCTTTTTGATGGATTTGTTGTTCCGTCCGTTGCGACAGATTGCAGATAAGTTCAATACGCTTCAAATGGGAATGGTGGCCGCTAACCGCGTGTTCAAGATTTTGGATACCGATAGCCATATTGCCGATGAAGGTTCTGTGGTAAAAGCAGATGTGAAGGGAGATATTGAATTCACGGACGTTCGCTTCGGATACGTTAAGGATGAAGAGGTGCTTCACGGTATTTCTTTTAAAGTGGATGCTGGAGAAACCGTAGCCATTGTTGGTGCAACAGGTGCCGGAAAATCGACCATCATCAACCTGCTTAACCGGTTTTATGAAATCAATTCCGGAGAAATACGGATTGATGGGGTCAATATACATGACTACACTTTACAATCGCTTCGGTCTCATATCGCCATTGTGCTGCAAGACGTTTTTCTTTTTGCCGATACCATCGCGAATAATATTTCACTGCGCGATAAGAATATTTCCGTTGCTGAAATAGAAGCGGCCGCCAAACAGATTGGGGTGCACGAATTCATTTCCAGTCTTCCCGGAGGGTATGAGTACAATGTCAAGGAGAGGGGAACCATGCTTTCCAGCGGGCAACGCCAATTGATTGCCTTCTTGCGGGCCTATGTGAGCAACCCTAGCATTTTAATTTTGGATGAGGCCACTTCGTCCGTGGACACCTATTCAGAACAACTGATTCAACAAGCTACTGACAAGATAACCGAAGGTAGGACCTCCATCATCATCGCACACCGCTTGGCCACCATCAAAAAAGCCAGTAAAATTATTGTGATGGATGAAGGGCAGATTGTGGAAATTGGAACGCACAAAGAACTGCTTAAAAAGGGTGGTTACTACAATGACCTGTACACGGCCCAGTTTCTGCAAGAAGAAGTGGCTTAGTCTTATGTCCTAAAATCCTCTAGGGATATTCGTCCGGTTGCCATGGAAACCAAAAGAATAACGGTTCCAATGACCATCATAAGGATAACGAAGAGCAGGAGGTAGATGAATCCGCGGAGAAAAGTGCTCCAAAAACCAATTTGGTATATTTTTTTGAACACATAGAACTGGTAGGTTATGGTAAGAATTAAGTAAACCCAGGTGAAAAGGTCATACCTAATGTCCAGCAATCCAAACAGCGGTATACAAACCAACACCTGAACAAAAGAAACCTGTCCTGTTATATACGTATTGGCAACCACATGCTCCGTGTAATTCAATTTTTTTTGGTCGAAAAAAAGGAACCAACTCATTAAAGCATACATGGGGACCATCAAATAGGTAATGAGCGCTTGATAGTCGAACACAAAATCCATATTAGGAGTATCCCCACTACCGGCAATGGCTCCCTGCATAAGGTCAATTTCATATACATTTCGAAGCATGAAAAACAAAACTCCCACCAAGGTGATGGCAATGGCAAAATAGCTGATGGGATTCATGTATTTTTTTCGGGTCCCCAAAATGTAACCATTGATGACAGCCTCGGGTTGCGTAAAGAGATGACGGAAAGTTTTGACCAAAGTGTTGTCCAAATTAAAGACCTGAAAGCTTACATCCTCCCAGACATTTTTCAAACTGAGCCTATTGCGAATGACCTTACCACCGCAGGCGGGACAATAACTAAAATCCGACCTAAGATTGGTATGGCAATTCTTGCAGTTCATTTATCCCAAATCCTTTTTGATGAATTGGACAAGCTCTTCCGAAGTTTTAAAAGGAACAAACTCTCCATTTTTTATATAGGAAATGGAGCCGGTTTCCTCGCTGACCACCAAACAGATGGCATCCGTTTTTTCAGTGATGCCCACAGCGGCCCGATGTCGAAGGCCAAATCGGAGGGGGATGTTTCGGTCATTGGAAACGGGAAGAATTACCCGCGTGGCCGTAATAAAATTATCCTGAACCACGGCAGCACCATCATGCAACGGACTGTTTTTAAAAAAGATACTTTCCAAGATGGGTTGGGTGATTTCAATGTTCATGGCATCCCCAGTGGATTTTATAAAATCCAGGGAATTATTGCGTTCAATCACAATGATTGCCCCCGTTTTGGTACTGCCCATACGTTCGCAAGCCGCCACAATGGACTCTACATCCGTAACGGTAGGGACAGCCTCCTGTTTCAAAAATTTAAAATGTCGGATAAAATTCCGTTTGGAGGCAAAATTGGTGGAACCGATCATCAATAAAAATTTCCGTATCTCTTGTTGAAACACAATGATCAAGGCAATAAGTCCAATGTTCATGAACCCACCGACCATACTGCTGATCATTTTCATTTGGAGGAGCTCTGTGAGTTTCCACAAGGCCCAGACAATCACAATCCCAATAAAAATGTTGATCGCTACCGTACCCTTAACCAGTTTGTAGATATAATAGAGCAGCGCGGCCACGAGCACAATGTCTATGATGTCTGTAATCTTAAACTCGAGAAAATTTAAAAATTCCAACCGCGGTGTTTTTGTAAAATTAGCAAAAATAGGAGAATCAAAAATTACAGTGCGTTTGCTTTCAACGCTTCCACAAGTTTAATACATTCCACAGCTTCTTTTACATCATGGACCCGTAAAATGTTTGCACCTTTTAAAAGCGCAATAGTGTGCAGGGTGGTGGTGCCGTTCAGTGCCTCTTTCGGGTTGGAATTCAAAATTTTATAGATCATGGATTTTCGACTTAATCCGATGAGGAGGGGGACTTCAAAAGTTTTAAAGAGGTCCAGATGGTTTAAAAGCGTATAGTTCTGTTCTGTGGTCTTGGCAAAGCCAAATCCAGGGTCTAGGATGATATCATTTATTTTTTTTGAAGTAGCTTCTTCCATTTTTTTCGAAAAATAAAACCGAAGGTCCTTAATCAGATCATCATAAATAATTTCCTTTTGCATGGACTGTGGTGTGCCTTTCAAGTGCATCATAATATAAGGAACCTGATATTGGGCAATGGTGTTGAACATTTCGGCATCCAAATTTCCCGCGGAAATATCGTTGATGATGGCCGCACCCCGTTCCAAACTTTCTGCAGCTACGTTACTTCTAAAAGTATCCACGGAAATTAAAGTGTCTGGAAAATGGCTAAGAATCAACTCCACAATCGGAAGCATCCGTTTGAGTTCCTCCGTCTCATCAACATGTTCGGCACCGGGCCGGGAACTATAAGCGCCCATGTCAATGAACGAAGCGCCATCTTCCAGCATTTTCTCAACTTGTTTCAGAATAGCAGCTTCGTCCTTGTATTTTCCGCCATCATAAAAAGAATCAGGGGTAAGGTTCAAAATGCCCATTACTTTGGGTACGGATAGGTCTATAAGTTCTCCTTTGCAGTTTATGGTCATAAAGAATACCTGCTTCGTTTGCGTTTCATTATCTTTGGCAAAGTGCTTTTTTAGCACGCTCATTTGGACGAAATTTACGCAAATTAGCAACAATACATGCAGCAGACTTCCCAACAATATGATGCGGTGATCCATACCTGCCGGGAATTATTCTTAAAAAAGGCGCAAGACTATGGTACCGCATGGCGGATTTTGCGACTTCCATCCCTTACCGACCAGATTTTCATCAAGGCACAGCGTATTCGAAGTTTACAACAGAATGCTGTTCGGAAAGTAGATGAGGGAGAGCAATCCGAGTTCATTGGAATCATCAACTATTCCATAATGGCGCTCATCCAAATAAAGAAAGGTATTGTGGAACAGCCGGATTTGACAGCTGAGGAGGCCATTGCACTATATGACAAGGAAGTGGCTATCACCAAAAAATTGATGGAAGACAAGAACCACGATTACGGAGAAGCTTGGCGCGATATGCGGGTAAGTTCCTTGACAGATTTGATTCTGCAAAAAGTCCTTCGGGTAAAACAGATTGAGGATAATCTAGGGGCTACCTTGGTAAGTGAGGGTGTGGACGCCAATTATCAAGATATGGTCAATTATGCTGTTTTTGCGTTGATACATTTAAACTCCAAATGACAAAAACCAAATTGGATAGTAAGGGAATTAGTATTTAGGAGAAAAGAGAAAAGAGGAAAGAGTCAAGAACCAAGACAGGAAGACTGTTGAGTTTTTTGCAAATCACATATCATATCTATAACCATCAACGCATTGGTGAAAATTCGTGTGATTTGTGTCAGATTAAGGTTGTTGCTAAGTTGGAATATATTTTGAAAAAGCATGAAATATTTAGTTTGGATTTCAAGGATCCTAGTTGGGGTGTTGTTCATCATCAGTGGACTCATCAAATTGAACGACCCTGTGGGGTTTTCGTTTAAATTGGAAGAATATTTTAGCCCTGGCGTACTGGATTTGCCCTTTTTGGAACCCATAGCTTTGGCGATTTCCATTTTTGTCGTCATTGTTGAGGTGATATTGGGTGTCCTTCTATTGATAGGATTCAAACCTAAGTTTACCGTGTGGAGCCTTTTGGCCATGATTGTTTTCTTCACCTTCCTCACTTTTTATTCGGCCTACTTTAATAAAGTAACGGATTGCGGTTGTTTTGGCGACGCCGTGAAACTTACGCCGTGGGAATCCTTCACCAAAGATGTGATTTTATTGGTGCTGATATTGATTTTGTTTTACGGACAGAAATACATCACACCGCTATTCAATACAAAAACCAACTGGATTGTGGGTGGAGTCGCCCTATTGGCTTGTATTTTGTTCGCCAACCATGTGTTGAACCATTTGCCCTCCGTAGATTTTCGACCTTATAAAATTGGAGCCAATATTGAAGAAGGAATGACGGTTCCTGAGGATGCTCCAGAGCCCATATACGAATATGCCTGGCGATTCAAGGTAAATGGAGAGGGCCAAATTTATGTTACCAATGGGGATTACCCCTCAGTGGATGGCGAATTTGTGGATGTGGAAACTACTCTCATTCAAAAAGGCTATGAACCACCAATTCACGATTTTACTATCGAAAAAGAAGGGCAGGATTTTGCCTTTGAACTGTTAAATGAGGACAAATTGGTGATGGTGATTGCTTATGATTTGGCCAAAAGTAACTACGAAGCCTTTTCGGAAGTGGCTGAAGTTACCGCAAAAGCCAAGGAAAAAGGATATAAAGTAATTGGTATGTCGGCATCAAATGATGCATTGGCCAACAAGGTGGAGCAGCAATACAATTTACCATTTGATTTCTATTTTACCGATGAAACAACCCTAAAAACCATCGTCCGGTCCAATCCGGCCGTGTTGGTTTTGGAGCGAGGCACCATCAAGCAAAAAGTACATTACAACGACGTTGACGAACTTACATTTTAATCATAGAACACAAGAAAACCAAACAACATGAGAACAAAAATAGTGGCAGGAAACTGGAAGATGAACAAGAACATGGAGGAAACAGAAGCCTTGTTGGCCGAACTTTCCGCCAAACTGCCCGATACCAAAGCACAAGTTATCGTATCACCCACCTTTGTGAATTTGGCTGCTGCGAAAAGAAGCCTTCAAGCATCTACTATCCAAGTGGCTGCCCAGAACATGCATTTCGCTGAGAGTGGTGCCTATACCGGTGAGATTTCAGCGGATATGCTTCTGAACATCGATGTGGACATTGTTATTCTTGGTCACTCTGAGCGCCGCGCCTATTTTGGTGAAACCGATGAACTTTTGGCCAAAAAAGTGAAAACAGCCATAGAAAAAGGAATGAAGACCATTTTCTGTTTTGGCGAAGAGTTGGAAGACCGCAAATCGGATAACCATTTCTCCGTAGTGGAAAGCCAGTTGAAAAATGCCCTTTTCGATTTGGATGCAGAGGCGTGGAAGAGCATCATTTTGGCGTATGAACCCGTTTGGGCCATCGGTACCGGCGAAACCGCTTCACCTGAGCAAGCCCAAGAAATGCATGCCTTTATCAGAAAAACCATTGCATCGGCGTATGATGCTTCCATAGCTGATGAGGTTTCCATTTTATATGGAGGTAGTGTAAAGCCGGACAATGCTTCAGACATTTTCTCAAAACCAGATGTGGATGGTGGATTGATAGGAGGAGCTTCCTTGAAATCGGATGATTTTGCGGCCATTATAGCTGCCATTTAAGCACACGCCATGGCACTGGTGTATCTTGAGTACGATTTCAAAGTAAACCCACTCCAACCCGCAACAGATATTCTCATCGCGGAACTGGGTGAAGCCGGGTTCGAAAGTTTTGTGGAGAACGATTCGGGTGTGTTGGCCTATATCCTTAAAGAAGAATGGAATGAAGGTGTTCTGGATGACTTGTTCATTCTGGAACACCCTGATTTTGAAATTACCTGGACCAGCAAAGAAATTGAGCAACAAAACTGGAATGCGGAGTGGGAAAAGAATTTCCATCCCATCACAGTGGGGGATAGGTGTATGGTCCGGGCGCCTTTCCATAAATCAATTGATGTGGAATACGACATTGTCATTGAACCCAAAATGAGTTTCGGAACGGGTCACCACGAGACCACCCACATGATGCTGGAACACATCCTTGAAAACGATTTTGAAGGGAAATCGGTATTGGATATGGGTTGTGGTACCGGGGTATTGGCCATTTTGGCTAAAAAACGAGGCGCTGGATCTGTGGATGCCATCGATATTGATGAATGGTGCTTTTTAAATACCCTGGAAAATGTGGAGCGAAATAATTGCCCTGAGATTCAAGCTTTTCAAGGTGATAGTAGCTTGCTAAAAGGCAAAAAGTACGATGTTATTCTGGCCAATATCAACCGAAATATATTGTTGGAAGACATTCCCATTTATGCACTATGTCTTAATTCGAACGGTCAACTTTTTCTAAGTGGATTTTATTTGGACGATTTGGATGCAATTTCTTCAAAATGTAAGGCCAATGGTTTGGAATTTGAAAAAAAGCTGGAGAAGAACCGCTGGATTTCAGTAAAATATGTAAATTAGAAAGGCATTAACTCCACGATTATGGGCACAAAAGAAAAAGGCTTGGAAGACCTTCTTCTGGAAGAGGAGACGGTAAACCAAAATGAGATTGTACTTTTTAATGACAATGTGAACACCTTTGACCACGTCATTGAAACACTGATAGATGTGTGCGAACATACTCCGGAACAGGCAGAACAATGTTCCCTTATTGTACATTACAACGGCAAATGCACCGTTAAGACTGGGGAATATTCCTATCTAAAGCCCAAATGCTCCCAGTTGTTGCAGGCTGGACTGAGCGCTGAGATTGTCTAATGTAATTCCAGTGTATTTTTTTGATATTCTGATAGGCTGTAAACCAAAAAAAGCATCATCCCAAGTTTTAAGACTGTTTATTTCAAGGTGATAAATTCTTTACATTGAAATTACCGATTACAGGGCATATATATTCTAAATTTGTATCAACATCAATACCACTAAAAAACCAACACCTAATTTTCTTTTTCAGGAATGAGCGAATTCTTTAAGGCCGAATTAAAAGACCGTTTTTTGGAATATGCTCTGGAGCGCAGTGACTATTTTGAAATTCAGACACTGTACGATGAGTTTCTGCGTCCCAATTATAGCCTCCAGTTTGTGGAAAGGCTGATTAAGGAAATACAAGACTACGACCCAGAGCTTTTGGATGTCATGAGCGGCAATGGAATGGATATTTTCATGCTGGCCTCTACGCCAAGTACGGAGGATTTTCTAGAGGATGGTGGCTTTAAGGATATGTATGTCAAAGAGGAAGAGAAGTGGGATGTGTTTCTGGAGCAGCTCTCCAACAATCGAAAATTGAGCAAGGACGAAAAAAAGCTCCTGAAAAGGAGTTCACCCGGATTCAAAAAGGAAAAAATGTTGCTCATTGTTCTCATTTCTGCCATTGCCATTAGCTTTTTGTTCACGTTGATCAGCATTTTAAATAGCTCATTCCTGGAACCCGACTACGTCCCCGCAGATGAGTTTGAACGGCGCATGGAACAACTCAACCAGCAGTATATTCAGGAGAATCAACGTTTGGAAAAGGAACTAAAGGATTCCAAGACGAAGTTGGATTCGATTTTTCGAGGCCCTTAACGATTTTGGAGTTAGTCGCTGTTCGTTACAAACGCAATATGCTTGCTGTCCTTCGCCCAACTGGGGACATTTATAGTACCCTGACCCCCGTAAAGATACCCTACTATTTTTGGAGTTCCTCCCTCTGCGGGCATTAAACGCAAAGTGCAATTTTGGTAAAATGGATGCTCCCCAAAACCAATGGTGGGAGGGAAGGATATGAACACAATCCACTTTCCGTCTGGAGAAATATGAGGGAACCAATCCTTGAAAGCAGGGTCATTGGTCAATTGTACGGGATTGCTTCCGTCTGCATCCATGCGCCACAGATGCATATTCCCTGTTCGGTTTGAATTGAAATAGATGTATTTGCCATCAGGGGAATATTCAGAACCATCATCAAGATTCTCGGTGTCGGTGATTTGGATTTCCTTGCCCGTATCCAAATCCACTCCATAAATATCAAATTTGCCTTTACGTTGAGCGGTGAATATAATACGTTTATTGTCTGGCGATATGCTGTGGAGGTAGGACACGCCAACACCATCCTTGGTAATTTTTTTGGGAAGCGAATCGCCTTTTGGGTCCATCAAATAAATGGAGGAAAGTCCATTGTCATCCTGATTATGATTGCTGATACCCAAGATACTTTCATCAAAAGAAAACACATGGTCGTTGTTATTGTTGACAGCAAAACCGGTATTGATTTGGGAAATTTCATCCGTTTCAAACAAATAGCGGTATAAAAAGCCATTGGAATTAAAGACCAATTCTTTATCCTGATTCACCCAATTGGGCGCCTGGATGGAATGCGCCGAAGTGAACAACATCTTTCGATTCCCAGTTTCCACATTCATAATTTCCATAACACTGCCGATATAGTCCCTATAAGGTCTAAAATCGGGAGCGGCAGGTTTTATGATACGAACATTGGAAAAAACAGCTTTTTCCATCACCTCAGGATTGTGTGAGCACACATAAAGCCCCACAAAAACTTCGTTTCTAAGGTTTACATCTTTGAGTTCCACTGTGGTAAACGGTTGCCCAAATTTGGCGGTTGACATGTAATAAACGCCGGCTCTTCGCTCCAACTGAACCACATCGGGAGCTACATCGGTTGAAACAATCTGCTCTGTTTCACTACCGGTTTCCCTGCGGTATTGCAATGAGGTAAGCCCATCACCGTGTATAGAGGCGTTTACATGGGGCGAATCGCCCTGTAGGTTGTTGCGGACTATCCAACCAATTTTACGATGCGGGTCAACCCCATCCCCAATGAATTTCACCCGTGCACGAAGGATAAAATCCCCTTGAATGGATTTGTAGAGGTATTGAAATTGGTCATCATCCGCCCACATATTAAATCCCGAACCTTCAATGGTGTATTCCTGGCTATCCGCATTATACTGAACATTGCCCTTTAGCGCAGGCTCCCCAATATTGATTTGATGGTCAAAAATCCCATATTTTCCATAAATGTCTACTTTTTCAAATGGCCCTATGTTCGATTTGAATCCCAAAAGAGACACGGCCAATAGCCCAAATAATAGTGTTCGTTTCATTGGTTGAAGTTTGTCTAGGTGATTTTTGTTCTGCTGTTAATTCGTTAAAAAGGTAAGCAAAATAGGTTAACAAGTAATTGAAAAACAATATTTTAAAACCTGTTTCAAATTATTGTAAATTCGAATTCGAAAAGATTCACACTCTGTTACAATAAAAATTTTCTGACAAAAAATATAACAATTATCATTTTTTGTCGACTAATGTTGTGGGTATTTTTGAAAGGAAATCAAGAACAACAAAAAACGGACAATCGTGCTAAATAGATGATTGGAGCTGAAAATTATCACTCCATTTCTGAGCTATTTGGCCAAAACCTCTTTAAACCTCAATTTAAATGTCTTCTAACCAAAAAAACGAGAAGAACCTCTTCATTATATTTTACCTAAATGCTATCTATCCCCTCAGTCCAAGTCTAAAAACCTTTTTGATGAACAATATCAAGAACTGTTCATTCAAAAAAAATGAAATCATCAGTAAGGAGGGTGAAATTTGTGATAAACTATACCTCATTAAAAAGGGATTGGTGCGGGGCTATTTTGTGAGCGAAGATATGGACATCACTACGTGGATAGATTCCGAGAATGAAATTTTTACGTCGATTACAGGGTTTTTTAAGCATGAAAAAACCCGGGAATATATTCAAGCCCTGGAGGATACCCATTGCGATTACTTGGAATATGATGATTACAAGTACTGCCTCAACAATTTTCCCGAACTACGTCAGATTTATCGGATAATGCTGGAACAATACTACGTATTGGCCGAACATCGGGTGTATTTGGCAAGAATACCCAACGCCGGTAAAAGACTGGAGTTTTTCTTGGAAAACACCAAAGCCGAAATCGCAGAACGAATCCCCAAGAAGCATTTGGCCTCATTTTTGGCAATGAGACCAGAGACCTTGTCCAGACTGTTAAAGGAAAAAAAATAACCGTTTTTTCACCAAATACCACTAATGGTGGGCTTCGGAGGTTTTCAGACCTTCCAATAGGCTAGTTATCTGCAAAGTAGAAAACCAAATTCTTTCTTTCCATATTACTTTTCATGACTTACAATACGTCTTCATGTTGTAAGAAAATGAAACCAAATTGATATTTATCAATTAGCGGAACGATTTCTTAAAATAAGAATATATACCCTCCGTTTCTAAGGAGAAGATTAAGAAAAGCTTTACAATTTGAAAATGTTTTGTTGTAAGAAAATGACCGGTTTACTACAGCAAAAAAAACGATTTAAAAAGTTCCCATTTATGAGAGAGATCTACTAGACACTACACGAAAGAATTTTTCAATTTTTTACTGATGTCCCTCCATCATAATTGAATTTGGGACACCCTGTGAAATGCTTCTGTTCAGGAGGCCTGACCTTTCTATGTCCAATTTTTCCTGAATGTGGCACCAAACCTAAACTGAATGAATAAACCTAAAATCCAAAATAACAGACCAATGAGAAATCTAATGTACAGGAAAGCTTTTTCACTATTTTTTTTCCTATTTGCCTTTTTAATTCAGGGCCTTTTTGCCCAATCGGAAGATGTGGTCATCATTGATTCCGAGTATGCTCAAAAACAACAGGTGATGGATAATCTTCCATCAGGTGCTTCCATAATTGAGGTTCCTTCTACGGGAAACCCTTGGAATTCCATCCGAACGTATTTGGAGCAGAACCGTACTGCCCAAGCAATTCATTTGTTTGCAAATACAAGCTACAATGCGATACAGCTTGGTGGTAAAACGTATGACTCGAACGCGGTGGACCAAGAGTTTGAGCTTTCCATGATGGAAGGACTTTACCAAGGAACACACCTGCAACTTCTTATTTACGATTGTAACCTCGGCTCAAACCCAGAGGGATTGTCCTTGCTGAAAAAAATCAGCGACAAGGCATACATGAACATTGCGGTACCTACGCAGTGTAGTTCCGTTTTTGGTGCCGATGTGGACTTCGACCACACTACAATGAATCAACCAATCCATAATTCAATATTACAATAGACCAACCATCATGAAACAAAATTTAAAAAGTCTACTATCACTTTTTGCACTAGTTCTACTGTTTGGAACCACTCAGGCCCAAACGGTTGATATGACCGTGCAACAGGGACCCAATGTCGACGTAATGGTGACCGTTGGGTCGGCCAACCTGGACCTGTCCACCTTTGAGGCAGATTTGGAACAAGCCATGCACCTTAAAGGAATTCCTTTGGGAAAATTACGGGTGGAAGCCTTTCAACGAAGCTCCATCTCTTCAGACCAAGCTGATGCCAGCGACATTTTCAACAGCTGGAGCAAAATGAACTTTAACGGGACTGAACCTCCCGTGCACAATACCTACAGCGGAAATTATTTCCACTTTGATTCTGGCACCAACCGAATCATTGCAGATTTTGTAGGAAGATATACCTCCTACGGCTGGGGTTTTGCCATGTATGATCCCACTGGGGATATTGCCGATGGTTCCATTTCCGCCACTTGGGGACTAAGTGAAGCACCCTATGCCCACGGCGAGGTGGGATTCATCTTCCGAAAAGAAGACAATCAAAACTTTTATGCCTATATCATAGACAACCACTCTGCTTGTGGTAATATCAGTGGTTACGGAAGCGATGGTGACCCTGCGGAAGCCATCATCAAAGTTCAAAATGGGTCAATATCTGTTTTGGCACTCAATACCAACAGTGGAAACTCCGGTTCCGCAACCTATGGTTGGAACGGAAACCGTACAGACATGTTCGCGGCCTACTTCAACGGTCAGACCATAGATTTCAAGATTGATATGAATGGGGACAATATCAAGGTTTCCCGTAGAGGTGGTGGCGGTAGTGCCGGTTCCGATTGGGTTGAAGCCTTCAATTTTGACGATAGCTCCCATTCCCAAGGAAGTTACGGTTTCTATGTACACGAGCAATCAGGAGCCTATTTCAAGGACATCAATATTGAGAAGTTGGAATTGCGCGCTTTTAAAGATGTGCTTAGGGAACCGCAATGGAGAAACAGCGCCTTGCGATTCAATGTAAACTTGGATGACCTAGAAGTTGCGGATTTTGATAGTAATACTGATTTATCCGAAATCTTAATGCGAACCATCAACGAGGATATCCACTACATTGGCTGGGGTACCAATACCAATGAAGCCCAGTTTGAGCGTTTTGTCACCCAGAACAATAACCAAGGTACATTTATCAATAGAGATTCCGGAAGTTGGTCCACTTGGATTGACGATATGGCGCAATACATTTATGAGCAATACTTGTTCGGTACCGTAAGTGCCGGAGAATTTTTTATCGCAGGAACCTCTGTTGAAATTGATGTAGATCCCGCCCAGTTAAAAAACAATACTGCCAATGCAAGCTACCCGAGTGGTCGATGGAAAATAACCCATGACGAAACCTATTTTGAAAACAATACAGGTCGCGTTTCCTGGAGTGGTTTGTTCTTGGAAGATGTACCTGAGTTTTATGAAAAACCCGGTAAGTATACCTTCACTTTTGAAGAAATGCCAACGGCTCCGACCACATTGTTTTTCCACCGTAAGCCGGTAGCCAGTTTTACCTATAGTAATGACACGGGATTCATCAACAATACCTCTTATGATTTGGATGGTGGTTCCAATAATGGTATTGCCCAATCCGAATGGAAATGGAAGGCAGTTGACGCTACCTCAACCAATGATTGGATTGATGGGCAGTTCGATAAAAACTCAGTTTCCGATGGCCAGTATTTGGTGATGCTTCGCGTTCAGGACCATCAAGGAACCTGGAGTAGTCCAACCAGCATCTATGTGGAAAAAACCGCAGGTTCTGGAGGAGCAACCGATTTACCTATTGCCCAGTTCAATATTCAACCCGATTTGATCAATACCTATACCGGTAATATGACCATCGCCATTGAGGACAATTCCGTTGACCCTTATGGAAGACCGTTATCAACCCAAGAGTGGATTGTGACCCAACGCACTTACAACAGCGAAGGGGACCCATCGGATACCGAAATTTACAATGCTTCGACTCCAATGACCGATTTTTCAGCGTACAATAACCTGTCTGCTGATTACATTATCAGTCTACGTACCCAAACCAATACGGGCGTATGGTCAGAACCATTTTATAGAACCCTTACCATTGTGGACGATAACACGTTGCCTACAATTACTGCTAATCCTTCAAGTGGAAATGTGGATACCGATACCGATATTCAATTGGTCTTCCAAGACGAAAATGGCGGTAGTGGTTTTGATGTGCAGCGCTTCGCAAAAGTACAAAGCGCTACTCCACCGGCTACGGATAACGCAGCTTGGACTTCATGGAGCAATAGTCAATCCAAAAAAGTATCCTTCAACACCGGAGGTTCTGGATGGTACATTCATGCCGAGGTTAAGGATAATGCCGGTAATGTGGGTACAGCTTCCTTTGGACCTTACGATATTACGCTTGTGGTAAGTGCTGATGACGACTTGGCCATTTTGGATGAAGACACCCCATCAGACCCTATTGATGTGTTGTACAATGATGTGTACGATACTGGTGCTACCCCAACCGTAACAATTACCGCCCAAGGTACCAAAGGTGTTGCTGTGGTTAATGGAAGCAATCAAGTGGTTTACACCCCCAATGCCAACGAAAATGGAACCGATACTGTGACCTACGAGTTGGATGATCAAGGTCAAAAAGTAACCGCCAATATTACATTATCCATTTTACCAGTGGATGATGCTCCTATCGCAAACGCCGATAGCTTTAATTTGGATGAAAACGGAACCTTTAATGGGGATGTTTCCACTAATGATGTTGAGGTGGATGGTGACGATTTGGTGTACCATATCATCACAAACCCATCCTATGCGGCATCGTTTACCTTCAATGCCGATGGTACATTTACCTATGAGCACAATGGTGACGAGTCTGGTTCGGATAGCTTTACCTACAACTTTGAAGATGCTGTTTCTTTCTCAGAAAAGGTTACGGTTTCGTTCAGCATCAACAATGTAAATGACGCCCCCGAAGGTGGCAACATTTCCGTTGATGTCATTCAAGATGTTGCATATACATTCGCTGCAGGTGACTTTATCTTTTCCGATGATGATCCAAGTGATGCATTCAATGGCATTCAGATTATTTCGCTACCCGCAAAAGGAACCTTGGTTTACAATGGCACTCCAGTAGCAGTCAATGACATGATTGATGATATTACCCTATTGACCTATACCACCGAGACAGGTGAATATGGAGCAAGCTATGCTTCCTTTTCCTTCAAGGTAAAAGATGGCGATGATGCATTGAGTAGTGCTACCTATACTGCAGATGTCGCCGCCGCCCAAGATACCGATGGCGATGGAATCCCAGATGATTTGGACGATGATGATGACGACGATGGTACACCAGATGATGAGGATGCCTTCCCGAAAGACCCAGCAGAGGATACCGATACCGATGGTGACGGAACTGGGGACAATGCCGATGACGACGATGACAACGACGGTACCCCAGATGATGAGGATGCTTTCCCGAAAGACCCGACAGAAGATACCGATACCGATGGTGACGGAACGGGGGACAATACCGATGACGACGATGACAACGATGGTACCCCGGATTCAGAGGATGCCTTCCCAAAAGACCCCGCCGAGGATACCGATACCGATGGTGATGGAACCGGCGATAATGCCGATGATGACGATGACAACGATGGTACCCCAGATGATGAGGATGCTTTCCCGAAAGACCCGACAGAAGATACCGATACCGATGGTGACGGAACTGGCGATAATGCCGATGATGACGATGACAACGATGGTACACCAGATTCAGAGGATGCTTTCCCGAAAGATTCAACAGAGGATACCGATACCGATGGTGATGGAACAGGGGATAATGCCGATGACGATGATGACAACGATGGTACCCCGGATTCAGAGGATGCTTTCCCAAAAGATGCAACAGAGGATACCGATACCGATGGTGACGGAACCGGGGACAATGCCGATGACGATGATGACAATGACGGTACTCCGGATGATGAGGATGCTTTCCCGAAAGATTCCACTGAGGATACCGATACCGATGGTGACGGAACCGGTGATAATGCCGATGACGATGATGACAATGACGGTACCCCAGATTCAGAGGATGCCTTCCCGAAAGACCCAGCAGAGGATACCGATACCGATGGTGATGGAACCGGGGACAATGCCGATGACGACGATGACAACGATGGTACCCCTGATTCAGAGGATGCTTTCCCGAAAGACCCAGCAGAGGATACCGATACCGATGGTGACGGAACAGGGGACAATGCAGACAATGATGCCGATAATGATGGTACTCCAGACGACGAAGATGCTTTCCCGTTTGATCCTAATGAAGACTCTGATGCAGATGGAGATGGTGTTGGTGATAATGCGGACGATGATGATGACAACGATGGTATCACCGATATTGACAATGATGGTGATGGTCTTGGTGACAATGTCGATACAGATGATGACAACGATGGCATTCCAGACAGTGAAGATGCCTTCCCAAATGACGCCAATGAGGATACCGATACCGATGGTGATGGCATTGGAAATAACGCCGATACCGATGATGATGGAGATGGGTATTCCGATGAGGTTGAAATAGAACAAGGCACGGACCCTACGGATGCTTCAAGTACACCATTGGATACAGATGGTGATGGAATTCCAGATAGCATGGATGATGATGATGACAATGATGGTGTTTCGGATGGCGATGATGCGTTCCCAACCAGTGACGAACCAAAGTTGGTTCCCGCTCAGGCCTTTACCCCCAATGGTGATGGTAACAATGATGCTTGGGTCATCCCTGGAATCGATAACTATCCAAACAACAGGGTATCCGTCTATAACCGATGGGGCCACGAAGTGTTTGCTGTTCAATCCTATCGAAATGATTGGGAAGGATTCTACAAAAACAGAAGTGAAAAACTTCCTGCAGGGTCTTACCTCTATATCATTGACCTAGGTGATGGTAGCGCACCATTGCAAGGCTGGATATTCATCAATTATTAAAAAATCAACACGACAAAAAACACAAAAATAAAGACATGAATTTCATCAATAAATTTCAAATACTGATAGCGGTTTTGGTACTGTCCATGTCGGCCAATGCCCAGCAGGACCCAAACTATACCTTTTACCGCTATAACATGAACATTTACAATCCGGCTTTTGCCGGAAGCTCTGAGGCAGCCGAATTCTCTTTGGGAATTCGGAGCCAATGGGCCGGAGTGGAAGGTGCACCTGAAAGTCAGAGTGCTATTTTTGGTATGCCTGTAGGTAGAAATGTGGGGCTTGGAGTGTCCATTCTTAACGACCGTACCTTTATTGAGCAACAGACCTGGATGGCCATTGATGTTTCTTACTTCGTTGATTTGGATGAGGAACACCGTTTGTATTTTGGTATCAAGGGAAGTGCAAACTCCTATGATGCCAATACCGATGGGTTGGTTACCTATGGCGTGGGTCAAGATGGTGCCCTTATGAATTATGAGAGTCGGTTTACACCAAACGTGGGCGCCGGAGCCTATTTAAAGCATGACCGATACTTTGTATCGTTGTCCGCGCCAAAATTGTTGACCCCGGACCGTATGCAGGAGCGCAATGGCAATGCTTATTTGGGAGCCGACCGTAGGCATGCCTACCTCAGTGGAGGATACACCTTTCTTTTGGGACGAACCTTGGATCTGAAGACCATGGGAATGTTCCGTTATGTAGATGCTTCCCCCATGTCTTTGGAGTTGACCGGAATTTTGGATTTTGGGGAAAAGTTTGAATTTGGGGCCTCTTATCGATTTGATGAGAGTATCAGCGGATTGTTCCTATTCAATGTGAGCAATGGTTTCAATTTGGGCTACGCCTATGAAACTTCATTGCAGAATTCCATTGACGGATTGGACCACAACACCCATGAATTGTTCATGCGGCTAAAGATGTAGTTCAATTTGCAAGCTGAAATGGATAAATTTTAAGCGGAACATAAAATCCATGTAAAGAGACGCCCCAATTGGGGCGTTTTTTTGTACTAGGTTTTCCCGTATTTTGGTAATCGTGATTTAATTTTATGCAATGACGAACATTATACCCGTAAAAACAGCTTCGGAGGTCAAAATTACTGCTGACTTGGCGGCGACTATTTGGATGGAGCATTACATTTCAATTATTGGGGAGGGGCAGGTTACGTATATGTTGGAAAAATTTCAGTCGGCCTTGGCGATTCAGGATCAGATGGAAAAGGGAATCCAATATTGTCTCCTAAAGTTTAATGAGGCATTTGTGGGTTATTTTTCCTTTACCATCAATGAAGACTTTCTTTTTCTGAGCAAATTATACGTGCTAAAATCAGCGAGGGGAAATGGAATTGCTAAAACAGCACTTGCCTATATTGAATCCAAAGCAAAAGAAAATGCTATTCCCAAAATACAACTGACCGTAAATAAATACAACTCCAATTCCATTACAGCCTATGAAAAAATGGGATTCATCAACGTTGATTCCATTGTTCAGGATATTGGCAATGGATACGTGATGGATGATTATGTATTGGAGAAAAAAATGATTTACTAGAAGTCTCCAGTAGTTGCAGATTGTCTCATCCCTTCCTGAAAAGCTTCCTTTTTAACTAGATATTCATAACGGCTCACATGTGCTGCTATTCCATTGAAAATCAGTTTTCCTTTTTTAGTATATTTAGTACAAATCAAAATCAAAGTTAAAATCAAAATCAATGAAATTATTTACTTCGTCTAATGACAAAAAGTCGTCGCGCCGTTCTTTTTTGTCAAAGACTACATTAGGCATCACTGGCGCGATGTTGGCCACAAACTATGATGGGTTGGCATCCTCTATTGAAAGAACACCAAAATCATCAGCACCATCCGATCTTAAGATCACCGCGGTGAAATGCGGGTACATCCGCAATGAGCACAGCCTTTTTGTGAAGATTTATACAAATCAGGACATCGTTGGGCATGGTCAGGGTGTTGATGGTGTTTACGGAACCTATCATGTGGTGCATCACTTGGCTAAAAACCACTTGATTGGTCAAAATCCATTGAACATTAATCGACTTCAGGAAGAAATGAGAAGAGGAGGTCTCTTTAAAGGAGCCCAAGCGGGCATGTATGTCTGTGTAATGACAGCCTTGGAAACAGCTTTGTGGGACTTGGTAGGCAAGGCCCTGGGATTACCCGTTTACCAATTGATGGGCGGGAAATTTCGTGATAAAATTAGAGTTTACTGCGATACGGCAGGAAGTCGTCTTGAACCCACGGAGATGGGCAGAAGAGCTAAGGAAGATGTAGACAAATATGGTTTCACCGCCGTAAAATTTGATATTGACGATCGCCAAGACCCCAATAAATTGGACATGTACAATTGGAGTGTGAGTATCCCGGAATTACGACGAATGGAAGCCCAAATCGCTGCGGTTCGCGAGGCCGTGGGCCCCAACATTGATATTTGTGTGGATTGTCATGGTAGATTTGATGAAGCTTCGGGTATGAAAATAGCCAAAGCTTTGGAACCCTACAATCTTATGTGGTTGGAGGAACCAGTGCCTGCTGAGGTTCCTGAGTCGTATGCACGCATTCGTGAATCGACTACCACCCCGATTTGCGGCGGTGAAAATTGGTACTTGACGTATGGGTTTAGACATCCCTTTGAAATTGGTGCAGTGGACATAATTATGCCAGACCTTCAAAAATGTGGCGGTTTGGGCGAAGCATTGCGCATTGCCAATATGGCCAACACCTATAATATTCCTTTTGCTCCTCACATGGTTGCCTCATACCTTGGAGCGGTGTCTTCCGCGCATGTCTGTGCGGCTGTCCCCAACTTTCTTATCCTTGAATGGCAGATTTACTTCCACGAGAATGAAATGTACAAGGAAATTGTCAATTTTGATGGGGATTTTTTAACCAAGGACGGTTACATACCCCTACCGGATAAACCAGGAATTGGTGTGGAAATCAATGAGGAAGCAATGCGAAAATATGCTTCACCGGGAATACCTTTTTTTGAATAATAGCTTCTTTTTTGAAGATCAACTTTGACTAAAAGCAGAAAACCCTGCAATCTTACCGATTTTGCAGGGTTTTTGTTTGTTCGGTATGGCTAGCCAGTGGTGGCAGGATTGGCTTTGCCTCTCCAGGAACGCTCCGCTTTGAAAATAGCCCAAACAAAAAAACGCTCAAGCAAGCTTGGCGTTTTTTCGAATTGAACTATTTATTCGTGACCGCGGCAGGATTCAAACCTGTGACCGCAAGCCTTATATTTAAAGGATTTTAAGACCTTGCAAAATCTGTTGACCGAATTGTTGACGTCTATTTTGAACGCAATTCAAGTCGATTGGACTTTCAGCATAAAGATATGGATTTCAAGTGTAGGTTCGATTTGGGATAATTATATTTCTCTTTATTTGAACCTTAATGTCAGTTTAGTGCTGGATTTAATGTAATTAGAAAGTTTAAATAGGATATTTTTCCGATTCTGCAATGAAATAATTACAGTTACCAATCTTTTTGAAAGTTAAGCTCGCAAACTGTTTGTCGGACAAGGGACGGCATAAAACCGTTCCATCTCGTCACTGTTTATTCCGTTTCCTTGCCGCTCCAAAACTTTGTCTTCCGCTTGGTTTGCGCTCAAATATTGTTTAACCAAAATCCAAAAATCATGGAAGCACAAACAAAACAGAGCGCTACGCGAAAAAGAGGTAACGGAAAACCTTCAAAATCTAAACAATCCAAAATTGTAGGAAAAGTGGATAGTGTTCCGCAGATCCAGATGTTGGAAATCGGTTTGGTTTCACCAGACCCGGCCCAACCCCGGAAAACCTTTGATGAACACAGTCTCAATCGTTTGGCACAGAGTATTGCTGAGCACGGTGTTTTACAACCCATCACGGTTAGAAAATCTGATGACAACTATATCATCGTCATGGGTGAAAGACGGTTTCGAGCCAGTAAATTGGCAGGGTTGACTACTATCCCTGCCATGGTAAGGGACTATGTAGATGCGGATGTCCTGGAAGTCCAGATCATTGAGAACCTGCAACGAAAGGATGTGGAACCCACAGAGGAGGCCGAGGCTATCCAGTTTCTGTTGGACCGATATGAACCTGGGGAGATTTCCAAGCGTCTGGGCCGTTCGGAGAATTATGTCCGGCAGCGCATCAAATTGGCCGGTTTGATCGAGGGATTTAAGGCCTTTGTTCGAAGCGGGGAAATGACCTTGACCATGGGGGTCGCTGTGGCGCTAATGGAACCTGCGGAGCAGCAGTTAATGTTTGAAAGCCTGGAAGGTGATTTTCAGGCCCACCGAATCAAACGTATGATAGAGAGCCGGACCTATGATTTGACCAGGGCCTGTTTCGATGTGACCGACAAGTCTTTGGTGCCCAAAGCTGGTGCATGCGATGTGTGTCCCTTCAATGCTGCCAATCAGGGGAACCTTTTTGGGGAAGGGAAGATGGTCTGTACCCGAACCTCCTGTTTTGAGAACAAAAAGACCAAGACCTTTATGAAACTCTTGAAAAGAGTGAAAAAGGAGGGATTGAAACTGATGCCCAACATCAGCAAATATTGGGTGGACGAGGAACGGAACCAATGGGTCATGGCCCAAATGGAAAAAGAGGGTCTAGAGGTGCATTTGACCAATGAACTGGAAATTTTAAAAGAACCTCTAAAACCAACCTTGGAATCCATTAGGGAAGAATACAGTCACTTTGAATATACCGAGGAAGAGTTGGGGGAATTTTTGACCGAGGCCCTGGAATCCTTTAACGAGGAAAATGAAGCATGGGACAATGCCTTGGGCCATGGCTTTGAAAAGGGTGTCCTATTGGAAACAGATACCTATTTGACCCAGCCCATTTTTGTGAAGTTCAGGGAGCAAGTCAATGATGAAATTTCAAGTGCAAAACCTTTGGAGAAAAGAAAGATGTCGGAATGTACCCCGGAGGAGCAGATCATCAAGATCAATGCAAGGGAATTGCGAAAAAAACAGATCGAGAACAACAACCAGTTCAAGGAAGTGGTGGACATGATCCGGGATACGGATTATATTGATCGAAAGAAACCATTGTCCACGGATGAAATGGTGGCCATTTCCATCTCACTGTTCGAAAACAATATCGGATATTATGACCAAAGTGAATATTTTAAGGATTTCTTTGGGGAGGATTCCCAATTGTCCAGTGAAGAGTTGGTCACCCGGTTTAAACAAGACTTCAAAAAGGAGACTTTCTACAGACTGCTACGGTTCCTGTTGACCCGGCAAGTGCACCTTGGGGAAAGCAACCACACCAATGACCTGACCAACCAATCCTTTTATGGGGCAATGCAAACCTTTTACAAGGATAAGATTTCGGGTATTGAACTAACCTATGCCGAAAGTCGTCATAAGCGTGAAGCTCGAATCAAGGAAAGGGTGGTTGTCCTGGAGCAGAAGGCCAAGACCATTGAGGATTGAATGGCATATTTTGAGGGGTCTGCCAACGGGCCCCTTTTTTTATGGTCACCCATGGTTTGGGATAACTCGGAATAGGTAAACCCAGGTAATGTTCATTCATATGAAATTAAAGTAGTTTATCCTTAAGGAACATACAACTGAAACCATGGCCGCTTGGACAAGATGACTGAACTTTGAAGTTGCCAGTATGCAATTGTCTTGTACTGAATTTTCTGTTTCTTACCAACTGGGAAAGTTCCAAAAACAAAAGCCCCGTAAAACTTTCACTTACTTTGATTCTTATTTGATACTTTTATTTCATGTGGAACTATGAAAGAACACTGGTTTTTTTGTCATTGCTGGCCTGCTTGATAGGGGTACAGGGTTTGTACTGTATGTCAAATCAAGATTCTTTGGCCAACCCACTTTCGGGAAAAGCTCCTTCGAACAATTTTTCATCTGATACAGATTATATTCTAAAACAACTTGATAATGCAACAGGAATATCACACAGTTCCGTAAACACTGTTTTTCAGGATTCCGACAATATCCTGTGGCTGGGAACATGGGATGGACTGAACAGATATGATGGTAATAGTTTCAAGGTTTTTAGGCCCGAGCTCAACAACGATAGCTCTTTGAGCAATCAGGTGGTGTTAAAGGTCACTGAAGATGTACAGGGCAATGTATGGGTGCTCACCATGCACGGCATAAATAGATATGATAAGCAAACGGACAATTTTGAACGGTTCTATTTTTCAAAAAAGGACAAGGTCACTTTGACGGATACTGAATTCAACATGGCTTTGTCTCCTGACAAAAGGCTCTTTGCATATGCCAAGGAATGGGGAATAGGAATGTTCAATCAAGGTTCTTTTGAAAAGGTTTGGGACGATACACTGTTAAAATCTCCGATTGTGCAGATGAAGTTTTTGGAAAAAGAGAAGCTCCTTGTTTTGGATGCATCAGGTCAACTTTTCATGCTTCAACTTCAACAAGAGATGGGAATGGTAAAGGCCATGGGGCATACAACACTTGTGGAAAACATACTCAGTTTTGAGGCTTTGGACAAGGAAAATCTCCTTTTGATCAATTTTGAAGGTACTCCCATTATTTTCTCCACCGACACAGAGAATCAGGAAAAAATGGAACTGGACAAACCTAGTTCAGTGATTGGTTCAATAAAGGATGGTGTTGTGATTTCATCGGATACCCAACACTTTTTGGTGGGGAAAAATAAAGGTGTATCTACCCCAAAATGGTTAAGTATGTTGAATGGCAACAAGCTTACGGCCTTGTTTGAGGGAACTGAAGGGATTTATTGGGCCGCAACGGATGGAGAAGGGGTTTTTCGGTTGCATCAAAACAACAAGCCCTTTCACGGATTGTCTGGTCAACAAATCCCGGACTTTGAAGGAACTATTGTCCGTTCCTTCCTTGAGGTTCCAAATAATTCTTTTTGGATAGGAACAAAGGGTAATGGGGTATTTCGTTTTCCATCGGACTTTTTGGGTCAAAAAAATGAAAAGTTAAAGTATGTCAATCTTAATCAAGAGAACAGTGGACTTAACAACGCAGTCTATTCACTGCAACATACCAAGGAAGGCTTCCTGCTCATTGGAACCGATGGTACTGGGATTTCATTATATGATTTAAAAGAGGACACCTTTGTGCCATGGGATGAAATAAAAGGAACATCCAACTTGCCACAATTTAGATCTGTTTATGCGCTGTACCAAGGTGAAGATGGAATGATTTGGGCAGGAACCAGTGGATTTGGACTTGTCCGATTTAAGCTTATCCGAACCAGCAAAGGGGTACGGTTGAAGGAATTTGAACAATATATGGGGAACAGGGGCGAAATAGGGGAGATAAGCAGTAACATGATCTACTCCATTGTACCCAGGGACCATGAATCCTTATGGATAGGTACCCGTCTGGGAGGTTTGAACCTTTTTAATAAAGAAACGAAGACCTTTAGTGTATACATGCACGATGAAAGTAATCCAAAAAGCTTGTCCAACAATGATATTCTCTGTATGTACAGGTCCCCTAAGGGTGAGTTGTGGATTGGCACGAGCTTTGGGCTTAACCGGTATACAGGTGAAAGTGATTTTTTGCGTTATACGGTCAAAGATGGATTGCCCAGTAATACCATACATGGAATTACTTCAGATAGAGCTGGAAATATTTGGGTGAGCACCAATTATGGCCTTTCAAAATTCGATATTGCCGATCAGGTTTTTTATAATTACACCAAGGAAGAAGGGTTGCAAGACAATGAGTTTGGTGACGGAGCTGCCTATGCCGGTACGAAGTACATTTTTATGGGGGGACGAAAAGGCTTTAACTATTTTGTCCCAGAACGGATAAATGCCTCGGTTAGGGTACCCAACCTATTCATCAATAAGATAAGTGGTCAGGATGGAAGTGCGCCCTATGATCAAAATTTGGTCATCCGTCCAGAAGGTTTTTCACCTTCGGTCATCGAGTTGAAACATAACCAGAATTTTCTTAACATCGAGTTCTCTGCGCTGACCTTCATCAACAACAAGAAATGTAGATATGCCTATCAACTAAAGAATTTTGACCCCGATTGGAATCAGATTGGTGCCAGGACCAACCTTTCGTTCACCAATATACCCTCTGGGAAATATGAGCTCTGGCTTAAATGGACCAATGGGGATGGTGTATGGAGCGAACCCGTGCAAGCTGTCCGGTTCAATATAGCTCCAATATTCTGGCGTTCGGTCACAGCTTGGATACTTTACTCCGTGCTTTTGATACTTATTATTCTTTTTGCTTTGGAATATTATAAGAAAAGAAGATCACTGGCACATAACATCCTAATACGCAAACAGGAGGAAAAAGCACATGAAAATCGGCTTGATTTTTTCACCAATGTGGCACACGAACTTCAGACCCCACTTACTTTGATGGTGGCTCCGGTCCAAAAGTTGGGGGAAACCATGTCTTTTGATGAAAAGGCCAAAAAGTATTTTGATATGGTGAAGAAAAATACGTCCAGATTACTTTTTCTGACCCAACAGATTTTGGAATTTAGAAAGGCTGAGGATGGGCATTTAAAAATAAACAGTGAACATTTTGATTTGGTGAGCCTTGTGGAACAGATAGCGGAGCTTTTTGATGAAATGGCCCTCAAGAAAAACATCAATTATGTGGTAAATCTGCCCAAGAACCTCTTGGGGTGGTTTGATAAGGATTTGATTGAGAAAATTATTTTTAACCTTCTTTCCAATGCATTCAAGTATACCCCTGAAGAAGGCTTCATAGAGCTGGATATTAAATTACATGAACTCGATGGGGAAAGGAACTTGGTCCTCAACATAGTAAATTCCGGAAAAGGAATTCCAAAGGAAAAACTGGATGATATATTTGAGAAGTTCTATCTGTTGGAGCAAGACAAGGAAGTTGGGTCAAACATGTTTAGAACAGGAATTGGGCTGGCCTACACCAAAAAACTAGTGCAATTATTGAAAGGTAACATATCAGTGGTAAGTGAACCCAACAGAAATACCACATTTAGGGTGGCGTTACCGTGTGGAAAAACAGACGTTTCAGGAGAATTGTCATCACCCACACCATACATCTCCCAGCACCTAAGGGATATCACTGATCAAGGCGAGGAGAATCAAGATACAAAATCGGTTTATGGCAAACTGGAGACCTTGGAACAGCAGACCAAAAAAACACGGGACTACGTACTTGTGGTGGAAGATGACCCGGAGGTTCAATTTCTTTTGGAGGAACTGCTGGGAAATGTGTATTATTTGGAAACCGCACCAAACGGTGAAAGAGCCCTTGACCTAATTAAAAAGAAAGAACCCATCCTTATTCTGAGTGATGTAATGATGCCCATTATGGACGGGGTGGAGCTCTGCAAGCGGGTGAAGAATGATTTGGATACCTGTCATATTCCTTTTGTCATGTAACGGCAAAGGACTCCATGGACCAAAAAATAATAGGGATAGAAAGTGGGGCCAACGATTATATATCAAAACCTTTCCACCCAGACTATTTGATGATGCGAATCCAAAAGCTGTTGGAAGAACGGGAGCGCATGTTGAAACACTTTTCCCAAGGCTCCCTTTTTGAAGATTTAACAGCCCTGATCACGCAGGATGATGATAAGTTGTTTATTGAAAAACTTATGGGGCTTATTGTCAGTAATATGGAAAACGATAAGCTTCAAAGTAGTTTTATAGAGCAGGAGTTGGGTATGAGTTCATCTCAACTCTATAGAAAAACCAAGGAATTGTTAAACTTTTCGCCTGGGGATCTTATCCGAACGGTGCGATTACGACATGCCTCTGAGCTTCTTCGAAAAACAAATCTAACGGTTACAGAAGTATGTTATCGTTCTGGATTCAATAACAGATCATACTTTTATAGGGAATTCAAGAAATTGTTTCACAAGACCCCGAAGGATTATCAACTGTTTCACAAGAAAGACCTTCCCCAAGAGCAAACCATTGAAAACGATAAATAGTGGAAATCTGGGAATCCACCTTTTCCCAACACTACTATCTTCTGATTGTTTAACCGCAAAGCTATCCCCGAGACTACACGAACAGTTCGTTATTGAGAAATTATATATCTCATAATCAGATTTTTAAATCAAGGTGTACACTTTTGAAAATATAGTGTACAACTGCGAATTGTACCATCTGTACATTTGATGGATCGCGAAATTCATAAAATACCAACAAACAAAATGCATACTAACAATTTCAAACAAACTAAAATTGCGAAATATGAAATCTAACTCATTTTTAAAAGAATCGTTCATCGCATTTTTTCTGTTCATGGGTATATGCACCGGAAATGCCCAATTAAATGTTTCAGGATATGTTTCGGATGGACAGGTTCCCATACCAGGTGCCAGTATTGTGGTCAAGGGTACTACTTCTGGTACGGCAACTGACTTTGATGGAAACTTTACGTTGCAGAACGTAACCACCGATGCCATCTTGGTGGTAAGCAGTATTGGCTTTATGCCAATGGAAATAGAATTAAATGGCAGAACCCGTATTGAAGTGGTTTTGGCCGAAGATGCCCAACAGCTGGATGAAGTAGTCATAGTAGGGTATACCACGCAAAGGAAAGCTGATCTTACAGGAGCAGTTGCAGTGGTTGATGTAGAGAATCTTGAGAAAACAAGGGTGGCCAATGTGTCCCAAGCACTTCAAGGGCAAGTGGCTGGTGTACAGGTAACCGCTAGCACAGGGGCCCCAGGTGACCCCGTTGAAATACGGATACGAGGCGAAGGAACCATTGGCAATAATAATCCATTGTACATTGTGGATGGAATCCCTTCCAGGGATATTGCGTTTATGAACCAAGCCGATATTAAGTCCATTACTGTTCTCAAGGATGCTGCTGCTGCCGCTATCTATGGTTCCAGGGCCTCAGGTGGTGTGGTGGTGATAACCACAAAGCAAGGGGTAAAAGGAAAGATGTCCTTTAATGTGGATTATTTCAATGGATTCAATAAGGCCACCAACCTACCCAATATGCTCAATGCTGCGCAGTATATCAATACGCTCGAAAAAGCTTGGGACAACACCTATACAGGAGACAACCCCTACACTGCAGATCGAGGACGTTCCGATTTCGCCGACACTAATTGGTTGGACGAACTTTTTGAAACCGGACGGACGCAAAACCTGCAACTGACTGCCAGTGGCGGAAATGAAAAATTACAGTACCTAATGTCCTTGGGGTATTTTGGTCAAGATGGAATTGTAGTTTATGATAATGACAAATACCAACGGATAAATTACAGAACAAACATAAGTGCTGATTTGACAGATCGTATCAAGATCGGGACCAACCTCCAACTTTCTTATGACAAGAATGATTTGGTGGCATCAAGAGGGGAAAGTCTTATTCGGTATGCCCTTTTGCGAGCCCCTGTGATTCCAGTCTACAAAGATGCCAGTGACCCCACCTATACCGAAAGGGACCCGTTCACGGACATGCCGTTCTACACCGAAACAGGCTATGATGTCGGATTGCAGCGCAGTATGTACGAAATGGTGGGCAACCCTATTGCCCGTGCCTATTTTACCGATAATACGGAGCGAATGTACAGGACCTTTGGCAACGTGTTCGGGGAATATCGTTTTTTAAAGGATAAGAATTTGACATTCAGGACAAATGTGGGTGTCGACCTTTCACTTTTCCATAATAAAGTGTTCAATGAGAATTATGGTGATGATGATGGAGGTGGGAATGCCATAGATGCTGGTTTGGGAAGGCAAAACAGGCCCAACAGCTTAAATGAATCTAGAGGGGAAGCCTTTACCCTGACGGTGAACAACACCCTTAATTATAAAACTCATTTGAACGAAAAGCACGATTTGAGTGCCTTGATCGGAATGGAGTACATCACGAACTATGCCTCCTCAATCGGCGCCAGTAGGGCGAGGTTCCCGTATACCACTGGGCAATTCCGTTATTTGGACTATGGCGGTACAGAGTTAGATATCTGGAACAGTGGATCTGCATCGGAATGGGCACTATTCTCTTATTTTGGGTCGGCTTCGTATTCCTTTGACAATAAATATTTGATTACGGCCAACCTAAGGGCCGATGCCTCTTCCCGATTTGCAGAGAACAACCAGTGGGGGTATTTTCCATCGGTATCGGCGGGATGGAAAGTTTCGGATGAGGCCTTTCTGAGTGATGTGGATTGGTTGTCCAATTTAAAGTTCAGGGCCAGTTGGGGTATTCTTGGAAACCAAGAAATAGACAACTATACCTACCTAACTTTGATCAGTCAAGAAAACGGTATCGTAAAGACCAATCGTTTTGGAAATCCAGATCTAAAATGGGAAAGTTCAGAGCAGACCAACTTTGGAGTGGATTTGGGACTTTTTCAGAACAAGTTGAACATAACGGCAGAGTATTTCAACAAATACACCAGTGATATCCTTTTGCCCATAAGCTTGCCGTCCATTGTGGGGAACGTTCAACCTACAATCCTTAATGCGGGGGAAGTAAGGAACAAAGGTTTTGAACTGTCTGTCAACTATCAGAATTCCGATAAGGAATTTAAGTACAGCATCAATGCCAACTTGGCCACTTTGGACAACGAGGTGGAAAAATTGCACCCCAATCTCCCCAACATTGTAGGCGAGGTAACGCGCACCACTGTAGGGCAACCACTTAATGCCTACTACGGATACCGCATGGAAGGCATCTATCAGAACCAGGCCGAGATTGATGAACACCTTAGCGGCATACCCAATCCGTCCGCTAAGCCCGGGGACATCCGTTTTAAGGACCTCAATGGCGATGGCGTCATAAGTGCGGACAATGACCGTGAATTCATTGGATCGCCCATTCCCGATCTAACCTTTGGATTGGCATTTAATTCATCTTACAAAGGATGGGATTTTTCCTTTCTTTTTCAAGGTGTGGAAGGCGCAGACCGATATAACGATGGAAAGAAAATCGTAGATTATGATACCAGACCGTTCAACTTTACCACGGCAATTTTAAATGCTTGGGATGGCGAGAACAGTACCAACAGTGTGCCAAGGGTTGCTTTTGAGGACAATGGTAGCAGCAGGATATCCAGTATTTTTGTTGAGGACGCCTCCTACATAAGGCTCAAGAACATCGAATTGGGGTATACCCTTAAGGATATAAGTGGCATAAACGCCCTAAGATTATATATTTCTGGACAGAACCTTTGGACCTCTACGGATTATACGGGCTTGGACCCAGAAACCACGGATTTGATAGATAAGGGTACCTACCCGAGCTCGGCTTCAGTACTCCTTGGACTAAACGCTAAATTCTAATCACAAAAAAAATCAAGATGAAAAAGCTATATAAAACCTTTTTGCTACTGTTGTCTTTCACGGTTGTGGTTTCTTGCACCAGTGAACTCGACAACGATCCCATTGGTCTGCTCACTCTGGACCAAGTGGATACCGATCCTACCATGGAAACGGTTGAATCTGCGGTTGAATCCGCGTATCAACCTTTACGGAATACCTTGAACAGTATTATACCCGGATGGCGTTGGGACCTAGGTACCGTATTCCGCAACGATATTATTTTGCAGGATATGGCAGCCAATGACATGAACAAAAAATGGAATCCGGACGGTGACCAAGCTTGGATGGACGAAATCGGGAACTTTGTGTTTACACCCGAAAATCAGGCGTTCAACGGAATTTGGACATACGACTATGAAGGCATCAGCAGAAGTAACCTTGCCATTGGGTTTTTAACCGATGATGAAGTGGTGCAAAAGACAGGGATATCCTCTGCTAGAAGAGATCAGCTTTTGTCCGAGGCGTACTTTCTTAGGGCCTATTACTATTTTGATTTGGTGAACAACTTTGGTGATGTCCCATTGATCTTAAAATCCCCAGAATCGTTTGAAGAGGCCTTTTCGGTATCGGTAAGGGCTCCCAAAGATGAGGTAATGACCCAAATTGGGGTCGATTTGCAAACGGCTAGGGACCTTGCCCCACAGATAAAACAAGATGCCACGGACCCATGGAGGGTTTCCGTGGGAGCCATTATTGCACTTCAGGCAAAATTGGCCCTTTATGGCGAAAACTGGGCTGAGGTTCTAAGTTTTATAACCCAGTTGGACAACTTGGGCTTTTATGACCTAAACGGCAACTATTTTGATGCCTTTGATGCCGGCATGGAGTTCAACGACCAAGAGGTCATTTTTGCCTACGATCACCGATCAGGTGAAAATCCGGGCAATGGTAACGGACTGGCCGCTGTTTCTGGTTGGGGCTTTTTTGCGCCTACCGATGATTTTTTGACTGCCTTTGAATCTGATGATCCCCGCTTGGATTACACCATAAATGTGGATAACCAACACTCTCCCAAGATTATGGGGTCTTTGACCGAGTATAAAGGGAATGATGATTCTCCGGGCAACAAGATTTACATCCGCTATGCCGATGTACTGCTTTGGAAGGCCGAAGCCCTGAACGAGAGCGGTGACCCCTTGGAGGCCGTTGCCCTTATCAATCAAATTAGGGAAAGGGCGCGTAACTCACCTACCGCAAGTGGAGAAGTTGTGCCTGTGGGTACATTGCCAGACAGGCCCAATAGTAACGATCAGGCCCAGGTGCGGGCATGGATCCAATCCGAAAGAAGGGTGGAGCTAGGTTTTGAATCACAAAGATTCAATGACCTAAAGCGATGGGGCATTGCACAGACCGTACTTCAAGATTTGGGCAAAAACTTTCAAGCCCACAATAATTTGTACCCCATCCCCCAAACAGACATAGATAAATCAGGAGGTTCCATAATCCAAAATCCCGGATACTAAATCTGGGAAGACCTGAAAAGGGTAGTGGCAGGTAAAGCACTTGCCACTATCCAAACAGGTTGAATTGCTCTACATTAACACAAGACACATACGTATGAAGAAGGTAGTGGCCCGCCATGGGCAAAATCCTTTATTGTCCCCACAGGACTTAAAACCAAGCCAGCCCCAAATGATCATTGAATGCCTATTGAATCCCGGTGCATTCACCTACAATGGAAAAACTGGCATTGTTCTTAGGGTGGCCGAACGCACAAAACAAAAAGAAGGAATGGTATCTGTGCCCATTTATGATGAAAAGGGACAGTTGAAAATAGTGGACTTTTCCCTTGATGATCCAAAATTGGACAATTCAGATGCCCGTGTCATCACTTACGATGGTGAACAGTACCTCACCACAATATCCCATCTTAGGATTTTGTTCAGTTCGGATGGCGTAAACTTTAAGGAATCTGATGAATTTCCCCCACTTTTTGGTCAAGGCGCCTATGAAAGTTATGGAATTGAAGATTGCCGTGTGTCGCAGATAAAGTACACCTACTACCTTACCTACACCATGGTTTCCCCCAAAGGTGTGGGTGTTGGGTTGAAAACCACCACCGACTGGAAGGATTTTACTTCCCACGGTATGATATTTAGTCCGCACAACAAGGATTGTGCCCTATTCGAAGAGAAAGTCAACGGACGGTACTATGCCTTCCATAGGCCAAGTAGTCCCGAGCTTGGCGGAAATTATATGTGGATTGCAGAATCCCCTGATGGAATACATTGGGGCAACCACAAATGTATCGCCAGAACCCGTCCCAACGCATTTGATAGTGCCAGATTGGGTGCCGGGGCCGCACCCATAAAAACTGAAAAAGGATGGCTGGCCATTTATCATGGGGCAAACCACAGACACAGATACTGCCTTGGTGCTTTGTTGTTGGACCTCAACGACCCATCGAAAGTAATATCCCGGTCCCAAACACCCATTATGGAGCCCGAGGAAATTTATGAAAAGGAAGGATTCTTTGGCGAGGTCATTTTTACCAATGGCCACGTAGTGGATGGAGACGAAATCCATATGTACTACGGAGCTTCGGATGAATACATGGCCTTGGCCACCCTATCCATAACCCAAATTCTCAACACCTTAAGCTAAAAAATGGAAAAATCAATTGGAATAGGATGGGGAGATTTCTCCAAAAGTGCCAAAATTCTTATCATCACCAATCTTGTTTACGCATTTGTATTACCAGTGGTGGATATTTTTGTGGCCTCCTACATTATGCGAAATTCAAACGACCCCGCCAAGGTAATGCTGTACCAACTGGCCATTTACTCCGGAATACCTTTGA
This sequence comes from Flagellimonas iocasae, assembly GCF_042682725.1. Classification (NCBI taxonomy): domain Bacteria; kingdom Pseudomonadati; phylum Bacteroidota; class Flavobacteriia; order Flavobacteriales; family Flavobacteriaceae; genus Flagellimonas; species Flagellimonas iocasae. The sequence continues at coordinate 472,238 of NZ_JBHUHU010000005.1, read as the reverse complement.
CCTTTCTGGTAAATGGCTATCTGTTGAACCGGATAGATGTTAAAAAACTGTTTTCTTTGGGCATGCTCCTTAGCGGTGTTTCCATGGTGGTGATGATGTCCTTGGATGAGATCAGTTATTTGGGGTTGACCATGGCCGGTCTCATCATGGGAATGTCTTTTGGGCTCTACTGGTCCAATCGGGATTATTTGGTACTGACCACCACCACAGATTTCACCCGTAATTTTTACTACGGCCTGGATACTTTTTGTTACACGGTTACTGGGGTACTTGTACCCATTATGGTGGGCTGGTATCTTGTCAATGGCGATTCCATGGCCAATGAAGGCGTTAATTTACGCTACCAAATGGTCACCGTGGTTGTTTTTGCCATAACCATACTGGCCTCTGTGATTTTTCACATGGGGTCGTACGAAAAACCCAAGAGCGAAAAATTTCTTTATTTTAAGTTTCATCCGGTCTGGAAGAAGATGATACAGATGTCGTACTTAAAAGGATTGGCCCAAGGGTTTATTGTAACCGCTCCAGCGATGCTAATGATGACATTCTTTGGTTCTGAGGGAACTTTGGGCACGGCCCAATCAGTCGGTGCCCTGATCGCTGCGTTCATCATGCTGCTTTTGGGCAAGTATTCCAAACCAAAGCATAGACTGGCCATATTTAGTGTGGGTCTAGTTTGCTTTTTTCTGGCCGCTTTCTTCAACGGATTGCTGTTCAATGCCACAGGGGTGATCCTGTTCATGTTGTTTTTGTTGATTGCACGGCCAATTCTGGATATTGCGTATTTTCCCATTCAATTGAAATTGATAGACGTTTTGGCCAAATTTGAGGGAAGAAATGAGTTTTCATATATTCTCAACCATGAATTTGGATTGTATGTAGGGAGGTTTATCGGGGCATTGACCTTTCTTGCACTTGCCTATTTTGGAAGCACAGAAATAGCTTTACGATATGCCCTTTTAATTATAGGAACATTGCAACTGATTTCCATAATAATTGCTAAACAATTATTGAAAAAACAAAAAGAACTGGAACATGAAATGGAATAAAACCATCCTTGCTGCCATAGCAGGGACTTTTTTGATCTTGACGACCTCTTGCAAAAAAACTGAAAAGGCAGTGCCACAGTCCGTGGCCCAAAAGCCCATTGCACGTATAGACAGCATGCCTTATATGCCCAAGCCTTATAAAATCCTTGATTTTGAAGACTTGGCCTTATCTTACGACCGAATCGTTTACGACAGTACCCAGACCGGCGAGTATTGGCCATTGGTCTGGATGGATGGGAGCAAGAAAAATTTTGATCAGGAAACTTTTGGGATCTATACCGCCCTGGGCGATGCCAGACAAGGTCCGGAAAACAACCAAGGAATGTTCCATGAATCCCTGAACACGATAAGCTCCGTTTTAGGTGCCTCCTTGGTGGGCATAGACAAGTCTGACCAAAACGGAGAGGATTATGTGGGCATGCTGAAAAATTATTTTAACTCAGAAACTGGCTGGGACATTATGATGAACAATACCTGCCCTGAAGTGGCCCTCTTGGGTGGTGGCTATGGTAGGGATTGGTGGTATGATGTGTATCCCAACCTACTTTTCTACGGAGTGGCCGATTTCTACCCGCAACATCCCGATTTTGAGCGCTTGCAAAAATCAATTGCCGATCGTTTTTATGAAGCGGATTCCATATTGGCTGGAAATTATGGACATACCTTTTTTGATTACGGTGCAATGGAACCCAAGGATAATTGGATTTGTCACCAAGAAGATGCCGCAGCGGGGCATGCGTATGTTTTGTATGCAGCATATCAAAAATTTAATGAACCAAAATACCTTGATGGGGCTAAATCTGCTCTAGAGGCACTTTTGTCCCTGGAAGAAAACCGTTTCTATGAGATTTTAATGCCTTTTGGGGCATACACGGCAGCCCGTTTGAATGCAGAACAGGGAACAAATTACGATTACCATAAGTTGCTGGATTGGACCTTTAATGGAGATTCCGTTTGTCGTGAAGGTTGGGGCGTACTTTTGGACAACTGGAACGGGTATGATGTATCTGGGCTGGTAGGCAGCACTGTAGATCATGGGGGCTTTGCGTTTTTAATGAACACCTATGACACCATGTGGCCCTTGGTGCCAATGGTGCGCTACGATACTAGATACGCTTCGACCATTGGAAAGTGGATGTTGAATGCGGCCAACGCCTCCAAATTCTTTTACCCATACGAAATGGCCGATAATCATCAGACCCTGCCCAACAAAAAGGAGCATACAAAGGGAGTCATTGCTTATGAAGGACTGATCAAGAACGTGCATTTGGAGGGCTATCCCGATATGGAGGCACCTATTGCTATTGGGGACGGTCCCCATTGGAATCCGAATAACCCTGATGTATCACAATTCAGTGTTTATGGTAGTGGTCATGTAGGCATTGCAGGGGCCATTATAGAAAGTACCGATGTGCCGGGAATCCTTAAGTTGAATTGTTTGGCCACCGATTTTTACAAAAAAGAATCGTATCCTACATTTTTATTGTACAATCCCCATCAGGAATCGAAAACTGTAACGTATCAATGCCAAAGCAAGCAAAAAGTTGATTTGTACGACATAGTTTCCCATCAAATAGTTGCCGAAGGGGCGGACATGAAAACGAATGTTGAGATTCCAGCTGACCAAGCTAGGGTTTTGGTTGAAATTCCTTCAGGAAGTATTATTGAGGAAGTAGAAGGTAAATATAAGGTAAATGATGTTGTAGTGGCATTTAGGTAATTGATTGTAGCTAAAGGAAGTATCAAGGATGGTATGGATACATTCAGGAACCTTGGATAAAATACAGTTAGTTTAGTTCGTTTTTTTGCAAAGGGAAAGGATTTCAGTCTTTTCCCTTTTTGTATACTGTGCCATGGCTATTTCTGTTTTTGAACATATAAACGGTTTCAAAGATGACTTGCTCTAATTCAAACCGATTAAAGATATGTATCAAAGCCTATGGTCATGAATTAATTGTTGTCCTTGACTTTATGGACCTATTGCAAAGTCCAATTATTGTATATTCTTCACCATGGGAGGATGCGGTGCCCAAATATCTATTGGAGTATATTACCATGGCCCGAATGTTGACCCAGATGCGCGGGGAACACATGGCTTCCTTGACCGAAGTTGTGGCCTATATGATGCCCAGGACCTTCGAATCTCCCATGCCCAGTGAATGGGCGAACATCTACACTTGGTGTGGTCTCCAGTATGCCAAGACCTTTAAGAGGGATGGACAAATCGAGGCCATGGAGGAAGTGGCACCCCAACAGTTGTCCGAATATGAGATGGGTCTTTTGAAAAAGTTAAGGGTCTGGATCTATGAAAAACGAAGAAAGGCCTTAAAGGATAGTATGAAAACTTCAAGTTCCAAGGACATCAGAGATTCTCAAGACCATCAAGGGGAGCTGTTCCAGAAAGACTGAAGGGAAACCAAATCCTAGGATGACTCAAGTACTTTCGACCCAATACCATCGCAATAGTTGATGTATTATCATTTGGCCAATACGGAAGTCGTCCAAACGGATTTTTGGTGCGCCCTTCCTTTGCAAACCCTTCTTGGGGCTTTGCCGGGAAAGGCCGCAAACCCGTCCGTCCGCCCATCAAATTTTAAGGGGTCGGTAATAAAAGAAGCCCTTGTTGTTTTTCGGGGCATCGAAAAACAGGGCAGGGCCCAAGGACTTCCCATCAGGACACCATCGCCCGCAGTCGCTCAACTTCCCGTACGCTCCCTTGTCAATGGGTCAGATGGAATTCCTAAGGCCCTCATTGAACCTGTCAAGGCCAAGACAAGTTTTGTCCAGAAATAGGGTTTCCACTTCCTTGAAAACCTTGCCTGCCGCAGGCATGGCTAAAGGTTTTGCTACGTCGCGGAGCCTCCCGATTTCTGTCCAAAAGCCTTGACAGAACCCCCTTCTTTTATTGTGCCATGCACGTAAGAAGCAAACAAACGCCCCTTAAAATTTGGGAAACAATGACCAAAAAAATAGGGGAAATTTTTAACCCTGTTTGCTAATCTGTCCAATAGAGGAAGACGGCAGACCTTTAAAACTTTTTATCATGAGTACATTGAGAAACAAAGTGCAACTTATCGGAAATGTGGGGCAAGACCCCGTGATCACAGACCTTGACAAAGGGAAGCGTGTAGCGCGTCTGACCATGGCCACCAACGAACATTACAAGAACTCCGAAGGGGAACGCGTGACCAATACCGAATGGCACACCGTGATCGGTTGGGGCAAGCTTGCCGACATCATCGAAGGGTTCGTGACCAAGGGCAAGGAAATCGGTATCGAGGGAAAATTGACCTCCCGTTCCTATGAGGACAAAGAGGGCAATACACGTTACGTCACTGAGGTTGTGGCCAGTGAAATCCTGTTGTTGGGCGGTGGTGAAAACAATACCACTGAGTAAAATGGACAAGGGTGTTCCACAAATTCTTGGGGCACCCTTTTCTTATTTATATTCAAAATAGATGACATGGAACACAGCGTCAACGAAATACAGATCAGTTATAGGGAAAAACTGAGCACCCTGCAATCGCTTTCCATTACCAATTCCAATGATGTGGCACGATTGCTCTTCGAAAGCTGGGATTCCGATACCATCGGTCTGAACGAATGCTTCAAAATCCTTTTGCTCAACCAATCCAATAAGGTCAAGGGCATTTACCCATTATCCCATGGGGGCATCACGGGAACCTTGGTGGATATGCGCATCCTTTTTGCGATTGTCCTAAAGACCCTTTCCGTTGGCATCATCCTTGCCCATAACCATCCCTCTGGACAGCTCAAGGCTAGTCAACAGGACAGACAATTGACACAAAAAATCAAAGAGGCTGCCAAGCTTTTTGATGTCAAGGTCTTGGATCATATCATTCTGGCACCCGATGGAAGGTATTATAGTTTTGCCGATAATGGAATTTTATAGGGATGAAGCTATGGGAGCAGATACGGAAATGACCGAAATTGAAATAGGGACGGAACAGCAATATGACCCCGGCGATTACCCCGATGGTTTTGACCCTAGCCTTTATGATTTGTGAACAATGAATTTCTTAAGCATTGAATTATGGTCTATTTGAACTTTACAAACCTTGATAGCGAAACCCAGGAACGTTTGCTTTCCGTATCAAAAGAGGATGTGGAAAGCCGTTTTGGGAACAATTGCGCCAATTTGCCAATATTATGGTATCCACCATGATATCCAATTGAAGCCTGCCCTGAGCGGAGTCGAAGGGAAGCCATGCGAAATCTGTACAATTATGATTTCGTGTTCAATATGTGAACCCTAAAACACACCATCGAAGCCCATCCATTATGATGGGCTTTTTTTTATGACCTGAACATTGGTTTTTCTATCTTTAAAGGGTTGGTTTCCAACAGCATTTTAAGTGCGGAACTGTTTTGATCTATTTCGGTAGATTGGTTTGACTTTCCTAAAGTCCGTACTCCGTTCGATTTGACTTTTACTTAAAAATGCAACTGGTTTTTAAACCATGTTGTGCGATAATTTTTGTGCGTTCGCACAAAAAGGAAGAGCAAGAGGATAGCGTGCTGGCGCAGCGCTACCGATCATGATTGCTCCGCAAGTCCCTGTTTATGGGGGCTAAGATGGATGCAGGGAAAATGGGCAAAGGTGGTTTTCACGGAAAACGGTCTTGAGCCCAATAAAATCAAAGGATTTTTCACGGAATTATGGAAAATGAAAGCAAAAATGAACGGTTCAAGAGCTTGAGTATCAAGGAACCTGTATTGTTGAAATTTAGACGTTTTTCCAAACTATTTGGAAAATCCCAATCACTGACCCTTTTGGCCATGATTGACTTTTTTGAACGACATGGAATCTCCCCGGACCAACACCTAGGGGAGACCATGGCGAGTATGAAACACTACATAAGGCGGCGCTTCAATGCCATGGTGGCCATCATGCGAAGCATCGAGAAAGAACAGACCCTTCCCACGGTCAGCATGATGCAGGCCCTCTTTCAGCAGGAACTGGATCCTGAAGAGGATGATGAGTGGGAAGGTGACTTTGAGTTTTTTGAAAAGCAATTGACCGAGATAAATGCCTCCAGTAACCCTGAACTCTTGGATAAGGAGACCACTGTGCCCAAAATAGTGCATGAACGTTTGAAGGAACAATTGGAGGGTCTTAAAACTGATTTTGGCCATGTGCTGGACCATGTATCGGTGGCCAAGAACCGCTTCGGGAAGGACCACCTCAAATTGGACCTCAAACCCGGGGCCATTGAACAGTACCGAACAAAACTCAAAAATATATAAGCATGTACATTGCCATCACAAGACAACATTTGGGAGATAACTATCATGATGGTGCCAGTGATTTTGTCAATTATCTGGAAAAGGAGAACGAAGGGAAGGCCCCGGAAGATCAAGAATTGTTCTTTAACCAGACCGAAAATGACATTGATGTCCAGCGGGTCATTGCCGAGATCGATGCCAATACCTCCAAACTCAGCAAGAAAGACCCCAAATTCTATTCCATCATGGTCAGTCCCTCCCAAGCCGAGCTCAAACATATCGGGAATGAGCCCGAAAGGTTGAAACAGTATACCCGGGAACTGATGAAGACCTATGCCGCCTCCTTCTATAGGGAGAAGGAAGTTTCAGTGAAGGATGTGCTGTATTTTGCAAAGTTGGAAAGGGAAAGGGTCTATTCCGAAAAGGACAAAAAAGTCAAGGAGAACCAGGCCTATGCCAGTAAGATCCTGGAACTGCAGCACCAGATCAGGGCCATCAAAGAGGGACGGGAGCAAGGGGACATGGCCAAACTTCAGGAAAAAATACAGGTGTTGGAAACAGAGGCACCCCATAAACAGGATGGCAAGCGCATCGTTCCCGGGATGGCCAAGGAAGGCCACCAGAGCCATATCCATATCATCGTAAGCCGAAAGGATGTGACCAATTCCCACAGCCTCTCCCCAGGATCCAAGTTCCGTACCTCGGAGACCATCCTTAATGGGGAGAAGGTCAAACAGGGTTTTGATAGGGATAAGTTCTATCGGGCTGCGGAAAAGAACTTTGATAAACAATTCGGCTATCGAAGGAATTTTGTGGAGACGTACCATGCCCGGAACCTTCTCGACAAGGATCCCAAGCAATTCTTTGCGGCCCTTTTGGGCTTGCCCGCCAATGAAAAACAGGCTGCCAGGCAATTGTTGTTCAAGGCAGGGGTAAAAGTGCCCAGTATTCCTGTCAACAAGGCACAGTTGGCCTATAAGGCCATGATGAAACTCAAGAAAGGCATTGGAAAGGCCATGGAATCGGGATCTATTGGGATTTAAAACCAGCGGTATGGAAGTTTTAGGATGGAATTGGATAGTAGTTTGTTTGGTGATAGCGGGAGGGATTTCCTATTTGGCCAATAGGTATGTCAAATATGGGTTTGTGATTTGGGTTTTGGGAATAGTTCTTTTGGCCATGGCCAATGGTTTACTATTGGGATGGGAGGGTCTAATGAGAGAATCGTTGACCCTTTGGCTGCCCATACTTTTTGTACATGCGGTCATCTATGGTTTGGTGGATCATTACAAATCGGATAAGAATCCTTCCAAAGTCTTTGAAGTGAAAATGAAGGTAAGGGGCAGGACATTGGTATTGGGGAACATCCGGCGAGGAGTGTCCGTGATGGCTTCAGCAGGGAGTGGAAAGACCGAAAGCGTCATCTATAATTTTTTGAAGCATTTTCAAAAAGAGAACTTCTCAGGGGTGATCCACGATTACAAGGATTTTGAGATTACCGAAATGGCCTGTCCCTTATGGGAAGGGGAACAGATACCTTTTCAAATTGTTTCCTTTGGTCCCATATATAACCGGGTAAACCCCATCGATCCCAAATACCTGCCCGACGAGGAAAGTGTGCACGAGGTGTCCCGGGTGCTATTGGAGAATTTGATGGAACATCGGGACTCGGATGAGAACAGTACTTCCCGCTTCTTTAAGGATGCTGCGGAGGGTCTGGTCAGTGGACTCATATGGCGATTGAAGACCGATTACCCACACTATTGTACCTTACCCCATCTGATGGCCGTGTTCCAACAATTGGCCACAAAAAGCTTAATCAAATTTTTAAAGGGGAATCTCACCTCCCGGGCCATGGCGGATGCCTTTATCAGTGGTATTGGTTCCGAACGGCAGACCGCCGGGGTATTGAGCACCTTGGCCAATGGTTTTAAAAAGATCAGTACCCGAAAGATTTTCATGGTGCTTTCCAAAGATGAGATTTCCTTGGATATCAATAATGAAAACAATCCATCGGTCATTGCCTTGGTGAACAATCCCCAAAAGGATGCTTCCCTTTCGCCAGTAATTGCAACCATTATCCACACCATTTCCAAACAGATGAGCCAACGCAACCGAAAACCCTCCTTTATGTTGTTGGAAGAAGCTTCGACCTTACGATTGTTGAACATGCACCGGATACCCGCCACACTCAGGAGTTATGACATCGTGAGTGTGTATGTGCTACAGGACAAGATCCAAAATGATATGATGTACGGGGAGAAGGCCAGTAAAGCTATACTTTCCAATCTGTCATATCAGTTCTTTGGGAAGGTGAATGACCCGGATACGGCCCGATACTATGAGCGCTTTTTTGAACTGGTCAAGATACCGACCCGGAGCGTGAGCAAGAGCTCGGGGTTGAACCTGGAGCGACGGATCACGGAAGGGGAGAAGGAGGTGTCCAAACGAAGGGCAGAAGTATTTTTTCGGTTGAGACAGGGGGAGTTTGTGGTGTTCGCTGATGGGAAGGATCGGAAGGTCCGGTTTCCGAGGCCAGAGATTAAAAGGGGGTTGCCCAAGCCTATGGGGATTTCAGAGTTGGAACTGGAGCAGCATTATTTGAAGGTGCATCATGATATAGGGATGATTTTTAAATGAACAGACATATCTAAATTGCTTTAATTGTTCTTGATGAAATCCAATATAAAGTCAACCCTTTTATTGACGGGTACTTTGGGGACTTCCACAAGGTCATATTGATACCCCCGATAGGTTTGGATCATCTTGTTATAAGTGAATACGGCCTCGTTCCAATCCTGTTTCCGTTGTTCGTCAGTATGATAGATTTCCTGCCAAGGGGGTAAAATGAAAACATAGGGGTTATACCTCATGTTTCCACTAAGGTTTTCATTTCCTGTTCTATGGGAGTGTCCTCAAGGGCGGCGTAACACAGGGCATCCAAAAAGCCACGGTCGAAGAATATAGGGTCGCTTCCGTTGGTGCCATTAATGGTTTGTTCAAAGCTTTCAACAGAACTTTGGAACATCAACTCCATGTATAATTTCTTGTTTTTCCAGGGAATGGCTTCCCCGCCCATGGCCTGTTGTTCCTTGATGAGTTCTCGGGCAATTTCCGGAACGACTGGCATACCCCTCTTTTTAAGTTCCTGTAGAAGGGTGGTCTTGCCAACGCCGGGGCCGCCTGTGATTACGTAATAGGGAATATGGTCCTTTCGGTTTTTCAAAAGAGGTTTGGGTTGGTGTTTAATGCTAAATGTTTTTAGCCTTTTAGTTTCAACAAATGGTCGGCAATAATACGAACTTCTGTGGAATCAAAAATGTGTTCGAAACGGCAAATGTAACCATTAAGTTCGTGTAGTGTTTTGATGGCAACATGCTTGAACCTTTCTTTGGGCCTATGGTGAATCATTACTACAATGTTGTAAACGGGCAAATTCCGCTGCCCCCAATGATGTGGTTTGAGCACAATATTGGTAGTTTTTTTGCTGTTGAGCAGGGTATATATAGCAAAATTGGCCCGCTTTATCTGTTTTACTGGTGAACGGAGGTCATACCGTTTTAGTGACATCTTACTCCAGTTCTTGGTCTCAATGATGAATACCCCTGCCTGGGTGACTAAAAGGTGGTCGATTTGGACACTGTGAATAAGGTCGTTTTGCCTTTTGTTGTAGATGGGTTTTTCGAAGGTAAGTGAGAAATCATTGATGAGTACACAATCATCTATGAGCTTTTCGAGTTGCTTCGCCACTAAATGCTCTCCAATGGCTCCAACTATCAGGGGATACAAGCCATCTGCCACAGATTTGATATGTTCAAGTTGTTTGAACTTTGGCCTGCAGCGTTCTGAGATTATTGCTTGTCGGTTTGTGCTAAGTGTATTTGCCTGTTCTAAGACGGAGGACAGTCGAGTTTTGGAATCCCGAGTACGGAGATGTACTATGCTGCCAAAGCTTTTTATCAAGACAAACCTGTAGGCGAGCAAAGCCTGCTGTTGGTACCAATTGAGGATATCCAAAACCGCATTCTTGGCGGGGTGGGATAGGGTCGAACACTTGACTTTTAATTGGGAGATTTTAGTGTTTAGTTTGGTTTCGATTTTATTCTTTAGTTCCGCATGTTCCTTTTGAAGAAGAGCCCCTTTGATTTGGAGGGATTTAAGTTCCTGGTCGAATTCATTCTCGATTTTGAAGAACAGTTCCTCTTTTTCATTGTCATAGTTTTCGAGGAATGTATTGACCTCACCAGTAGAATTGAATCGGGTGATACCTTTTTGTTCCAAGGTTTCTCGGATTCGTTTTAAGGACTCTATTTGACCGTGGATGCGTGTCATGGTGAGTATTCTTATAAACGTTCTGGCATTAAAGTTAGTATAATGAAATTGTCAGTTTAATCCCCCTTTAATATTTCTAAGTAATATTTTCTATGAATGAACCAATATTTTAATAATAGGATACTCAGAATGGCTGCTAATTGATAGTGTTTTTTTTTTAATTTAAGGAAGATTTATAGTTGAATTTCTGGAGGTACCACAGCAAACCCCCACAACCACAATGGTTATGGGGCTTTTGTTTTTTGGTTGACAATTATAAATTCTTTTCTAATGATTTGACCGTTGATTAAAATAAAGATAATCCCAGTCCAACAACTTTTTTAGATTTGCAGTTATCAAACCGTAGTTTCCCAAATTATTGACATCTAGGATTTCAATTTCTTTGCATAGCTGGTCTTTAAAAAGTTCATAAAGCAATGCGAAATTGGTATACTCAACCATTTTAATGATTTGATGGAAATAAAAGCTTCGTACTCCCTCTTCTAAATCACTTGATTTGATTTCTTCAATCAGCTTAACGATAGCACTTGATTGCCCCACTATATTGAAGATAGAGTTTCTTACATTTTCATTGATGATATCTTTGACCCTGTCATCAGGATATTTATGACCATCATCCACTTCAGTAGAATATGAACCTTCGACATTTTTTAGAAATCGATCACGATTATAATACAGACGTATCCAATTATCAATATGATATGAATGCTTAACCTGAAAACGTTGGTCCAAATTATTCTCATAAACTTCTTCCTTGACCATATTAAAAAAATTGGTGATATAGTTGAACCTGTTTTCTTTGTTCAATAACTTATTCGCTCTTATTTGTTCGCGGAAGGATATAAACACCAAGAACGCAGCTAATAGATTGATAAACGGTGCTGTTATTCCACCTATGGTATCACCAATTACGCCACTTCTTTCGTCAAAACTTACCCATCCAGTAATTTTGGCGAAAATTATTGGGCTAAAAACAATGAAAAGAAGATAGACAATCAATAAATATAGGAGTCTACGATTGATTGTAATTTTGATGTTTTTATTTTCTCTCATAATAATTAAATAAGCAATCATCTGTGGGATAATAAATACTCCGGTGACAGCAGCTAAATCAACAGAATGAGATTAGTTCTTCATAGTATCAGATTCATAAATTGAAATCGTCAATTCGGCTTTTTTTAATTCATTCTTTAATTTTTTGATTTCATTTTCCAATTTTTGGCTTTGAACCTTACTTTCAATTACCTTGACATCAAATGGCGGTATTGGCGGTGGCTCATCAAATAATGGAATAATCACCGATGCCAGGAGTGTAATCATTGCAATGACAATAGAAATTATTGCTGTCCTATTTGCTTTAAAAGCCTGTTCCCGAGATTCCTTCAACTCAATGTAATCTACATATTGTTTTATAGCACTGCCTTTAAGGATGAAAGGGCTATGCATCACCTCATCATATCTTATTTGGTAACCTGAATCTACTTTTCGACCACTCAAAACAGCTTTTGCGTCATTAAAAAAAGTGTTTCTTCCACTCTGAGAAGGTAGGGCAGGATTACTGAAATTTTCTACCAACCACTGCAAAAAATTAAACTCTGCATGTCTATTCAATTCTTCGTCCAGTACTTCAGAAATTCCCTCCTTTAAATTTGCATATAATATACCATTCGGATGTTTTGAGCCGAGCTCAAGAGCTTTGATGAAGATATTGTTTTCCATTTTACCTTAATTATACCACTATATTGTAACCAAGATAATAAACTGATATATTTAAAGGAATTTCTTACGGATTATTGTAAACGAATGTAATTGGATAATGGAATTCAAAAACTAGTTTTTTATTTGGTTAACACTATACATCCAAAATAATGAATGAATTTTTGGGAAACATTTTTACTGATGGCGGTGAGCTAATCTTGGATTCTTTAATTGACAATGAAGTTGTTAAAGAGATACCGGTAATTGGTTCTTCAATCAACATTATCAAAGGGTTAAAGAGTATTCGGGACAAGATTTATCTCAATAAAGTAAAAACATTTATCGAAAAACTTGGTGACATTGACGACCAGCAAAAGCAAAAGCTCATCAAGGAATCCAAAAAAGACCTGAATAGCAGAGTAAAATTTGGAGAGGCTCTTTATACTTCTATCGAGCACAGTGATTCAATGGTAAAAGTAGAATATCTAGCCGTGGCCTTTGAAGCATTCCTCAGTGGGGATATAGAGAGCGATGATTTAAGGTTGATTTGTCATTCAATTAAAGCATGCTTCACAGATGAGCTCGTTGATATCGTAGAATGTGATCAAGTCAAATCTGATTTAAAGTATTTGGTTCCATCCGGTTTAGCCGAAACCGTCTACGGTGGAATTACAACCCATGGGATGCAAAGCGGACCAAACTATGGTTTATCCCCTACAGCCATTAATCTAAGAGAGGCTTGGAGAAAATATGGCAATAAAGGATGACATATCATTGATGTACGATGGAAATTAAATATCTAAAGATTTTCACTGATAAACAAGTTATTATTGAAACCGAAGATGGGACCAGGATAACTGGTATTATTGAAACTGCCGCCAATGACTTGGATGCCATTGAAAAACTATTACCTATCCAACGAGAGCACGAGGAAATCCTTATATCCGTGACGGATGGAACAAAAAATTCAACTAAAATTCTGGATGAAGCGCCCCTACGGCTGAAAGATATATTTTCAATTGAGATATTGGGTTGATTCTACAAACTGAACAGGTTTAAGGAAGGGTTCGATTGTTAACAATTTTAGTAGTCAATTTATGTTATGACAATTTTCCCTTCTATCAAATACTTTTCCAACTTCTTTCCTTCAACAAAAACCCCCATCCCCAAAATTATGTCACGTGTCACGCACATTTCAACCTCAACATAAAACTTGTTAATTGCATACAATCGATAAGAGCAATCAATAGATTTATAGGAAGTTAGGTATACCCCTTCATCCCATAGAACATCCCATTGTTCATCATTGTCCAATGCCAAATAATCGTACAGCTCCATCAGTATTCCTCTTTTACTCCTTCATATTCAAAATAATCAGTTGCCTCCGGTTGGTTTCCGATGGCATGTTTACCCCTTAACTTTCCAACGGTATGCGCTTGCATTCCGGATTCGGGAAATGGTATTAAAAGATCTTCGAGTACCTTTATATCAAGTTCGTCCTTGACCTCAATGAGCCATTTATTCTCCAATTCTTCGGGAAGTATAACCGGCATTCGTGGCCCTGTCAGTTTTGGGTTGTTATGTATCTCCGCCATCATATGATTCCCCTCGGTGGTGACAATGGAAAATGTATTCAGCACCTCCCCGGTTTCCGGTTCTGTCCATTCGTTCCACAGCCCTGCCAGTGATATGGGTTTTTTGTCCTTTCTTGAAATGTAATAGGGTATCGATTCCTTTCCGTGGTGGTGGTGTTCGTAGAACCCATCAATCTGTATGATGCACCTTTTATCCTTTGCGGATTTCTTAAAGGAGTTCTTATCAAAAATGGTTTCACCCCTTGCATTGAGTGTCTTGTTCCAAATATCTTTTTTATCCCTTGCCCAACTTGGAACCAATCCCCATTGAGAAACTGTAGGATAGTAAGGGTTCTCATTCGTATAAATAAACATTTTTGGATGTTGGAAACCGGATACATGGAAAAGCGGGAGATCGGTTTCTCTAGCCAGCTTTTCCTTAATCTCACGAATGGCATGCTCATCCCCATCCCGCATTGCCCTTTTCAATTGTGTCTCCAATTGAGCTTGTACATCATAGCACATACACTTATTCGGCCTTAGTTTTCTGTTGTGGTAACCGTAATGTTTATTGGCAAGCCCTTTTCTGGAAGGCCTTTGAACATAACAATGTAAATCTTATCCTTTTCCTCAAACATTTCAACAAATCTATCATATTCAGAAAGTTCAACCAATGTGGATATTGTAAAGGAAGAGCCATTGTTATCTTTTATTTTGATAAACCCTTGCTCTGTATCACTTATTACTTTCTTAAAAAAGAATCGAAAAAAAACAGGGGTGTTATCATTGGTTTTCGTTTCAAGCTGGATTTCTCTGTTGGCACTAAAATCGGTATCCGGAACTCCAATTTTAAATGTGTTGTAGACATATGTAATTTCTGATATTTCCTTATATCCTTGAAATTGTCCATAGAAAATAGAGCTATGTGTCAAACAGAATAAAAATAGTATTGGCCTCATAATAAAGTGTTTAGTTGTTGGTATCAAGGTAGTTATAAGTTTTAACAGTAGCAATATATTATTGAGTTGGCGATATTCCATATTTTTGGATATTATCCATGATTCAGGAAGAAAAATATCATTCAATTTGTCGTGAAGTACTCAAACGACATTATAACCAGTTCAGATTGGATATAAAAGATGATTTTTTCTATAATACCCCAGCTCGAGCCGAAACAAGGTTGTTGGATATGATCCGAAGTTTTAGATCAGATATGGAACGATTAGTACCTGTATCTCCAAATGACACAAATGCCCAGGTACTTAAAGAATCAATCCTTAATGAGTATATCCAAATTGCTAGAAAATATGGAAACCGTGTCAAGAAAAGAAGAGGTTTAGCCTAAAATAGTGCTCAATAATAAACCATAATGTCAACCATCTTATTTACATCAATAAAAACAGTGCTTACCAATGGCTTTTTTGGTGACGGGCGAAATTGAACCAATGGAATATGGCTCAATCCTTATAGATTGATTTACACCAGTTTTTACCAAAAATAAATTTTAGCTATTGGACTATCAGCAGATTAATTTAATTGGTATTGTAGCCCAATCTTTAGGAAAGGTTTTCTACAAAACTAACATAATTGTGAAGCTATTTTCTTATCGTTCAATAAATCTTTGGATCGGAGGTACTAAATGCAAGAATTTTCTAAAGATATGTAAATGCCTATGATTTGATTATCTCGATACGACATAGAATGTTTATGGACGAATATTTGTTCCATATTCCTTTTCGAATTCAGAAAAAAAATCTTCTAACGAATAGTTTTCAAATCTGCAAATGCTATAAATGGTTGTCATTGGAATATTGTAACCATCAGAATCCTTTATTTTACTTAGGGTTGAAGATGTTATTCCGCAACCGTCGGAATATTGGTTTTGAGATATTTCGATACCCTTTTGATTTGAAAATGGACTAAAGAATTTTTTAGTAATGAAATTGCATAAATACTTATTTACCAAAGCATTTATTTCTTTTAATTCGTTTTTGTTTGAACTATTTGTTGGCAACTTCAAGGATTTATTCAAAAAAAGCCGTTAACTAAAAATTATCTGTTCGCGTTGGCGAATGATTATTTATTTTTATTATATTGCCGTTGTTATTAAATAAATTTGCGATTCTTCGTATAGACAATATTTGAAGCTTTCGCTTGGAGTCTCAATCTGAAAACTGGTAATTTTTGCAACGAGACAATAAGCAGATTGCTCACGACCCGGGCGTGGGCTCTCTTATCGTTGCACGGTATACCAGTACCTCAGATTGATAAGTTGAGTTTCACGCCCAACTTGTTTCTTAGCGTTTGGTTTTCCTTATTCTTTTTCGATGTGTCGCTAACCTTTTTTGGTTTATGGGAAACACTTGGCAATTTTTTCATGTAGGGTTCACACCGTGTGCTTGTCCTGTTTTTGGGACATCGTATTCGGTGTTCGATATCCTGTTTAAAAAGAAGCCCAAGAACCCCATTTAATCCTTGATTATTGTTGTGGGATATACGTTGTACTTTTTCCGGTCTTTTTTATCCTTATTGTCCCATAGCTGACGCATACACTTTTGGGGTATCCGGCCCTATTACAGATTCATAGTCTCAATCAATTGGGAATTCTATCTCCAAGTACTCTCGCTGCTTGGACAGGATGGCCCATGTCTGAACATAGATGTCCTTAGGGAAGTTACGATTTTATGGTGATTTCTTGGGCAGTGTGCATAAAAAACCCTGGACAGGATGGTAGATGTCCAGGGTAATCCAATTAAAACTAACGCTTTAATCAAACGAACTCAAAATTATGAAGAAATCATTGAAACTTTTAAGCAGGAAATCATTGTTCCTGCTCTTTTGTCTTTTTTTATTGGTCTTGATTCCAGAGCAATTGATGGCAGGTAGGCCTATGGAGCTTCCACAGGCCATAATTACCGGTAAGATCGCCGATGGGAACGGCTTCCCGCTTGCCGGGGTAAATGTCATCGTGGAATCCACAGATCGGGGAACCATCTCCGATTTGGATGGCTCCTTTCGTATACAGGTGGACTTGGGGGAAACCCTGATCTTTTCAATTGTGGGGTTTAGGTCCCTGTATATGCCTATTGAAGGAACGGATTTCATCGATGTGGTCTTGGAGGAGGATGTGACCCAATTGGGGGAAGTGGTGCTCAATGCGGGCTATTATACGGTTTCTGAACGGGAACGTACCGGTTCGATAGAGAAGGTGGAGTCAGTGGCCATTGAGAAACAGCCCATCTCCAATCCCTTGGCCGCCCTTCAGGGTAGAATGGCCGGGGTGGAGATCGAACAATCCTCTGGGCTACCCGGTGCCAATTTCAATATTAGGATCAGGGGACGGAACAGTATCCGCTCTGATGGCAATGAACCCCTATACATTGTGGACGGGGTGCCCTATGCCTCCTCCAGTATCGGGGAGAGCCAGGCATCGATCGTTCTCCGGGGCGGTGCCATCAGTCCCCTGAACAATATCAATCCCTCCGATATTGAGAGCATTGAGGTGCTCAAGGATGCCGATGCCACAGCCATCTATGGGTCCCGTGGGGCCAATGGAGTGGTGCTGATCACCACTAAAAAGGGCAGTGGAGAGCGTACAAAGGTGGAGCTTGATGTATTGACCGGGATGGGCAGGGTCGGAAGTAGGGTGGATTTGATGGGCACGGCCGATTATCTGGCCATGCGAAGGGAAGGCTATGCCAACGATGGTGTGACCGAATATCCCGCTAATGCCTATGACGTCAACGGTACCTGGGACCAGGACCGAGAGACCGATTGGCAAAAAGTTTTCTTTGGAAAGACCTCCTACCTGACCAATGTGCAGGGATCCATTTCGGGAGGGGATGCCCAGACCCAGTTTTTGGTCAGTGGCAACTACCATGCACAGACGAGTGTATTTCCCGGGGACTATAAAAACGATAAGATCTCCGTGTTGGCCAATCTTGGCCATCGCACTCAGGATGGTCGGTTTTCAGTGCAGCTTTCCACAAGCTATACGGCCAATGGGAACCATCTGCCCGGTGACGGGTTTTTAGTGTCCGAGGCCTTTTCCCTGGCCCCGAATGCCCCAGAGCTGTATAATGACGATGGTACCCTGAACTGGGAGAATTCGACCTGGACCAATCCCTTGGCCAATTTTGAGAAGGACTATGAATCCAAGGCATCCACATTGATCAGTAATGCGGTATTGGGATACAAAATAGTGGGCCCTCTGGAGTTCAAGGCAAATCTGGGATATACGGAAAGCCACCTCACGGAGATCAATACAACGCCCTCTACCATATATGATCCCATATATGAAGCTGGACCTCGATTTTCGAGTCTGTTGCACAATAGGGGAAAGCGGGTATCTTGGCTGATTGAGCCCCAATTGGACTATGGCATTTCTTTCCATGAATTTACGGTAAAGGCATTGGTGGGCCTTACCTTTCAGGAACAGAAGAGTGAACGTTTGTCGCAGTTGGCCACAGGCTTTACGAGCAATAGGTTGATAGAGAACCTTTCGGCAGCCTCCGATTTTAGGATCTATTCCGATACGGACCAGCAGTACCGCTACCAGGCCGTTTATGGCCGGGTCAACCTGGGGTTAAGGGATCGCTATTATCTGAACTTGACCGGGAGAAGGGACGGATCGAGCCGTTTTGGGACCGACCGCAGGTTTGCAGACTTTGGTGCCATCGGTGTCGCATGGCTCTTCACGGAAGAGGAATTGATAGCAAAGGGTCTTCCCTTTCTGAGCTTTGGCAAGATAAGGGCCAGTTACGGTACCTCGGGGAGTGACCAGATCGGCGACTACCAATATTTGGACACCTATTCTTTGGGATCCCAAATGTATGAAGGTGTGAATGGACTTTCACCCACAAGGCTCTTCAACCCCGATTACAGCTGGGAGAACAACAAGAAACTGGAATTTGCCATCGATCTCGGTCTCTTTGGGGACCGAATCTTCATGAGTGGCAGTCATTATAGGAACCGTACCACCAACCAATTGGTGGGCATACCCCTTCCAGCGACCACTGGCTTTGCTTCGATCAACGGGAACCTTCCGGCCACAGTGGAGAACACGGGTTGGGAATTTGGACTGAACACGGTGAACATCAAGTCAGGTCGCTTCCGATGGGACATGTCCTTGAACCTTACCCTGCCCAAGAACCGTTTGGTGGCCTTTCCCGATCTGGAGAGTTCCACCTATGCCAACCAGTTGGTCATTGGGGAATCCCTGGACATTGTTAAACGCTATCAGTTTGATGGGGTGGATCCCCAAACGGGACTGTATAGCTTCAAAGACCTCAATGGTGATGGTGAGATCATGGCAGCGGACGATAGAAGAGTGATGGACTACAACCCAAAATACTATGGGGGATGGGCGAACCAGTTTTCATGGGGAAAGATGGACATTGAAGTACTCTTCCAGTTCACCAAACAAATTGGCCAGAATATCTTGTCAACGGGAACCTTCCCGGGGCGAATGGCCAACCAGCCCATGGAGGTGTTGGACCGTTGGCAACAGGTGGGGGACGATGCCGCTTTCCAGCGGTTTTCGGTGACCGATCTTGATGTCTACGCAGCCTTTCAAAGATTAGGTCAAAGTGATGCTGCGACCACTGATGCCTCATTTATCCGGCTAAAGAACCTATCGATAACCTATAGGGTGTTGGAAAAAGCGGAAAAGGGCTTTGGTTGTCGATTGTTCCTCCGGGGACAGAACCTTTTCACCTGGACGGATTATCTGGGCCTGGATCCTGAAACGGCGAACCCTTTGGCAATTCCCTCCCTGCGGATGTTGTCCATAGGAACGCACCTGACCTTTTAATTCAATATGAACAATGAAAAACAAAACGATGAAATCAATTACCTATAGCATTTTTGTTCTGGTGGCACTCTTGGTATCCTGTGAGGACTATTTGGAGATAGATCCACCAAAGAACCAATTGGCCGGGGAGAATATATTCACGGAAAGTACAACTGTGGACGGGGTCTTTGCCCATATCTATGCCCAATTTCGGGACCAAGCATTTACCAAAGGGAGCACCACCGGACTGTCCTATCTCTTCGGACACTATGCCGATGAACTGGACCATCTCAGTGAGGGTCAGCCCTTGACACGGAGCTATTACAACAACGGGGTATTGGCCACAGAGGGCACCGGTGATCTATGGAACGTATCCTATAACATTATCTATGACTGCAACCGTATCTTGGAAGGTGTAAACGGATCCAAATCCCTTGATTCGGCATTAAAGGACAGGTTTCTGGGCGAGGCCTATTTTGTGCGGGCATTTGTCCACTTTTATATCACCAATTTCTTTGGGGAAATTCCATATATCACCACCACCGATTATAGGGTCAACCAGAAGGTTGTGCGCGATGATGTGGAATCGGTCTATCAACACCTTGAAGAGGACCTATTGTTGGCAACTGAGCTATTGTCCGAGACATCAGGGGATGGCACGAACTTTCGTCCTAATCGATGGACTGCCGCTGCACTGCTGTCAAGGGTATACCTTTATCAGGATAAATGGCAATTGGCCCTGAATGAGGCAGAGCTGGTCATCGGTAACAGTGGGTATGGCCTTGAACCCAATCTGGACCTTGTGTTCCTAAAGGACAGCCCCGAGACCCTGTGGCAATTGGATACCGGAATGGAAGGGGAGAATACCGATGAAGCCGGAACCTTTGTCCCAGTGAGCGCCCCGCCATCCAATACGGCCTTGAACACTGCACTATTGGAGGCCTTTGAACCAGGTGATGCCCGAAGGGAGCAATGGGTGGGATCCATCACCGATGGTTCCCAGACCTGGTACTTCCCCTATAAATACAAGGAGCGTATGGCCACGGACCAGACCCAGGAATGTCCAATACTACTACGTTTGGTCGAAGCATATCTTATCGCGGCCGAGGCGAGTGCCCAATTGGGAAATTTGGAAGATGGATTGGACTATTTGAATGCCATCAGGGAAAGAGCCACTTTGGATGAGCTTGGGTCTATGGGTCGAGAAGAACTCTTGGAGGCAATATTACAGGAGCGACGGATAGAACTGTTTTCAGAGTTGGGCCACCGTTACTTTGACCTCAAGCGTACTGGTCGAGCAGATGCCGTGCTTGGTTTGCTAAAGCCCTTTTGGGACCCTACTGATATTCTGTTGCCCCTGCCTGAAGATGAATTATTGAAGAACCCAAAACTCTTACCACAGAATGAAGGCTATTGATAAAAAGAAAAGCAACACCATGAGCGGTGTATTTCGGCACATGAACCGTGAGTTTCTGTTTTCATGTATTGTTTGGTTAGCGGTCTGTCCCCTTTGGGGGCAGACCAATTTTGGCATCGATGCCCATTTGGAGGACGATCGCTTGTTACTGGAACTGGATGAAGAGGTCCTTGATACCCCCATGCACTTGGTACGACTAGGTGTGGGCTATCATCATATCCAGTGGTCCAGACAAGGGGATCATATCCTCCTCTCACTCTCACTGATAGAGTCACAGACCGGTACGCTCATTCCCCCGATTGTCCGGAAACCCAAGATCCATAAGCAATTGCTGGGAAGGTTTGATATCATCGCGGATAAGGGCCCGGACCATTCCGTGGTCATCGACGCCACCGACCTGTTCCTCAAGACCCATATCCAGTATGAATATTATGCAAAACAAAATGTAGTGGGTGAACTTTCATTTATCGATCAGGTGGATCGGTATCCCGATCAGTTGATCATACGCACGCAGCGTACCATTGAGGGGTCGGATGGTCGAAAGACAATCGATGCTGATTTTAGTCTATACCTGTTGCCGGAACCCATGGAGCCCCGCCTTTATGATCAACGTATGGCATTCAACAGCGAAGTGGTTGACATTAGGCTGGATCATGAGAACCAAACCTGGACCGGGAGCATTGAACGGTGGCGATTGGAGAAAAGAAACAGGTTCAATGGTTTGGCGACGCCAATCCAACCCATAGTATTCTATTTGGATTCACAAATACCTGACCCTTGGAGACCACATGTGAAGAAGGGAGTGCTCGAATGGTTAACGGCCCTTGAGGCTGCAGGGTTCAAGGATGCCATTGAGGTACGGGAAGTGTCCCATAATATGGTGCCGGGTACCGAACAACTCAAACGTACGGCCATGGTGCATTGGGATGTGGACGAGAAAATGTGGAAGAATAAGTCGGATGGGACTTCCCAGTGTTCAACGGTTCGCGATCAGCGCACTGGTGAGATTCTTCGGGCCGATGTGTATCTGGGCGGTTTGGAGCGGTTGGCTATGGAGTATTTTGTGCGTTGTGCACCTTTGGATTCAAGGGCCCAAAAGTTTCCGTTTCCCGAGGACCTGATGGGGGAATTGATTCAATCCGTGATTGCTCATGAAGTGGGCCATGCCCTTGGGTTACGGGATGGAAATTTCGGGGAGTATGCCTATCCTTTTGAGAAAATGCGAGATACACAATGGCTCAAACAGATGTCGCACGTACCCAGTATCATGAGCTATTCGCGACACCATCATATTGTACAGCCATCGGACAGTATCCCAACATCCCTGCTAATGCAGCGAGTGGGGCCGATGGACCTGTACCAGATCAAATGGGGATATCTACCTCTCGACAGTGGTCAAGGAGAACAGTATTTGGAACAGCTTGTGCGCTTACAGGATTCCGTCCCCTGGTACCGGTATAATTTTAAGAAGAGCCCTGCATTAGGGCCAGACAGTTCAGGAGAGGTGGGTGACAACGATGACCCAGTTCGCAGCATGGTACTGGCCCTTAAAAACTTGGAACGGGTCATGACGATGATCGCATCCATAGGTAAGGGGCAAAAAGATGATGACCTGCTCATGAACGTACATGAAAGGGCCATTGGACTCTGGTACCGGGAAATGGGTCATGTCCTCTCCATGGTCGGGGGATATACTGTCCAGCTCAAGAGTGGAGACCAAAATGGATGGGTCTATACCCCGGTTCCCATGGAGGAACAGAAACGGGCACTTACGTTCCTGTTGGAAAATGCCTTTGACCTGCCCCAATGGTTATCAAAACCCGCTTATTTGGGAAGGATCCATCATTCGACCGAATCAGATCAGTTACTCATTTTTCAGATAATATTGCTAAAGGAACTGGTGTCCGATAGGCGAATGCAACGGATGGAATTCATGGAGCGGGTCCATGGCCTTGAAGGATTGCCAGAACATGTTCTGGCCGAGGTTATGGAGGCCATGTTCAAGGAACTGGTCGAAAAAAAAGTAGTTGTGGGCAAACGAAGACAGACGCTTCAAAAGGCATTGCTTGGACAATTTGCCTATGCCGTTGAAGAAGAGGGCAGGGTGTTCAGTGAAAGCGATGTGTCGGGTAGAAGTCCTTATATATATACGCCGTTTTCCAAGAATATAATAGCTATTGAACTTCAGAAAATAAAGGAGAAATTGGAAAAAGGGATTAGGAAAAGCGGAGAATCGGCAACCAAAGGTCATCTGACACTCTGCAGAAGATACTGGAATGAAATAGGGGAGTATCTCGGAGAATAAGAAAAAGGAGCTTCATTTGAAGCTCCTTTTTTGTTTACTAGGGATTCTTGCTCAATACATAAGAACAGTGCGTTCCCAAGTCATCTCTAAAGACAGGTTTGTTTTCGAGACCATAAACGCAGTCCATGGCGCTTCCATCATGGCATTCCACCTCGACATCACCGCATCGATCATTGGGATTACCTGTTTCGATATAGGCAGTGATTGGGTCACTTACATCGGTATTGGATTCCTCCAAGACCGTAAAGGCACTAGCGGCTATGGCAAATAAGATGGCCATGGCCGGAATGGTGAATTTGATCATTTTTGTTTTCATCATTGTATATTTAAAATTATGATCTACTCTGTTCAAGGGTTTTCGATCTTACTCCCCGCTACGGGCCCGTAGTCTCTTTAAAGCTTATTTGTGGTGTTCGTTCGTTTTGATCGATGGATTTGGCTTCGAAATAGGTAGGTTCCAAGTGGTAGACGGTCAGTCTGTCATCGACCAGACCGATCAGGAGTCCGTTATCCACTATGAATTCACGGATTTTGTGCTTATTGATGTCGTAGAGGTAAAAACTGAACTCATAGGTTTGCTTCTCGGTATTGTACACATCGATGATGGCGGCCTGATCCAGCATGTCCTCACTTTCATTGCGGCCCAACCGGTCCGAACGTATCAGGACAAGGTCCTTGTACACGGTTGCGGTCTTGTTGATGATGGTGGGAGGGGCGCTCATTTGAAAATTTCGGTTGTTGTCCATAGGGGTGACTTGGATCTGTGCCTTTTCCACGGTATCAATGGTCCGATGCCGGACAACATGGTCCAAATTTTGATTCATGGTCAGGAACTCGTTGCGGTAATAGTGGACATAGCCCATGATATCGGTTCCATTTCCTTTTATGGGAATTCCATCAACATCGAACAGACCTTTGTTCTGGGCAACTAGAAGAGTGGTGTCTAATTTGACATGGAACCCATTTTTTTCCTCAATAAGCCCTAAAGTGGTTTTTTGCGATTTGGCAGAAATGGTACGGATAAAGATCTTATTGGAATCAATGGCAAGGGCTTTGTTGAAATACGCTTGCCCCGCCATCCAAGGGTACGCTTTCCAATCCCCGGTCTTGCCCCTAAGGATCAAGGGTATGGTCCCGTCCATCATAAAGAAATAGGGGGCGAGGACGTTTACCTTCAAGGAACGGTATTTTAGCTCTTTTGTGTTAGGCTCCAATCGGATATGACAAGTGTCCCTGGTGCTAGGGTTTACCTCCAGTATGTGCCATGGTGCGGTCCGGTTGCCCAGATATAACTTCTTATTGGAGCATCCTGCGATATAATAGGAATTGTAACCGAGATCGAGATCATAGTGCTTGCTGACCGGATGGGGCGGAAACCTTCTGGTAAAGGCATTGTTGCGGTGGACCTGTTTTTCTGAGGAAAGAAAAAGAAGGACGACCAAGGCTGAACAGACACTGATGGTTCCAAGGAGTTTGAAGTATATGTTTTTCGTGCTCATGATCGACTGGGTATTGAGGTAGGCTTTGTTCCCATGGTAAGAATGGCCAAAAAGGCCATAAGGATAAAGAACAGGTTGAAGATGATATGCTCTGTCCAGCCCAGATCCTCGAGGACGCCACCACAAGAACAGGGAACATAGTCACTGAAGTTGAGCACCAAAATGATATAGGTGGTGAACATGGTCATCAACCCCAGGGTGGCATATAGGGCCTTTGGCCGTGTGGTCTCCCAGAGTAACAGGAAGGCCAAGATATATTCCGTCAAGGGAACGAGCCAGGCCACCCAGTCCGCATAGGCCGTGAGAACTGGGGACTGTCCCAGTTGTATTTTGAACTGACGAAAGTCCCACAGTTTACTGGTGGCCGCATAGATGAACAAAATGACATAGAGTATACTGACCGAGTAGGGCAACCAGACCGTAATATATTTTGAACCTTTCATATCCTTTGTATCGATATGACAAAGTTCGGGGGTCCGATTTATTTGAAAGGGAGTTTTCCTTGTCCCAGAGGGAGTAAATGGGAACTATCGGGATGTTTCGCGCAATTCACTAGGTGATAGTCCATACTTGTCCTTAAAGGCCCGGGAGAAATGCGCTGGGCTCTTAAATCCCGTCATATGGGCAATCTGTTTCAGGGAAAGGTCGCTGTGCTGGATCAAGGTCCTGGTCTTTCTCAGACGCTCTTGGACCAGGCACCGGAATATGGTGGTGCCGTACAGTTGTTTGAAGCCATATTTGAGTTTGTACTCGTTGGTGCCCATTTGCAGGGCCAGGTCCTTCAGCTGGGGCAAATCTTTCTCCAGATTGTTCAGGATCATGTCATGAACATCCCTGATCATTTGGATGTCCCTTGGACCCAAGATAACCCTAGGTTCCTTGATGCCCTTAGCCACTTTGAGTGTTTTTTTGGGCAAGCCCGTTTCAAAGGGTTCCCCTTTGGAGAAGAAAACGGTGTCCAGCAGGATCTTTTGGCCGGTACCGTCAAGGGATTTGAAGATGGAGATATGGCAATCATTGGAAAGTATGAGGCCCTGATGGGTCATCAACTCCAAGTGGAGTACCGTTTCAGAACGTTCCCTTTTTAAGAGTTTAGGCAGCTTTTTGGCCCATTTCTTCCTGGAAGTCTCGGTCATAAGTTCGGTGATGGGTTTTCCAATGACTTCCTTGGGCAAGCAGGACAGGAGCGAGCAAGAACCATTGGTGACCATTTCAACGATGCCGTTGGCATCCATGAGCAGGGATAATTGTATGATGCACTGCGGGGTATGGTGGGCATTGGCAAAACCTTGGTGGACAAATGAGGCCCTGATCTCCTCGTTGACCATATTGAGCATGACCACGAGGGAGGCGATATTGTCATTCTTTTCCGAAGGCTCAAGGCTATAGAAAAAATTGCCCTTGGCCATTTCCAAGAGCATTTTATGAATGCGTTTTACCCTAAAATCATCACTGTTCGGCATGGGTCTGTGGTCTCAGGCTTATTCAGCATTGGTTTCTTCGATTCCCAGAAAGGCCAGGGCCTCGGATTTTTTTGTAAAGGAACGTGTCGGGACATTTTTGGGATGGGTCTCCAAATAGACCGAACTGATGACATCCGTTATCGGGGGATCGATCAAAAAGGCGATTGCACTTATCCACTGTGAGCCTTCCAGGGCAAGATAGTCCCTTGCCGGTTTGTTGATGTTGCGTACCTCTCGGATGTCACAGAGCACGGGCAATTCCCTTCCCTGTTGTAACTGCATCCGGTCTTTGACGATGATTTCGGCGGCCTTTAGGTCGATATAGGGCACCTTCTTGTAAACGATATGTAACAGATTATCGGTCAATAGGTAAATGGCATAGTTATTTTCATGTGTTTTTTTCATCATTTGAAAACTGGTTAGCTTTTCAATTTACAAAAATAGTGTCAATGGTTTTTTTGTAAGATGATGATTGCTTGTATGAAAAGGAGTTTTACTTGCCTAAAACGGAATAATGCTTGACTGAAACGGAGTAATATAATTTACTAGTTCATATAATCGTACAATTCCCATTACTTTTTACGACAATTCAAACCAAACCCTATGGCAAAGATCAAACACCACAATTTTTTGAACACCGTACATGAAGTGTTCACGGACGCCAAAAATGCAGGAGTGCTCCATCTGTATGCTGGCGGCAACTCCTTTTCTGGCAGGACCATTGAGATCGATGGTAGGGAACTGTACCATTTTGGGACCACGGGCTATCTCGGTCTGGAACAGGATCCACGATTGAAGAAAGCGGCCATGGAGGCCATCGATAGGTACGGCACCCAATTCCCATTGTCCAAATCGTATATTTCCAACCCTCTGTACAGCGAATTGGAGGATTCCGTCAAAAAGATGTTTGGGCACCCCATCGTCATCACCAAGAACAGCACCTTGGGACACATGGGGGTCATCCCCAGTGCCGTGGACGATGATGATGTGATCATTTTGGACCATCAGGTGCACTGGAGCGTACAGAATGCCGCCAAGATGCTCAAGACCCGGAGCGTTCCCATTGAGATGATACGGCATAACCATTTGGAAATGTTGGAGGACAAGATCAAGAAGTATCGCGATTCGAAAAGGCACATCTGGTATATGGCCGATGGTATCTACTCGATGTACGGGGACTATGCCCCGGTCAAGGATTTGATGGCGCTATCCAAGAAATATCCACAGCTCCATTTTTACTTTGACGACGTACATGGGATGAGCTGGGTGGGCAAGAACGGCACGGGCTATGTTTTGGACCAATTGGGCGAACTCACCGAGAACGTACTATTGTTCGGGACCCTGAGCAAGACCTTTGGGGCCAGCGGTGCGGTATTGGCCTGTTCAAATCCGCGATTGTACGACAAGATAAAGACCTTTGGCGGGCCGCTCACCTTTTCGGCCCAATTGGAACCGGCCTCCGTTGCCGCCGCCATGGCTTCGGCCCGAATACATCTATCTCCTGAGATATATGAACTTCAAAGGGAACTGCGGGAGCGTATCGACCATTTCAACAGTAGTCTGTCCGATACGGAACTGCCCTTGATCGATCAAAATGAATCCCCGGTCTTCTATATTGGAACGGGAATGCCCAAGACTGGGTATAATTTTGTGAACCGTCTGATGCGTGAGGGCTTTTTTGTCAACTTGGGCATCTTCCCTGCCGTTCCCGTCAAGAACACGGGTGTCCGAATCACCATTTCTCGGCATAACCAATTTAAGGAGATCAGGGCATTGGTAGAGGCCATGAAACACCATTTTCCCAAAGCCCTGGAGGAGACCCATACGAATGCGGAACGGGTGTTCCATGCCTTTAAACTGGAACCCCGGACCAGAAGCGTTCAAAAAGTTGTGGACAGACCAAAAATTCAAGTATTTGACTCCATCGGGCAAATGGACCGGGAGGAGTGGAACCGTTATTTGGGTGGACAAGGGGTATATGATTGGGACGGTCTGAAGTTCTTGGAAGGGGTATTTCAGGGAAATACCAAACGGGAACACAATTGGAGTTTTCGTTATGTGGTGATCAGGGACGAAAGCGGAGTTCCGATTTTAACGACCTTTTTCACTTTGTCCCTATGGAAGGACGACATGCTGGCCAATGCAAAGGTGTCGCAGGCCATAGAATTGGAACGTCGCAATGATCCCTACCATCTTTCCTCGCAGGTTCTTTCGATGGGATGTTTGTTTACCGAAGGGGGCCACATGTATTGGGACACTTCCCATAAATGGTCGGAGAGGGCACAGCACGTCCTCTTGGAGTGGATGGAGGTTCAGGAACGGACTTTAGGTGCCAAAATGACCGTATTGCGTGATTTTTCCAAGGAGACCCTTTGGAACGATATGTTATATGGCCATGGGTTCCTGAGGGTACGAATGCCCAGTTCCTGTGCCGTGCAACTTAAGGGTGTGGAATCCATAGAAACCTATGTGGATGGATTGTCTTCCAGGAACCGAAGGCATTACAGGAAGGATATACAGCCCTTTCTTGTACGGGCAAACAAACAGGTAGTCACAAAACTTCCCGCTTCACACTTGGAACAGGTCAAATCATTGTTCGAGGAGGTACAGGCCAGGAATTTGGGCCTGAACACGTTTTCCTTTCCCGATGCCCTGTTCGATTGGATGAACGAAGACCCGTTGTGGGAATTCATTTTGTTGGAATCACTTGATGAACCGGATAGGGTATTGGGGGTGATGTTCTGTTATAACAATACAGGTAAAGTCTATGTGCCGGCATTTGTAGGGATGGACTATTCTGTACTGGAGGAGTATGCAACCTATCGGCAGTTGTTGTACTGGACCATCGAACGTGCCATTGAACGGGGTTTTCCCAAAATTGATTTTGGGATGACCGCCGCCTTTGAAAAAAGAAAATTGGGGGCTGCCATACAGGATAGATACGCCTACCTCCAGACCGATGACAATTATATTTTGGAACTGCTCGGGGTCATGGAAGGCCAACATTGAGGGGAAACCGTCATGAAATACCAAAAGCTGCTATCGGAATTTGAGGCGCAATTGGATACCCTGGAAAGTGGGAACGGGGATGTCCTGTTCAAGGCGGAAAAGGGAATCGTCCTGGTGGAGAAGAGTATCCGGAAGCTGCAAAAACAGATTGCCGGCAAAACTTTCGGATGCCAAGCGGATGAGATATATTTCTTCAAGCACGTCAAGCCCCAGATATTCAGTAAACTTATTTATTATGTCAAGCTCTTCAATATCGAGAGCAAGCGTCCACGTGGGAAGAACCCCGCCCAGATCAAATACCTCCAGTACCAGATCGATAAGTTCCAGACCTTTTTCAATGACAACCTCGAATTCTATAATTATTACCGCCGTGGCGCCATGTCACTGGACGAACGGTATTTTGTCAGGGGCAATCGCGATCTGCGGCTTCCCCTCGAATCCTTTCACTTTTTGATCGATGACCAGTTCTCGACCTGTCAGGACGGTACCGTGGCCACGATTATGGCCTATGACATGCTCATCGTATACCTGAGAAAAGAGGTGGATGACCTGAACAATTCCCTCGAACCCCAAAAGAACACACCTATGGAAAAACCCTCTAAATTATTCTGGACCGGGAGCAAGACCGACCTGATCGAACTGCTCTACGCACTCCATGCCAGTAGTTCCATCAACAGTGGAACAGTTGACATCAAGGAACTGGCGTCCCATTTTGAACATTTTTACAATGTGGACCTCGGCAATTACTACCATACCTTTATCGACATACGCTCCAGGAAAAGTAGCAAGACCCGCTTTTTGGACAAGCTCATCGAAATGCTGAACCAACGGATGGATTCCTTGGATGAATGAGGTATATTTTTTCCCAAGTTGGTACCAACTTGGGAATTTTTGTTTTCGGTCTTTCTATACCTCGATTTTCACAACAACTATTTGATTTTGTTGGATATCATAGTTTAAAAACCTTCAAATAACACCCTATTTTATTTAAAAAAAATCGTTACCAAGTTGGTACCAACTAGGGATATTTTTCGAAAAAGCTTTTTCAGTTTTGTACTTGAAAGTCAAATCAGTGGAAGGGCCACCAAATGAAATTAAAGTAGTATGGTGGTCCTTCCTTTAAAAACACTAAACTATGGGAGCGACCATTATCACAACCGAAGATTTAAGAGAGTTCAAAATGGAACTATTGGATGATATCAAGGAGCTGATACAAAAGGAAAACGGGGAACACAACAAAAAATGGATCAAATCCAATGAGGTTAGGGAACTATTGGGCATTTCCCCAGGGACCCTCCAGAACCTCCGTGTCAACGGTACATTGCCCTATACCAAGATAGGCGGGGTTCTGTATTATGAGTACCATGAGATCATGGAAGTCCTTGAAAGGAACAAAATCCATAACCGAATCTAGGTTTTGGAGGAAATCAATTATATCAGACATTTGAACGGGGTCTTTGGCCAGTTTGCCAAGGATGGCCGTTTGAACCCGACCCATATCAGCCTCTATATGGCCCTCTTCCAACTATGGAACTACAAACTGTTCCGGGAATCCTTCCATGTGGATAGGGAAGAAGCCATGGATATGGCAAAAATCGGCTCCAAGTCCACCTATCACCGCTGTATCAAGGAGCTATCCCATTGGAGCTATATCCTATATGCCCCATCCCATAACCCCTACAAGGGAAGCAAGATCAAGATGTTCAATTTTGGGACAAGTGATGGACAAGCACCGTACCCGGACCATCCCAAAAATGGGACAAGCAATGGACAAGCGTTGGTACCTAACAACAAACCTTTACAAACCCCAGAAAACAATAAAACCGATTTCAAACAGAAAAAAAATAAAAAAGTAAAATTGAGCGACCCTAAAAAAGGGGCCAAAGTGGATGGCACTTCCCCAAATGGGGACAACCTTAGGACAAGTGGGGATAAAGATTACAATGAACCGCTTTGAAGTACAGTGCGCCACATATCATCACAGAGGGAAGTTTTCGATATGAGTTGGGGACTTTGAAGGGCCGTGAAATCCAATATGATTTTGAAAAGATCTTGGCCTATCTCGATGCCAAGGGTAAACTGATGTTCGGTAAAAAGTTCAAGATCTATCGTGAGGATCGCGAAGTGCTTTACAAGCTCAGTCTTTATTTTATCCGGGACAAGGATAGGTGCGAACAATTGGGCATAGATGTGGACAAGGGATTACTGCTATCGGGCCCGGTGGGTTGCGGTAAAACCAGTCTGATGAAACTATTGAAGCTTATGGTACCGCATCGGAAACCCTATGTGGTCATCCCTTGCCGGAACATTGTATTTGGCTTTAACCACATCGGCTTTAAAATTATTGGGGATTATGGGGATTCCCAATTCTACTGTTTTGATGATCTAGGGGTGGAGCCGGAAGGTATATATTTTGGGAAGGCGTGCAATGTCATGGGTGAAATCCTGCTGTCACGTTATGAACTGTTCAAGAACAACAGGATAAGGACCCATGCCACGACAAATCTCAATGCCAATGAATTGGAACAGCATTATGGGAACAGGGTGCGTTCGCGGATGCGTGAACTCTTTAACTTGGTAGGTTTTGATAAACATAGTAAGGACAAAAGACAGTAGCATCCATTTTTTGATTTATACTAGAAAAAAATCTCCACACAGTATATTGTAATAGAAAAAAATACTCTATTTGTCTATTTTTCTCTGTCATAATGGAAAATATTCATTATTTATAATAGAAAATAATCTCTGAAAAATAATTTATAATGGAATAAAATCTCTATTTTTGTTGTTCATACCCATTATAATGGAAAAAAATATCCCAATCCACTTACAAGAAATTATATTTTCTTCCAGTGATAAGGCCCTGAGCAAGCAAATATCAAAATTGGAAAAGGAAGGTATCATTCGAAAGATAGCTCCTCGTATCTATACCTCCAATTTTGAACAGAGTGCTGAGGAACTCATACGAAAACATATTTTCACCATATTGGGTCATCAATATCCCGATGCGGTTTTAAGCCATAGATCGGCTTTGGAGTTCGAACCTACTGCCATCGGACATTTATTTGTCACCTACACCTACACCAAGAACATCAAATTGCCCGGAATCACTATTCGGTTCTTGGAGGGGAAAGGACCAATCGAGGGGGATACCAGATCATTTGGAAACCTATATGTATCCCAGCAGGAAAGGGCTTTTTTGGAAAACTTGCAAGTGTCAAGAAGGCCTGGTCCCCAATCCAAAACCTTGCCACTTCCTGAACTTGAGGAAAAGTTGGAGCAAATAGTGCGGGTCAAAGGGGAAAAGGGACTCAATGAAATCAGGGATCGTGCCAAGACCATCTCAGAGGAATTGGACATGCCAAATGAGTTTAAAAAATTAAATGCCCTGATCAGCGCATTGTTGACCACAAAACCCTCAAAAATATTAAGCTCTCCAGTGGCCTTGGCCCGGGCATTTGGGATTCCCTATGACCCGGCCAGACTGGAACTTTTTGAAAAGCTCTTTCGTTATTTAAAACAGGTGGGACATAAAGAGATTCCGGAAAACAATGGGTCCACAAGGGCGTTTAAAAACTTTGCCTTTTATGAGGCCTATTTTTCAAATTACATAGAGGGTACCGTTTTTGAATTGGAAGAGGCCAAGAACATTATTAAGAGCGGTTTGCCATTGGCCACAAGGGATGAAGATTCACATGATGTGCTGGGAACCTATCAAATCGTTAGTAACAAAAAGGAAATGGCAAAGGTTCCTTCGTCCCCGGAAGAGATGATCGATATGCTGCAATATAGGCATAGGATTCTCCTTAGTGCAAGAGCATCAAAAAAACCAGGGGATTTTAAGGACAAGAACAACAAAGCAGGCCAGACCCATTTTGTGGACTTCAATTTGGTCAAGGGAACTTTGATCAAAGGATTTGAATATTTGAATCTCTTGAAAGATGCTTTTTCAAGGGCCGCCTATATCATGTTCATGATCAGTGAGGTTCATCCATTTTTAGATGGAAATGGTCGAATTGCAAGGGTTATGATGAATGCTGAATTGGTAAGTCAAAATCAAAGTAGAATCATCATCCCAACCGTGTACAGGGAAGATTATTTAGGGGCCTTAAGGCTAATGACCAGACAACAGAACCCAAAGACCTATGTAAATATGTTGAAAAGGGCGCAAGAATTCAGTGCTTCCATAAGGGCCGAGAATATGGATGATGTGGAGGCCTATCTGGAAACCTGTAACGCTTTTAGTGATGATGAAGGTGTGGTGCTCCAATTCAATGCTCCCCCAGATACGTAAAAGTTGACCGAGTTCCTGTCCATTTCAAATCTTGTTCGCTGTGGTCAGACCCCTAAAATGACTTTTTTTCGTTCTGGAAAATTCTGTAAGTTCCTCGTTATGAACAGGACGTCTTTGATTTTTCATATGTATTGATGGCGATTGCTTGCAAGTACCTTTCTCTGTCCTTAAATTTTATTTTATTCACAAATGATTGATTATCAATTATTTGATTGTGTTTTTCTATTAATTTTCACATATCAAAAATCGTCCAATTCCAAAACGTTTGCGATATGCGAAAATCCTTTTTAACTACCCTTTTGTTTCTTTTTACTTCGAGTGCACTTTTGGCCCAAATCGGTGGTATCGAAGATTCGGTCAATGATATTTCGGATACCATCCGGGCCATCTTCCCTATCATTTTAGGGGTCATCTTCTTGGTGGGCTTCCTGTTCAATGCCGGTCATTTTTTTGGCGAGAACGCAGACTTAAAAAAGGGGATCACACGTGTCCTGGTCTTTGTCTTGATTGCCGGGGCCGTTGTGGGCATCTTTACCTATCTGATAGGAATCGTGGTCTGATGAAACGTTACAAGGTCTATAGAAATATTCGAATGAGGGCCATGGTCATGGGCCTGCCCATTACCCTTTTTGCCCTGATGATGGTCTCCGTGATATGCTCCCTATTGATTGTCATATTCACATTTCATTTTGGTGTCATCGCGGGCCTGCTGTTGTTCAATGTCCTACTTTATGGGGCATTGGGCCAGTGGGTCAAAAGACCTTTTCAGATTACCGCTGGGAAGACATTTCCTGATATGATCAGCAACAAACGCTTAAGTCCCTTGTCCCATGTCCAGTATTGAGTTAAACACACATCATCCTATACTGGATATCCAGAACCATGTGGTCTTTGCCAATAATGGTAATGTGGTGCTGTGTTATGAAGTGGACCTTCCGGAGGTCTATTCCCTTTCAGAGCAGGATTTTGAGGAAATACACGGTATTTGGTTCCAAGCCTTCAAGGCCTTGCCCACCAGTACGGTCATCCATAGACAGGATATCTACCGACAGGCCCACTTTTCAGGAGAGGGACTGCCCAAATCCACGTTTTTGGCCAAAGCGACCCATGATTATTTCATGGACAGGGGGTATCTGGCCCACCGTAGCCATCTCTTTTTTGTGCTTCCCTTGGACAAGACCTTGAACGCTGCCAAATATGTCAATCCCTTTCGAAAGATGGAAAAGGGGTACCACCGGAAATTGGATGTGCAGGTGGCCGATTTCATTACGGCGGTCCATGACTCGGTAAGCTATATCAACAATTCCAAATGGATTACGGTAAACCCGATGACAGAAAAAGGAATCTTGGAGCATGCGCACGATTACTTCAATGGGTATAATTCGGATGTGGATACGGATATCGTATTGAATACTAAAGGCATTGAAATCGGGGACCATTATTTTGATGTGCTGGCCGTCAACAACGAGCTGTGTTTTGGCGGGGAGGTGCAGAGCAGTAGGCCCAATAATAGGTTTGCCTCGGACGATTTTGTTTTTCACCAAGGTTTTTTGGATGGGCTCGGTTTGGATTTAAAGGAGAACCACATTGTCAACCATATACTGTACCTCGAGGACAACCATAAATGGCGAAAGGTTCTCGATAAGAAAATGGAAGAGCTTTCCAAGAGCTCCAATTTTGGGACACAGAACCGGGTAGTCCGTAAAAAGATCCAAAAGATTGTGGACCAGATCAATTCGGACGATAATTCCCGTTTGGTCAGGGGACACTTGAACGTGGTGTTTTGGCATCAAGAGAAGGAAGGGTTAAAACGAATCGCTTCCAAGATAAAGGCAGAATTCAAGGAATTGGATACTCGACCTTATGCCCCTAGTGGGGAGGAACGCAAACATTATTTCTTGAACTCATATCCCTGCCATGCCATCCATTTTTCCAACGGAGATCTCTATGTCACCGATCTCAAACATGCCCTATGCATGGCCATCAATAACACCAATTATCGTTCGGACCTTGAAGGCATTCTTTTCAATGACCGACAGTACGATATTCCTGTGCTCAAAGATGTATGGGATGAGGGGAAGCAACGTATCAAGGCACGTAACTTTGCGATTTTTGCCCCGACAGGGGAAGGCAAATCATTTCTGGCCAACAATATCCTTCGGCAATACTTCGAGGCCGAGGTTCGGCTGGTCATCATTGATCTCGGGGGTTCCTATACCAAGTATTCCAAACTGTATCCGGAGGACCATGTGATCCTTCGATATGAACAGGGGAAAAATCTGGGCATCAATCCCTTTTATATTTCAAGTGATTCCGACCTGACCCCGGAGCGATTGGAGGACCTTGCACTGTTCCTTATGGAACTCATGGCCGAGGATAAGGCATCCAAATCGAAACAGGTGGCCATCAAAAAGGTATTGTTGTATTATTACAAAAAGGTCAGGACCGACCATTCCCTCACTTCCCTGTACCAATTTGTTGATGCCCGCAAGGATACATTGATAGAAGAAACCCAGGTCCGTGAAGCGGATTTCAGCGTCTATGCCTTTTTGCACATCCTTTCGGAATATGTGGAAGGTGGGTTGTACAGTTTCTTGTTCAATGTTGGCGCCGATCAGACCTATAAGATTGAGGACAAACGTCTGATCGTTTTTGAACTGGACGAGGTGCGGGACAACAAGGAAATCCTATCGGTCATGCTCAAGCTGATCAAGTCGGCCATACAACGGACCATTTGGCGAAATCGTTCCGAGCGGGGCATCATTCTTTTTGATGAGTTTGCCAAACAGTTGAAGTTTCCCAATGTACTGGAGAGTGTGGAATTTTATTACCAGGCCATACGGAAACAAAACGGGGCCATTGGCATTGTGCTCCAATCCATCAATCAATTGCCGGAAAATGCCACCGCAGCCAGCATATTGGAGAATACACAGGTCATTTATAGCCTTCACAATGAAAAGGGGTATAATGACTTGGGGAAAAGACTCAACCTTTCCGATCACGACCTGAACCAACTTCGATCTATACGGAACAATTTAACGGGAGAAAGGAAATACACCGAAATCTTTATCAAGATCGGGAAGGAGAGCAATGTCTTCCGATTGGAAGTGCCACCTGAAGTATATGCCGCCTATCTGACCGATGGTTTGGAAAATGGACAGATCATGGAACTCTTTGAACAGTATGGAGATATGGAAAAGGCGATTACGGAATTTGTTAATCAAAAAAAATAATGATATGAAAATACTATTGAAAAAAGACATAAAGCCAACACATTGGACGAATCCCAAGATTTTTATATTTATTCTGATCTTGGTTGTTTCCTTGCCTGGCCGTGCTACGGCCCAAGGGATGCCGGTGTATGACAATACGAACTTCATCAGTATGACCAAGTCCCTGTTGGAATCGGCCAAACAGACCACGGAACTCTTGAAGACCGTGGAGTTCTTGAAGGAGCAGAAGGACAATATTGTCAAGGTCAACAATACCATTAAGCAATTAAAGGCAGTTAAGGAATTGGCAAGGAACAATGAGATTTTGTTCCGTACCGTTCAGACAGAACTCAGGGACATTCTGAATTCACCATATATAAAAGCCAGTGAAGTGGAGCAGGTGTCCCGTTCCTTCGAGCAGATCATGGATACGGCCATTGATGATCTGGACTTTGTGAACCAGATACTCTCCAGTGACTTTTTGAAAATGACCGATGCCGAACGTACGACCATCTTGATGGAAAAGAAAAGAAGGTCACAGGAAATGGTGGCCGAGCTGGAAGTAAAGACCCGACGCTATCGGGAAATCATCTCCTTCCGTCGGATGCAGGATATCATCAATAACCGGGAAATCGAATACTGATGGCAGGGTTCTTTTTGGGCATCGGATTGGAATATGTGGATGCGGTCTTCCAGACCATCAAGGACAGTGATTTTTCGCAATACACCATCGTGGGGATGAAGACCTTGGCCGTGCTGTTCTTTTTGATCAACGTGCTGAAAAAATACAATGAGGGCATTGCCTCCACCGATGGACATACCTGGGGCCTTACGCCAACGGAATTGGCCAAGAATTTCTTGGTGCTACTTTTGGTCATCTTTTCAACGGAAATATTGGGGGTGTTTGATGGCATCTTAGTGGCCATTGAGGCCCAATACCGGGACACGGCTCCGGCACTCCTCCCATTACAGCTTCAGGATGTGGACCTGGAACGGGATGTGGGTGCCATGGAAGCCGCCAAAAAGGCCATGGCCCTTTTGTACGAGGCCTTGGTCACCCCAATGTATGGATTGAAGATACTGGCTTTTATCCTTGGGGTCATCCTTTGGTTAATGGATCTTTTCATTTACCCTTTGTTCTTAGCGGAACGGTATTTCCTGTTGGGGATCCTACAGGCCTTTTTTCCCTTGGTGATCAGCTTGGCCGTATTTGAAAAGTTTCGTTCGCTGGCCTATAACTATTTCAAGCTCTATGCAGGGGTCTATATGTTGGTTCCGGCCTTTTTCTTGGTCAATGTGTTTGTCAACAATCTCTATACGGAGATCAGTACCAATTTTTGGGACAACCTGTTCGGTTTTGATTGGGGGAGCGAATTCTTTGCTCCGATCATTGAACTCGGGACCGTTGGCTTTATCGTTTTTCTCAAGTTCAAGCTCTATCGACGGGCCACAAGTTTCACCCTTAGATTGTTCACAGGATAATTTGCATTTTTATGAAAACACCTTTTAAAAACATACAACAACAATTGCGATTGAACCGATGGGTGGTGCTTTCCGTGGTCATCGTTTCGGGTATGGTTTGTTTGGTCGCAACCCTATTGATGTACAAAACCCATAGAGAGAGCTTGGATCATGCCTTTGTGGTCAATGGGGAAGGTGAGGTCATTCCTTTGACCTGGATGGAGCAACGGAAAAACCTCGAAGTGGAGGCCTTGGCCCATTTGGAAAAGTTCCACAGGTGGTTCTATGGGGTCGATGCGGGAAGTTATGAACGCAACATGGAAAGAGCCCTATGGTTGGGCAATGCGACCGTTGCCGAGGTCTTCCAACAAAAGAAGGCAGATGGGTTCTATAATCGATTGTTGCAGTATTCCCTGGTCCAAAAAGTGGACCGCATCGATACCAAGATCGAGGTGGGAAAGGAATCCATGGGTTTCCGGACCCGGACTATCCTCAAAATCCATAGAGGTTCCGTTATGGATACCTATGAACTGGTCACCTCTGGCCACCTTATGCAGGTCGAACGGAACTTCCCACATAATCCCCATGGGCTATTGATCACTGATTTTTTTGAAAACTCACTCCGTAAAGTTGAAAACAATGAAAACACAGAAGAATAAGATTGTATTTGTCCTTGTGATGGTCTGCGTGGTACTGTTCATTACGGTATATGCTTTAGTCACTTTTGGAAAGGACAAGAAAACCGAATTAAACCCGGACCGAATCCCTATGCCCGATCTGGATGGGAACACCGTGGAATACGAATCCAGGATGGATGCCCTGGATGCTATTACGAAAGAACGGGAGGTAACGCCTCCCCAGTTGTACCCCGACCATATGGTGGATGATAAGGGGTACTTCAACCCGGATTATATGGAATATGAAAAGCAGCGTATTATTGATAGCGTATACCAATCCAAGCGTTTTGTCAATAATGCTCGCCGATTGCAAATAGTAGATGAGCCTGTATCAAAGTATAGCGAACCTGAAGAGCAAAAAGAGAATATAGAGGAGTTGAAAAAACCGGTGTCCCCACAAGAATTTGCGTTGAACCACCAACTGTTTTTTAGCTCCAAGCCGGTACTTTCCAAGGATGTTGACGATATGAAATTGTTGGCCTATGTGGATGGGGACCAGACTCTCAGGGAAGGCCATCGATTGGCCATGCGTTTGGAAGAGGCCGTTAAGATTGGTGGAACAATCCTGTCGCGGGGCACACGGGTATATGGTTTTGCCAAGCTAAGGCCCAATCGAGTTATGGTGGAAATTGACCAAGTCGGGGATTTTCATATGAAGTTCCAGGTCCATGACCTTCAGGATAGGGAGGCGGGAATCTATGTGGAGAACCACCTGAAGGGAGAAATCGTTCAGACCAGTGT
This sequence comes from Flagellimonas iocasae, assembly GCF_042682725.1. Lineage (NCBI taxonomy): Bacteria > Pseudomonadati > Bacteroidota > Flavobacteriia > Flavobacteriales > Flavobacteriaceae > Flagellimonas > Flagellimonas iocasae. The sequence goes on along the minus strand of NZ_JBHUHU010000005.1, from coordinate 432,469 downwards.
GGATGAGACCCTTTCCGAGGTGAACCTTCCTGGTCTGCCACAGTTCAGAGGTATCAAACACATCTTTCAGCGGGACCGTCGGGCCATTAAGGTACAGGTGCCGGATAAATATCAAATCATTTTAAAACAGTAGTTATGAACGTAAATATATGGATAGCCTTTACCGCTTCATTAGTTTCCTTGAATGTTGTATGGGGCCAACGGAGCTTGGACACGATTTATACCAATGCATCCAAGAATGTGGCTATGTTCTTTCCAAGTCCGATACACCAAGCCATTGTGGGCAGTGAGGATTTTGTCTTTTCCTATGATAGGGAAGAGGCGGGCTATTTTGGATTGTTGCAAGGGGTGGAAGGTGTTGAAAGCAATCTCTTGGTAATCACTTCGGACCATAAGGTATATGCCTATATCCTGAAATATGCCAAAGAGCTTACCCAATTGAACCATTTTGTACGAGAAAGGGATGGCATTGGGAAGATTGGACCTGCAAGGGAATTACAAATGAAAGAAGACTCCATGGTTGTTGAAGCATCCCAATATGATAGGTTCTGTAGGTTGTTGCTTTATGGAAAACCAAAGAACATGGTGACCAAACGTAAAAGGGGTGTCCGACTTCGGTTGGAGGATATAGTCTATGACGGGAGGGAAGTGTACCTGATTTTTGGGATACGGAACCGATCGGGCATTGATTTTGAAGTGGACCGTCTGGAGGTTCTTCGGGTCAATGGTAATGCAAAGCGAAGAGCATCCTATCAGGAGATTCCCTTGGAACCCATCCATGGGTGCGGTATCCCGGTTGTGGTCAAGGATGGGGACATGGTTCACTTTGTCTATGTGCTGCCCAAGTTTGTACTGGGGGATAAGGAACGTTTGAAGTTGGTCCTGGAGGAATTGCACGGGGGTAGGCGTATGGAGTTGAGGTATTAGCTTTTTGGAAAATGTAAAAGGGATCTAAAAGATGAACTGTCCTTGGTCTGTTGGATGTGAGTGTCTTGTGGCCAATGGGTCTACTCTGCAGGTTGGAATCTGGGGGCAGTCAATTATTTTTTTGCATGAATTGATTGTAGATCATGGATGGAAGTACACATTATTTACCCTTGTATTCAGTTCAGGTTTAAATTTTACCTGTTTATGGTTTTGTGAAAGGCCCCTTTCGAATCCCGAAATGAAAGATTGCAGTCCTAAATTATATCATCAGGAAGGCAAAATCCAGCCTACATAGGAAAAAAAGAAGTAGTTTAAATCGTTAAAGATTGTTGTCCAAGTACAGGGTCTTATCAATTTGGTGTGGATAGTTGTTGAACCAATCCAATAGCTCACTTTTTAGTTCCTTTGTCTTTTCGGGATTTTTATTGGCAAGGTTGTTTTGCTCTCCTTCATCCTTGACAATGTTATATAATTGGATGTTACTTCCATCCACATTCATCAAGAGTTTGAACGCGCCTTTTCTGATGACCAGGTCCGGGTTGTCAATACCGTTGTAACCGGGCCTGTCCGGTGGACGGATCCAAAATAGGGGCTTATTTCTGGACAACTCTTTATTGCCCAAAATGGCGCCACTTATATCGACACCATCATAATCGACACCCGTTTCCAAATCTGCACCTGCCACATCCATAAAAAATAATGGTAGATCAATGGCGGCCACAACGGTTTTTTCGTTAATTGCACCTTGGGGAATCTTACCCGGCCACCATGCAATAAAGGGTTCTCTGAATCCTCCCTCATATGTCCATACCTTGGTGCCCCTGAGATGTGCTGCCTGGTTGACCTCCCCATCCGGTCCATTATCACTGGTGAATATGATTAAGGTATTGGAGGCCAACTCCGGGTCTTCCCTAATGTAATCGAACAATCGGCCCATTTGCCTGTCCATTTCCTGCATGACACCCAAAAACCTTGCCGTTGTGCTCAAATCCCCTCTCAGTTCCTTTGGAGGTTCCAAGGGGGTGTGAATGTCATCCGGCCATAGATTGATGTAAAAAGGCTTTTCCTTTGCTTGCGAATTCTTAATAGCCTGTATTGTTCGGTCCACAAAGACTTTGGTGAAGTTTTCCCGTTTTTCCCAGTGCACTTCCCCTCTTCCCAATGCAGCGGACTGTCTTTCCAAATCTCGGGTTCCCCCGGGGTAGTCAAAAGTTTCATAGGTGGCAAGATAGCGTTCGCCCAGGCCCTCGAACTGAGTTACGGATTCATCAAAACCGTATTCCGTTATCAAAGGGACGTCTGAAATATCCCTTCCACCCCCCATGTGCCATTTTCCAATATGGGCGGTGTAGTATCCCACACCCTGAAGTTGTCTTGCCACGGAAGGGGCCTCCAAATCGAGATAGTGTTTCATGCCCCTTTCGGTATTTCTCTTTCTATTGTCAATGTACGACGTTATGCCCCAGCGAGAAGGATATTGGCCGGTAAGGACGGCTACCCTTGATGGCGAACAGATCGGGGAATTGGCATAGAACTGCTTTATCCGTAAACCTTCATTTGCGAGATGGTCGATGTTTGGGGAAACAACTTCATCATTGCCATAAATACCCAGGTCACCGTAACCCATGTCATCAATGAACACGAACAGAATATTTGGTTTTGTATATTTTTCCCCTTTAGTGGAATTACCGCATCCTACCAAAGAGATGCCAAGCAAGAATTGGAATAGTAGGGATAAAGCTCTCATTTATATTTATGTTGGTTGGTCCTTAACTTTTACTGTTGCCCATAAGATAGGACAACTTGGATTTTCCACCGAAATGAACAATAATTTTGTATTTGGTCGGCCATGAAATGAGTCCTGAAAATTTTTCAGAAACAGGTTCAGCCTTTTGGTTGACCGAAGCTTTTGGTGTTTACACGTCACAACTTTTCAGTTGGTCTCGTTTACCGTATTTGTCCATGTCATTTTTTAAACGTTTAAATAAAACTAAGGATTCTGTTGGAACTTATGAAATAAATTACCTTATTAAGTTATGTTGGCCGAACTTGGGATGCTTGGGTGTTCGAGCGGCTTTTGGTACAACATGTTTCCCCTCTTTGTGAGGCTGGGGCATATTACAGTATGTGCCAGTGTCAGTATCAAGGTTTCATATCTTTTGAAGATATTGTCCGTATTCCTTGCATTCTTCCATATTGTACCATGAGTTCAATACTTGATCAAATTACCTTGAAATGGAGTTGGCATCGGAGGGTAAAATGCTTTGCAATACGATTTTGCGGTTGGGTAAGTCCAATATCACCTCGGGGGAATTGGCCCCAATGACTGTCTTTATTTTTTAGGGAGTTGGGACGGCAAGCGGTACATGGTTTCGTTCTTTTTGGTTCAGGTATATTAGCCTTCGAAACTGCACATTTTCTCACATTTTGTTAAGTAATGGATAAAGGATTATTGGACGTGTTTTCTTTATTCATTTGTATGGTTATTGTTGGTTCCTTATTTATTGACCCAGCCTAGGGTCTTCAATGTGCATGATATTATCATGACCATAATTCTAGAGTTGAAATAATTTTAGCACCATAGTCAGATCAACTGCTATCCAGCGCTATCCGGATGTACTAGTGTATTCGGTTGACAATTGAGGTTTTATTGGTTTTTTGGTGGATCAACCACCACAAACCAAATTAAAGGATACACCAAAACGTTGGAAACATTCCAGCCCTATGGATTTTGCAAGGTTTTCCTTCTGAATGGCATTTCAGTCCAGCGATTGAACCTTGTTCCAGGCTGTAATGAAATGGGTTCTCCAAAATTGCCAAAGAATAATTCCCAATTGACTGACTAGACTTTTGGGCCATGCATTTATGTACAAAGTTTTCCGGGATGTCCCGGCTTTACTTCGATGTGGGGTGGGTAAATACACCAATCACGGAAGATTCACGTAAACCCGGCAATCGAGGTGTTCATGTTCTGCCCAGGTTTGTTCAAGGTGAAAATGAAGGATTAAAGCTTTCATTGCTTGAACTGGATGGCAAAAAAAAGAGGGGGAGCACATAAAATAAGTGTCCTTTGGATAGTTGGGGGATGAAGGGCCTGAGATTTTTGCCAATATGCCAACAAATGGAACAGTGTTGTTTAGTGCGGGTAATTGATAACTAAGGAATTTTTCATTCAGCTTTTAAGTTACCGGTGTCTAGTCAAATACGGTGTCCGAATTTTTCTTTGGGCCTTCAAACTTACGCAGATATATGTACCTTACCCCTTTGTACCATTCCCTAAAAAGATCTTCCTTGGTCATCTTTGGATCTATTTGGCTTTTATGACATCTAAAGGATTGGTATGCTTTGTCCATATCTTCATCTGAAAAGGCCACCTTGGTTTTCAAGTATTTTTCCGCAACCCCATAGTAGATTCTTTCTTCAGCATCTTCAATGGCATTGAAGGGTATTCCACAATAGTATAGGGATACCGGTTTTTTCCAATCCTTTGACAAGAACACCTGTGTAACCGAGGCTCCAACCAGTCGGTGGTCCATGTGGTTGGTCCAACCATCGGGCCCCCAAGTGATCAACACATCGGGTTCCACTTCTTCGATAATGCCATTGAGGTCCTCAATAATCCCACGGGCTTGGGATATATGTCCGTCAAATCCCTCGGCGGCCTTTAGCTGGTCATGGTACTTTAGATGGGTCAACTCGGCACCTAAAGTAGCGGCAGAACATTTCAATTCTTCCCTTCTGACAGCCGCTAGTTCTTCATCTTCGATAAAATTGTTGAATTCATTGGAGCCATATCTCCCATCAGTTACCGTCACTAAATGAACCTGGGCACCTTGCCTTGAATATTTGGCGAGTATGGGAGCAATGGTCCCTTCATCATCAGGATGGGAAAAGACCGCTAGCAATACTTTTCCTTCCAACGCTTTTTGACCATGTGCATTGAATTGTAACAGCAACATGGCAATTAGTGGCAATGCCATTCTGAAGGGTTGGCCAAAAAAAATAAAGAGAGTATTTTTTTTCATTACAGTGGTTTTTGAATCTTAATTACTTCATGCAATCTCAAAAAGAGGTTGTTGTATCGCGTGGTTAAATATAATGAATAGAATTCCGGACCAACCAATTCGTTACTGACAATGATAAGTTATAATAAGTATTAAGTGCGAAACGAAAAGTTGAATCGATGAATAGGTGATAGAATTGTGTTGTTATATGTATAACGCCATAGTTTTACCAGGAATTTTTTAATAAAGAAGGTACCATGATGCTCAAGTTAATAATTTTATTCTCAGGCCTTTTTTTTGGGTCGAAGGATACCAGCTCCATTGAGTTGAAAACCCGTGATGCCATTGTCTGGCATCCAAAACAAGAAATAAAGGGCCAGGTACACGGAATAAATCCTAAAGAAATAATCATATATCAAAATGGTAAATACTTCTCGACTGGTGTGGATGACAAGGGGGTATTCAAGTTTGAACTTTGTTTGACCGATAAGGAAACCAAAGTTTGGGCCGAAGTACCAGGGCATCCACCAGTTGTTTCAGATACGGTTCAATATACGTTGGGATATGACCCGATACCCATAGTCAAACCTTATCCTGTTTGGGATGGGGAGAAAATTACTTTGCATGCCGATATTGTGGAAAACCCTTACGGTGAACCGATAAAATTTCATTGGGCGCCCGATTCTTCCAATCCTGCTCTGACTGACTTTTCTTTTGATAAGGATTCGTTGCCTGTGGTTGAAATACCCGCAGAAGTCGGAATGTACCGCTTTAACTTGATCGGCACCACGGAAAATGACTCCATTTTTCTACAGACCTATGTAAAACGTGACAATCAAGGTGTCCATGCATTCAATATGGATGAGGATAGTCCCCAATGGATGGATGATGCCATCCTGTACCAAATCACACCTTATTCCTTTGTTAAGGATGGAACTTTTAATGACATAAGAAAGAAATTACATGAATTAAAGGAGTTTGGAGTGAATACCATTATGATTCAACCCATCTATAGGACATTTAAGGGGTATCAAGGATATGACGTAATTGACTATATGCAGCTCAACCCAAATTTTGGGACAAGGGAAGAATTGCATTCATTGATAAAAAAGGCAAAAAAATTAAAAATCAGGATACTATTTGATCTGGTCATTAACCATAGTTCCATCCACCACCCATATGCCAAGGATTTAGTCAAAAATGGGGATAAATCCCATTATCATGATTTTTATCAGCATGAGGTGAACGATGGAAAACCGTACTCATCCTTATATAATAAGGATGAATTTGGATTTGTCAATTATTTTTGGAAGGATCTGGTGAATTTAAATTATGGCAATGAAGAGGTTCAACGATGGATGCTTGAGGTTTGCAAGTATTGGCTCAATGAATTTGATATCGATGGGTATCGTTTCGATGCCATTTGGGGGGTCAATGCACGAAACCCTTCGTTTGGAAAGAGGTTGAGGACCGAATTGAAGAGCATTAAACCCGACTTTCTTTTTTTGGCTGAAGATAAAGGTTCGTCCCCAGCGGTATATGAACTTGGGTTTGATGCAGCTTATGATTGGACAAAGGACAAGGAATGGGTTTCCCAGTGGTCCTGGGAGTATGAATACGATGAAAGATCAAGTAAAACTATTTTTAACCACCCTAAGGTCCATAAACGGGCAGGGTTGTTGGGAAAGGCCCTTTTCAAATCCGGGGGGAACCCATATCGGAAATTGCATTATCTGGAAAATAACGATTTGCCAAGATTCATTGTCGGCCATGGCCTGGAGCGTACTAAAATGGCCGCAACCCTACTTTTTTCCTTACCGGGAATACCAATGATTTACAACGGGCAAGAAATTGGATTTGAAAACCACCCATATTCAGACAAAGCTATTTTCGCAAAAGAAAAAAGTATTCAAGAGCAATCTAAGCATGGCCTATTTGAGCATTATAAAAAACTGATAAGGCTGCACAAGGCATATCCCGCCCTACGAGGTAATTTGATGGATGAGGTAAGGGTTTTACCAAAAAGTAAAATCACTGCGTTTGTTCGCAAAGAGGGCGGACAAATAATCCTTGTTCTTGTAAATTTGGATGGTCTTTCCCAAACCGCCGCGCTGGATCCGATGAAATCCATTTCCCCGGAAGCCCCGATGGATTCATTGCATTTTAGGGATTTGCTGTCCAATGAAGTTTTTTCTATGGAACCACATTCCCCTAAAGATGACCTGTCAATTCCAATGCAAGGGTATTCTGTTCGCTTACTTTTAATGGAACGCGGTGTGAATTGATCACAGAAACCATTGGCACTCCTATTTTACAAGGCGTTTCAACCTGAATTCCACAATGTCATAACCCTGGGACAAGATTTAATTACTATTAGACAAGAAAAGAAATATGAATCTATAAAAAAGACCCTAGTTTCGATTATTCTCAAAATGAATGCTTTTTTTTAAGGCTTTTCTATTTTTTTAAATACTTATTTATGAAATATTTAAAAAAGGGCCTTCTTAAGAGCTTATTTGTAGGATTGTAGTACACTAAATTTTTTACCAAACAAACTAGCACATGAAATTTAAGATGAACAGAATTAAGAACTACGGGTGGGTTTTTGGGTTGATGCTTTTGGCGCTCAGCCCAAACTCAATTTTGGCCCAGAAACGGGTTACCGGAACAGTAACGGATCAATCAACGGGTGATCTTTTGCCCGGGGTGAATATCGTGGTAAAGGGAACGACCAACGGGGCATTGACGGATTTTGACGGAAATTTCAACATTGAAGTCATAAGTGAAAGTCCCACATTGATTTTTTCTTATGTGGGCTTTATTAGCCAAGAAGTGCCCTTGGGCAACGACACGAATCTTATTGTGGCAATGGAACCAGATATAGCGGCCTTGGAAGAGGTGGTGGTAATTGGTTACGGTACCCAAAATCGGGAGACGGTTACGGGTTCCATTGCCACAATAAAGGCGGATGAATTTAACTCGGGAACGATCAACGACCCACTGACTTTGATTTCAGGTAAAGTGGCGGGACTCTACACGAGCAACCCTACCTCTGATCCAAATGCAACTGCAGATTTCTCAATTCGAGGACCGGCAACAATTGCGGGTAACTCGCAACCCTTAATTGTCATAGATGGTATACCGGGGGGGAGCATGCAGTCCATTGCCCCTGCCGACATTGAATCCATCGATGTGCTCAAGGATGGTTCTGCTGCAGCTATCTATGGTTCCAGGGCAACTGCGGGTGTAATCATTATCACAACAAAAAAAGGCCGAGAGGGTGCCACCAAAATAAACTATGCGACCAATATGACAACCAACTTGGTTGCCAATAGATATGATGTCCTCAATGCCGCACAGTACATTCAGCTTTCCCAGGATGAGGGATTCGCAGTGGATGATGCGGGCTATGATACCAACTGGTTCGATGAGGTGACAAGAACTCCAATAAATACATCCCACACCTTGTCCTTGAGTGGGGGAAGTGGAAAGACCAACTATTATGCCTCCATTAATTACAATACCTTTGAAGGTATCGACAAAGCTTCTGAAAGGGAGTTCTATAATGGGACACTACGGGTCAACACAAAGGCTTTGAACGATAAACTGGATTTTTCCTTTTTACTGAACAATTCGTTCAATGAAAGAAACTTTGCCAATTATGGGGCATTGTCACAATCCCTCAAAATGAATCCAACATATCCGGTAAGGAATCCGGACGGGAGCTTTTACCAAAGACCGGATATTCCTTTTGGATTGCAATGGAACCCAGTGGCAAGCATGGAACACAATTCGAATAACACCAAGGAAAGGACACTTTTGGGAACGATTAAATTGGATTATCATTTTCTGCCAGAACTGACAGGGTCGCTTTCATATTCTTTAAATAAGACTGATATATTGGGGGGCTCTTTTAGCAGTCCTGAAGATTTCTTCCAACAAAGGGAAGGGCAAAATGGTAGTGCCTCAAGAAGTGAAAATAATACTACCAACAATATCGTGGAAACAACAGTGGCTTTTAACAAGGAGCTTGGGGACCATGATTTTAATGTTATCGGTGGATTCTCATACCAGAATACGTTCAATGAGGGATTTAGTGCCGGCAATAATAATTTTAACACAGATGCATTTGAGTACAATAATCTTGGCGCAGGATCGGCCTTGAACAACTTGACACCCAATTTCAATAGAAATGGAGTCTTTATGGGAAGTTATGCCAATGAAAGAACATTGGTGGCATTTTTTGGTCGGATGCTCTATAATTTCCAAAAACGATATTTGGTCAATCTTAGTGTCAGAAGGGAAGGGGCTTCCGTTCTTGGGGCCAACAACAAATGGGGAACGTTTTATGGAATCTCCGGCGGTTGGGTATTAAGTAATGAACCATTTATGGAAAACGCTGGTTTTGTCAAGAATCTGAAATTGAGGGGAGGCTACGGGGTAACCGGAAATCAAGAGAGTCTTTCGCCATATCAGTCATTGGCCACCTTGGGGCCATTCTTTAATGGGACGCAAAACAGTTATTTTGGGGAGCCAGGCAATTCCATGTGGGTACAACCATATGGACCGTTGATCAACCCCAATCCATTATTGCAGTGGGAAACCAAAAAAGAAGTGAACATTGGTATGGATTTTACCTTCTTTAAAAATGGTTGGCTCAGTGGTTCAATTGACTATTACAAAAGAAAAATTGAAAATCTGGTAGGTAACTATAGTGCTCAATTGCCTTCGCAGATATATCCAAATATCTTTGCAAATGCGGGACTGATGGAAAACGAGGGCATGGAACTAGCCCTTGACCTGAAAATATTCCAAAATGACAAATTTCGATGGAACGCCACTTTTACCGGCGCTTATAACAAAAATGAGATTGTTTCCATTACCAGTGAACAATTCAAGGGTACTGCCCAAAACATTACAAGGGTAAGTGAAGGGGTAAGTATCCAGAGACTCGCTTCGGGTCAACCTGTGGCAGCTTTCTATGGAAGGGTTTTTGCCGGATTCAGTGAAGATGGGGATTGGCTGTTCAGGAACAGTGAAGGGGATGCCGTACCGCCAAGTGAAGTGGGGGATGCCGACTTTGCCTATTTGGGGAACAGTATCCCTAAATATAACCTAGGGCTTACCAATAACTTTAAGATCGGTAACTTTGACATGACCATACTGTTGCGAAGTGCCCTTGATTTTAAAGCGGTCAATGGTAAACGAATCTTTCATGAGAATATTTCCTATCTGTCCCGACAGAATCTTTTTGAGTCGGCATTGGACCAAAGGGTCAACAATTCCCCGACCTTTTCCAGTTACTATATAGAGGATGGGGGGTACCTTAAGTTGGATAATGTGACATTGGGGTACAGTCTTCCAATGGAAAATATTGGGTTTATCAGCAATTTGCGGGTCTTCTTGACCGGTTCAAACCTGCTGACCGTCACCAATTTTTCCGGTACAGATCCTGAAATGGGCTTAAATTACTACCCGGCAGACCCGAATGCAGAGGTTTCCGGGGGGCCAAGTGTAGAGTCGTACTATAATTATTATCCCAGAACACGCAATTTCACTTTGGGAATCAATGCAAGCTTTTAATTCAACAAGTGGATAATTCATAATAAGCCATTTATCGATTCAAGAATTGATTTATGTATTTTAAAAATAAAAAGATGAAAAATAACAGATATAAAAATTACGGACCCTTTGTTTTCTTTATGATCATTGCGCTAGTCTTTATGGGCTGCAGTGATTTGGAAGAAGAAGTGTACAGCGAAGAAACAGAAGATAATTTTTTCCAGAATGCCGATCAGGTCATGTCGGCCTATGTTCTGCCATACAGCTTTATGCAGACCCATGTCTATCAAGTACACTTTGCACTGCAAGAGCTTCCCACTGATGAAGTCGTTGCTCCCACTAGAAATGGGTATGAGGATCAGGATGGTCAATGGGTGCGCCTACATAGGCATACTTGGACATCCAGTGATTTGTGGATAAAATTGGAATGGGACAATCTCTTTCAGGCCATAGGCTACAGCAATTATTTTTTGGAAGTCATAAAGGATAAGGATTTTAGTGGAATGGACCTGCCCGTAAGTGTGGAGCAAATGGAAGCGGAGATAAAAATGGTCAGGGCACTCCATTATTATTGGGCCCTGAGTAGTTTTGGGAACATTCCCATTGTTGAGCAAGTCGGTGACCCCAACCCTGAAACAAAGTCCAGCGCAGAGGTCTTTGCATTTATTGAAAAGGAGATCAAAGAAAATATTCCAAAACTTGCTGAAAAAGGAAATTCCGGCTGGTATGGTCGATTCACCAAATCAGCGGCCCAGGCCTTATTGGCCAAACTCTATCTTAATGCCGAGGTCTTTACGGGAACACCCCGATGGGAAGATTGCATAACGGCCTGCAATACCATAATGAATGCTGATTTTACATTGGATGCCACTTGGGATGCGCCATTTATGATCAACAATGAAAATAGTGATGAAAATATATTCGTGGTTCCATTTGATGCCAACAATGCGGCACAGTTTAATTTTGTGCAGCAAAACCTGCATGAGGAGATTCTATTCAATAAATATAATGTCAGTTATTATGGGTGGCACAAGTTTAGCAGTCAAGAATCATTTTTCAATTTATATGGATCAAATGATTTTCGCATAGATCAATGGGTGGTTGGACTACAGTCTTACATCGATGAGAACGGTGATGAACAACCCATTTGGAGTTGGATCGATGGCCAGATGAACATTACTCCTGAGATAACAGCTTTGCAGAGTAACGATACTGGTTGGGAAGAGGGAGCAATGAACATCAAGTACGAGGTTGAAGTTGGAGGATTGGAAAATATGAGCAATGATATGGTCATTTTCCGTTTGGCCGATATCATGTTGATGAAAGCAGAAAGCCTCATGCGTCTCAACTCGGGAATTGCGTCCCAAGAAGCCGTCGAGTTGGTCAATGAGGTAAGGTCCCGAAGCTTTGCCCCTGATGACCCAGAGGCTCAGTACAACACTTCAAACTTGACTCTGGACGAACTATTGGATGAACGTGGACGGGAACTATCATATGAAATGCACCGTAGGGAAGATTTTATTCGTTTTGACAAATACACGGAACCTTGGTGGGAAAAGGCGGAGTCTGAGAAATATAGGGAGTTATACCCTATACCCTTTGATGTAATAACCGCAAACCCTGCTTTGGAACAGAATCCAGGATATTAATATTGGTTATTTTGTGGGGCCTCCAATGTTGAGAGCCTTTGAGCCTAAAGATATAGCAAATGAAAAATAATGGTTATTCACGTCGGAAATTTGTCAAAGCGACCACCTGTTTGGCTGGAACGGCAATGGTAGGAAGTGTTTTTCCCATGGAAGCCTTTGGTGGGAACGGAACCAACGGAAATGTTGTCCTAAGTGGCCACCTTTGGATCTATGCGAGCAGGTTTCCTCCCGATTGGGACTGTACCCCTATTTTGGAACAGGTGTTCGACGATTTCGCATATAGTGGGATGCAAGGAGTGGAAATAATGGAATCGATGCTGAGGCGTCCAGAAAGCATTTCCTATTTGAAGGAGTTGGCGGATAAATATGGAATACCAGTAACGGGCTGTTCGTATTACGGTGATATGTGGGATAGGTCCCAACATGTTGAATTAGTAGAAGATATTGAACTGGTGGTTGAAAATTTGCATAAGCTGAATGCCAAAACCTTTGGTATTACTGTTGGGGACGCCGGTCACAAAAAGACAGAATCAGAACTTGATGCCCAAGCGGATTTGGTCAGGAAAATAATCGCCATTTGTGAAAAGAATGACGTGGAGGCCAACCTGCACAACCATAATTTCGAGGTGGAAAACAACCTTCACGATTTTAAGGGAACCATAGAAAGGGTCCCAGAGATCAAATTGGGCCCTGATGTCAGTTGGCTTGTACGTGCAGGGGTGGATCCTGTGTGGTTTATCCGAACTTATGGGGAGCGTATGGTCTATTTGCATTTAAGGGATCAACATCATGATGGTAAATGGACACGGGCATTGGGCGAGGGAATCACTGATTTCCCTGCTATTGCCCGAGAACTTAAAAAGGTTGGTTTCAAGGGAAGGGCCGCCATAGAATTGGCTGCTGAGGATAATGTTGTAACAGCGGTTAGAGAGGATTGGAAGAAAAGTAGGGATTATGTTCAAAATGTATTTGGCTGGTGATTGAGGAAGTGAATTTGCCCAATATCAATGGTAAAGGGGTTAAAGAAAATACTTTTGATGCCATTGTGATTGGCTCGGGAATTACAGGGGGATGGGCAGCGAAGGAACTTTGCGAAAAGGGATTGAAGACGCTTGTGCTCGAAAGGGGACGAAATGTAGAGCATATCAAAGACTATCCCACCGCAACAAAGCATCCATGGGAATTGCCCCATCGGGGGAAATTGCCGGACAAAGTGATTGAAGAGAACCCAATCGCAAGTAGTTGTTATGCCTTCGATGAATCCACCGAGCATTTTTTTGTCAAAGACCATGAACATCCCTATGAGCAGGTCAAACCATTTCATTGGATACGCGGATATCAGGTCGGTGGAAAATCCTTGATCTGGGAACGTTGGACACAACGATGGAGCGACCTTGACTTTGAAGCCAACGCCAAGGAAGGTGTTGCAGTCGACTGGCCCATACGATACAATGACATCGAGAAATGGTACTCCTATGTCGAGCGTTTTGTGGGAATAAGTGGCAACAAGGACAATATCCCACATTTGCCCGATGGTGAATTTCTTCCCCCAATGGAAATGAATTGTTTGGAAAAGCATTTCAAGGCCCGCATAGAGGAAAATTATCCTGACCGTTGGTTGATTACATCCAGAACTGCAAATTTGACCAAAAGTTTACCGGGAAGGGCGGCTTGCCAGTACAGGGACCGTTGTGCAAGGGGGTGTCCGTTCGGAGCTTATTTCAGCTCCAATTCCGCGACCCTGCCCGCAGCCATGGCAACCAAAAATCTCACCTTGCAAAGCCATGCAGTTGTAGATTCAATCATTTATGACGAGCAATCCCAAAAAGCTAAGGGTGTCCGTGTGATCGATGCGAAGACCAAACGGATGTCAGAGTATTATGCCAATGTCATTTTTGTAAATGCTGGAACCATTAATTCCACTATGATTTTGCTCAACTCAACTTCTCAAAGGTTTCCCAATGGATTGGGCAATGACAGCGGGGCATTGGGTCATTATCTGATGGATCATAACTATCGGGGCACCTTGGGAGGCGTGTATGAAGGATTTCAGGACAGTTATTATTATGGACGAAAGCCGACAGGGGTTTATTTGCCAAGATTCAGAAATGTCGGTGATGATATACAAAACAATTTTCTCCGCGGCTACGCCTTTGCGGCCGGAGGAGGACGAAGAATGGGCAGGGAATCTGACCAAAGGTTCGGTCCTGCTTTCAAGGAATCCTTGACCCAAGCCGGTAAATGGGATCTCTGGATGACAGGAATGGGAGAGTGTCTTCCCTATAAAGAGAACAAAGTCACCCTGTCAAAGGACCATAAGGATGAATGGGGGATGCCACAGGTAAGGATAGATTTTGAATTTAAGGAAAATGAACTAAATATGTTGGATGACCTTTTGGTGTCAGGGGCCGAAATGCTGGAAATCGCTGGATTTAAGGATATTGAGGCCTACGACAACAATCAACCCCCGGGCTTGGGAATCCATGAAATGGGGACCGCCCGTATGGGACGTGACCCCAAGACATCAGTGTTGAACGGAAATAATCAGGTGTGGGGGGCAAAAAATGTCTTTGTCACCGATGGCTCCTGTATGACCTCAAATGCGTGTCAAAATCCGTCATTGACCTATATGGCACTCACAGCAAGGGCAGTTGATTACGCCGTTGGGGAATTAAAAAAGCAGAATTTATAAGTTTTGTCCTATGAAGTTACGGATCATTGTTTTTATCACTGTTTGCATTGCGTCCATGTTTTGGGTACATGCCCAGAGCAAGGCTGTTCCGGTTATTTTTGATACCGACATGGGCCCTGATTATGATGATGTAGGGGCTATTGCGATGTTACATGCATTTGCCGATAATGGGGAAGCAGAAATTCTGGCCACTATGGCCAGCACAAAATATGAAGGGGTGGCCTCAGTATTGGATGTCTTAAACACCTATTTTCAAAAACCGGACATTCCGATAGGAGTTCCAAAGGGTAATGCCTTATTGTTAAAGGATTTCCAGCATTGGACCGATACATTGATAGCCAAATACCCCCACTCGCTAAAGAGCAATAAAGAGGCTCCAGATGTGGTACGACTGTATCGGAAGATTCTCTCGCGTCAACCCGATACCAGTGTTACCTTGATAACCGTGGGTTTTTTGACCAATATTGCAGCTGTTTTGAGATCACTTCCTGATGATATATCCCCCATGACGGGCGAAGAGTTGCTTCACCGAAAAGTGAAGCGGATGGTCAGTATGGCGGGAAAGTTCCCAAAAGGTTTGGAATTTAATATTGAAGAAGACTCGAATTCGGCAATTTTTGCCTTTAACCGATTGAAGGTTCCAATTGTTTTCAGCGGGTTTGAAATTGGCGACAAGATTTTGACTGGTCTGCCCTTGGTGAATGACAAAAAGGTGCAACATAGCCCAATCAAGGATGTTTATAGCATAAGCATTCCTAAAGCCGAAAGTGATAGGAACGGAAGAATGAGTTGGGACCAAACTGCGGTATTGGTTGCTGTCAAAGGCTATTCCCCCTTTTTTAAAGTGAAGTCCGGAACCATTGTGGTCAATAAAGATGGAAGCAATGTTTGGGATGATGGAGGTAGCGGACACCACCATCTTATAACTATTCGGCCCCATGAGGAAGTTCGTACTTACATCGATAGTTTGATGAGGCATCAACCACGAATATTCAAAAATTAAATTATCTGTCCTTTTGATACATTCACTCAATTAAACAATTCAAGATTATGGAGAGGCGCGAAGCTCTAAAACATGTGGCGTTCCTTATGGGTGGGACTATTGTAACATCCACCGCATTTTTGTCAGCTTGTAAAGAGGGAAAAAAGGGAAAAGCCATCGGGGAGGAACATTTTTCAAAATCGGATTTGGGTTTGATTGCTGAGATTTGTGAAACTATAATTCCCACAACAGATACCCCGGGAGCCAAGGAGGCCGGGGTCCCTTTCTTTGTGGCAACCATGATTGTGGATTGTTACGACAAGGAGGTTTTGGATAACTTCAAAAAGGGTCTTGGTACAATGGCCAGATCATTCAAAAAGGAATATGGCCAATCCTATCAAGACAGCAGTTTAGAGGAAAGAACCAGCTTTTTAAATAAACAAGAAGATGATATGGAGGCGTATTATCGCACAAAATCAGATGCTGATCCAGAGCATTATTATAGGGTCTTTAAAGAATTGGTGCTCCTAGGATTTATCACTTCAGAGATTGGATGTACCATGGCCTTGGAGTATGTTCCCGTACCAGGCCGTTATGAGGGCTGTATACGGTATGATCGGGTAAATAAGGCCTGGGCACCGAACTAAGTATGAATACATATATAAAGATATACTATATGAATCACTTTCAAATTGCCCTAAGAGCAATTATTTTTTTTGTAATCACTGCCTTATTTCATGGGTGCCAGGAATCAAAGGTTAAAGTAGACAGCGGGTGGGGTGAATATCTTGGCGGTCCAGAAAGGAACCAATATTCGCACCATGACCAAATAGATTCCTCAAATGTAGGGGAGTTGCAAATCGCTTGGCAATACCATACTGGGGAAATGGGTCAGATCCAATGTAATGCAATAATGGTCGACAGTACCCTATATGGGATGACCGCAACAACACAGCCCTTTGCGATAAATGCGGCCACTGGAGAAGAGTATTGGAGTAAGCGAGCAACAAATGATAACGAGCTGAGCACCTCACGAGGACTGGTATATTGGGAGGAAGGGGAAGATAAACGGATATTGTATACCAGCGGGGAATGGTTATATGCGGTGACGGCCGAAGCAGGTCAGCCCATCCCTTCTTTTGGTGAAGGTGGAAGAATCAGTCTAAAGGCAGGGCTCGGTGATACCGCTAAAAACAAAATGGTAATTTCCAATACTCCCGGAACAGTTTATGAGAACCTTATCATTATGCCCCTACGGTTGTCTGAAGGGACCGATGCTGCCTTGGGCCATATACAGGCTTTTGATATACGAACGGGAAAAGTGGCCTGGACCTTCCATACTATCCCTGGACCAGGTGAATTTGGATATGAGACTTGGCCAGAGGACGCCCATAAGAACACTGTGGTCGGAGGGGCCAATAATTGGGCCGGTATGGCAATCGATCGTAAAAGGGGGATTGTTTATGTCCCGACCGGATCTGCTGCCCATGACTTTTATGGGGGGAACCGTAAAGGCGCCAATCTTTTTGCAAACAGTCTATTGGCCCTAAATGCCCAGACCGGAGAACGGATATGGCATTATCAAATGGTACACCATGATATTTTGGACCGGGACCCACCCGCTCCGCCAAATTTGTTGACCGTGACCATAGAAGGTAGGAGAATCGATGCGGTAGCACAGGTGACCAAGCAAGGATATGTTTTTTTATTCAATCGGGAAACGGGAGAGCCCTTGTTTCCAATCGAAGAAAGACCTGTTCCTGCATCCACCGTTACCGGTGAAACAGCTTGGCCTACCCAGCCATTTCCGACAAAACCTGAACCCTACGCCAAACAAACTTTTGAAGAATCCGATATCAGCCCTTTGGCAGAGAACAGGGAGGAATTGATCAAAATCTTTCGTGCAAGCAGATCTGAAGGACCATTCACACCCCTTAGTGAAAACGGGACCATTATTTATCCAGGCTTGGATGGCGGGGCTGAATGGGGCGGTGCCGCTGTAGATCCGGAAGGTATTCTGTATCTCAATAGTAGTGAAATGCCATGGCATATTGCATTGGAGGCCGCTGCCACGGAGGATGAGCTTAATGAACTTGGTACAGGTGAGCGGTTATATACCCTAAATTGTGTGGCTTGTCATGGTGCTGATCGAGAGGGAAACCCACAAAGTGGCTTTCCCTCCCTTGAGGAAATTGGAAACCGAAGGGATCCAAAGTTCATCAATACAGTGATTCAAAAGGGAAAGGGAATGATGCCCGCATTCAATAAGTTTTCCGAAAATGAACTGAAGGCCCTGATGGCATTTTTGCTGGAACAGGACCAGCCAGAATTGGACATCAAGGAACCTGGTTTGGGAAAAGGGTCCAATGGCAAACCAAAAATACCGTATGAAATCTCTGGCTACACCAAATTTTTGGACAAGAACGGTTATCCTGCTGTTCGCCCACCATGGGGAACACTGAATGCCATTGACTTAAATACCGGGGAATACGTTTGGAAAGTTCCCTTTGGGGAATTTCCGGAACTGACGGCCAAAGGCATTCCGATAACTGGATCCGAAAGCTATGGAGGTCCCTTGGTAACGGGCAGTGGGTTATTGTTCATTGGTGGAACCAAGGACGGTAAGTTCAGGGCCTATAATAAATATAGTGGTAAATTGTTATGGGAAACCCAGCTCCCTGCCGCCGCTTTCGCAACACCTTCTACCTACATGCTCAATGGGAGGCAGTATATTGTGATAGCCTGCGGAGGAACCAAGTTGGGGGCAGAAAAAGGGGACAGTTATGTTGCCTTTGCCTTGCCCGATGATTTGAAAGTTAAATAAAACCCTAGAAATAAGGAGTTTCAATGAGATTACAGAGTGTTTTTTTAGCTGCAGTATTCATATTAGCATTATTGTTCTCAGGCTGCAGCGAGGATGGGAGTGCGCCGTTGTCCAAGAACAACGATTGGGGCGAATATTTGGGAGGGCCAGATCGGAACCATTATTCAACCCTAGAACAGATTGACACCTCAAATGTACATCAAATGAAGGTAGCTTGGGAATACCATACGGGTAGTCCAGGTCAAATCCAATGCAACCCTATTGTAGTGGATGGAACCTTGTATGGGATGACGGCCACCACCCAGCCTTTTGCGATTAATGCTGCAACTGGGCAGGAGTATTGGAGGAAGAAAAGCGAAGGAATCGATAAGTTCAGTACCAGTCGTGGTCTGGTTTATTGGGCTGATGGAAAGGATAAGCGTATTCTTTATACCAATGGCGAGTGGCTCTACGCCGTTGACGCAAAGACAGGCCAGGCCATTTCTTCCTTTGGAATGGATGGGCGAACAAGTTTAAAAAAAGGCCTTGGCGAAACCGCTCAAAAAAAAATGGTGATTTCCAATACCCCGGGTACAGTATACAAAAATTTGATCATCATGCCGCTTAGGGTATCGGAAGGGGCTGATGCCGCTTTGGGACATATCCAGGCGTTTAATATTAAAACCGGGGAATTGGAATGGGTCTTTCATACCATACCCGAACCAGGGGAATTTGGGCACGATACTTGGCCCAATGAAAGCTACCGGAACACCGAAGTGGGCGGGGCCAATAATTGGGCCGGTATGGCCATTGACAGGGGAAAGGGGATTTTATATGCACCTACTGGATCGGCAGCCTATGATTTTTATGGTGCCAAAAGAAAGGGAAGCAATTTGTTCGCCAATACTTTATTGGCCCTTGATGCCTCCACAGGTAAGCGAATTTGGCATTATCAATTGGTCCACCATGATATTTTGGACCGGGATCCGCCCGCGCCCCCGAACCTGGTAACGGTAACCCATGACGGGCATACAATAGAAGCCGTGGCACAGGTCACCAAACAAGGATTTGTATTTGTATTTGATAGAGAAACAGGGGAGCCTTTGTTTCCCATTGAAGAAAGGCCAGTTCCTGTATCGGATATTCCAGGTGAACATAGCTGGCCCACCCAGCCTTTCCCTACCAAACCGGCACCCTTTGCCAGACAGGGTCTCACGGAAGCGGATCTTAGTCCGTATGCAGAGAACAAAGAGGAGATTTTAGAAACCCTGAGAAAAAATCGCAAGGAGGGTCCTTTTACCCCTCTGAGCACCGGGGGTACCTTGGTCTTCCCAGGTTTGGATGGTGGTGCTGAATGGGGAGGTGCCGCAGTCGATCCGGAAGGAATTCTATATGTCAACAGCAATGAAATGGCTTGGCAGTTGGGGCTAGGTCCAACTGCGTCGAAAGAAGTATTGGAAAACCTTTCCGAAGGCGAACGTCTGTACAAGCTCAACTGTGCCACCTGTCATGGGGACGAACTTCATGGAAACCCTGAAAGTGGCTTCCCGGCATTGACAGATATCGCAACAAAATTGAAGCGTCAAGAGGTTGAAGCGATTGTTGCAAATGGCAAGGGGATGATGCCCGGTTTCTCTAAATTTTCAGATAGGGAGAAAGAGGCTTTGATCGCCTTTCTCCTTAAGCTTGAAAAAGAACCTAAGGTGGCGTTAAAGGAACCAGGGTTGAAACGGAGTTCTGGAACAGAACCGTCCATTTCCTATGAGATAAACAGTTTTGGCAAGTTTTTGGACAGTAATGGTTACCCCGCCATTAAACCGCCTTGGGGCACATTGAACGCCATTGACCTCAATACAGGCGACTACCTATGGAAAATACCTTATGGGGAATATCCCGAACTTTCGGGCAAAGTCCCTGGAACGACAGGAGCAGAAAGTTATGGTGGCCCTGTTGTTACAGCTAGTGGCTTGTTGTTCATTGCTGGCACAAAAGATAGTAAGATAAGGGCATTTAAAAAGACCGATGGAAAACTGTTATGGGAAGCCAAACTGCCGGCTCCTGCTTTTGCCACCCCAAGCACCTATATGGTAGATGGAAGGCAATATGTGGTAGTGGCCTGTGGAGGTACCAAACTGGATGCTATCGAAGGGGATAGCTATGTGGCCTTCGCCCTTCCTTGAACAATCTTGAAAATAGGCATTCTTGAATCTTGAATCAGTTCTCTGAGAAATATGCTTTTGGGGAAATACCAAAGTTTTGTTTGAAAATTTTGTAAAATTGGGAATAGCTCCCAAAACCCACTTGGTAACACGCCTCACTTATACTGTAACTGGGATTTTTGCTCATACAGTCCACAAATTTCTCCATTTTTAATTTGTTCTTATAATCAACAAGGCTGGAACCGATTTGCTCATTGAACAACCTACTGAGGCGGGACACGCTCACCCCGCATTCATAAGATAACTCACTAAGGCCAAAGTCTTTTTCAGGGAAGCGCTGTAAAAGATTTAGTGCCTTTTCAATGGATGGGTTCAACATTTCCTTGTTTTCATCATTGCCCTCGGTAAGATAAAGGTGCCAGCATACAGTCATAAGGTACAATAGACCGGCATTTAACAATATAGGGTCCGAATGAAGATACTCCGAATTATTTTTAAAGCCAAAGGCCCGGCCGGAATAGTAATAGGCAGGTGAAAGAACCTTTTTGTCATTCAAACTACATAAGGATGCACATACTTTTTCCAATTTCTCCATGGATGGTAACGAAATCCTCCGGCAAAAAGACCCTATTGGATTTTTTTCGGAAAGTGCTTTGTATTTTTCATCCAATAAGATGGTCTTTTTAAGAATCTCCTCCTTAAAAACAATTACATACATTTTAAACTTGGAATCGGTTTTGATAAGTTGATGTTCCTGTCCAGGAAAAAGCCAAACCAAATTGCCACGTGCCAATCGGTATCGCTGATCGGAAAGCAGATATTCAGCGGAGCCCCTGATGACAATATTAAGTTCAAGTTCCTTATGGTGATGGGGACCGTTCATCACGGTTCTATGATTTTTAGAATCATATAAAAAAACAAAGCCATGGTGGTCCTTTTTTATATTAAGCTCTTCCTTCATCCTCACAAATTTTAATCACTATTATACTTAAAATGAAAAGTAGTTTCCTTTAAAACCTCATAAATTTCGCATAATTTAATTCAATTATTCTCAATAATGAAAGTAAATTCTAAAGAAAAAGAAAAATTCAATGAAAATGGTTTTATAATTGTACGTAAACTTTTTTCAAACAAAGAGATCACCAAATTAATTGAAAAAGCCCGCAATGACCAACAATTGGACAAGGCCTCGACTTCTATGGATGATGGTAAGGGCAATGCTGTGCGATTGTCTCTTTGGAACCATCCTGGTGATGGGATTTACGGTATGTTCGCCAGGTGCAACAAGCTTGTGGACCGTGTTGAGGAGCTACTGAATGGTGAAGTGTACCACTACCATTCCAAAATGGTCTTTAAAGATGCGAAGGTCGGAGGTGCATGGGCATGGCATCAGGACTATGGGTATTGGTACCAAAACGGCCTATTGTTCCCAGAACTTTGTAGCGTCATGATCGCAGTTGACCGAGCCACTAAGGAAAATGGTTGTCTTCAGGTAATTAGGGGGTCCCATAAAATGGGCCGTGTAAACCATATTCTAAGTGGAGACCAGGCTGGGGCGGATATGGAAAGGGTAAACGAGGTCCTAAAAGTAAGGGAAAAGGTTTATTGCGAAATGGAGCCTGGAGATGCACTTTTTTTTCATTCGAACCTCCTGCATGCATCGGATGCCAATAAGTCTGAGCATCCACGTTGGTCCATGATCTGTTGTTACAACAAAGCATCCAATAATCCCTTCAAGGATTCACACCACCCTTTCTATACAAAATTACATAAGGTAAGGGATGAGATGATACTCAAGGTGACGGTTGATGCGGATTGCAATTCAGGGATTGAGTATGCCAATCTTGGCAAGGATGACAAGAGTGCCAAGGACCTCGGAAAATCAATTGGGGAATAAAATTATCATAATAAAAATGTCATATCATGAAACTTGGAATTATTAACAGTGCTTTTGAACAGGCCGGGGTCGATACCAAGACTGGTCTGGAGCACATCGCAAGAATAGGCTTTGATACAGTGGATATTTTTCCAGAGCCAATGACTATTGATCAAAAGGAGATTGATCTTATCACGAATATTTGTGGAAAAAACAATTTACCCATTACCTCTGTCGTAATTGTCGCTTTCGGACTGGTCGACTTTAATGAACCCGTACGAAAATTTCATGTGGAGAGAGTGAAAAGGGCAGTGGACCTGACCCATAAATTTGCCGCTCGAAATGTTCTTTTGGTACTTGGCGAGTATGTATGGCAAAAAGAAGTGATACAGCCCGAGCAACAATGGAATTGGGCTGTCGAACATGTGAGGGAGATCGGTGAGTATGCGGGAAAATTTGGAGTGGAGATAGCCTTGGAGCTCGAACCTTTTCGTTTGAGTCTTCTCAATAGCATACCTAGTATGGTTCAGTTCATAGATGACTGCAAACTTCCCAACATCAAAGCCAATATTGATATCAGCCATTTGGTATTAGCGGATACGGGGCCGTCCGAGTTGTCTCTGCTCATGGGCAAGGCCGCTCACGTCCATATCAGTGATTGTGATGGAAAAGTGCATGGTGACTTGCCGCCGGGAAGGGGTGTGGTCAAATTTGCACCCTATTTGCAAGCAATAAAAGAATTGGGTTTTGACGGTTCTGTTTCATTGGAACTCGAATATTCACCCGACCCATCAAAAATAGTGGAATGGGTAGAAGAAGCTTACCGTTCTACAGACAAACTAATGCAACAGGTTGGATTAAGATATTAAAAGTAAACAACACATTCAAAATGGGTTCTAAAAGTGATGGGTATGGTTTAAGTGATAAAAAAGGGAGCGGGAAAATTGAGGTCCCCAAAATAAATTTTCTGCCCCAAAAGCCTAGGTCGTACAACCCAAAAATCGGATTGATCGGCGCTGGGGGAATTAGCGATTATCATTTAAAAAATTACAAGTTGATGGGGCTGGATGTGGTTGCCATTGCCAATAGGACCCTCTCAAAGGCAGTAGCCCTTAGGGATAAATATTACCCTAAAGCCAAGGTTTATGATGATTATCAAGAATTATTGAACCTTGATCATATCGAGGTGGTCGATATTACCCCCCACCCTGAAGATAGACTTCCAATTATCAAGGAAGCATTGAGGTCAAACAAGCATGTATTGAGTCAAAAGCCCTTTGTGCTTGATCTAGATGAAGGTAGGGGACTGGTGCAGATGGCCAAGGAAAGGGGCTTAAAGTTAGCTGTCAACCAAAATGGAAGATGGGCTCCCCATTTTAGCTATATGAGGGAAGCCATCAAAACAGGAATTATTGGAAGGCCGGTTTCCGTCGATTTTTCCCTCCAATGGGACCAAACCTGGATTGAGAATTTACCTGCATTCGAAGACCTTTACCATATGGTACTTTTCGATTTTGCCATCCATTGGTTCGATATTGCAGTGTGCTTTATGCAAGGTCAAGATCCCAAGAGCATTTATGCTTCCGCAATAAAATATGATGGTCAAAAATATAGTCCACCGGCCTTGGCATCCTGTATCATCAATTACGATCAGGCCCAAGTACGAATGGCATTCAACGCCCATACACTGCTGGGCGAAGAAGATGTAACCACCATTGTCGGTACAAAGGGCACGCTCAGAAGTCGTGGACCTGGACTGAATGACCAACCAACAATGGAAATCTTTACAGAAAAAGGAATGGCAAGAGTGCCACTTGAAGGTTGCTGGTTCAAAAATGGATTTCAGGGAACAATGGGGGAATTGCTGCTTTCCATTGAGGAGGATAGAGCTCCGTCCAATAGTGCTGAGAACAATTTGAAAAGCCTGGAATTGTGCTTTGCAGCGATAGAAAGTGCCAATCATAACAGGGTTGCCATTCCGGGGCAAGTCATGAAATATGAACCAAATCGGTCATGATCGTTAAATCAAAACAATTTATGGGTGGGGAAAGGACCAACTTTGCCAATTCGGACATAGAAGTATCCAAACTCTGCTTTGGCGCTTGGGGTTTATCCGGAATCTTTGGGCAGAGTTCAGAAAAGGAATTAATAAGGGCAGTGATCAATTGCCTTGAAAAAGGTGTGAATTTTATTGATACTGCACGGGATTATGGAGAATCAGAACGTATAGTTGGCAAGGCACTGCGGGAATTTAAGGGGGAGGAACCTTTCCTTGCCACCAAAATCCAATCGAAAGGGCCGGGCATGGTTCGCTGGGGCATGCCACGTGATGTCGAAGAAGTTTACCCAAAAGGTTGGATAACCAAGAGCTTGGATAAGAGTTTGCGGGAGCTTGGGGTGGAAAGGGTCAATCTTGTCCAACTTCATCTTTATTGGAGTAATTGGGGATTGGAAGGATATTGGATGGATGAACTTCAAGGGCTCAAGGAAAAGGGAAAGATAGATTTTTTGGGTATCTCTCTTCCTGACCACAGACATGAAAACGCATTGGTAATAGCCAATAGCGGATTGATTGACTCCATTCAAACCATAGTAAATGTTTTTGACCCACTTGCTTTTGACAGTTTAATTCCACTCTGTCAAAAGAAGAATATAGCCGTATTGGCGCGATGTGTGTTGGATCAGGGAGGTCTTAGTGGATTTTTGACACAATCAACAAAATTTGAAGAGGGTGATTTAAGAAAAACTCTTTTTTCAGAAAGAATAAGGGAGGAATATATAGCGCGAGTGGATGCGTTGAAGCAATATATTCCATTGCACGCTTCAAGCTTAACATCCCTTGCCATCAAATTTGTTCTTGCACATCCAGGGGTAACATCTGCACTTATATCGATGCACATTGAAAAATTTGCCAATGAGAATATTGCGGTACTTGATGAACCCCCCTTGCCAGATTCTGTGTTTCAAGAAATTAGGACACATCACAGATGGTACAAAAATTTGTTTAACGAGGTATACTGGTCGGATGGCATCTATTGAGAATGGCCCCAGTGCCAAATGGTCTGAACTGTTGCCCGATACGTTTCTGGAAAGACAACAAAAGTGTCCCATAGTATATCTACCTATGGGACTATGTGAACCCCATGGACATGTTTCCGCATTCGGATTGGATACCATTAAGGCGGAATTTATTTGTAATGCAGTTGCAAGGGAAGTTGGCGGGATTGTAGCGCCCACACAGGGATACCATATCCATGAGTCTGGCTATCATGCCCCTTGGTTGGAGGAGGTCCTGGGCAATGCCAATCCATATATGGCTTCTATTCCCCCGTTTATTTTGTTACATCTTTTCCTGTATCAGCTAAGGGCATTTTCAAATGCCGGCTTTAAAGGGGTCGTGGCAATAACCGGGCATGCGGGAGGTAACGAAATGGATTTGAGAATGGTCGCTACCAATTTTATGAGAATTAGTCCAATGAAGGTAGAGGTGAGGGCGGATCCTGAACTTGTTGTTGGGAGGTACAATGGTGATCATGCTGGAAAGTACGAAATATCCCAATTGATGTACATCCGACCTGATTTGATAAATATGTCCAAAATTTCAAGACAGTACGAGGATAAATTATTGGGAAGATTCGCCTTAGGGCATGATGCTCTTGAAGCATCACCGCAATTGGGTGAAAAAATTATGAATGCCTGCATCAAAAAAACGTGTGAAATAGCGACAAACCTGGAACAGTCAATCGATAGGGGCAGTGAAATAGACCACATAAATATTGAACAAACAGAATTAGTATGGAAAGACATCATGGCTGCAAAGAGCAAATGGGTCACCAATAAATTATTTGATGGGCAAAGTGGGGCCAGTATGGATTCCAAATGGAAAATCTATGAAGACCTAACCTAGACCTTTACCGTTGATATGTAATTTTAAGCTTGATTTTATGAGTAAAATAATAGTGATTGGAAGTTCAAATACCGATTTGATCGCTACAATGAAAAGGTTTCCTATGGCAGGGGAGACCCTCCAAGGCCGATCCTTTTTACAGGCCATGGGGGGTAAAGGGGGAAACCAGGCCATGTCAGCACATAAATTAGGAGGTGATGTACAGTTCATTTCTTGCCTTGGAACGGATGAAAATGGTCGGAATACCTTAACGTATTATACACGGGAACAGTTGGATGTTTCAAAGGTTCTTCTAGTAGAAAACGCAGCTTCGGGAACCGCTATGATATGGGTCGATGACAATGGGGAGAATAGCATCGTTATAAATCCTGGCGCAAATATGATGTTGTCCCCAGAATATGTTTGTGGGTTGGAAACGGAAATCGCAAATGCGGCCATGGTAGTTGTACAACTTGAAATCCCTTATGAAACTGTCCAAAAAATATGTGGGATTGCCGTTAAAAACAAAACTAAGATATTGCTCAATGCCGCACCTGCCGGAAAAATTGATAGGGAGACTTTAAAAAGGGTTGATTACCTGGTAGTAAATGAAACCGAGGCAGAGATTATTTCCGGAGTCAGTTTGGAAACATTCGGCCAAGAAGAGGTTCTGGATAAGTTATTGGCCATGGGGGCAAAAGCCGTAATTCTTACGTTGGGGGAAAAAGGGTGTCTTTTCAAAACGAGACAAACCATGTTGTATTCTCCCGCCTTTGTAGTTGATGCGAAGGACACTACTGCTGCCGGTGATGTTTTTTGTGGTGCATTGGCGGTTGAATTGTGCAGGGAAACCGATTGGGAAACAGCGTTGACCTTTGCCAGTGCTGCATCGGCTCTCTGTGTAACCCGCATCGGAGCGCAGCCCTCAATTCCAACTGAGGAGGAAGTAAGGGATTTTTTGAGAAAAAAAGGGAGGCCCAATGATCTTGTTCGATGAAAAGATGGGAACTGGCGTGTACCTTAAGGAAAAGAACAGTTTAAGCAACAATAAAAAAACAACATGTATATCGTAGACAATTATGCCTTGGCCATTATCTTTTGTGTGATTACCATGCTCTGTTGGGGTTCTTGGGGCAATACCCAGAAACTTTCGAGCAAAAAATGGGCTTTTCAACTATTTTACTGGGATTATTCATTGGGAATACTGCTGATTACGTTACTAATTGCACTTACTATGGGCTCTTTTGGTGATCAAGGAAGAAGTTTTCTTGTCGATTTGAGCCAAGCTGGGGGGAAATTTATCTTTTTTGCCCTGATCGGTGGCATTATATTCAATTTTGCCAATATACTCTTGGTCATAGCCATTGACATTTCTGGCATGGCAGTTGCTTTTCCCATAGGTATTGGCCTTGCTTTGGTGCTGGGAGTGATAACGAACTATATTTACAACCCTGCAGGCAACCCTGTGTTGCTTTTCTCAGGTGTTTTATTTGTGACCATTGCCATTGTTTTGGATGCAATGGCCTACAGGCAGATTCTCAAAAAGGACTCAAAGCGGGCAAAAAAAGGCATTTATATTTCCATTTTGGCCGGAATAGCCATGGGATTCTTTTATAAATATGTGGCACAATCCATGGCCTCTGATTTTATTTCACCGGAGAAGGGCAAACTTACCCCATACACTGCATTGGTGATTTTTTCGGTCGGTATTTTATTGTCAAATTTTGTGTTCAACTCATTAAATATGTACAGACCGATAACTGGCATACGGGCGACCTATGGGGATTATTTTAAGAAGGGGTCACCCAAATTGCATCTCATTGGCATTCTAGGGGGGTGCATCTGGGGCCTTGGAATGTCTTTCAGTATCATTGCTTCTGAACAAGCAGGCCCGGCAATTTCATATGGGCTGGGGCAAGGCGCAACCATGGTTGCAGCTTTTTGGGGGATTATTATTTGGAAAGAACTCAAAGATCTCCCCAAGTCACGTAACTGGTTGATATACCTTATGTTTTTGTTTTTCTTGACTGGGCTTGGTCTTATAATATATTCCAAGAACGGTTGATTGTCGTCTGATCCGATTTTTTGATGTTCTTGATGAAAAAAGAAGGGATTGAATGGAGGTGAAAAATGGTATGGGCCCCAATATTGATACTACGGAACTGTTGAGACAACCGGCGGAAACACCCATTGGCCAATCCATTAAATCAACCAGATGGATCAATTGCTGGGAGGTACAGTGTTGGTCGCTTGGAAAAGTGTTGGTTATATCAGTATTAACAAAGGAGGCATTGGGGGTCAATTTGAATACTCGAAATTGTGAATACCCTTTCGGGATTGTACAATAGTAGGAATAATTGCCGTAAATCATGAAAAGATGCCTGGCTAGTGGACTGCCTGGATCTAAGTATGGTAAACTAATTTTAAAAACTTAATCAGAAGGTTCATTTTTTACATTTAACCAACTGACAAACATTGCCAATCGAATGTATTATTTAGGTATTGATTTAGGAAGTTCATCCATAAAACTTGCCCTGGTCGAAAGAGAAACGGGAAAAAAAGTGATTGTGGTCCAAGAGCCAGAGGGCGAGATGCCAATGATGGCCCCCAGAAAGGGTTGGGCAGAGCAGCGACCCCAACTGTGGTGGGAACTTTTCTGTACCGGAACCAAAAAAATCATTGAAAAGCAGGGTGTTTCCCCATCAGAAATAATCGGATTGGGCATCGCATATCAAATGCATGGGCTCGTACTTATCGATAAAAATGGAGAGACATTGGGAAATTCGATCATATGGTGTGATAGCAGGGCCGTAGCCATTGGCGACGAAGCTTATGAAACTGTAGGGAGGGATACGTGTGAATCCAGATTGTTGAATTCCCCAGGTAATTTTACCGCATCAAAATTAGGTTGGGTAAAAAGAAACCAACCAAAGGTTTTTGGTCAGATCTATAAATTTCTGTTGCCCGGGGATTATATCGCTTTTCGATTGAGCGGAATCGCAAGCACTACAATCCCGGGTCTTTCTGAAGGCATTTTCTGGGATTTTCACAACAATTGTGTTTCTAGGGAAATCATGGATTTTTATGGAATCCCACATGATACGGTACCGGAGATAGTTGAAACTTTTGGGGTACAGGGAAAGGTCTCCGCCAAAGGGGCGGAGGAAAGTGGTCTTGTTGAGGGCATCCCCATTTTGTACCGAGCTGGCGACCAGCCCAACAATGCGCTGTCCCTCAATGTGTTTGAGCCCGGTGAGTTGGCTGCCTCAGGGGGGACATCTGGAGTGGTCTACGCCGTGGTGGACAATCTGTCGGCAAAAGAATGTTCAAGGATAAACAATTTTGCACATGTCAATTATAAAAAGGATCATCGGATAAGAATAGGGAAACTGTTGTGCATCAATGGAGCGGGAATTCAATATAGGTGGCTTTTGGACAACCTAAAAGTATCTTCTTATGAAGAAATGAACAGCTTGGCATCAGAGGTGGAGGTAGGTTCAGATGGCCTTTGTACACTTCCTTTTGGAAATGGTTGTGAGCGTATGTTGAACAACCGGGATCTGGGTACCAGAATTTTGAACCTTGACCTTAATAGACACACCAAAGGTCATCTTTGTAGGTCGGTCCTGGAGGGAATTGCTTTTTCCTTTGTTTATGGAATGGAAATTATGGGATCCGATGGAGTGCAACCTAAAGTATTGCGAGCAGGAAACGACAATCTTTTCAAGGCGGAGATATTTGCAGATACCATTGCGACCCTTATCCAAGGGAAAATCGAAATATACAATACTACAGGGGCGGTCGGTGCTGCTAGGGCATGTGCCATCCATGAAACAGGGTACGGGGACTTCACATCCATTATGGAAAACGACCTGGTAATGACCCACGAATACCAAACCGATCAAGGGGCATACCTTAAGGCCTTTGAAAAGTGGAAAAAAGAATTGGAACTAATTATAAAAGCAAAAAAATAATGGTGCATTTAGGCAACAAGGAGTATTTTAAGGGAATTGGGGAGATTAAGTTCGAAGGCAAGGAGTCAGACAATCCATTGGCATTTAAGTTCTATGACCCAGATAGGGTCGTAGCGGGTAAATCAATGAGGGAACATTTTAAGTTTGCCATGGCTTATTGGCATACACTGTGTGGAACGGGAGGTGATCCATTTGGTCCCGGGACCAAGCGGTTCCAATGGTCAACTTCCAGTGACCCGATAAAAGCAGCTGAGGATAAAGCAGATGCGGCCTTTGAATTTATTACCAAAATGGGTTTCGATTATTATTGCTTCCATGATTTTGATTTGGTGGACGAGGGAGATACATTGGCGGAATCCGAAAGAAGATTATCCATAATAGTGGATTATCTAAAAGAGAAGCAAAATTCATCAGGTGTAAAATTGCTTTGGGGAACTGCCAATTGTTTTTCCAACCCACGTTATATGAACGGAGCGGCTTCCAATCCCAATTTTGACGTTTTGGCCCATGCTGGTGCACAAGTAAAGTTGGCAATTGATGCCACCATTGCACTGGGAGGCGAAAATTATGTTTTTTGGGGAGGAAGGGAAGGATACATGTCCCTGTTGAATACCGATATGAAACTCGAACAGGATAACATTGGACGTTTTTTAAACATGGCTAGGGATTATGCAAGAAGTGAGGGGTTCGTCGGCAGCTTTTTAGTGGAGCCCAAACCCATGGAACCTACCAAGCACCAATATGATTTTGATGCGGCCACAAGCATTAATTCCATTAGGGACTATGGACTGGAGAATGATTTTAAACTGAACATAGAGGTGAACCATGCAACCTTGGCGCAGCACACCTTTCAACACGAATTGCAGGTGGCCGCCAATGCCGGAATGCTGGGAAGTATAGATGCCAATAGGGGAGATTATCAAAACGGATGGGACACCGACCAATTTCCAAACAATGCATTGGAGGTCACCGAAGCAATGTTGGTGTTTCTTAAATCAGGGGGCCTGCAGGGAGGAGGAATCAACTTTGATGCAAAAACCCGAAGAAACAGTACGGACATGGACGATATTTTCCATGCCCACATCGGAGGTGCAGATACTTTTGCCAGGGCATTATTGGCAGCCAGTGCAATATTGGAAGAATCCAATTACGAAGATTTGTTGAACAAAAGATATGCGTCCTATGATACTGGCAAAGGTGCTGAGTTCATTGATGGAAAGCTGGATTTCACCGATCTCTATCAATATGCCTTAAAACATGGAGAACCAGAACAACTCAGTGGTAAACAAGAACTGTTTGAAAATATTGTAAACCGTTTTGTATAAGTAATAAAGGAATGGTCTCAGAAGATAGGCCTATATCAATGTTTAGATTGCTCGATCATTTAAGTGGTCTTACTGAACTTTTATGGAAAACTTGGATATTGATTTCCGAATTTTCATTTGATTTTTAAAATAATTTGTGTTTTAAGAATGATATTTTGATACCAACCCAATGACAAAGTTGACCGTTAAAGCCATTGCTTCCCATTTTAATGTGTCCGTTTCAACGGTATCAAAGGCTATCCATGACAGTCATGAGATTAGTGATGAACTTAAAAGGAACATTAGGGAATATGCTAAATTGAACAATTATAAACCCAACAGGGTGGCCCTAAACCTTTTTAATAGGAATACAAAAACCATAGGTGTTGTTATTCCGAACATCTTAAACTATTTTTTTGTTCAAGTACTCTATGGTATTGAAAAAATAGCAGATCAAAGGGGATATAGTATTATTATTTGTAGTACAAACGAATCCATCGAAAAAGAAATAAAGGTTTTGGATTTTTTATCCTCTGGAACTGTGGATGGGGTTATAATTTCCACTGTGTTGGGTGAAACAGGTCTGACAAACAGCAATGAACATTTCAGCGCCTTATTGGATCGTCAAATCCCAATGGTCATGTTTGATAGGGTTATTGAATTTATAAAATGTGATAAGGTAATGGTGGATGATTTTGAAGCCGGTTATTTAGCTACAAAATACTTCTTGGATACAGGATGCAAGATAGTGGCAATAATAAACCCGCTAGGGAATTCTTACATCGGTAGATTAAGGATTGAGGGGTATAAAAAGGCATTATGTGAGAATGGGATAGGTCCAAATGACAAGTTGATCGTTACCATCAATTATCAGGACGACCTTGAACTGACAATTCATTCATTATTGGATTTCGATAAAATTGACGGAATTTTGATTTTTGATGAACTGACCCTGGTGAAGATAATGGACATTGTCCAGTCCAAAGGATATCAAATCCCCAAAGACATTTCTTTCATAGGTTTTACCAATGGGGAGTTATCCAAGTATGTGACTCCTTCCGCCACTACGATCAGCCAACATGGAAAGTTTATTGGGGAAAGTTCTGCAGATAAACTGATAGACCGGATTGAGGAAGAGTGCGATACCTGTAATTTTGAGACCAGAATCATTAAAACGAGCCTTATTGCAAGGGAATCCACCTTAAAACCGAAAGAGTATGGAAAAGCTTGATTTCAAAATTACTGGGTAATATGGGCTGTTTTATGCGATAGAGCTATCCCATGCCTGTTGGATTACCATTTATTTGCTTAATTGGGCGGGCCAATAGTTTTTTTAATAGATGAAGTAGGCCATATACAGTATGCTGAAACGTACATCGGTTCACACAAAGAGTGTAGCGTGTCCTATAAATGAACATGAATGGTGGTTTATATTACGGCAATCCATATTTTCCTGGGTTGGAAGGAGCAAACCATCTATAGGTGGTGCAAGATAGTCCCAAGGATATTGTAAGGTCGAGGTTTTCACTTCTCGGATTATGTGGAAATAAATGGCGTAAACTTATAGTGGTTGGCTGAAATGAGTACACGGGAAAACCTCTTCCTTCATGCTTTGCTGGTCAAGGCTTAACTTGAATAGGGGCAGGTAACGTCATTCAGGTCAAATCGAAGTGGCCGCAACTGGTTCAAAGGTGATTTTTCAAGTTGGTGGGATCTTCAAAGTCCATTTTCCATGGCGGAATTTCATAAGAGATCAACGGCATGGTTTTCTTCTTGTTTGTCCAGGGCTCTCCACACCTAAAAAGACCTTCGGGAAAGGGCACTTGGCACCGAAGTTGGGTTCTTGCCATTTTCGGGCCAAGGTCATGACCCTGTGCGTCCTTGTATAAGTCTAACAGCATCTGTTGTCGGGCGATAAAAGGATCATATTTAATATCACCTTGTTGTTCTCCTCCCTTCGCTTTGTCATTTTAAATGCCGCCATGTATAAACCCCAAGTCCCTCAAAACCTCGATCAACTGGTTTTCATTGATTGGTTTAATGATATAGTCACTGACGACCTCATATTGTTTCGCCCTTTCACGATCTGAAGGATTGATGGACGAACTGACCACATAGACAACAATTTTTTCCCTGTTCTTATTTGGAATTTTAATGAAATTATCCAAGAAGCCCCAACCGTCCATTATGGGCATGTTCAAATCCAGGAAGATGATCGATGGTAACTTCGCCCCGTCCACCACACGATCCAGAAGGGCGTCCATGGCCTCCTGTCCATTGTGATAGACCAAAATTTCCTTGGAGAGTTTTACTTTTTTCAACAGAACTTTCATTCCAAATTGGTGGATGGGATCATCATCGACAATAAATGCGGTGTCCAAATGTTTCATTTTATGGTACTTTTAAAAATGTGACCTCAAAGGTCGTTCCTGTATTTGGTTTACTGGCCACGGAAATTTTTCCCCCCATGGCCTCAATTTGATTTTTGGTGATAAAAAGCCCTATGCCCCTAGCGTCCTTGTTGCCATGGAAGGTCTTGTACATGCCGAACAGTTTGGTCCCGTATTTATCCAAATCGATGCCAAGACCATTGTCCTCCACAATTAAGACCACGGTATCTTCCTTTTCCCAAGCAGAAATATGAACCATGGAAACATCTTTTCCTGAATCCCTATATTTAATGGCATTGGTCACTAAATTTAATATGACGCTCTCCAGATAAGCGATAACTCCCTTGACCTGAAGTCCGACGGGGACATCAACATGGGTGAATACCACATTTTCTTGGATCAAGGCATGCGTGTCCAATAATACTTTTTCAACAACGTCCCGAAGGTTTACGGCCTTCAATTTTCGATCTGCTTCAAGTTTTACCTGTACGACCTCGTTTAAATGGGCAATGGTCTCATTTAAGCTTTGAGATGCCCTGCCCAACATTCCAAAGCTTTCATCTCGAATTTCCTCACCCAAGGTATCATCCATTAAAAAATCGCTTATCATGGTCAGGTTTGCCGCATGTGACCTTAGGTTATGGGAAACGATATGGGCAAAGTTCATTAGACTGTTGTTCTGATTGGTGGTCAGTTCCAATAGGCCCTTGAGTTTATTCTCTGTCTTGATCCTTGAGGAAATGTCCACGATTTGGGAAATAAAATGTGAAATTTCCCCTTCAATATTTCGGGAGGCCGTAACGGTGAGGATGACATGGACCAATTGTCCCCCCTTGTCAAAATAGCGTTTCTCGATTTGATAGGTTTCCCTCATGCCCTGGACCAGTTCATTTAAAAAGGAAAGATCGATTTCAAGATCTTCAGGGTGCGTGATATCCTGGAATGTCAAATTCAGGAGTTCGTCCTTCGAATAGCCGAGACTATGGCAAAGACTCGAATTGACATCCATGAATTTGCCGTCCTTGGCGACCAGTGCCATTCCGATGGATGAGTTCTTCAAAGTTCCCTTGAGCGATTCCTGACTCTTCAATAATTCCAACTCGGCCCTCTTCCGATGGTCTATGTCCTGAAAGGTCCCGATGATTCGGACACATTTCCCATTTACCATCTCAGGTTCTCCAATCGCCCTTACCCACAACGTATTTCCCTTTGCTGTGACAATTTGCAGTTCCGTATCCCACTTTTTGCCCGATTCCATTCCTCTTTTTACCAGTGTTGAAATGACTTCCCTGCTATGCCCCTCCTTGTAAAAGAAAATTCCACTGGCCAAATCGGGAATAAAATCATCGGAAACTTCATGGATTTCTCTCGTGATCGCTGACCAATAAATGGAATTCTTGACAAGATCGACCACCCAGCCGCCGATTCGTGCCACTTGTTGGGACTTGACCAACAACTCTTCCTCCAATCTTTTGTTCGAAACATCTTCCAAAATAACAAGTACGTCGGTGGTGGTTGTGTCCCCATCTTTTATTTGGCTTATTTTCCAATCATACCAAACCACATTTCCGTTTTCCAAGACCATTCTTTGGATATTGGATCTATGCTCTATCTTCCCAAGACAATGGTTGATGTCCACCTTAAATTTTTCGGGTAGATCCGGCATGTTATCATAAAAGTACCTGCCTCGAATTTCTGGGCCCAAGTCGAAGGCATCCAGCCACTGTTTTGAAAAATCAACAAAAGTTTTTCCTTGGTCTACAACGGCAAAGGGAATGGCTGCGTGATGAAGAATGGATGGATTGACCGGCATTGTTTTTTTTGGATTTAAATGTATTAAATCAAGTTCAATCCGACAATGCTGCCATTGAGGTTTGACCTCACTGGGTTAATCATGAATTCGATATGTAAATGACATATGCCCTTTTATGGAATTGGTAACATATGTTTGACCGTCCATGGACTTCGACCCAAAAATTGAAAAATGAAAGTCAATCAATTTGAAAGGTATCCCCAGGAAGAAAAACGTTCAACTCCATACCATGGGCCCCCAGCTTGTCTTCGAACTTGTTCGTCGAAAGACCGCGGTTCTCCATGACCACAACCTGTGAAACCCCCACTACCTCAACTGAATTGCCATCCACTAGGATGGCGGTGGCCTCGTCAATACCGATGCCCATCATTTCAGGGTATTGGATGACGGCGCTCAACAAGCGGTTATACCGACTCCGTTTCACAAAATGTTGGTCTATGATGACATTGGTCAGCATTCCGAGTCCTGGCTTTATTTCAATATTATCGGCTTGGATATACCTAAAGGTAGAGGAGTATTCCGGGTGCTTCAACTCATTCCCGGTGATCATCATCCTGCTCATGACAGCAGCGCCCGCACTGGTTCCCGCAATGAGACTACCATTTTCATAGGCCTTGTGGATTGATTTTTCAATGGGGGTTCCTGCAATCACATCCATGAACCTGTTCTGGTCACCACCAGAGATATAGATGAGTTTTGCCTTGGAAATTGAATCCAGTTTTGTTGGTGAAGAAATTTCACCCTTCACAAAATTCAACCCATGGACATTTGTAATGCCCTTGTCGTAAAACTGCCTCGTGGCATAATAAACCGCTGAGTCTGGTTCTATACTGGACATCGGAAGAATTATTCCATACCCTGATTTGTCAATTCCGGATTCTTTGATAATCCTGTCAACCATCCCACTGGGTCTAGACCCCCCTCCGATAATGAACAATTTACCTTTTGGCGGTTGTTGTTGGGCAAACAAGCTACATGTAAGCCCAATACATAGTATAATTAGAATTTTCTTCATTGATCTATTGTTTTTTACCTATAATGATCCCTCTGGTATCTCCAGGGGCAGTAAACCATGATTCAGGGTTGCCCCCATCCAAATCGGCACGCCACATGATGTCGGTGCCACGGTCGCCCCAATATATTTTTTGATCATTGGGGTCATAGCCAATTCCATACACCACTCGGCCTATGCCGACGGCTAGCGTATTTATATTGTTGCCGTCCAGATCGGCTGACTTTATCCTAATATCACCAGAATCCACGTATTCATCAAAATAGATCCTATCGTTGATGACCATGATCGTACCTCCTTCGATATCGGGAAAGAGCATGGTCTCACCAGTCCCGTCCAGGTTTTTGGAACCTATGCCCCCATTGTAATTGATCCAGTAGAGTTTTCGATTGACCGGATCGATGGAAAGCCCATCGGGATCGTTTGTCTGTCCGGTCACAAAATCCTCTTTTTGGTTCAAATCTGAACTGTTCAGGTCGGCTCTTTGGATTCCAGAACTGTTATCCCAATAAATTTGGTTTTCCCCATAGTCGATGGCCAGCCCATTGGGACTGTCAATTCCGGTCCTGAACTCTTCAAAGCCACTGCCATCCAAATTGGCCCTGTAAATTTTGTCGGCCCCGTAATCGCTCATGTATATCTTTTGGGCAACAGTGTCCATGACCATACCATAGCTCGATTGTAGGGATGGTCCCTCAAGCGCTGTAAAAATAGGGGCTTGGGTATTGATAAGGGCCTGAAACACTGTAGACCCATCCGTGTAATAAATGGGCACCCCGGTGGCGTTCGGGTCCTTGATCACAATCGTTTCTGAGACTTTCCTTACTTCCAAGGATATGGAAGTGGTGACGACCAAGTTGACTGTATACGCTCCCGCTTTTGTGTATAAGTGTTGTGGATTGGCATCCCGGGATGATTCCCCGTCTCCAAAGTTCCAATAGAAAGTGGCTTCCCCAACGCTTGAAGGGACAATGGACGTATTGGTAAACGTTGCCATGGAAGGGGCGAGTTCATCATTATCCACCGTATAGGTGAACTTAGGTACCGTACTTGCCGGGGGAACGGCAAAATCTTCATCGCCGCAGCTGAGCAACATTCCCACCAAACAAACTAAAACTGGAATTCTGATTACGTTGTTCATAGGTCTTATTTTATCAGTACAATTCCCCTAGGACTGGACAGTCCGGTTTTTAACACTTCTTTCCCGGTACCATCCAAGTTGGCACGGTAGAGTTCCCCTGAATCCCGACCGGACCAGTAGAGCTTTCCTTCTTCATGGTCAATGTGCATGCCATATATCCTTGTGCCATTATCATCGACCGTCTGAACATCTGAGCCATCAAGGTTGGCCACTTTGAGCAATTCCTCGTTTTGATCGTCAAAATAAATTTTGTCGTTAACGGTATCCACTGAAATGGCGTAGCCATATACCCCCGATACGATAATGTTAGGGTCGGTCCCATCCATGTTGACTTCGTACAAATCTTCAAAATAGGAATCATAAACATACATTTTGGAGTTTTCAACGTCCAATGCAATGGCTCTCCACCAAGCTCCGGCCACAGTAAAGAACCCAATTTCCGGATTTGACCCATCCATATTTGCCCTTGATACGTTTCCATCATCGTCAACCCAATATATTTTGCCCGCATCAATATCCAAGGCTATGGCATATGGGTCACCAATATTACTGGCGATGGCCTCCAATTC
This sequence comes from Flagellimonas iocasae, assembly GCF_042682725.1. NCBI lineage: Bacteria > Pseudomonadati > Bacteroidota > Flavobacteriia > Flavobacteriales > Flavobacteriaceae > Flagellimonas > Flagellimonas iocasae. Next base: position 393,726 of record NZ_JBHUHU010000005.1, on the reverse strand, counting down.
AGATCCATCGGGGTTCATTTTCCAAATGTTCCCCAAAGGATAAGCATTGAAATCACTGAAATAAACTTTTTGATTCACGTGGTCATAGGCCATGCCCACACCGCCCATTCCCGCAATGTTGAGGATGTCCGAAACCGTGCCTGTGCCATCCAGGGCCAAGCTCCTTACATATTCGTCCCCTAGGTCGATATAATAGAGATCGGCAAATTTTTGTGGTGCACTTCCTACAAGGATATCCTGGGTGAACACGTGGCTGCCCACTGCACTTTCGGCTGTGAGACTGACCGAATAGGTGCCGGCCTCGGTGTAGGTGTGCGTTGGATTTTCCTCCGTGGAACTCGAATTGGTTCCGTCGCCAAAGGACCAACTATAACTGGTGGCCTCCAATGACATATTGTTGAACTGTACGGGTACGGTGGCCAAAAGGCTTTCTGGATCTTCCACTGTGAAAGAACTTGCCGGGGTGACGGTAATTTCCATGTTGGAGATGGTGGACCCTCCGGCACCTGTTGACACCAGGCTTACCAAAAAGATATCACTGCTCTCATATGATTTTTTGGGCGATACCAATTTTGAGGTCGTGCCATCACCAAAACTCCAGAGGTATGCCGTTGCGTTCTGCGAATCATTGGTAAACTGAATGGTTTCCCCCACGGCCACTTGATCGGCACTTGCTGAAAATACGGCCTCCGCTTGGGGAGGGAGAGCCATTTCATCCTCTTGGCAATTCATAAACAATAGGGATGAAAACAATACAATTGAGTAAATGTAAACTTTTGATTTCATGCGATAGTTTTTATTTGGTCATCTTGTTTGGTTAATATCCGGGATTTTGTACCATCCCCGGATCATTGTTGGTCTGTAGCTCATCCAACGGTATCGGGAACAAGGTTTGATTTCCGCTGGTAACATTTGGAAGCAGTTCCATGGCACGGCCCGTGCGTACCAGATCGAACCATCTGTGTCCCTCAAAGGCAAATTCCAAGTGCCGCTCATTTTCTATGATAGTGAGAAGCGCTGCAATGGAGGATTCCGTAATGGGGGGCAGGTTGGCCCTTGCCCTTATCGTATTGATGTCATCTTGAATGGAGCTTATTTCGGGAGTGGTCAAAAGGGCCTCCGCCTCCGCTCTGATCAAATACATTTCGGCCAATCGCAATACTATGAAATTGTCCGCACCCAGACTGATGTCATCATATTTTATTGCATAGGCATCGGTTCCTTCGAATGCAATGCTGGCGGCAAACCTTTCATCCCCGGAACCATAGGCATCCAAAAGGACAGTGGATGGTTCCACTTCCCTTCTCCCATTCAGTGAATGTGGGAAGTTGTATTCTGCAATCCTGTTCCTCTCAAGTTGGGAAAATGATATTTCAAATATGGATTCCGACGACCCCTCCTCGAATACAATTGAATAGTTGTCCTCCAAGGTATAATTGCCGCTGGATATCACTTCGGTGGCCATTGAAATGGCCTTCGAAAAGTCCCCTTTATATAGATAAACCCGGGCCAAAAGTGCCTTGGCACCAAATCTTGATGCCCTTGACCTATCACCTGGATCCATGAGATTGTCGGCAGCAAAGGTCAAATCTTCAATGATTTGGTCGAATACCTCCGCTGAAGAATTTCTTGGTGCATCCAGATTACCAACCCCAACTGTGGGCTCGACCTTTATGGGTATCCCTCCAAAATAGTTCAGAAGATTGAAATGGTTCAGTGCCCGAACAAAGTAAAGTTCACCTCTGGCCTGGTTTTTTTCCTGCTCGGTCATGCCTTCTATTCCTGGGAGTTTGTCGATGACATTGTTGGCCACATTGATGCCGTCATAACAACTGGCCCATATGCCACTGATCGATCCATTTTCAGGGAGAATGTTGTTATTGTCAACTTGGGCATAGGCCGTAGCGGTGGCAGCTATGGGATGTGAAAGGTTGTCTGCCGCCAAATCCGAAAAGATGCCATAGGTCCTTCCATAATAGCTCAGGTTTTGGAACGGGGCATAGGAGCCCAAAATTCCTTTTTCAATATCATCAGAGGTCTGGAAAGCCTCATCGGCCGGTATCGCATTATAGGGTTCAACGTCCAGTACATCACAGGACAGTACCATTGCTGCAAGATTCAATAATAAAAGTATCTTTTTCATTTTTTAAAGTTTTACGTTAACCCCCAACGTCAGTGTTTGAGCCTGTGGATAGGTAAAAAAATCAGTACCGATCACCGAATTGTCATCGCCCCTATAGTTCACCTCGGGATCCAGGCCGGTGTACCTCGTCCAAGTGAACAGGTTCTGGGCACTCAGATAGAAGCGGATGCTCGAAACCATCGATCTGCCGAGAAATTCGTTCCCAATGGTGTAGCCCAGGGTTATGTTTTTTACCCTAAGGTAGGATCCATCTTCAATGAACCTTGATGATACCCGTTTGTTCTCAGCCGATTTGATGGGGTCCGTTGTCGCCCTTGGGATATCAGTGATATCCCCGGGTTGTCTCCAGCGTCTGGTGACCGCCGCAATCTGGTTGTCACCGCCCTGAAGCGATTCCAGAAACAACCGGGAGCCATGAAAGACATCATTGCCATAAGAGCCTTGGAGAAAAACACTTAAATCGAAACCTTTAAAATTGAAGGTGTTGGTAAGGCTCCCGATGAAATCCGGATGTGGGTTGCCCACAATGGTTCTGTCCTCAGAGGTGATCTCACCATCAAAATTGGTGTCCTCATATACGATGTCTCCAGTGGAGGGATCCACCCCCAAGGACTTGTAACTATAAAAAATGCCGATGGGTTGGCCCTCCATGATCCTGTTGCCGCCACGACCTATATCATCAATGGGCTGGTCGTTGTAGAGTTCCAAGACCTTGTTCCTGTTCCCTGAAATGTTGAACTGCGTGCTCCAACTGAAATCCTCTCCCACGATGTTCTGGGTCCCAAGGGTGAACTCAATCCCTTGGTTTTCCACTTTTCCAATATTCTCAGCTATGGAGGAAAATCCTGAACTCGAAGGGATGGGCCTGCTCAGTAGCAGATCGTTTGTCTGTTTGTTGTAGTAATCGGCGGTAAGGGTGATGCGGTTGTCAAAAAGCCCCAGGTTTAGGCCTACATTGAATTGAGATGTACTTTCCCATTTTAGGTCAGGGTTTGGGATATTGCTCGGATAAATGGCGGGTTGTTCACCATATGAAGTGTTACCATATAGTTCTGAAAAAAGAAAGGAACTGATATCATCGTTTCCGGTCTGTCCATAGCTCACCCTCAATTTAAGGTCGGATAGCACACTGCCATTCCTTAGAAATGGTTCTTCGGAAACCCTCCACGCCAGGGACGCGGCTGGAAAAAATCCTGTCCTGTTGTTTTGTCCGAACTTGGTTGAAGTATCAAATCGTCCCGAAACATTAAGGATATATTTATTTCCAAAATTATAGTTCAGCCTCCCCAGGTACGATTTGAGTCCGGAATCGGAAGCGCTGGCACTGGCCGAAACGATGGTGGCGGCCGAGTTGATGTATTCCAGATTGTCATCGGCAAAGTCCTGCCCCCTTATAAAGGAAGAACGGTACCCATAACTCTCAAAACTGTGTCCGATCATGACCTCCAGATTGTGCCTGCCAAATGAATTGGCGTACTTTAAAATGTTGTTGGAGACAATATTGGACACATTACTGTAGGTCTCAAATCCAAGACCGTTGTATTTGGCACCTTGGACCGTTTTGGTGGACTCGTAGGCATGTTCCCTAAAGCTTAGAAAGTCCACCCCCCATTTTGTGGAGAAGGAAAGTCCATCCATTATTCTGTAATCTAGGAACACATTTGAATTGGTCCGGTATGAAAAGTTTTGGTTGATGGCCTCGTTGGCTATGGAGACCGCATTGGAGTAAGGCCCCTCCTGGTTATAGGTTCCATCCTCATTGTAAACTGGGAAAATCGCAGGGGTTGAAATACCGTTTGGCAAGGGGCCGTGCAAGGTTTGGTCACTTTCGACACGATCGGTCTTTGCATAGCTCAGGCCAATGCTTGTGCCCAAGGTCAATCTGTCCGACAATTGATGGTCCACGTTGATGCGTCCATTGACCTTGTTGTAATCGCTTCCGATTAGGATCCCTTCTTGGTCAAATACGGTGCCGCTTATAAAGAACTTGGTTTTTTCAGAGCCTCCAGTGGCCGATACTTGATAGTTGTTGATAAGGGCTGTTCTAAATATAATATCCTGCCAGTCCGTATCCACGGTGATGTTGTCCATTTGTTCCTGGGTAAAGACCGTGGAACCCGTAAGGTCGTTCCTGTATTCCATCCATTGCCTTGCATTTAACATGTCCAATTTGTTCCAAGCACGTTGGACACCCGAATATACGTTGACATTAATTTGGGATTTTTGCATTTTCCCTCTTTTGGTTGTGATCAGCACAATCCCATTGGAGGCTCTTGCGCCATATATTGCGGTCGCTGAAGCATCTTTGAGAACACTTATGCTCTCTATTTCATTGGGGTTTAGGTCTGAAAGGGCCGATATGCCCTGTCCGGAATATCCAATTTGGGCAAAATCACCACTGGTGACCGGAATTCCATCAATGATGTACAGGGGTTGGTTGGAGCCACTTATTGAACTGAGTCCCCGTATTCTAACAGAGATCTCGCCGCCCGGCGTACCGGAGTTTTGAATCACCTGGACCCCAGCGGCCTGTCCCTGAAGTACACCGTCCACGGTGGGTACCGGTAGGTTTTGAATGTCATTGGAACGTATGGAGGCAACCGCATCACTCAATAATGCCTTTCTTTCTGTGCCATAGCCCACTATGACCACTTCATCCAGGACAGTATTGTCCGGTTGAAGCACCACATTGATCTGGTCGGCGCCGACAATGTCAACTTCCTTTGTCGCATAACCGATATAGGATACCTCCAAGGTGGTGGCATCGATGGGCACGGATAGTTCGAAATAACCATCAAAGTCCGTGCTTTCACCAATCGTGGTATTTTTTACCACCACAGTGGCACCGGCCAAAGGTTGACCTTCATTGTCCTCGACCGTTCCCTTAATGGTCCTTGTCTGCTGCCGATTCTTGGTTGGCGGGGCATTCCCTTGTAATTTCATGACAATTACCTGTCTACGGTCCAACTTGTAGGTTAGACCCGTTTTGTCAAAGGCTTTGTCCAGTATTTCGGAGATGGAGGCGTTTTTAAGGTTTAGGGTTATAGTGTGGCCTATCACATCGTCCTCGTAAAAGAAAATGTACTCACTTTTGTCCTGTATTTCCCTGAAGAAGTCTTCCAAGGAAATGTTGGTCACGTTAATATCCATTCTGGTCTGGGCTTCGGAAACGTTCGAAAATGCACTGCTCGCTCCAATGGTGATGGTTAAAGTAAGGACTTTGAGGGTCTTGGACAGTCTTTGCCCAAAGCGTACGGCCCACTTGACTAGGGTTTGTTCTCTCATTATCATTCTTGGTTTATTGGTTGGCATCCTAGGATTGGGAATTGCCTTTTCCCCATCGCTAAGCTCGATTTATTCTTTAATGATGATCAATTGGTCGTCCTCGGTCAGATGATAGGTGAATTTTGATGAGGCCGTTTCGTTGATTGTCTGGATTACATGTTCAATGTGCTCTGTGACGTCCAAATAGCCAGAAAAGGTTTGGTTTGCCAATTCCTCGTCTTTGATATCTATCTTTATATTATAATATCTGGAAAGTTTTTTAAGGATTTTTCTGAAAGGATCTTTATGGAAGATGAACACCCCATCCCTCCATGAAAAGTAGGGTTCCACGTTTACAGAACCGGTTTCTATCGTCCCATCCCCTTTGCGAAAAGTCGCCATTGTATTTGGGGCTATCTTTATTGAACGCTCATTTTGAACCCCATCACTGATATCCGTTAGGGCTATGCTCCCACTTTTTAGAACCGTGATGATTTCTGGGTCATCATGGTAATTGCTCACATTGAAAACGGTGCCCAACACTTCGATTTCCTGCTCCCCAGTTTTGACCACGAAGGGCTTTTCCTTATCGTGGGCCACTTCAAATATGGCCTCTCCTTCCAAATATACGGTCCTACGATCACCCTGGAAAGAAGCGGGGAATCTGAGTTTGGAACCCGAATTTAACCAGACCCTGCTTTGATCGGACAATACAATTTCAGATCGTTTTCCATAGGGCACCATTAGGGTGTTGAAGATGATACCCCTCGAAGTGGCGGTTTCTTGATTGACCGTTTCATTGCCCAAAAAAACCTCCTGTCCTGTGGGTGAATAGGTAATCTGGGGATTTTCCTTGGGGATTTCAATGGTATTGTCATCACCCAGGACAAGCCTTACCTGATCAAGCTGTTCCGAGTTCTCATTTGAATTCACCATATTTTCCATTGGAACGGCCGTCCGATCATCGGAGGTCAACAAACCGTAATAGACTGAAAAGCCGATTAGAAATGTTGCGGCCATGCCCATGGCATACCTGATGTTCCGCCTTGATCGGATATGGGCTTGGACCGATTTGGTGATTCGTTTTTTTAAGAGGGACTTTTCTTGCTCTCCAAGCTTTTGCCCTTCAGGGATGTTTGTCATATTGGTCAATTTTAAGGCAGGTATTCCACGCAATGAATTCTCCGAGGTCTTGTCAAGCTTTGGTGTTTGGGTTTCCTTGCACCTTGCCCCAGTTGCCTCAAAGAAGGTCTAGGGCATGTCAAAGCTTGAAAACATGAAACTTTCAAATTTTTAAAATACCTATGATCCTATATAACTATAAGTGGTGGATACCGGATATATAGACAGAAAATTTGATATAATTTTATTGGAAATACTGAAGAGTGGTGACAATCAGTATCTTGAGGGCGCCCCTAAGAATCTTTAAGGCCCTGTAAATCACAGTTCTCGATGATGTGACGGAGATTTCCAATAGATCAGCTATCTCTTCATAACTGCGTTGCTCGTTGAACCTGAGGTAGAGTACCCTTTTTTGTCTTTTGCTCAATAAATTGAGAGCTCCATCAAGACGGACATTTTGTTCGATATCAAATTCACGGTGAACAATTTGGTCCTCAACCGAAGGGGCGATCCGTTCTTTCAACAACACCTGTTCAGAATAGGCGAATTTATTTTTTTGTTTTTTGATAAGTTCATTCTTTAACGATCTCAAGAGATAGTTTTTGACATTGTCGGTTTCCGAAAGGTTTGTTCGGTATTTATATAACTTTAGGAACAGGTCATGGATACCATCCAGTACACGGTCTTTGTCCTTGACCAGGTGCATCCCATAGCGGTAAAGGTCATCTATGAACAAATCGTACAGATCACCTAATGCCTCTACGTTTCCGGTCTTAAGTTTCCTCCACAACAGTATTTCGATTTTACCGGTTTCCTTCAAAGCATGAACGGTTTTGAAAAATCCTTGCCCTTCGACCCAATTCGGATTCCATTCTTTGGATCCCATGGGAAAAGAGATGGCCCATGAGACAATAGTGACCCTTGTCAAAAATTGAGTTGGCGGGCAAAAAGTAATAAAAAGTATTTTTTTTTAAAAGAATTTCATTGTAAAATCAATGATTATGTTAAATAATCAAAGAAATCTCATTTGTTGGATTCTTGAATTTTTGGGTGAAGATTCTGCTCGCCAGACCTATCAGTTTGATCAAAAATTATGCAAATTGGTTTTTTTTTCCTTTTTTGGAGGGATTTTCCATATTGGAAAAGATAGATTGGGGAAATATCCTGAAGGATAACCTGGGGACAGTCCTGAATGGGCGCCTTTGGTGGTTCATCGGCATTTGTTCTTCAGTATAATCGATGTGGGGCGGTCGAAATGGATTTTGAAAGGTTGGATTGACGGGATTCAATTTTTGCCTTGGAGTTCGGCCACCGAAATGAACCACTTTATGGGATTCTTGGATGATTTGAGTATCGGATGAAAGTTGTTTTTGGTTTTCGGGATAAACTGACAGTGCCGATACTGGCATAGATTCAATATAAAGTTATGGAGTTAAGTTATTGGGAATATAAGACTTGGTTTTCCAAAGTTGATTTTACGGTCATTGGTAGCGGTTTGGTTGGTCTCAACTGTGCAATTCGTTTAAGGGGCAAATATCCCAAGAGCAAGATTTTGATATTGGAGAAGGGGAGTCTTCCCCAAGGAGCAAGTACCAAAAATGCTGGCTTTGCCTGTTTCGGAAGTATTTCAGAAATTCTTTCGGACATGAAATCCCAACCTGAGGAAGCGGTGGTGCAATTGGTCCAAAAACGTTTAAAGGGCATTCAGCGACTACGTGAGCTTTTGGGAGATTCGAAAATGGGATACCAATGGAACGGAGGGCACGAATTGTTCTTAAAGGACAAACCCGAACTGTATGAACCTTGTTTGGACGCTATGGAGCGATTGAACAAACTCTTGAAGCCCATATTTGGGGAAGCCCCTTTTTGCAAGGGCAGCAATAGGTTCGGTTTTAAGGGGATAGAGGATCACTATATCACCCAGCGATTTGAAGGTCAATTGGACACTGGGAAAATGATGCGGGGATTGCTACAAAAATGCCTTGATGCAAAAATCCCTATTTTGAACGGAATTGAGGTGGTATCCCTTGAGGATTCAGGTGACAAGGCTATGGTTGGTACAAGGAACTTTGATTTTGTCTCAAAACAGGTAATTGTGGCCACCAATGGATTTGCCTCAAAATTGCTACAGGATGAGTCGATAAGGCCGGCCCGTGCCCAAGTCTTGGTCACCCGACCGATTCAAGACTTAAAGATCCAGGGTACTTTTCATTTGGATGAGGGGTATTATTATTTCAGGAATATAAATAATAGGATACTTTTTGGGGGAGGTCGCAACCTTGATTTCCAAGTGGAGGAAACCATGGAATTTGGACAAACCCTGATTATACAGAACTCTCTTGAAAGTCTGCTCCATGAGGTCATTCTACCTGGCCAAGAAGTGAAGATAGATCGAAGGTGGAGCGGTATCATGGGGGTAGGCTCCAATAAATCGCCCATTGTCAAACAAATTTCCAATTCCGTGTATTGTGGTGTTCGGTTAGGGGGAATGGGCGTGGCCTTGGGAAGCTTGGTTGGCGAAGAACTTGCACAAATGGTCCATTGATTTCGGAGCGGCAATGTCGGTTCTAAGCATCGTCTTGGCCCTAGGGGTCAACACTGCCCGTCTTGGTATTGTCATCAATGTAAATATCCATTAACTAATCAATGGCCTAATTGATGTCTGTTGTTGGGCCGGAAACATTCTGTTCCGACCACAGATTGTAAAGAGGCTTTGGATAAAAAGATATCAGGAACCAATCCCCACGTTTGGTCAAGGAATGGCGCTTTCAAAATTTGGGCCATGGTGATCCCTTGTTCGACCGTACGCTTCTGAAGCAGCCCCATTGCCCCAATCATAGATCGTAAAGTCGCCAATGCCCAATCCTTCTTTGGAAGTTGTGCCATTGTGACCATAATTTTCCATCATAAATCCATGATCCTCTTCGCCAAAATGAGGATGTTTGGCTTCCCACTGTGTTTTGGTCAGTCGATTTTCGGGACAATACATCATTACAAATGATGCCCGAAGTGCCGCCAGCCCACGCTCCATGTATTCCTTTGAGCCCAATGCTTTTCCATACTTGATGATCAACTCGGAAAAAAGACTTTGTCGGGCATCGTTCCACTCCGCATCCGCGTTCATTACCCCGAAACCTCCAAATGTCTTCACATACATATAGGGGGGTTGCCATGTGGCCTGGGTCATGAGCAGTTCATCCAATACGACCTGTCCAATGTCCAAATAGCTTTGGTGCCCTGTTAGCTGGTAGGCCTCATAAAGTGCCTCGGAAGTCCAAAACATGGATAAATTGTTCTGCTTGAACATGTTGTTTCGCTCTACCTTTTTGTTGACCAGGGATATGTTCCCGTAACTAGAGCAGGACCAGTAGGTTTCAAAGTCCTCCCATCTACCGATCGGAATGACTTCATCGATAAGTGTATGAAGAGCTTTTAATGCTGAATCCTTGTAACCCTTATTCTGTGTGGCCCTATAGGCATTTAACAGGAATGTGATGGACATCGCAGATTCAGGTGATTGATCGAGGATACCCATGGGTTCATGGGTCTGTTCTGAAATCCAGCCGGGAAAATAGCCTTCCTTATCCTGAAGTTGAACAAGTCGATCTGCATATCGTATGGCATAATCGAGTAATCGCTGGTCTTTTTCCAACTCCATAAACCAAAGCAGCATTTGGTTTGCGGTCCAACTCATATCCAGAATATGGTAGGGAGCTTCCTTTGGGCTTCCCCAATGGACACCTTCAGCCTGGGTAGGGTTCATAAAGGGGTTTCGGTTGGAATTTCCAAAATAATGGGTGTCCCAACTTTTGGATCTTCTAAATGCATTACCCTCAATAACGGTATCCTTCATCTCAGTGGCAATGATACTCGGGAAAAAACCATTGTTTTGAGGGAACAACAAGGACAACTCCTTGGTCATCAGGGCTTTTTCCATCAGTTTTTGGTCATGGTGTCTTTTTGCGTAACGAAAAAGCCCCGAGGCCGAGCGCAAGGAACTGAACCATGCTTGGTTCCAGATGGATTTAAACTCCCTTTCAAAAGGCGGCTTTTTATAGTTGGGGCTTTGGCTAACGTTTACAATAAAGGTAGCCGCCCCAACCTTTTTGTTGTTCAGTTCAAATTCTTGCCACACCACATCTTTCCAGTCCTCAAAGGCCCACCGGTAGGCATGGTCCACATATGTTTCCAAAGCGGTGGTTCCTAAAGGTTCTTTCTTTTCATGGAGCGGTTCCCCAAATTTTTTCCAATAAAATGCCAGAACATCGCGCCACGGATTCTTGACTTCAGCAGGTGTACCGGTCGCTCTGATATAAAATGAAAAATGGTATGCCCCAGGCCGGTAATCGGTGCCCTTCTCTTTTACATAAAGCACATGTTCTCGGATTTTTGAGGAAGTCCAGCCCAAAACCATTTCATTGTTTTGTGCATCCAAATCCATATACCATTCAGGTCCGGAGGGATCAATTGCACTAAGTTCAGGGAAGACAACCAATCTGATGTTGTTCGCTTTTTCGGACATGATCAAGGCGGGAGCCCTAAAAACATGTTGGGGAATGATGTGGTCATCCGTTGGGGTTAAATGGGGTGACCAATGAAAATCAGGTTGAAATGATGGACGAATGGATACCTTCCAATCATCTTGGGAGATGGCGTGGTCTAATTCAAAATTGATGTCAATCTTTACCGTATGCTCGTCAACAACGTCTAACGAGGTGATTGGAAGCGCATCCCCCAACGGTTCAATCTCTATACGCTCAATGATATCTTTAAAAAGAGGGGATGCCCCTTTTTTTTCAAATTCCGTTAGCAAGTCCTTGTTGGTGGGTTGGGTAGGGTTGCACCCCACCAAAACCATTGTAAGTATGGTATTATATATCATTCTAAGTGCACCATTGCACTTTAAGGATCTGACCGAGGAATGGTTTTGACGAATTTCCGAATGCATAGGCAGTTTTTAGAGATGGTCTCGATTAATTCATTTTTGTTAGCTGCATGACCATTCCGCCACTGGGGGCCAACTGTATTTCCAAAGTGTCCTCAAGGGTTATTTGCTTCATTTCCCTGTTCAATTGGTTTGGGTTCACATTGGCCTGTTTTCCATCTGTATAGATTTCTGCCCTGTAGGTTCCCTTTTCCAGAAACCCAAAATGTATGTTGATCGTTCTGGCCGTACCGTTGTTAAGGCTTCCCACAAACCATCGGTCGCCCTTTCGGCGTGCGGTGGTCACATATGCATCGACTTTTGCATCCAAAATTTTGGTTTCATCCCAGGTAGTGGGTACTTTTCCAAGAAAATCAAAACCTGGTTGACCCAAATAGGCATCGGGATAGTCACAAACAGAAGCGAGATAACTTTCCATAACCACGTACATGGCCAGCATGTGACCTCTGGTGACCACTACCAATGGGCGGGTGTACTGTGTCTTGAATTCAGATTGGGGCACCGCCCGGAACCCACCAAGATGGTAATCCGTGGTTCCCGCCAGCAACCGGGTAAAAACAATATCCAGATCGTGGTCGGCGGTTATGGGTTCGGCCTCCCATTTATTGTACTCATAATTTTTGGCCCCCTCACGGGTAAATTCGTTGGGATAGGTGCGATGGAGCCCTGTGGGCTTAAAGCTACCATGAAATTGAATGTAAAGTTTGTGTTCTGCCGCTTTTTGCAGTATTTCTTCTTGGATCAGCACCATTTCCTGATCGTCACGATCCATAAAATCCACCATCATCCCCTTAATGCCCCATTCCTCGAATTTGGAAAAGGCACGTTCCAAATGGGGGTAAATGGCTTTCCAGTGTACCCAAACGTGAATCCCGACACCTTTTTCCTTGGCGTAGTTGCATACGCGCTCCATGTCCAAACTTGGTACCGGCCGGGTAACATCGGTTTGTGAACCCACCGCTCCATAGCCAGGAGCGTCGCTGGTATACCATGCAAATCCACCATAGCCAATGACCGCATGATAATCAATGTTGTTATCAGCGCAGAAGTCGATATAGTATTTGTTGGTCTCAAAATTGACCCCTGGGGCAAATGTGGTGTCCGGTACAATGTCACCATTCCACCAATGAAAAGAGGTCTTTCCCGGTTTGATCCAGGAGACATCCTTAATTTTTGAGGACTCGTTCAAATTGGTCAGTATGTTCGATTCGAGTAGTGCGCCGATCCGGTCACTTATCATCATGACCCGCCAAGGTGTTTGATGCGGTAGGTCCGCCCGCACCTTTACTTTGGATTGGCCGGGTAGGGGGGAGAGCTGGCAAGTAAAGTGCCCGTTCTTTTTTATAAGGTACATCCCTGCATAATTCCTGAGATTGGCCTCGGTGATGGCCATGAAGGTCTTGGGAAACTCGAGCAGTATGGGCATGTCCATGAGGGTGTCCTCCTGTATGCTGTTGTAGGGCAGCGTATGGTAAAATCCCTCATGGGAATTGACATAATTGTTCCAAAAAAGGGTTCGTACTGTTGGATTCCCTTTGATTTCGAAAGAGGTCAATTCATCCAAAAGTTCATAAGAGCTCCATTTTTCCTGCTCGGGAAATTCATAACGAAACGCAATACCGTCATTGAAGGCCCTTACCGCCAAAATAAGGGTCTGCTTGGATCCATTGTGGGCATGGAGCGGAATCCGTACCTCACGATAGTGGTTTCTGACCGTTTTATTTTTTCCCACTAAAAGTTCATAAGTCTCATCAACAGTATTATAGGTTGGCTTCCCCATTTTTAGACGAGCGGAAAAATAGCCCTCCTTTTGAAATTGGAAGCCTAGGTTGGAAGTATCAATTAAGGTGGAGCCATTGAAGGAGATACTGTACTGGGGTGCATCCTTGGTGACCTTAAGGCTAAAATGAAGCTTGCCGTCGGGAGAGGATAGTCCAACTTTTTTTTGTGCATTGACGGTCATGGACAGGCTCAAAAGAAGGGCAATCCATAGGCAATGAACGCTTAGGGATTCCGAATTGTTTTTTTTTTGTGAAGGCTGTGGCATTGGTGTGTATTTAGCGTAAAAGGTTCTAGTTCCAATGGATGAAATTGAAACACTTAAACGTTTAAGTGTTCAAACATACTGATAATTCATTTATACAGAAAAAGATATTTGTTAAAATGGACGTTTCTTCACTATTCCGAAGGTCATTGGTCACTAAAATAAATGTACCTTTTGTCTTTTTGCAATAACAACGGAATTCAAAACAATGATCCAATTCCCTAAGTTTTATTTTTTTGTGGATAAACTCAGAAGACACCGCCATAAATTGAAAACAAAAATTTGGTATCATGTATTCTTATTGATACTTTGCGGGTCGAAATAAATTAAACGTTTAAGTCCTTGTCAGTCTATGAAGAAAAGAACTTCCCTTAAAGACATAGCCAAAGAAGCGGGGGTTTCCATTGCCACAGTTTCGTATGTGCTTTCAAAGCAGGAGAACAGCGGTGTAAGCAAGGAAGTTTCGGACAGAATAAAGGAAATAGCCAAAAGGCTCAACTATCGGCCCAATCAAATTGCAAAGAGCTTGCAAAGTGGAAAAAGCCATACCATAGGGTTGATCGTGGCCGACATATCCAACCCATTTTTTGCGCATATAGCAAGAATTGTGGAAGATGAGGCAAAAAAAAATGGGTATACTGTCATTTTTGGAAGCTCGGACGAGAAGGCCGCCAAGTCCCATGACCTCATCAAATTTTTATTGAACAGACAGGTGGACGGATTTATCATAACACCGACGGAAGGTTCCGAAGGACAGATTCAGCTCTTGAAAGAACAGAATATACCCTTTGTATTGATCGACCGGTATTTTCCCTCAATTGACACCAACTATGTCGCCATAGACAATTATAAGGCAGCATTCGATGCAACAAAAAAGTTTCTTGAAAATGGAAAGAAACGAATCGGCATGATCGCCTATTCCACGGAGTTGAACCACATGAAGGAACGGGTTCAAGGTCATAAGGATGCTTTGGGAAGTGTCTATGATGAAGCCTTGCTACAAGAGGTTGCGTTTGAAGGGTTGGTGGAGCATATGCCCAAAGCCATCAATAATCTTGTCAAGGGAAAAAACCCGGTGGATGCCATCTTTTTTGCCACCAATACTTTGGGGGTAGTGGGTTTGAAATATCTAGCTGAACTGCAACTCCAGGTTCCCAATGATATAGCTGTCATCGTTTTTGACGAAAGTGAGGTGTTCCACTTTTTTTACTGTCCCCTTACCTATGTGAAACAACCGTTGGCCGATTTGGCCAAAAAGGCGGTGACCGTTCTTTTAAATCAGATCAAGGACCCCGGTGCCAAGACGGACAAGGTGAAATTGAACGCACAACTTGTAATTGGCAATTCCAGTAATTAATTGTAAATATTTAATCAAAGAATCAATTTAAAGATGTAAAAATTGAAAATAATACATTTTTTATTTTTATTTAAACGTTTAAATAGTATATTTGGCCGATAGCGTGGTCGAGCGGTCGCACTAATCCAATTAAACTTAAAATTATATCCATTATGAAAAAAAGAGGAAGTTTTATACTCACACTACTCGTTGCTTTGTTCAGTTTTTATTCCTGGACACCCTATGCCCAAACCGCAAATGGTCTTGATGCCCACATGGGTAATATCTTTACCTTGTCCGACGCAAAAACCCGTTCCATCAGTCCGGAGAATTTTACGGGTGAACCCGGAAAAGGCGGTATGGCCGAAGTGGGAAATGGAACAGGAAGCCACGCAGCCAGGGAATTGGGACAAGGCTGGAAGGTCAGCCCATCCGTTAAAATAGCCCCAGGTGAAACATTTACCTTGGCCGATATCAATGATGAAGGCGCCATTCAGCATATTTGGATGACCCCGACCGGTAACTGGCGCTTTTCCATTCTTCGCTTTTACTGGGATGGAGAAAAGGAGCCCTCTGTTGAAGTTCCCGTAGGCGATTTCTTTGGAATGGGATGGGGCGAGTACACGCCTCTAAATTCCTTGCCCATTACCGTTAACCCAGGTAGTGCATTTAACACCTATTGGCCGATGCCTTTCCGAAAAAATTGTAGGATCACCATGGAAAACATAGGGACAGAGGAAATGTATTTATATTACCAGATTGATTACACCTTGACAGATGTTCCTGATGATGCAGCGTATTTCCATGCCCAATTCAGAAGAAGCAACCCAACGGAAGGTGCCCTTTATACCTTGATCGATGGAATCAAAGGGAAAGGTCACTACGTAGGGACCTACATGGCCTGGCAGGTCAACAATCGAGGTTGGTGGGGTGAAGGCGAGATCAAGTTCTATATGGATGGGGACAAAAAGTTTCCAACCATTGCCGGAACCGGAACCGAGGATTATTTTCTGGGGTCGTACAATTTTGAGAACAAGCGGAAAAGGGAATATGAAAGCTATTCCACACCTTATGCCGGCCTGCACCAAATTATAAGACCTGATGGAATGTATGACTCCCAACAGCGATTTGGACTGTACCGTTGGCATATACAGGACCCCATTAGGTTCGACAAGGAGCTTAAGGTTACCATCCAAGATTTGGGCTGGAGAAGTGATCACAGGTATCTACAGCAGAAATCGGATATCAGCTCGGTAGTGTATTGGTATCAAACCGAGCCACATGCGAAGTTTCCGGACCTGCCTTCCAAAAATGATCTTGAAGTGAACTAGACATGTTGAAAAATCAACAGTTTTTACAAATCGTGGTGGCCTTGTTGGTGGTAGTTTCCTGCAGAAATCAAGGCAAAAAAGGTGCAGATATAGGGACTATGGACAAAGAAATTGCTTTTAAGGAAGGTTCCTTCGGGCATGACACGGATTTTTTAAAAAAATGGGATTCCGATCTCATACTGTTGAAATCCGGAAATGCTGCGGTGGCCGTATCGGGAAAGTACCAGGCAAAGGTATTTACTTCGAGCGTATCCGGGGATGAAGGAAGAAGCATGGGGTGGATCAACTATGGGGCATTTGGGAAGATGGACCCGCACATGAACGCTTACGGTGGGGAGAGTAGATTTTGGTTGGGACCCGAAGGGAGCGCCTTTTCACTCTTCTTTAAGCCCCAGGCCGAAATGACTTTTGAGAACTGGAAAACCCCGCCCCCAATTGATAGTGAAGGCTGGGATGTCACTAAGAAAAGTGGGACTTCGGTGGTTTTGGAACGTACCATGGAAATTGAAAACTATGCGGGCCATACGCTTCATATCCAAGCACAACGGGAAATTAAGATCTTGACCATCGATCAACTGGAGGAATTGCTCGGAGTGCGGACCAGAGCGGTCAAATCGGTCGGGTATAAAACAAAAAATACCATTACCAATATTGGCAATTTTGAGTGGACCGAAACTACCGGAGCTCCCTGCATTTGGATATTGGATATGTTTCCACCTTCCGAAGAAACTACCATTATGATCCCGTATAAACAAGATAGCTCTGGACCCATTGCCACGACGGATTATTTTGGAGAAATTCCGGAAGAGCGAATTGGGTATGAAGAAGGGATCTTATTTTTCAAAGCTGATGGGAAATCCAGGGGGAAATTGGGCATACCGCCACAGCGGGCTACGCCATTGGCCGGGAGTTATGATGCGCAGAACAATGTACTGACCATTGCCCTGTTTGATGTGGACTCCAAAGCGACCTATCTCAACCAGGAGTGGAATCTAGAAGGGGATCCTTTGATAGGTGATGCAGTGAATGCCTATAATGATGGGCCCTTGGAAGATGGTTCACAAATGGGGCCATTTTATGAGTTGGAAAGTGTCTCCCCGGCGGCATTTCTCAAACCCAATGAATCGCTCACCCATAACCATTCGGTTTTTCACCTGACGGGGAAAAGGGAAAATCTAGAGCAAATTGTGGCGGAAGTATTCGGGACCACATTAGATAAAATAACTAACTTTTTATAGTATACTAAAGAAAGAATGACCAAGAAAAACAAGTATCCTAAAATAGGGATTCGACCCATAATAGATGGAAGGTTGGGAGGAGTGCGCGAGTCTTTGGAGACGACCACGATGAACATGGCGAAAAACGTCGCCGAACTTTTCAGGGAAAAACTTAGATACCCGGACGGTAGTCCAGTGGAATGCATTATTCCGGACTTCTGTATTGGAGGGGTAAAGGAAGCGGTGGACTGTGGGGCCCTTTTCAGTGCCCAAAACGTAGGGGTGTCGCTGTCCGTTACCCCATGCTGGTGTTATGGTACTGAGACCATGGATATGGACCCCCAACTCCCAAAGGCCATTTGGGGATTCAATGGTACCGAGCGGCCCGGTGCGGTGTATCTGGCTGCTACCTTGGCCGCGCACAACCAAAAGGGACTTCCGGCCTTTGGTATTTATGGGGAAGATGTACAGGATTTGGATGATGGTCAAATAACTGAAGATGTTCAACGTAAACTACTGTCCTTCGCCAAGGCCGGATTGGCGGTTGCTTTGATGAAAAATCGAAGTTACCTGGCCATTGGCAGTGTTTCCATGGGAATAGCAGGTTCCATGATAGACCCCGATTTTTTTCAGGACTATTTGGGAATGCGAAACGAATATGTGGATTCCTCCGAAGTGCTTAGACGTATCCAGTATGAAATTTATGACAGGGAAGAATATGAACGAGCATTGCAATGGACCAAAGAAAACTGCACGGAAGGGCAAGACTTGAATGAAAGGGATAATCAGCGCAGTCCTGAGCAAAGGGGAGACGATTGGGAATTTGTAGTGAAGATGACCCTTATTATCCGTGATTTGATGGAAGGGAATCCGAAATTAAAGGAAATGGGCTATGGGGAGGAATCCCAAGGACATGATGCTTTGGTTTCTGGTTTTCAGGGACAACGGCAGTGGACCGATTTCTTGCCCAACGGCGACTTTTCAGAAGCCATTCTCAACTCTTCATTCGATTGGAACGGGATTAGGACACCTTATATGGTGGCCACTGAGAACGATGCCCTTAATGGCGTATCCATGTTGTTCAATTATTTACTGACCAATACCGCTCAGATATTTGCGGATGTACGTACCTACTGGAGTCCCAGTGCAGTTAAAAGGGTTACAGGATGGGAGCCCGACGGAATAGCATCGGAAGGCTTCATTCACCTGATAAACTCAGGGTCGGCCACCTTGGATGGCACAGGTCAGCAAAGTAAAGATGGAAAGCCTGTAATGAAACCCTTTTGGGAAATAGACCAAAAAGAGGTTGATGCCTGCCTAAAGGCCACTACATGGTATCCGGCCAACCTTGGGTATTTCAGGGGTGGGGGATTCTCCTCTAACTTTCTCACCAAAGGGGGAATGCCCGTCACCATGTGCCGAGTGAACCTTATCAAAGGTTTGGGCCCTGCCCTTCAAATAGCCGAGGGGCATACCATAGACCTGCCGGAAGACGTCCACAAAACCTTGGATGAAAGAACGGATCGTACTTGGCCAACAACATGGTTTGTGCCCAAGACCACAGGGAAGGGTGCATTTGCCAATGTCTACTCGGTGATGAACAATTGGGGATCCAACCATGGAGCGATCAGCTATGGCCATATCGGGCATGACCTTATCACCTTGGCCTCCATGTTGCGCATTCCCGTTTGTATGCACAATGTTGAGGATGATCGGATTTTCAGACCATCGGCATGGAATGCACAGGGAATGGACCTTGAAGGTTCAGATTATAGGGCTTGTGAGAATTATGGTCCAATATACGGCATGAAATAACGGAACAAATGAGCAGTAAAAAAGGAACGAACAAGGGCATTCCGGTTACAATGCCGGGAAATAAATGGCCCTTTATTCTGATTACCAGTTTATTCTTTCTATGGGGACTGGCCAATAACATGACGGATACGCTGCTGGCAGCGTTCAAACGGATCATGAGTATGACCGATTTTCAGACCTCATGGATACAGATGGCCTTTTATGGGTCCTACTTTTTGTTGGCCTTGCCGGCCGCAATTTTGATTAAAAAGTATTCTTACAAAACAGGGGTTTTGGTGGGATTGGGGCTATTTATCATCGGAGCGCTTCTTTTTTATCCGGCCAGTATCACTATGGTATATGGTCATTTTTTGGTGGCTCTCTTTATTCTGGCAGGTGGACTGTCCATTCTGGAAACAGCAGCCAATCCCTATATCATTTCAATGGGACCCGAGGAGACGGCAACCCGAAGATTGAATTTGGCCCAATCCTTCAACCCAATTGGGAGTATTACAGGCATATTGCTCAGTAAAATTTTTATATTGTCCAATCTAAACTTGTTGGATGCAGGCCAGCGGGCATCCATGGCGCCCGAGGAGCTAAAGGCCATTCAATCCAAAGAACTTACCTCCGTGATGGGCACCTATGTGGGGGTGGCCCTTTTCTTGCTGGTCATCTGGATATTGGTAAAGATGACGAAAATGCCTATGGCCAAGGATAAAGTGAAAAAATTGGACATTTCAGCTTCCATAAAACGACTCTTGGGCAATAGGAATTATTGCTGGTCCGTAACTGCACAGTTTTTTTACATGGGAGCCCAAATCGGGCTATGGTCCTATACCATCCGCTATGCAATGCAGGAATTGGGCAAAAGCGAGGATGACGCCGCTGTGTACTATTTGGCGTCCATCATACTATTTTCAAGTTCGAGGTTTGTATTTACCGCTTTGATGAAATATGTAGCGCCCAGAAGATTGCTGTTCATTGCCTCCATACTGGGAGTGTTCTGTACCTTGACCGTAATTTACGGAGCGGGCATGGTCGGGGTGGTCGCACTTATCCTTGCATCGGGCTGTATGTCTTTGATGTTCCCGACAATTTATGGATTGGGAATGCAAAAATTGGGGAATGATGCAAAAATTGGAGGATCAGGACTGATCATGGCCATTTTGGGCGGAGCGGTTCTGACCAGTGTTCAAGGTATGGTCTCGGACCGTTTCGGAAGTATCAATATTTCGTTCTACGTACCCTTGGTATGCTTCCTTGTCGTGGCCCTGTATTCCAGGGTTCAAAAGAGTCTTCAACAAAACGTAACCACAACCTAAAGCAAAGTTCCCTTATGGTGAATGATGATTATGTGATCGGTGTTGATTTCGGCACTGGGTCAGTACGCGCACTTTTGGTAGATGCGCATACTGGAGATGAGATCGCCATCTCTGAATTTGAATATCCCCGATGGAAAAAAGGCATGTACTGTGTTGCCGCCCAGGGTCAATTTAGACAACATCCATTGGATTATATAGAAGGACTGGAGCACACAATCTCCAAGGTGGTAGCCCAAGCAGGTGCAAGTATTGCTGGAAAGGTCAGGGCCATTTCCGTGGATACGACCGGTTCTACTCCGGTTGCCGTGGATAGGACCGGACAGCCCTTGGCCCTGAGACCTGAATTTGAGCACAACCCAAACGCCATGTTCTTTTTATGGAAAGATCACAGTGCCATTCAGGAAGCCGATGAAATCAATGCACATGCCACTTCATTTAAGCAAGACTATCTTAAGTACTCCGGGGGCACTTATTCCCCGGAATGGTTCTGGGCGAAACTCTTGTATGTCCTAAGGGTTGATAAAGGGGTGGCTCAAGCCTGTACTACCTGGGTGGAGCATTGTGATTGGGTTCCATTCTTGCTCACTGGTGGTACCGAGGCCAAAAGCATCAAAAGAGGGGTATGTGCTGCGGGACACAAGGCACTTTGGGCCTATGAACATGGAGGCCTGCCATCCAAGGAGTTTTTTACCTCACTTGATCCAGTGATGGAAACATTGCGCCATCCCCTTTTCACCAAGACCTTTTATGCGGATGAGCCCGTTGGGAATCTATCCAAGGACTGGGCCGGAAAATTGGGACTTTCCACAGACGTTTTGATCGGGGTTGGGGCTTTGGATGCACATGTGGGTGCGGTTGGAGGACAGATTGAACCGTATTACCTCAGTAAGGTAATGGGTACTTCAACTTGTGATATGATGGTGGTGCCTACCAGCGACGATGTGGCTTTGGTACGTGGAATATGTGGTCAGGTACAAGGTTCCATTATCCCGGGAATGGTGGGTTTCGAAGCAGGCCAGTCTGCCTTTGGCGATGTGTATGCCTGGTTTCAGGATCTCTTGACCGCAACAATGCTAAAAGCTCTTCGTAAAAGTTCTGTGGACGATGACAATAAGACAGGGTTGGAAGAAGAACTTACCATTGGACTATTGGAACAATTGGGGGAGGAAGCTGCAAAACTTCCCCTTGGAGAAACTTCGGAGCTGGCCATTGACTGGTTCAATGGCAGAAGAACCCCGGATGCAAACCCCTATGTTAAGGGAGCCCTGTTCAACCTGAACTTGGGAAGTGATGCCGCCAAAATATATAGAGCTCTTGTGGAAAGTACCTGTTTTGGGGCCAAAAGCATTGTGGATCATTTTGTGGAAAATATGGTAACACTTAAGGGGGTGATTGCTTTGGGTGGTGTCGCAAGGAAGTCGGACTATATCATGCAGATGATGGCCAATGTATTGAACCTCCCGATCAAAGTCCACAGTTCGGAGCAAACCTGTGCCATGGGTGCTGCAATGTTTGCATCGGTAGTGGGCAAGATACATCCCAATGTCCAAGGGGCCATGAAAAAAATGGGCACAGGGTACGACAAACACTTTTTACCTGAAGCAGAAAACGTGGTGATACATCTAAAACGGTATGACCTTTATAAGGATATGGGTGCTTTCCAGGAAATATAACATGATTATGATTGAAAAGCTCAAAAACCACTGTTTTTGATTAAATGACATTTTTTTGTTTAAAAATTTATCAAAAACGGATATTTAATCGTTTAAATTTTGTGTAATACAAAAGAATGTTATAGTTTAGTTAAACGTTTAAATACTTAAACGTTTAAACTGACGCAGATAAGTAACAAACAAACTATTAAACCAAAGTAAATGAAGGAAAGTTTTTTAAAAGCGAATATCGCTTTGAAGTACCCTTTTAGGGGGAAAAGTAGAATCTTATTTCTTCTGTTGACGATGTTGACGGTTAGCAATAAGGGCCTTTGTGGTGAACTGACGGAAAACCTGGTCTCCAAGGATCTTCAGCAGTCCGTATCCGGTACTGTAACCGATGAACAGGGAACCCCGATGCCCGGAGTCACCGTATTTGTCAAGGGGACGACCAATGGCACCTACACCGATTTTGATGGGAATTATTCTCTCGAAGTCAAAAATGCCGCTGTACTGGTGTTCTCCTATGTGGGATACCGAACGTATGAGGTTCCAGTTAATGGCTCCTCAACCATAGATGCGGTCATGAAAGAAGATTTGGCCATGCTTGATGAAGTGGTCATAACAGGCTATATGAAGCAACGAAAAGCAGATCTTACCGGTGCCGTGGCCACAGTAACCGCTGAAGACATTGAAAAAAACCCATACCCCAATATAATTCAGGGGCTTCAGGGAAGGCTTCCCGGGGTTCAGATTACTGCGGATGGAAGTCCCTCTGGGGGAACGGGAATCCAAATTCGGGGTCTTACCTCCCTTAGAGGGGCGCCTCCGCTTATCGTTATTGATGGATTGCCCACGGATATCAACTTGAACGATATCAATTCCAATGACATTGCCTCTTTGCAGGTGTTAAAGGATGCTGCCTCGGCCAGTATCTACGGTTCTAGGGCCGCAGGGGGTGTTATCCTTATAGAGACCAAAAAAGGGAAATCGGGCAAGACAAGGATAAACTACAAGAGCACTGTTGGCTTTTCAACCTATCTTGACAAGATCGACATGTTGAATACCCAGGAATATGGCACGGCTTTTTGGCAAGCAGCTGTCAATGATGGCAGTGATCCAAATGCAATGACACAGATATACGACTATGATTGGAGTGTCGGTGCCAACGGGGTGCCGGTATTGAACAGTGTGAGCCCCGTGGAATGGCTCAATGCTGACCAGACCATGAGGTCCGCAGATACAGATTGGTTCGATGAAGGAACAAGGGCGGGTCTTCAGGTCAATCATAACCTTTCCATTAGCAGTGGAACAGATAAAGGGAACAAGTACCTGGGATTAAATTACTTTGAAAACCAAGGGACACAGATTCATTCTTATTTCAAGAGATATTCCCTTCGCTTGAACTCCGATTACAAATTACTGAACGATAAACTTGTAATTGGTGAGAACCTCTCCATAGCGCATCTAGATCATAACAACCAATGGAGAACGAACGAGATGTTGAGAATGCCTTCCATAGTGCCCGTGTACACAGAAGATGGCGGTTGGGGAGGATCCGCTGTGGCCTTGGGTATGGATGATTATTGGAACCCTATCCGGCAGCTCGCCATGAACAAGGATAACAATACTGTTGGAAATACATTGGTCGGTAACATTTTTGCCGAACTCCAAGTGGTAAAGGGATTCAGTTTCAAAACTTCTTATGGTCTACAGTACAATACTTCAAAATTCAGGCATATTGACTTTAGTTGGGAAGAAGGAGGTGGAAGAGCCAATCCGAACAACGGGATAAATACAAGATGGAGTGAAAATGTCACCCAGACCTTTACCAATACCCTCAATTATGCACTAAAGACCCAAAGACATGATTTGGATTTTATGGTCGGAATGGAGTCTGTTCACTATCAAACAGAGTTTATGAGAGGGTATCGCAGGGATTTGGAAATTGAGGATTACGATTATGCCTATTTGAGTTCCGCATCCGGTAATCAAGAGGTCTATGGGGGAGGGGATGAATGGGCCCTACTTTCCTATTTCTCCAAGTTCAATTACGTATTCAATGATAAATACCTATTGTCCGCAACCTTGAGGTACGATGGTTCGTCCAAGTTTGGCAAGAGCAACCAATTTGGATTTTTTCCGGCAGTTTCCGGGGGATGGAGAATAAGCGAGGAAAATTTCTTGAAGAACAGCAAGGTACTGTCAAACTTAAAATTGAGGGCAAGCTGGGGAAAAAATGGGAACTCGAACATTCCGACCAATGCGTTGGTGGACATCTTTGATGCGGCGTACCATTCAGGTTTGCACGGTACCAGCTATGGCATCGATGGAAATGAAACGGGGAACTTGGCTTCTGGATACCGTAAAATACATACGGGAAATCCCAATCTAAAATGGGAGGCCACCGAGCAGACGAACGTTGGACTTGATTTCGGCTTCTTCAACGGTGCACTTTCAGGATCGGTGGATTATTTCCGAAAGGATACGGACGGAATGCTTTTTGAACCACCGTATCTGGCAGCCATAGGTGAAGCTGGGTATAGATGGGTAAATGCGGCCAACATGGCCAATACCGGATTTGAGTTTGTGGCCACCTATCTTGGGAAGATAAACGAGGATTTTCAATTCTCCATTACTGCCAATGCCAGTACCTATCGCAATGAAATTGATAACCTTCCGGAATCGGTTAAATATACCTATGGGGGAAATGGACTTGATGACAGTATTTTGGGCAGGCCCCTCAATTCCCATTATGGTTTTATTGCTGATGGGCTGTTCACCACCCAGGACGAGGTTGACAACTCCCCTGAACAACCGGGAAAAGGTCTGGGGAGAATACGATACAGGGACCTTAACAGCGATGGAAGGATTACATGGGAGCACGACAGGACCTGGCTTGGGACAAGTGACCCGGATTTGGCCTATGGTTTGAACTTTACGGCCAATTACAAGGATTTTGACTTTTCCATGTTCTGGCAGGGAATTATGGGGAATACGGTGATGAACGAATGGAAAACCTACAGTGACTTTTGGAACGTCCATGTCCAAAAAGGACTCAATCACCCAACACGGATTTTGAATGCCTGGTCACCCTCCAATCCAGACTCGACCATTCCCGCACTGTCCCTTATCAATCCCAACGATGAGTTGAGACCTTCAACCTATTTTATGGAGTCAGGTTCTTATTTGAAGCTGAGACAAGTGGAATTTGGCTATTCACTTCCCCAAAAGTTCCTAACCAGTATAGGCGTGGAAAAAATTAGAATGTCCCTAAGTGCTCAAAACTTGTTGAGCTTCGACAAGGGGCGGGGAGATGATGCCTTTACCGGGATAGATCCAGAGAGCCCTGCTGCCACGGCCTATGTTAGACCACAGATATTCTTGTTCACACTTGATGTGTCACTTTAAAAAAATGTTAGAGATGAAAAGATTGATAAAATATATTGTATTGACCTATATCTTTGCAATGCCATTATTGGGTTGCGAGAGCGAATTGGATATTACCCCCAAAGGGGTTCTTACGGAGTCCCAACTTCAGGATCCAGACCAATTGGATGGATTTGTCACTGCGGCATATGCCTTTATGCCCATGTCGCACGCATTTGAAACCTACAACCCATTTATCGCCAGTTTACGTTCCGATGATGCTTATAAAGGAGGGGGTGGACTTAATGACCAAACCCCTTGGTACCAAATGGAGGTTTTCTCACTGACCAATGCCAGTGTGGGGAACAATGATGGATCTTGGTACCGAGGCTATCAAGGTATCTCCAGGGCCAATACCGCCATTCGGGTCATTGAGGCGGTTACGGTGGAACAGTACCCGCTCAAGAACCAACGGTTGGCGGAAATGCACTTTCTTAGAGGTTGGATCCATTATAAAATGAAGAGGCGTTGGAAGTGGATCCCGTACATTGATGAGACGGCTACATCGGATGACATTGCCCAGATTTCAAATCATCCCAGCGATATGGACAATGATATCCCTTTATGGCAGAAAATAAGGGAGGATTTTCAATTTGCGGCCGAAAACCTTCCCGAGGTTCAAGACCAGGTGGGCAGGGTCAACCGGTATGCGGCAAAAGCATACTTGGCAAACACCTTGCTATGGATGGCCTATCCCCAGAACGGTTCCCATGAAGTTACGGGATTGGATGAGGGTAAATTGCAAGAGGCATTGGTCCAGGTCAATGATATCATCAATAGTGGGCAGTTCAGCCTGGCCGACGATTTTGCCTTTAATTTTATGCTGGAATACGACAATCAATCACCAGAGTCATTGTGGGAACTGCAATTTACCATAGATGATGGTACGCCTCGTGGTAATCTGAATGAAGGAAATGGATTGACCGCACCGTGGTGGAACCCTTACTTCAGTTGTTGCGATTTTCACAAAGCCAGTTACAATTTGGTAAATGCCTTTCGGGTAGATGAGAATGGGGTGCCCCTTTTTGATACCTACAATGATGCCGAATTGCAGAACAATTACGATAACTATTTTGAAGATATGTCATTCGACCCAAGAATGGGGCATACTGTTGCAGTACCGGGATTTCCTTGGAAGTACCAAGAAATTCCATTCGACAGTACGGGATCTCGAGACCCAGGTATCTACGGGTTCATGAATTCCATGAAGGAGAACGTAAGAACCGATAGCCCCGGATTGTTCAACCAATTTTGGATGTTCAATTCCAAGAACCAAATTGAGGTGCGGTACGCTGAGGTTTTGCTATGGAAGGCCGAAATACTGATCAAATTGGGAAGGCACGATGAAGCGCTACCTATTATCAACCAATTAAGGGAAAGAGCAGCTAACAGTATAGAGAAATTAAGAAAAGCAGATGGAACGTTTCCAACGGAGTACAGGATATCGCCCTATGTGGACGGATCCAATATTAATTGGACTCCCGATAATGCTTGGAAAGCTTTGATGTGGGAAAATCGATTGGAGATGGCAATGGAAGGGCGAAGATTCTTTGACCTCGTTCGCTGGGGTGTGGCCGCTGAAGTGATCAATGCTTATTATGAGAAGGAACGTCAAAGGTATCCATGGATGGAAGCAGCTTACTTTACAAAAGGACGGGATGAATTTCTGCCCATTCCCCAGGCACAGATGAATTGGTCGCAGGGGGTATATATCCAAAACCCAGGCTATTAACCGCTAAAACAAAAAAAGTAATGAAAACTATTATAAAATATTCACTTTTAGCAGTCTGTATTTTATTTGCGGCTTGCTATAACGATGATGTCATAGCTTCCAAACCTGGAGAGCCCATTGATGGAATAGACAACCTGCAACATAATATCAATGGCAACGAGGTTAGTTTTACTTGGGATCTCCCAACTTCATATCCAGAAGGAATAATAACCCCCGTTTCGGTACAGATTGTTCTAACCGTGGACGGCGTACGGGAAGGTGGGGCCATTATATTGCCAGACAATCCGTCAAATTTCACCTATAACACATATGATTCTAATAAGGAATATAGGTTCACCCTAAAAGTTGTTGCCGATAGGGATGTCCAAGAGGATGAACCTTATGTTTCCACTGTATGGTATTCAGAAGGTACCACCTTAGAAATTTAAAATTTCAAATATCGTGTAGATATAGATATGTTTGAGTTAGTTGTTAGTTTAAAAGGCCAGTTCCTGTGATTGAAAATATCATTGGGAATTGGCTTTTTACAATTAAATGAAGACGTTCTAAACCCCCAAGGCCCCAAACAACCAAAATGGGTAAATCACAAATATTGAAGTTCCACAATTGATTTTTGGGGATTGGAAGTTACTTTCAAACCTGATGCGCCGAAGCAAACCTAGCTTTAGTGTTATAAAGGACCAAATTGTATTCGATTTTATTCAGGGACATCAGGTGCACATCAATGAATGGATTAAGTACATTGATTCAAATGGCAATTGGATTGGACTTTTGAACTGAAGATTTAAATAATCGACTTTGATTGCACTAAAAAGCCTTTTTTGAATTCGAATAATTTTAATTCACGACTTTCCTTGGATGTATTCGGTAGGGGTCATTTCAAATTGTTTTTGAAAGTTTCGGCCAAAACTGGTTGCTGAATTATACCCTACAATTTCCGCCACCTCAAAAATGCGATATTTCCCTGTTTTTAGCAGTTCGGCAGACCGCTTTAGGCGGGTTATATTTATTAATTCGTTAGGGCTTAGGTTAGATATATCCTTGATCTTGCGATATAGGGTTGACCGACTCATGTTCATGATCTCTGCCAAGACTTCCACATTAAGATCATGATCTGCCATATTCTCGTATATAACTTCATCTAACTTTCTAATGAAAGTTTCATCGGTCTTTGTATTGGCAATACTTCTAATATGGGCCAGTGGTGAACTTGTGTAGTGTTCCAAAATGTGTTTTCGGTTTTCCAGTAAGTTGGCAATGTGCACCTTTAGGTGTCTCATGGAGAAAGGTTTTTCCATGTAGGCATCGGCACCCGACTCAAGACCTTCCATTTTAGCCGCCATTGCACTTTTTGAAGTAAGCAGGATTACTGGAATATGGCTCGTTTCCAGATTGGTCTTTAAGTTCTTGCACAATGTAAAACCATCCATGCCGGGCATCATTACATCACTGATGATAAGATGAATGTTCTCCACTTCCAAAATTTGAAGGGCAACCGCACCATTTGAAGCTTTAAAAACCGTATACTCTTCCTTTAATTCCTTAGCAATGAAATCCAATAATTCTTCACTGTCCTCTACAAGTAAAATACTTGTTTTTCCAAATACTGTTAGACTTTCTTCTGGTTCCTCATTTTGAAATCTTTGGTCCATTCTTTTTGGCCAGAGTACAAATTCCTTTTCTTGACGAATGGGCAGTACCAATACAAAACAGTTTTCAATTCCATTGCTCGCATCCAGTGTTAAGCTTCCTTGGTGCATTTCTGTAAGTGATCTGGCTAAAGCAAGCCCAATTCCGGTTCCAGACTGATTCTCTACCCCAGATACTCTATAGAAAGGTTCAAAAACGGTTTCCTTTAAATGTGTGGGAATCAAATTCCCATCATTGGCAATGGTCAATATCAACCCCTCTGTGCTGGTCTTTAGGTGCACGTTCACATTCTTTTCGGCATATTTTATGGCATTTCCAAAGAGATTGCTCAGTATTTTTCGTAAGGCCTCAGCATCCACGTAGGCATAGATATCATGATCGTTTGTATTCAATTTAAAATCGATTTCACGCTCTTCAATGGCTTCACTAAAACGTTCCAAGGTCTTTTTTACCAACTCTGTAATATTGGTCTCCACAAACGTAAGGTTTACCCGTTCAGTTTCGGTCTTTCTAAAATCCAACAACTGGTTCACAAGGTCTAACAACCTGTTTGTGTTCTTTTCAATAATGTTTAGATTTTCGGATACGCCTGGCAATTCCTTCACCTTATTGAGCACTTTTTCCAACGGACTCTTTATCAATGTCAGTGGGGTACGTATTTCGTGGGAAATATTGGTGAAGAATTCAATTTTTGCCTCGTACAGTTCTTTTTCCTTTTTATAGTTTAATTGACGGATTCGCTGGATATTCTTAATCTTGTTTCGCTGGTGATATAATCTAAATCCGAGGATTGCCAAGGTTGCGATCAAAAACGTATATAGGGCATAGGCAAAGTTGCTTTTCCAGAATATGGGAAAAACTTTTACTTGCAAAGCTTTGGATTCTTTACTCCAAGTACCATCGTAATTCATGGATTTGACCTTGAACACATAATTTCCTGCTGGAATTTCGGTAAAAGACACATTGTGACTCTTTTTAAGACTGATCCAATCATCGTTCAATCCTTCCATTCTGTACCAGTATTCGGTGGTCTCTGGAGCAGCGTAGCCCAGAGCTGCAAAACCAATATTAAAAGATGCTTGGCTTGGCTTTAAATTAATTTTATCAGCCCAAATCAATGATTCTTGCAAAGGCGACCCCTTAGCGGACACATCCACTTCTGTATTGTTGATCTGTAAGCTGGTTAGGTAAATTGGGGATTGCTCCGAATTCTCTTTAAAACTTGAAGGATTGAAACTTACCAAGCCCGCAACACTTCCAAAGTATAGCGTGCCATTATCATCTTTATAGGCAGAATTATAGTTGAACTGATCGCTCAACAAACCATTGGCCTTTGTATAAATTCGCTTCTCTTCTGTATCTGGATTGAATTCGACCAAACCCTTGGAGGTACTGATCCAAAACCAGTCCCCAATCTCAATTATGGAATAGAACACATTACTGGGAAAACCATCCTCAACCGTATAGGTTTTAAAGTCATTTGTTTCTTCTCGATACAGGTTAAGCCCATACTCCGTGGTAATCCAAATACGGTTACTACTATCTTGAAAAATTCCATTGACATTGTTACCGCTAATGCTGTTCTGGTCATTTTTGTCATGTCTGTAGATTCTTTTCTTTCTGGTCTTTGGATTAAAAGTAACCAGACCGTCCCAGTACGTACCGGCCCAAAGCACACCCTTACCATCTCTTAGTACGGCGGTGAAATGTGTGTCTTCGGAAAAGGCGTCAATGGTGGTAAATAGGTCGGCTTCGTAGTCGTAGGTTTGAATCCCTGAATCTGTTACCACAAACAAGTTTCCAAAATTGTCTTCATATAGACTGAAAATGAAATCACTGGAAAGTCCATGCCCATCGCCCCGCCCATAATGCTGTACCACTTTACCCGTAGTGATATCCATGATGTCCAATCCATGCTGAAAAGTACCCACCCATAAATGTTTTCCTTTAGGAAAAAGAGCGTGGATGTTGTAATAGGAAAGTGTTTGGTCCGATTCTGAGGGCGCATAATTTGTGAAAAGTCCTGTACTAGGGTTGTATTTATTAAGTCCCGCATCTTCGGTCCCAATCCAAAGATTCCCCAAGCGATCTTTGATGATTTCCCGCACCGCATTTCCGCTGATTGAGTTTTCCCCAGGTATTGGAAAAAACTTATTGAACTGCGTGTATTGTTTGGGATAATAATTGATTCCCCCAAAATAGCTACCTATCCATACACCGTCCTCATTGTCTACAGTAACACAATAAAGGGCATTATCGGAAAGGGCGTAAGGATCATTGATACTTTTTTTTAGGTTGATGAATGTCCCATTTTCAATGTTGTAGATAAAAAGCCCTGATTCTGTGGCCACCCAAAGCTCATCCTCATTTTTTACAGAGATACCCCGCACATACAATTGATCTTTGTCATCATATAAAAGCTTGGTCACATTTTGGTTCGTTGTATTGAAAGAAAGCAAACCGTGACTTTGGGTCCCCACCAATAAAGTGGTACTATCCAGTGCTTCAATTTTACTTATCCGTAATGAAGGGGCATTTGATTCATTTAGGGTGATATCGAAGTTTTTGAAACTCTTTGAATCGCTATCATACCAATGCAGGGAGTTATCGTGGGCAGCCCAAATACTCCCATCAGCACCTCTGGTGATGTCCTCTACATGGAAGTGCCTTTCCGCATCATAATTGGTGGATTTTTGACTGTCTACCTCATACTTTACCAAAGACTGGCCAGACACAAACCAGAGGTTACCTTGGTCGTCATGATCTATATCAAGAATGGGAAGGCCCATTGAAGCATCAATGGCCTCAAAACTTTCATAGCGCTCATCGTAGCTAAACAGACCGCTATCTGTACCGACCCATAATTTACCCTTGTATTCATGGAGGCATTCAATAAAATTACTGCCTAAACTTTTTGGATTGTTGGCATCATATTGAAAAACCTTGAATGAATACCCATCGAAACGATTAAGGCCATCCTTGGTTCCAAACCATAAAAAACCACGCTCATCTTGCAAAGAACTAAGAACAGTATTGTGGGAAAGGCCATCCTCCGCTTTGTAATTCTTGAAATAAAATTCCTGGCCTGTTACCCAATAAAATGAGCAAAGGAATATCCAAAAACCAAACCAAATACCCTTCATCATAGACCGCATTGCTGTTTTACAATATTATGGATTTAGAGAACAACAAAGCGTATCATCTTGCTTCAAATTGTTGCATAATTCTGTTCAACATTCAGGAAAGTGTGGTTTTTGAACGGATTGCAAGATATTTTGAAACAAATTGTCGTGCCCATCGGCACAGAAATATAGTACTTGGAATGCTGTATGGGTTCCAATGAATTTTTATTTTAAATTTCATTGGGACAAAACCGTTATTTTCCAATCAAAATTTAAAAATGACCTAATAGCATTTACTATGAGAAATTCAATTGCCATATTCTTTACTGTTCTATTGAGTTTACAGCTCTCTGCCCAGTGGAAGCCTGCCGGTAACAAGATCAAGACAGCCTGGGCGGAAAAAATTGACCCAAAAAATGTATTCCCGGAATATCCACGTCCAATAATGGAGCGTGCCGATTGGAAAAATCTCAATGGCCTTTGGAACTATGCCATTCAGCCCAAAGGAGCATCCCAACCAACCCGATATGATGGAAAGATTTTGGTGCCATTTGCAGTTGAGAGTAGCCTATCTGGGGTAATGAAGGAAGTAGGGGCATCCAAGGAGGTATGGTACAGCACCTCTTTTACTGTTCCGGGAGCATGGAACGGTAAAAATGTTGTGCTCCATTTTGGCGCAGTGGATTGGAAAACCGAGGTGTGGCTCAATGATATAAAAATTGGTTCCCATGAAGGGGGATACACATCTTTTTCTTTTGACATCACTCCATTTTTAGGGAACAACGAACAAAATCTAGTGGTCAAGGTTTGGGACCCCACCAACGATGGTCCGCAACCCAGGGGAAAGCAGGTGAAGGAACCAGAAGGCATTTGGTATACCCCGGTTACTGGCATTTGGCAAACGGTGTGGTTGGAACCAGTGGCTCAAAAGAGCATTGCCCACATGAAAAGTGTACCTGATATAGATAATGGTACCGTAAAAATTGAAACAGACATTGTTGGAGGCACCTATGGTGATATCGTTGAAGTAAGCATTTCTGATGGTGACAAGAAGATAGCAACGGCTAAATCATCTTTTGGGGAATCTGTGGTAATCAACGTACCAAATGCTAAACTTTGGTCTCCAGAATCACCCTTTTTATATGATTTCACCGCAAAACTGATAAGTGATGGAAAGCTGGTGGATGAGGTAAAAAGTTATTTTGGGATGCGAAAAATTTCCATGCAGAAAGACCAGTATGGTGTTGTTCGAATGCAGCTCAATAACAAAGATTACTTTCAGTTTGGTCCGTTGGACCAAGGTTGGTGGCCCGATGGACTTTATACCGCTCCAACGGATGAGGCCCTTAAATATGATATTGTAAAGACAAAGGAATTAGGATTCAATATGATACGTAAACATGTGAAGGTAGAGCCAGCGCGTTGGTACACCCACTGCGATCGTTTGGGAATATTGGTCTGGCAAGATATGCCAAACGGGGACAAAAGCCCCCAATGGCAGAACCGCAACTATTTTGATGGTACTGAATTTAAAAGAAGTACCCGCTCTGAAGCGATTTATAGAAAGGAATGGAAAGGTATTATGGACTATTTGTATTCTCATCCTAGCATTGTAGTGTGGGTTCCTTTCAATGAAGCTTGGGGTCAGTTTAAAACAGAGGAAATCACAGAGTGGACAAAGGCGCATGATCCAAGTCGACTTGTAAATTCGGCAAGTGGAGGGAACTTTTACCGTACCGGGGATATTGTGGATCTTCATAACTATCCGGGACCAAAAATGTATCTTTATGATGCTGAACGAACCAATGTCTTGGGAGAATATGGCGGAATTGGGCTGCCTTTGCAAGGGCATCTTTGGAAACCCGATAATAACTGGGGCTATATAAAGTTCAAAAACTCCAAGGAGACCACCGATGAATACATTAAATATGCCAAGGAACTGAAACAAATGGTGCTACGGGGTTTCTCAGCGGCGGTATATACCCAAACCACAGACGTAGAGGGAGAGGTCAACGGGTTTATGACCTATGATCGTAAGGTGGATAAGATGGATTTTTCAGCAGTAAAGAAAATCAATCTGGAAATAATCAATGCAATACATGAATAAAGGAGTGAGGAAGTGTATAGCTGTGCTAGCGCTGTTGACAACAACGGCAGTTTGTGCTCAATCTGGGAAAACCGAACAGGGGCAAAACCATAACCCTTTGTTCGATGGTTGGTACGCCGACCCTGAGGGCGCTGTTTTTGGGGATACCTACTGGGTTTTTCCAACCTTTTCCGATGATTTTGAAAAACAGCTTCATTTTGATGCCTTCTCTTCCAAAGATTTGGTGAACTGGAAAAAGCATGAACGTATTTTGGATACGACCCAAATTAAATGGCTGAGACAGGCATTATGGGCACCTTCCATTATTGAAAAAAACGATGAATACTATCTTTTTTTTGGCGCCAATGATATTCAGCGACCAGGTAGGGATTCTTATGATCCCGATAATGATATCAACCATTATGGAGGCATAGGGGTCGCTGTGGCTCAAAGTCCTGCAGGACCATACAAAGACTATTTAGACAAGCCATTGATATCCGATTTTTATAATGATGCCCAGCCCATAGATCAATTTGTTTTTAAAGACACTGATGGTACGTACTATTTTTTTTATGGTGGATGGAGCCATTGCAATCTGGGAAAACTGAACGATGATTTTACCGGGTTTATCCCTTGGGAAGATGGCACTCTTTTTAAAGAAATCACCCCTGAGAGCTATGTAGAGGGGCCATTTATGTTTTTAAGAAACGGGATTTACTATTTTATGTGGTCCGAAGGCAGTTGGGGAGACGGAAGCTATAAAGTGGCCTACTCCATGTCAGACAAGGCTACTGGACCCTTCAAACGCATAGGAACAGTTTTGGAGACCAAGGAAGGTGATATTGCCACAGGGGCCGGACACCATTCGGTCATTAAAAGGCTAGGAACTGATGAATACATCATGGTATACCACAGAAGGCCTATTCCCAATGTGGATCGTGATCACCGTGTGGTTTGTATGGATAAAATGGAGTTCAATTCCGATGGAACCATAAAACCGGTGAAGATCACTCATAAGGGTGTAAAGTAACTTCAAGGTTAAGGTTAAAACTTACTCATTCCCACAACACAATCTTACGGATAAAAATCTTTTTAATCCACTCTACACCAAATAAATCTGTAAACCAATTCCCTTTACTGTTCAGAAAGCTACGTTTTCCATGCAATTACTTTCCGATTCACTAAACGTTCCAAACAGGCTAACATCTTTTGAACAAGAAGTGGGACTCTTTGGCAAATAGGCTGAGAAACACGGAAATCGTTCAAAAAAACAAGTCAAAGCTAGTTTTGTCCAGAGGTGGACTTATTTGAACACTTCACACTGCCAAAGTTTAAAAAAAATTAATGTTTTAAATATTAAAACGCTAAAAAACAAATAGTTAATCACTGTCTTTGTGTGTCTTTTTTGTTTTTATCCGGTACAACAATTTGTCTCAACACTCGATAAAATATTTCAAAAAGGCCGATTCCTTAACAGTTTCTTAAAGTTTGAACGATTTGTATGATAGATTGGAACAGATTTATAGGTATTGTCATAATCTAAATTATTTGATTTGTTTATTCGAATTATATCAAAAAATCGTATTTGTTATTGATGATTTGATAAACAGCTAAAGCTTTTTGGAATACCAACTTTAAATTTAAAACTAAGGACAAATGAAAAAACAGCTAACTAGACTAACTAAAATGGCGCTATTGCCAATACTTTTGTTATGCGCCCACAGCTTTGTTCATGCACAGGAACAACTGACGGTTACGGGTAGCGTTACGGATACCCAAGGGACTCCATTGCCTGGAGCCAGTATTGTAATCCAAGGAACCCAGCAGGGTACTACTTCGGATTTTGATGGAAATTTTCAGCTGGATGGTGTGCCTTCAAATGGGCAGCTTATGGTAAGCTATATTGGATTTGTACAATTATTGGTGGATGTTGATAACAGAAGTTCAATTGATATTGTACTATCAGAAGACAATAATCTTTTGGATGAGGTTGTCGTAATCGGTTACCAAAGTGTAAAACGAAGTGAGATTGTAGGATCTGTATCTGTTGTGGATACAGATGAAATGTTGAAAGCTCCTGCGGGAAACGTCGGTCAGATGTTGCAGGGTAGGGCAGCTGGGGTAACCGTTACCTCAACCGGAGCTCCCGGTACATCTTCTTCCGTTAAGATTAGGGGATTGAATTCGTTTTCGGGTCAAGATTCTCCTCTTTATGTAGTGGATGGAATGTTGATTTCGGCTCTTGGGTCTGATTTTAACCCAAACGATATTGAGTCGATACAGGTACTAAAGGATGCAGCCGCAACAGCGTTGTATGGATCAAGGGGAATGAACGGGGTCATTGTTGTAACCACCAAAAGAGGAAGACCGGGTCCATTAAAAGTAGATTATGATTTTTATTATGGCTTCCAAACCATAAATAAAAGGTTAAAGTTGACCAATGCCGAGCAGTTTAAGGCGATTAATGATCTTGCCTATACCAATAATGGTGATGCACCCCTCAATCTTAGACAAGGTGTGGATACCGATTGGCAAGAAGAGTTGTTCAAGACGGGAACTATTTCTGAGCATAATCTTAACCTTTCAGGGGGTTCCGAAAACTCAAACTATTTTATTTCATTGAACTATTTTGATCAAGAAGGTGCTATAATCGGCCCTGAGTTCGAAAGGTATCAGATTAGGGTAAATACCCAAACAAAGAAGGGGAGGTTCACTTTTGGTGAAAATATTGCCATGAGCAGGAGCAATCAAACTAGAGTGAATGGCAATCCGTTCATTGATGTAGTTTGGATGCTGCCCACAATACCTGTGTACGACCCCAATAACGAAAGTGGCTATGGCTATGGGGACGATAACAATTCAACTTTTGCGACCAACCCTATTGGATTGCAAGAGCATTACAGCAACACTGCGGTGACCAGTAAAGTGCTCGGTAGCGCATTTGCAGAATTTGAGATTTTCCCATTTTTAAAGTATAAACTGAATCTTGGTCTGGATTATGCGCAGATTCGAGAAAAATACTTTCAAAGAGCAGGAGCGTTAAGGCAGAACACGCCTGGAGCCGCCTTTTTGGATGATCGTCATACAGAGTTCTTCAATATTCTAGCGGAAAACACTTTGAATTTCAGCAAGGCATTTGGAAAACACAATATTACCGCTTTGGTGGGTTACACTACCCAAAAAGACAATTTTACATACAATTTTGCTCATACGGAAGGGTTAAGTGGAGAGTTCTGGGTACAGGACAATGGTACTACCAGCCCTCGTACAGAGGGTAGGGAGGAAGTAGCAGGACTACGGTCTTTTCTTGGTAGTTTCAACTACTCCTTTGATGATAAATACACCCTGTTGTTCAACTTTAGACGGGATGGTTCTTCTAAGTTTGGTAAAAACAACCGATATGCCAATTTCCCTTCAGTGTCCGCTTCTTGGAGAATTAGTGAAGAAGGATTTATGGAAAACAATGGTGTATTCAGTAACCTAAAGCTTAGGGGGAGTTGGGGTATTGTAGGTAATCAGGCCATCAGCAATTATGCTACCCAAAGCGTGCTCCGATACAACCAAAACTATGTGCTCAACAACCAAGTGGTTCCCGGTGCAACCAACCTTCAGTTGGTAAATCCCAATCTAAGGTGGGAAAGCAAAACCACGACCAATATTGGTGTGGATATGGGCTTTTTCCAAAACAGATTGAGCCTTACGGCAGATTATTACATTGCTGATGTTGAAGATTTACTATTGGCTGTGCCAATACCTTTGTCTTCCGGTAACACGGGTGGCGACCCATTGGCCAACGTAGGTCAGGTACAGAACAGGGGCTTAGAGCTTAGTCTAGGTTACCAGAATGTCATCAATGATTTCAGTTTTGGGGTTTTGGCCAATGGTACTTTCTTGAAGAACGAGGTAAAAGCTTTGGTAGAGGAAGCTGGGAACCTGCCCATTTTTGGACAAGGACAGATATTGCGTACTGCAGTTGGTGAACCGGTAGCATCTTTCTATGTTTTGGAAACCGCGGGAATATTTCAAAACCAAGCTGAGATTGATGCATGGGGTGTGCAACCCGGTGCGCGCCCTGGTGATGTAAAGTATGTGGATAATGATGGCAATGGTGTCATCAATTTTGATGACCGAACCGTGGTTGGAAAGGCCCTACCGGATTTTGAATATGGCTTAAACCTGAATTTTGGCTACAAAGGATTTGATATGACAGCGTTTTTCGCTGGAGTTACTGGAAACAGCATCTTTAATGAGCAAAAATGGTGGTCTCAGCGCTATGATGACAACGCCAACTATTTGGTAGATGATGTATTCTGGACGGGTGAGGGGACTTCCAATCTTATTCCAAGACCACAACACTTGGATTCTTCATTGAACCCCACCCAAAACTCTGACCGTTATGTGGAGAAAGGGGATTATTTTAGGTTAAAGAACCTACAAATAGGATACTCCTTTCCAGAAGAGGTCATCAGCAAACTCAGTTTAAATAAACTTAGGTTGTATATGACTGGACAAAACCTTTTCACCATTACCGATTATTCCGGATATGACCCAGAAGTTGTTGGGGCCAATGGAAACGGTGATTTCTTGAACAGAGGATTTGACAATGGGAATTTCCCTTCATTGAGAACAGGAATATTGGGGATTCAAATAGGATTTTAATCAACTAAAAACTTAAACTTCAAAGAATGGAAAATATAAGAAAAATAATAGTATTGATGGTATTCTTTGGGATGACCGTCTCATGCGAAAAAGACCTTTTGGACCAAGTGAATCCAAATGCTCCTACGCCGGATACGTTCTGGCAAACCGAGGAGGATGCCATACTTGGGATCAATGCAGTATACTCTGGAATCCAAAACCGCGAACTAAGTTTATGGGAAATCTTTGATTACGACATGCGCTCAGATGAGGGCTATAGTCAGAGTCCATGGACCGACCTCGCCAATGTGGGTAGACACGTGAATATAAATTACGACTTCCCATGGCTACTTGAGGTTTGGCGAGAATTGTATAGAACCATCTATAAAGCAAATCAAGTGCTTGAAAATGTGCCAAACATTGAAATGGATGAATCGCTACGAACAAGAATTGTGGCTGAAGCCCATTTTTTAAGAGGACACTGTTATTATAAATTAGCTACACTTTGGGGCCGTGTGCCATTGGTTACTGGTATTGAGGATGCCAATACGCGTTATCCGCAAGGAACCATTGAGGAAGTTTGGGCTTTGGTAGAGGAAGACTTCATTGCTGCCGCTGCAGGACTCCCTGAAAGTTATACAGGAGCAGATGTTGGACGTGCAACGTATGGTGGAGCCATAGGTTATCTAGGGAGATCTTATTTACAACAGAAAAAATGGACTGAGGCGGCGACTGAATTCGAGAAAATTATAGATATGGTACCCGGAACCTATGATTTGATGGCAGATTTTAAGGATAATTTTACTGAGGAATTCGAAAACAACAAAGAGTCCCTTTTTGAAATCCAGTTCGTCAACAACAATGGAAAAACAGGTGGGTTCCCAACTTATAATAATGCCTCTGGCGATGAAACCAGTGAGCGGGCACAGTTCTTCGGAGTTCGACCTTTAGGGTGGACCGATGGCCAACCAACCAAGTGGCTCCTAAACCAATTCTTGAGTGAAACCGATAGGGATGGCAATGAAGACCCACGTCTTCAGTACACCATGACCTACGATCACCCCGGAGAACTTTTATATGGGCAAACCTATGCTGAAAGAGGCGCTGGACCCAATGATCGTTTTTGGAGAAAGTACACCAATTACTGGCAAGATTATGAAAGCTACTTTTCAGGAATCAATACGAGGGTTCTCCGATTGGCCGATGTATATTTAATGTATGCTGAAGCCTTGAACGAATTGGGCAGAACACCAGAGGCCATTCCATATGCAAACTTGGTCCGTCAACGATCCAACATGAATGATTTGCCCATGACCTTGAATCAGGAAGATTTTAGGCTACAGTTGCGTCATGATCGTGTGGTTGAACTAGCAGGGGAGAGCGTCAGGTTTGTTGATATGGTTCGCTATGGTATCGCTGGACCGGAACTTGCAGGGCCTGACCCAAGCCTTTCGGCTGCGGAATCAGATTTCGATACCGAGTTTCAAAATTTTGTGAGAGGTAAATCCGAATACTTGCCAATTCCTTTACGGGAAATTGATGCCTACGGAGGTTCGTTGGAACAGAATCCAGGCTGGTAAGCGATAAATAATTTTAATAAAGAAAGACAAGTGCCATTGCTAGCGTAATCAAGCAATGGTGCTTGTCTCCAATTAAAACTTCAAGGATAATTAAGATATCGTTTCATCGATGGGGAGGTGCAGTTCAAGACAGACATTTTTAACAAGACAAAGGAGCATGCTTTTGAGCGCTGCTACCCTTTGTTTATGTTTTGCGGCTTGTTCTGAAAAAGACCCCGAATCAAAGATGTTTAAACGGATATCCAGTGCACACTCAGGAATTGATTTTAACAATCAAATTCAACCGTTTGAAAGTGATACACTGAATGCTTTGGAATATGATGTGCTTTTCAATGGCGCTGGTGTGGGAATAGGAGATTTCAACTCAGATGGACTTCAAGATATTTTCTTTGCTGGAAATCTGGTTTCCTCCCAATTGTATATCAATCAGGGTGACTTTACCTTTCTTGAGGTTACTGAAAAAGCTGGTGTTGCCACCACTAAATGGTGCACTGGGGTTTCTGTGGCAGATGTCAACCAAGACGGATTATTGGATATGTATGTGGCAGTCGCCCATGCTACGGGATCTAAAGAAGAAAGGTCGAACCTGTTGTTCATCAACCAAGGAAACAACGCTGAAGGAATTCCCATTTTTGAAGAGTTAAGCAATGCGTATGGCCTTGCTGATGATGGATTTTCCATACAATCGGTTTTCTTCGATTATGATAAAGATGGCGATCTGGATTGCTACATTCTTAGCAACGCCATGGAAAAAACAGGTCGTAACCAACTTCACAAAAAACGTAACAATGGTGAGAGCCCATCAAATGATCGGTTGTACCGGAACAATGGATTTGTAGATGGTCATCCAAGCTTTGAAAATGTGACTCTTGGTGCAGGTATTCTAAAAGAGGGCCATGGATTGGGGGTTTGTGTAACAGACTTGAACCAAGACGGATGGCTTGATGTGTACTGCGCCAATGATTTTGTTTCCAACGACAATATCTGGATCAACAATCAGGATGGCACATTCGTGGACAAATCCGCGGAGTATTTAAAACACACTTCATACAACAGTATGGGAGTGGACATTCAAGATGTAAACAATGATGGACTTTCAGACATATGTGTCGTGGATATGTTGCCTGAAGAGGAGCAGCGAAGAAAAATGATGGTCATGAAGACCAACAGGGACTTTTTTAGCATGGCTAAAGGTCTTGGCTATCAAGAGGAGTATGTACGAAATGTGTTGCAAATCAACCAAAGGAACAACCAGGAAGGAAGTCTTCGATTTAGCGAAATAGGCCAGCTAGCCAGCATTCATGCCACAGATTGGAGCTGGGCTCCTTTGCTGGCCGATTTTGACAATGACGGATTAAAAGATTTGGTGGTCACCAATGGCTATCGCCGTGATATTACCAATTTGGATTATGCAGTGTATCTAAACCAAGAAGCAGCTTTTCAAGGCAAGAACCAAGAGGAAGCACGTCAGAATCGAATCAAAAAATTGTATGAGCTTCCTGAAATACAACTGCAGAACTACATTTTCAAGAATAATGGAGATCTAACCTTTAAAAATGCTTCGGAAACATGGGGACTTCAAGAAAGCACCTATTCCAATGGTGCGGCTTATGCAGACTTTGATAATGATGGCGACCTCGATTTGGTATTCAACAATATCGATTCTGAAGCAAGTTTGTACCGAAACGAGCTTATTTCATCCTCCACTTCTGAAGTTACTGAAATCAAAAACGAATCCCATTTTGTGCGGCTGCAATTAAAATCCGATAAAGGTCAAAGTAAAGAAGTTGGTGCAAAGGTGAAGGTCTTGCTTCCTTCCGGGGAATTAAAATATCAGGAAAACCTTCCTGTAAGAGGGTATATGTCTTCTGTGGATCCCATACTTTCCTTTGGGTTGGGAAATAACACCAGTTTTAGCGTGGAAGTTGTTTGGGCTGATGGCACAATGCAACAGTTGCATGATTTAGCTCCAGATACCCTTCATACCATAAAATATGCATCGCAAGAAGAACAGCATTTGGTTGCCCAACCTTCAGAACAACAAGTTTTTCAACTGCTGAACGCGGATAGTTTGGGATTGACCTACAAACATGAGGAGTATGCTTTTGATGAATTCAAGCGCACCTTTTCCCTGCATCAGCAATACAACCAACTTTCTCCGGGCATGGCCATAGCCGATGTGGACAACAATGGTCTCGATGACATTTTTATAGGAGCGGATTCCAAACGATTGCGGACCATTTACCTTCAAAAAGCACCGGGAAAATTTGAAGCCTTGCCCCAAGGGGAGAACAATATGGAAGATATGGGCGCACTTCTTTTTGATGCCGATAATGATGGGGATAATGATTTGTATGTGGTCAGTGGTGGCAGTGTCAACCTAAAAGAAGATGACTATATCTACAACGATC
This sequence comes from Flagellimonas iocasae, assembly GCF_042682725.1. Classification (NCBI taxonomy): domain Bacteria; kingdom Pseudomonadati; phylum Bacteroidota; class Flavobacteriia; order Flavobacteriales; family Flavobacteriaceae; genus Flagellimonas; species Flagellimonas iocasae. The sequence continues at coordinate 350,905 of NZ_JBHUHU010000005.1, read as the reverse complement.
GTCTGTATTTGAATGATGGCAGAGGCAATATGTCCCGGTCCCAAAACCTGATTCCCAAAACACGCTTTAGCGGTAGTGTTGTGGTAGCAGCCGACTATGATCGCGATGGAGACTTGGATATTTTTAGGGGAAGCCGGGTCGCCGTTGGCGAATTTCCAAAATCACCGGACAGTTATTTGTTGCGAAATGATGATGGGGTTTTCAATGATGTGGCTAATACAGTGGAAGGGTTACAAAATGTGGGCATGGTAAGCGCGGCCTTGTGGACAGATTATAATTTGGATGGATGGTATGATTTAGTGGTGGTGGGTGAATTTATGCCCATAACCTTCTTCCAGAATCATGAAGGGACCCTAAAATGGGATGAACAAGCCACAATTCCCAATTCAAGCGGATGGTGGAACAGCATAACTGCTGGCGATTTTGATCAAGATGGGGATATGGATTATATCGCCGGGAATCATGGGTTAAATAGTCAGTATAGAGCCTATTCCGATAGGCCTTTAAAAGTATATGGCTCAGATTTTGACCATAATGGCACCAACGATCCCATTGTGAGCTACTCTAAAAACGGCAAGGATGTTCCGGTGGCTGTTCGGGATGTAATGCAAGAACAATTGAGCCTCACCCACAAGCGGTTTGGAACGTATGACGCCTATTCAAAAGCTTCCATAAATGATATTTTCAGCAAAAAGGAACTGGAAAGCGCTATTGTACTTTCTGCCACCGAAATGCGCAGTTGCTACATAGAAAACAAAGGTAATTCAAAGTTTGTTCTAAAACCCTTGCCCAACGAAGTGCAGTTCTCTCCTGTTTTTGGAACGCTGGCCAATGACTTTAATGCAGATGGATTTTTAGATGTGCTGTTAGTGGGTAACTCAGAATCTTTTGAAACCTACACGGGACCATACAATGCTTCTTTGGGCACTTTGTTGTTTGGAAATGGAAATGGGGATTTCACCTATGTTTCGCAATCCAACTCTGGGCTGTACTTGGATTATGATCAAAAAGCGCTGGGAATGGTAAATGCAGGCAATGAGAATCTTTTCGTTGTCACCAATAACAATGCACCAGTACAATTGCTCAGGACTTCAGTAGCATCAAAGGGCGAATTTATATCGCTCAAAACCGATGAAGCATCACTCGAAATGATATTGGATAATGGGAAGACTGAACGTAAGGAAATAGGATATGGCAGTGGATATTTAACCCAGTCATCAAGAGGCATTTTTGTAACCACGAAAAGTGTAAAACAAATCAATGTATATGATTTTGTGGGAAATCAGACGCGTACCATAAAAACCAATCAACATGAACCAAACTGAAAAAATACAGAATTTGAAGATGAACTTGGTGTATCGCATATTATTTTTAGTTGCTCTAATGGGGTCTGCGGACTTAATTGCCCAGCAACCCGATATACCGGGGCAGGTTTCCGAAAATGAGTTGCCCAAAAATGAGGCCTATCTTTTTGCCCACATGACCCATGAGGATTATGGGCGATTATATTACTCCGTTAGTTTGGACGGTCTGCACTGGCAACGTTTGAATAATGGGGAACGAGTTTTTGATGCATATCAAGGCCATCCAGATATCTGCAAAGGACCCGATGGAAAGTACTATATTTTGGGCAATACCAGTGATTCTTCACCTGATATCAATATTTGGGTTTCCGATGACTTGATCAACTGGAAGAAACACGGGGTATATACCCCCAACCTGAAACAAACTCCGGATTATTCAGAAGCGCTACAGCGTATTGGGGCACCTAAACTTTTTTATGATGAAGCCTCGGCACAATTCGTCATGACCTGGCATACGCCACACAAAGAAGGCACCAAAACGGACCCAGAACGGTATTGGGCAAGTCAAAGGACTTTGTATGTGCTTTCAAAGGATTTGAAGACATTTTCCGATACCCCCAAAAAACTTTTTGATTGGAATATTGGCACCATTGACGTCATCATCAGAAAGGTAGAGGACACCTATTTTGCGATCATAAAGGATGAAACCTATCCAACCTTGTACTGGCCAACTGGAAAGACCATACGAATTGCACGGTCAGATTCCTTGTTGGGACCTTATTCCTTTCCAGCGGATCCCATAAGTCCAAATTTTAGGGAGGCGCCAACCCTAATTCCCTCCCCAAACAATAAAGTTTGGTACCTGTATTATGAGCAATATCCAGGGGTTTCCTATGGGCTCTCCGTGGCCGATAATTTGAATGGTCCGTGGTATCAAGCATCAGGATACACATTTTATAGTGACTGGGATAAATATGCATTACCCAAAGAAGTTAGGCACGGTTGCATGATTACCATTTCAAAAAAAGAATATAACCAACTAGTTGAGAAATTTGAGATTGTTAAAGAAGAATTCAATGAAAAATAGAAGAAGATCAATAGTTTATGGATCCCTTATTGCGGTATTGGGCTTTTGTTTGATTTCATGCCAGGAACGGACAGAAAAAAAGGAAACAGCAGAAGGTGAACAACCCCAGAAAGAGACGTTCACCAACCCATTGTTGCCATCTGGCCCGGACCCGTTCAACATTTACCATAACGGATACTATTATTACACCAGTACAGAGGGCAATAAACTGGTTTTGAGAAAAGTGAAAAACTTGGCAAATCTCAGTGAAGCAGAGACCAAGACAATTTGGACCCCACCAGAGGGCACATTGTACTCCCATGATATTTGGGCGCCAGAAGTGCATTTTATTGATGGAAAGTGGTACGTGTATTTTGCTGCGGATGATGGGAACAACGAGACCCACAGAATGTATGTTGTGGAAAACCCGAACGAAAACCCGTTTCAAGGCACTTTTGAGTTTAAGGGAAAGATAGCCGCAGCTACGGACAAATGGGCCATTGATGGTAATGTCTTTAAGCACGATGGGCAATTGTATATGATATGGTCTGGATGGGAAGGAGATACCAACGGGCAGCAAGATATTTTCATAGCCAAAATGAAAAACCCTTTGGAGATTGAAGGGGATCGCGTAAAAATTTCGTCACCAACCCATGAATGGGAACGGCATTGGAATGAGGGTACTTCCGATAGTAACCCTCCCCAGGTATATGTGAACGAAGGACCACAATTTTTGTCCCATGATGATAACATATTTATCGTGTTCTCCGCTAGTGGATGTTGGACCGATTATTACTCATTGGGATTATTGACGTTTACCGGAACGGACAATTTATTGGATTCAGAAGCTTGGGTAAAGTCTGATGAACCCATATTCACCCAATCACCCGAAAATGGAGTGTATGGTCCCGGGCACAACTCCTTTTTTAAGTCACCTAACGGCAAAGAGGATTGGATTCTGTACCATGCCAATTCAGAACCAGGCCAAGGATGCGGTTCGCATCGCTCACCAAGGATGCAGATGATCCAATGGAGTGAGGAAGGCTATCCCATCCTTGGGACGCCCAAATCGGAGGAAGAGGTCATTGAAATTCCCTCCGAATAGGACGCAATAATTCAACTAATACAAGAAAGTTTGAAAAATTTAAAAAATATACTGGTCTACATGATTGCGATTCTCTTCTTTCAGATGGGAATAGGTCAGGATAAAAGCACATTCACCAATCCCATTCTTGAGGATGGAGCCGATCCTTATGCCATGCTGCATGACAATGGATATTACTATTTCATGGTAACAAGGGGAAACCGCTTGGAACTTTGGTCCACTAAAGACCTTACCCAAGTGGAGACCGTTGGTTCAAAAACAGTATGGAAGGCTCCCAGTGAGGGGGGAAACAGTTGTTGCATTTGGGCGCCAGAGATTCATCATGTAGACGGAAAGTGGTACATCTATTACACCGCTGCTGATGCATCCAATGAAGGAGATCACTCTAGATATGTCTTTGTTCTGGAGAACAGCCATCATGATCCAATGCAAGGGGAGTGGATTGATAAGGGAAAAATCAACACAAAATACTGCGGAATAGACGGGTCCATTTTCAAATACGGCGATAAACGGTATTTCATGTATTCACCTTACGTAGATGACCACAGCGATATAGCCATCGCCACCATGTCCAACCCTTGGACCTTAAATGACGATGAAACCATTTTGGCCGCACCCAAATATGATTGGGAGAAGACCGGAGAAAGAAGTATTCTGGAAGGACCTTCATTTTTGGAGGGGCCAGGGGATGAGGTCTTTATTGTGTATTCTGCAGGAGCCTGTTGGGACGATAATTATTCCTTGGGCATGCTGGCGGCCAAGAAGGATTCAGATTTTACCAAAGCCGCATCTTGGAAGCGGTTTTCTAAAGCTGTCTTTGAATTTTCCACAGAAAACAATGTGTATGGTCCAGGCCACCATATTATCACCACCTCCAATGACCCCAGTGAATATTGGCTGGTGTATCATGCAAAGGACAAACCCGAATTGGGATGTTCCCAACGGAGTACTAGGATACAATCGTTTGGTTGGGATGAAAACGGTAGGCCAAATTTTGGTGTACCGTGGCCGTTGGAAAAAGTCATTCAAAAACCAAAATGAAACCAAGAATTATTTGAATACGAGTGTTAGTTAGTTTGAATTAGATTGTTTGAGTTTAGTTGATGGAAATTATCGGGCTTTGAAAAAGGCCCGGTAATTCTATTGTTCAACTTCCCCACACAGAATAGCCTATTCCAATTACAAGGTCGATGCTAATTCCAAAACAAAAGCATTCAAGAATATTTAAGTGTGAATCAAAAAATAACAAGATTATTATGAAACGAATATTGATTACTGGGCTGTTTTTATGTGCAATCCTTGTGGCAAATGCCCAAGAAAATGTTCTGGAAAAGAATAAATGGTCAAAGGAAAAAGCGAGTGAATGGTACGCCAAACAAAAATGGATTACCGGGGCCAATTTTGTCCCCAGTACAGCAATCAACCAATTGGAAATGTGGCAATCCAGCACATTTGATCCAGAGACTATTGATCGTGAGTTGGGCTATGCCGAAGGTGTAGGATTTAATACCATGAGAGTATACCTGCACAGTTTGGCCTATAAGGCAAATCCAAAGGACTTCAAGAAAAACATGGAAACTTATTTGGAAATTGCCGACAAGCATGGTATCAAAACCATGTTTGTGTTCTTTGATGACGTTTGGGGGAAAGAGCCAAAAATTGGCAAGCAACCTGAACCTGTGCCAGGAACCCACAATTCAGGATGGGTGCAAGATCCAGGTGACCCAGCATCCAAGAACAAAGAAAATTTTCCAGCCTTGGAAGTTTATGTAAAGGATATCCTGAACACTTTCGCCAATGATAATCGGATACTTCTGTGGGACCTATACAATGAACCTGGGAATACGGATAAATTGACAAGTTCCATGCCTCTTTTAAAAGCGATTTTCACTTGGGCTAGGGAAGTCAATCCGAGCCAACCATTGAGTGCTGGTCTATGGCGATGGGATTTTCAGGAGCTCAACGAGTTTCAGGCAGCCAATTCAGACATTCTTACCTATCACCATTATGACGATGAGAAAAAGCACCAGCATGTAATCAATTTACTAAAGACACATGGACGCCCCATGATCTGTACCGAATATATGGCACGTACCAACAACAGCAGATTCTCCAATGTTTTGCCTGTTCTCAAAAAGGAAAATATAGGAGCTATTAACTGGGGCTTGGTTAATGGAAAATCCAATACCATCTACGCCTGGAATACTCCAATTGAAGATGGAAGTGAGCCCATTGAATGGTTTCATGATGTGTTCAGAAAGGATGGTACTCCTTACAGACAAGATGAGGTTGATTTAATCAAAAAATTAAACGGCGAGGAGAAATGATCATTCGGTCAAATATTAAAATTCTCGCATGGGCAATGGCATTGATTGCAATCCCAATATGTACATCGTGCAATATGAAACAAGTATGTAAAAGTAAGACAGAAACTCAACAAGCTCCATTGGCGAGCAATATAAAGGATGGGGACTTCAATGCAACAATTGACGGCAAGTCCGTGAAGTTATATTGGTTACGGCGCGAGGATCTGAAAATGGCCATGACCAATTATGGTGGGCGGATCATAAGTCTTTTTGTACAAGACAAAAATGGAAATGCAATTGATGTAAATATTGGTCGTGGTAGCATTAAGGAATACATTGAATCACCCGAGGCCTATTTTGGGGCAACCATTGGTAGGGTTGGCAACCGCATTGCCAATGGTAGGTTTGCCATTAACGGAAATGAATATAATCTGCCCAATAATGACAATAGAAACACCCTACATGGGGGCTACAAAGGATTTCAAGATGTGGTTTGGGATGCCGAGCAGATCAATGGGCATACATTGATTTTAACGTACACCTCTCCTGATATGGAAGAAGGTTTTCCCGGGAATTTGCAAGCGAAAGTAACCTACTCGTTGACCGAAGACAATGCGGTTACTATTGAATATGAAGCGACTACGGATAAACCTACGGTGGTAAATTTAACCAACCATGCCTATTTTAACCTCAATGGGGAAGGAAGCGGAACGATTTTGAACCATAAGCTGCAAATCAATGCGGACCGATTCACACCAGTGGATTCTGCACTCATTCCAACCGGAGAGTTGAGAGAGGTAGCCTCAACCCCCTTTGATTTTAGGAAGCCGCATACGATTGGTGAGCGTATTAAAGCAGTAAATGAACAACTGGAATTTGGCAAGGGGTATGACCACAATTATGTTTTAAACAGTGATGAAATTGGCTTACTTCGAGCAGCAAAGGTTGTGGGTGATAAATCGGGAGTTGTCATGGAGGTGTTTACCGAAGAACCGGGAATCCAATTTTATAGCGGAAACTTTATGACTTCAAAGAATACATTGAAATCCGGTGCCAAGGACGATTTTAGAACAGCTTTTTGCTTGGAAACACAGCATTTTCCAGATACTCCGAACCAACCAGAATTTCCATCTATACAATTAAACCCGGGAGCGACTTACCATACCGTTACGGAATACAGGTTTTCAGTGGAGTAAATATGAATTCAATTTGATTTTTAGAAATAAATGAAAAATGATAGTGGTTTAATGAAGAAAAAAATAGTTGGCGATCTGGATGTCACAGAATTTGCATACGACCTAGAGGTCTCCTCTCCCGGGAGGATTAATCTGATAGGCGAACATACAGACTATAATGATGGGTTTGTGCTGCCGGCCGCCATTGATAAGTCCATTACCATGAGGTTTAGGGTCAATGGCAGTAATACCAGGTGCACCATAAAGAGCAAGGGCTTTGACAGTGTTCTGGTCGTAGATCTTGCCAAAATAGATAAGGGCACCGAAGGTTGGCACAATTATGTGCTGGGTGTCCTGAACGAGATACAGTTGCTCACACAGGGTTTAAAGGGATTTGACTGTGAGATGGAGACGGACATACCCGTGGGATCGGGGGTAAGCTCCTCTGCCGCCTTGGAATGTGGACTTGCCTTTGGACTGAACGAGCTTTTCGACCTGGGCCTGGATAAATGGCAGATAGTGAAACTGGGACAGAGGGCAGAGCACAATTTCGTGGGGACCCAGTGCGGTATCATGGACCAGTTCGCCTCGGTCATGGGCAAGAAGGGGCATTCCATGTTGTTGGATTGCAGGTCACTGGATTTTGAGTACATACCCACTGACATGGACCCCTATGTGATTTTGATGCTCAACACCAATGTCAAACACAATCTTTCAACAAGTGGCTATAATGATAGGAAGGAGGAGAGCTCTTCCGGTCTTAAGATTATTGCCGAACGTTATGGCGTGCCCAATTCATTTAGGGATATAACCTTGGACATGATCAACGAATGTAAGGAAGATCTTGGCGATGTACGCTACAAGAGGTGCAGTTATGTGCTTGAAGAGAACGAAAGGGTCTTGAAAGCAGTGGAGCACTTAAAGAACAATGATTTAATCAGGTTGGGAAAGCTTTTGTACGAGTCGCACCAGGGACAGAGCAAAAAGTACGAAATCAGTTGTCCTGAGCTTGATTTTTTGGTGGATTTTTCAAAGAATTGGGAAGAAGTACTCGGTGCCAGAATGGTTGGCGGGGGTTTTGGCGGATGCACCTTGAACATTATCCATAAGGAAGCTGTAGACAGTTTTGTGAATGCGGCGAGTGAGGCCTACAAAAAGAAGTTTTCCATTGAACTGTCCTCTTTCCAAACCGTTCCCAGTGAAGGAACAGCAATTATCAAAAGGCATGGCTGATAACCAATTGAACCAAATACCGCATCGTAGGTATAACATTCTTACTGGAGAATGGGTGCTGGTATCCCCACATCGCACCAAACGGCCATGGCAGGGCAAACAGGAAAAACTGCCAACCTTGAACAAGCCATCCTACGATAAGGAATGTTATCTGTGCCCTGGAAATGTCAGGGCAGGCGGGAAGACCAACCCCAATTATGAGGATGTATTCAGTTTTGTCAATGATTTTTCAGCACTTCTTCCAGATACAGAAGCACAGTCATATAACGAAGGACTTTTATTGGGCGAAGGTGAGACTGGTATTTGCAAGGTGGTCTGTTTTTCGCCGGACCATTCCTTGACACTGCCCCAAATGGAAGTTTCCGAAATTGAAAAAGTGGTATTACTTTGGCAAAAGGAATATCTGGAACTGGGAAGTATGAACAATATCAACCACGTACAGATTTTTGAAAACAAAGGGGCCATCATGGGATGCAGCAACCCTCATCCACATGGACAAATTTGGGCACAGAGTTCCGTTCCGCAGGAAGTAGGGAAGAAGACCATTCATCAAAAAGAGTATTGGAAAAAGCACCAAAGGAGTCTTTTGGGCGATTATCTGAAACAAGAGCTGGAACTGGAAGAACGGATTGTTGCGGAGAATGACCATTTTGTGGCCTTGGTGCCCTATTGGGCGGTTTGGCCCTATGAAATGATTGTCATTCCAAGGAAACACCACCAGGATATTGGACAAATGGATGGAAAGGAAAAGAAGGCCTTTGCCGAGATGATCAAAACGGTGACCACGAAATATGACAATCTCTTTGAAACTTCGTTTCCCTATTCATCTGGGATACATCAGCGGCCCACGGAGGGAGAGGAGCATGCAGAATGGCATTTCCACATGTCGTTTTATCCGCCTTTATTGCGTTCGGCCACGGTAAAAAAATTCATGGTCGGCTACGAAATGTTTGCCAACCCACAACGGGATATCACCGCTGAACAGGCGGCCCAGACCTTGGCACAACTCCCTACAGAACACTATTCCAAAATGGATAGCCATTAAATAAGTATCAACCAACGAATAACCAATAACTATGGAAAGCAGTTTTGAATTTTGGGACTATCTGGTCTTTGTGCTTTATGCACTTGTAATCCTAAGCGTGGGCCTATGGGTCTCGCGGACCAAGAAGGGAGAGAAGAAAAGTACAGAAGACTATTTTTTGGCAAGCAAATCCTTACCATGGTGGGCCATTGGAGCTTCCTTGATAGCAGCGAATATCTCCGCAGAACAGTTCATTGGTATGTCGGGTTCAGGTTTTGCCCTTGGGCTGGGTATCGCATCCTATGAATGGATGGGCGCCCTGACGCTTCTCATTGTAGGGAAGTATTTCCTTCCTATTTTCATAGAAAAAGAACTGTACACCATCCCTGAATTTATAGAAAAACGGTTCTCAACCAATCTGAAATCTATTTTGGCCGTTTTCTGGGTCTGCCTCTACATTTTTGTGAACCTTACCTCGGTTTTGTATTTGGGGGGACTTGCACTGGAGACCATTTTGGGTGTAGATATGATCTATGCTATTATTGGTCTGGGGCTCTTCGCAGCGGCTTATTCCCTTTATGGTGGATTGGCGGCCGTAGCTTGGACAGATATTATCCAGGTGGTGTTCTTGGTCTTGGGTGGATTGGTCACTACCTATTTGGCATTGGATACGGTATCCGATGGCCAGGGGGTAATGGCAGGATTGCACACCATTTTTGATACGGTTCCAGGCCATTTTGATATGATATTGGATGAAACCAATCCAGAGTACATCAACCTGCCCGGTATTGGGGTGCTTGTAGGGGGACTTTGGGTTGCCAACTTGTATTATTGGGGGTTCAACCAGTACATCATACAACGTACCCTAGCGGCCAAGTCCTTGAAGGAATCCCAAAAAGGGATATTGTTTGCCGCTTTCTTGAAGTTGATAATTCCATTGATCGTGGTGATTCCGGGAATAGCGGCCTATGTCATTGTTAATGACCCAAGCCTATTGTCAAGTCTTGGGGAGCAGGGGCTTGCCAATATCCCTTCCTCTGGAGCTTCTGATAAAGCATACCCTTGGTTGATGCAATTCTTGCCCACGGGGTTGAAAGGAGTGGCCATTGCGGCACTCGCAGCAGCCATTGTCTCATCATTGGCCTCCATGTTGAACTCCACCTCCACCATTTTCACGATGGATATCTACAAACAGCACATCAATAACAGTGCAAGCAATAGGAAGCTTGTTGGGGTAGGTCGGCTTTCCGCCGCAGCCGCCTTGGTCATTGCCATGGTCGTGGCTCCACTTCTGGGAGGATTGGATCAGGCTTTTCAATTTATACAGGAATATACTGGAGTGGTAAGTCCTGGTATCTTGGCGGTGTTCTTATTGGGACTTTTTTGGAAAAAGACGACCAATAGGGGAGCCATAATTGGGGTTCTGGTTTCCATACCCATTGCCATGTTTTTTAAGGTAGGACCAAAGGGCTGGGCCGAAGGAAGTATGCTTGAATCTCTTTTCCCGTCCCTGCCATGGATGGACCAAATGGGACTTACCTGTCTGATTACCATGGCGGTCATTATGTTGGCTAGTTATTTACAGACCAAAGGAAAAGATGACCCCAAGGGCATACAGCTGAAAAAGGAAACTTTCAGGACCGGACCGCTGTTCAATATAGTGTCTTTTTGCATTATGATAGTCTTAACGGTAATTTATGGACTGCTTTGGTGATTTCCAAGTGGACAAAGATTTTAAGAATGATTAGTGTCAATTTGAGGTGTTGTTTTTTAAACAAATTCATGAATTTACCTGAGATGTGTCAAATTTTTGTCTATGGCATCTATGGGTGGCTTCTTATTTTTAACTGCTGTCTTCAAAGGATCCATATAATGATAGATTTCGGTTTCTAGTTCTAACTGGGATATGATGATGAAAAAGCAGCTTTGGACCCATCAGTCTAAGATTGGTTCATTGATATGATTCAAACCGATAGACTACAAATTCTTTTGGAATACCTAAGAAGTAAGAACCTCCACAGATAAAAGGTTTGAACAATTAATAAAAGTTTTTATTTGAGTTAGTTTAGTTGGCAATTGGCATAATGGTTACATTATGCCTCTTGTTTTTTATTTGTATTCAAGATTACTGTTGATGGGAATTGTTCTGCGATCAAAACGGGGCAAAAAATCAATTAAACAGGGGACCAGTTGTTGCCATCGCCTTTTTTTAACACCTCCTTTTTGTCATTGAGCCTTAGTTGTAAGTCGATCATATCCTCGCTCAATTTTTTGTCCAGAACCCTGGCATAGATTTGTGTTGTGGACAACTTTGTATGCCCTAGTAATTTGGATACCGTTTCAATGGGAACTCCATTGGATAGGGTAACAGTTGTGGCAAAGGTATGTCGTGCCATATGAAAGGTCAGGTTCTTTTTGATGCCTACCGCATCTGCAATCTCTTTCAAGTATAAATTGGTTTTTTCATTGGTGATTTTTGGCAAAAGAGTACCGGAGTGCGTTGTGATAGGATGACTTTCATATTTATCCAGTATTTTTTTGGCAGGTTCCAAAAGGGGAACCCTTACTGAAGTTTTGGTCTTCAATCTTTTTGTGGCTATCCAATTATTACCGTCCATTCCAATAATGAGATTGTTTTTTGTCAGGCCCATAATATCAGAGTAGCTTATGCCTGTGTAGCAACTGAAAACAAAAAGATCTCTTACACGATCCAACCGGTCAATTGGGAAATTGTAGGTTTCCAGATTGTTCAGTTCGTTCTGGCCAAGAAATTCCCGCTGTTTCTGTTCAAATGTGGGTTTCCAACGTAAAAAAGGATCTTTGTCCATCCACTCCAGCTGGTATGCAAGATTGACTATTTTACGGAGTCGTTGCAGGTGTTTCATCACCGTGTTATGGCTCATGGCCTTGGGGTGGCCTTTTGGATAATAATTGACCAAGAACATTTCTAGGTCCGAAATGAACTTGTAATTGAGTTGGTTCAAATTGACATCCGTTGTTTTCAATTTCTGTTTTAAAAACCTGGTGATATAATTTTCGGTTATTCCAAAGTTTCGGATAGTGCCCAGGGCAAGTGTGTTCTCGATTTTTCTATTATGATATTCCAATAACTCCAATAAAGTCTTTGAATTGATGTTCTCACCATTGTACAGTGATTTGACCAATTGCGGGGTAATTAGTTCGCCTTTGTATTTAAGGTCTTGATAAATATCAAATAGTCTGGATTGGACAAGGTTTATATGATCATTGATTTGTCTTGATTCTTTGGAGTTACCTTTTACCTTTTTATTAGTATAGTCCCACAGATCAATTTTCACTTTTCTATTAAGAGCAATATTAGCCCTCTTCCCATTTACAGTTACTCGCACATACAACTCAGCTAGTTGGTTAGAGGCTCTTGATTTGTTGATCCAGAATAGGATTGAAAAAGTGTGTGATGTTTTCATAGTTGTCATCTTTTAGGTTGAACATTAAGATGAAAGTCAAATCAACTATGGTTTCTCGGCTCGGGGCCCTTCGGTCAACATTGTTGACCTATCAAAAATCTGTTGACCGATTTGTTGACAAATCAAACCAAATCAAACCAAATTAAATGGTACCCCAAAAACGCCGAAAACCTTGCAATCCGAAGATTTTGCAAGGTTTTCCTTTATTTTGGTATTGCTACCTAGTGACCGCGGCAGGATTCAAACCTGCAACCTTCTGAGCCGTAATCAGATGCGCTATTCAGTTGCGCCACGCGGCCTTTAATTAGGGCTGCAAATATATTTCTTTTTAACTTTACTACAAAACCGCCTCAACTAAAAATGCATATGGATTTTGCCGCTTACGTCCGTGATATTAAAGACTTTCCAAAACAAGGGGTAATCTTTAAGGACATTACCCCACTTTTAAACAATCCAGAAGCCCTTGCTAGAGCCTGCGAAGCGCTATGTGGCTTTACCACAAACATGAAGATTGACAAAGTGGTTGGTGTGGATAGTAGGGGGTTTATTTTCGCACCAATGTTAGCAGAACGACTGCAGGCCGGTTTTGTTCCAGTGCGAAAAAAGGGAAAATTGCCGTACAAAACGGTTTCAGAATCCTATGATTTGGAGTATGGTTCCGAAACCTTGGAAATTCATACTGATGCCATCAAAAAAGGGGAGAAGGTACTCATCCATGATGATGTGCTGGCCACAGGCGGAACCGCCAGTGCAGTATGCAAATTGGTGGAAAAGCTAGGAGGAGAGGTGGTCCAGTGCAATTTCTTGGTGGAACTCACATTTTTAGACGGTGCCAAAAAGCTTAATGGCTATCAAATTGAGGCCTTGTTGCAATACTAGTTGTCCAAAGCTCTGGTGGTCACAAAATACCGCCATCCTATAATGGCCAATTGTAATTTGGATGCTTTTGCCAAGTCCAACCCCTTTTTGGTATAGGAGGGGAGCAGGGCTTTATTGATTTTGGCAAGAATTTTATAGAACATGTTCCTGTGGGTTGGTCAATTCACAAATATAACCAAGATACATTTAATCATAGCTAAAGAAAAAGGGCCATCACAGATGGCCCTTTTCAACTATTATTTACTGGCTTCAATCCAGTTGTCTATTTTATCTTCCAACAAAGCCAAAGGGACGCATCCGGTTTCCAATACTTGATTATGGAATTTCCCGATATTAAATTTATCCCCAAGAGTAGCTGTAGCTTTTTTGCGCAATTCACGAATCTTTAGCTGGCCAATTTTATAGGAAAGCGCCTGACCTGGATTGGCCATGTATCGCTCAATTTCAGCGATGATGCTCGCTTCGGATTCCGCTTCGTTGTCCAAAGAATATTGAATGGCTTCCTCACGGGTCCATCCTTTGGAGTGCAATCCAGTGTCAACGACCAAACGGACGGCTCGGTGCATCTCAGCACCCAACATCCCAAAATATTGATAAGGGTCCGTGTATAATCCCAATTCCTTGCCCAGAGACTCGGCATAAAGTGCCCAGCCTTCACCATAACCACTATACCAAAGGGTTTTTCTGAACTGAGGCAATTCTTCATTTTCCTGAGTTAGGGATGTTTGATAGTGATGTCCAGGAATAGCCTCGTGCAAAAACAGCGACTCATCGGAATAGATGTTGTAATGGGTTACATCTGGAATGGGAACATAAAAGACACCGGGACGAGTTCCATCCAAAGAGCCGGGATTGTATTCAGCGCTGGCGGAATTTTCTCTAAAGGCCTCGGTTCTTCGAACCACAAATGGGGTTTTGGGTTTGTTATCGAACAGCTTTTCCAGTTGTGGTTTCATGCGCTCGTGAATTTCATTAAAATGCGCAATGACTTGTTCTGGTTCCGTAAAAGGCATAAGCTCTTCGTTGCCGCGGACAAAGTCGAAGAACGCTTTTAAATCACCTTCAAAACCTACTTCTTCCTTTATCTTTTCCATTTCGGAACGGATACGGGCCACTTCACTCAATCCCAATTGATGGATTTCGGCGGCCGTCATGTTGGTGGTGGTATACTTTTTTATTTGATGGGCGTAGTAGGCATCACCATTGGGCTCTCCTTGAATACCGCTCGATTCCCTTCCAGCATCAAGATATTCACCACTCATGAATGTGTGCAATTTGGTATAAGCAGGCACAATTTTATGGGTGATCATGTCCGTATAGGCTTCGGTAAGCATTGCTTTTTCCTCATCCGTAAAATCCGCGGGCATATTTTTGATTGGAGAATAGAACAAGTGCTCCTCTACATTTTCTTCCATTTGGGATTCCAGTTGGGGTAGCACCTTAACAATCAACGATTTTGGAAGCACATATCCCTTTTCCATGCCTTCTTTCATGTTGTCTTCCGTGCTGGAAAGCCATTCCAGATAGCCATCAACACGTTTCATCCATTTTTGATAATCCTCTACGGTTTCAAAGGGCTGTGCACTTGCGCCACTGGCCAATTGCCCCATAAACAAATTTTCAGACCACATTTGGTCAATAGGAGTGAGGTCGGCATTATAATCAAACTCCGCCAAATTAATGTCACATTCCCACGCAAGGATAGCCTTACTCATTTGCTCACTTTCGGTAAGTGATTCATCGGGAAACTCAGAAAGTTTGCTCTTGTAACTCTCGTAGTAGGCCTTTTTCTCGGCTTGGTACGCATCCGAAAGTAAGTTGGGGAAGGAGTCATCGTATCTGTGGTCTCCAGCCAAGGTGGCCGTAATGGGGTTCAATTTAAGACCATCCTCATAATAATTGTTCAGCAACGCTTCAAATTCAGCATTGTGGGTTGGCATTTCTTCTTTTTTGGATTCTTCTTTACAGGAACCCATGACCACCAAGGCCATGAGTAAAATTGTTATTTTTTTCACTTTTTTAGGTTTGTTCTGTTACAAATGTAAAGTAACTAAATCCTAAGGACTAGAAGAATTGAACGGCCCTTTTTTATAAAAAAAAATCCCGCCAAATGGCGGGATTTAAGCATGATTATGGTTATTTCTCGGTTTTGTTCATTATTTGTTTGGCGAGATCAGCACCGATTAAGGATTGTAGCAAGGTGTTGTCGCTACTCTTAGAGTTACTGCCCTCGATAAAGATTTCGGGCAAGCGTAACTCCTTCAGTTCGCGGGCCACGCCAACCGCTTTTTTATATTCCCACTCAGCACGCTCCTGTGGCGTTAACCCAGCGTTCACCAATTTGGCATTTTGATAGGCTTCGGCATCAGCAGCCACTTTTTTACTTTGGGCCTTGAATTTCTCCACCTCAAACTGTTTTTTCTCTTTCACCAAATTGAATTCGGCCACCTTGGCCTCTGTTTCAGCGGCAATGGTCTTTTGGATTTGCTCTTTTTCCAAGCGGGCACGTTCTGCGGCTTTTTCGGCCTCACCACGGGCCTTTTCTTTTTGGGCCCTGTAGAACTCACGCTCTGCTTGTTGCTTTTCCAATTGTGTTTGTGCCACCTCTTCTTTTTGAAGCTGAAGACGCTTGTCAAAAGTTTCTTCCCAATCAATTTCGGTTACTACGGCCTGCACTACGGTCAATCCATACGCTTTTAAAGAGTTTCCTTCTTCTCGGATGGGCATGCCATCAGCAGAATGTTTGATACGAAAACGCTTTTGTTTTGACTCTTTGTTCACCACGGTTCGCACGGTACTGCTGTCACCGATGATGTCCTTTTGCTCATCATATAGATACTCTTCCAAAACATACATACCGTTTTCCAGTTGATCCCTAAAATACCGGTCAAAGTCCGAAGCCTGTCCTGAAATATAATCCTGGGCGTCCATCAATTTACAGGTATTCTTTATGGACTGGTCAATGTTGGGGATAATCCGTGAGCGAATCAGGTTTTCTTCCGTTTTGTTACGATCGGCAACGGAAAGAAATTGCGTTTGGTCCTCCGTATTGATGCTTATCACCACTGATGTAGCAATTCTGGCCTTGACCGCATCGCTAAACGCCCAATATTTGGCAGCATCCACATTCGCATACTCACTTTGTTCACCCAAATTTCCTTCGGTGGATGGGATCACATATTTAATGGGCAGTTCAAACTGAATTGGTATAAGTCTTCCCCACATTTTGGTATGGATACCCTGTCTAAAGACTGCTTTTTGACCTCCCCACGGATATTGTACGGCATAAGCCGTTCCAGGCTCGGCATAGAAAAAAGTTCCGGTAACAATACTCATCACAATTCCCAATCCAATAATTTGAAGGCTGCGCTTTGGCGTAAACCATTGAAGCAGTCGACTATTTTTAAATAATGGTTTGGAAATAAGTGTAGCAATTCCAAAAAGAACGATCAGTATTCCAAATAAAGTAAGCATGACGATTGGTTTTAAAGGTTAGACAAAAATGTAAGTGATGAGCTGTAGCAGAACCATCACTAAAAACTTGACAATTGTTATCATTGTATTGATTGATTTTAAGGGTTGAAAAACACTCGTTAACCGGTTATGTTTTTTGAATATAGAATGATAAAACTCATGTTTCCAAACTTTTACATCAAAATCTATGAAAGTGAATACAAGATTGTAGCTTTTTAAATGAGTTGCTACTTGAATTTTTCATTCGTGCCTTGAATGAAATTATAAAATGTAATATGAATTCATTTTTATTATTACGATTTGTAATAATTGTAGGGGGTTTTTCCGGCCGTTTTTGAAAACCAAGGGAGCTTTCGTTTAAAAATGGGCCTTTTTGGACAATCTCGTTTCTGGGGCGGGCATAAAAAAAACCAACCGCTTTGGGTTGGCTTCTGCTTTTTTTGAGTCTTTTTTAGGGTGTTAATCCTCCTTTTTGGTGGTGATTTCAATGACGCCGTTCTTTCCTTTTTCGCCATACTTTTCAGTGGCCGTTTTATCCTTCAAAACAGTAATGCTTTCAATTTTTTCAGGCGCCATATCAAGATTATCCATATCTGCTTTTAGTTGTTCCTTGCCATCAATAACAATTAAGGGTTTGACGTCTGAGGAAGTTCGTATGGAAACCCCATTACTCTTATCATCTGCTTTAACCAAATGTTGTCCGTAACCAGTTACTGTTAATTCAGTTTTGGAGCCCTTAAATTTCTTCGTGGTGATTTCAACTACGCCTTTGGAACCTTTTGCCCCATATTTTTCCACGGCCATTTCATCCTTCAAGACATTCATACTTTCAATTTCTTCTGGTTCCAGGCCAAGGTTATCCATATCCGCTTTTGGTTTTTCTTTTCCATCGATAATTATCAGGGGTTTATTACCAGAAGAAGATCGTAACGTTACACCATTGCTATTATCATTAACTTTTGTTGAAGTTGCTTTCCTAAGAAGCATTCGGGTTTTCAGTCCGTTAAACACCTCTGTATTATCGGCCACAAATATGCCATCTTTTGTGGTGCCAAAATAACATTCAGAAAAGGGAAAAGTACTTGTGAATCGACCAGTGCCTTTATTTTTGATTTGCAACTCAAGTTCTGTAATCTCGCCTTTAGCATTTCTTTTAAGCGAATGGGTAAAAGTACCCCCATTCTGTTCAATAGAACTTTTAATTTCCGCAATTTCATCATCGGTGGAATTCTTGTTTATGGAATAAACATGTTCAAATAACCCGTTTTCAGACTGATTTTCCACTTTCTTTATCTGCGCTACCGTTGTGGTTTGAAAGCTTACCACGAAACCGATTAATAAGGGAAGCACGATGCCAAATTTCCACACATTGCTTTTCTGAGATCTTTGTTTGTTTAACATGACTATTCGTTTTTTGATGATTGAATTATAAAATGAATTTGAAAAATAAGGGTGTGCTGCGCCAACCATGGTCCGCAACATTAAATTTTGATATCCGACCCGGTCCCGGCCCAGTTGCAAAGCACCTCGGTCCGCGATAAACTCAAGATTGTGCTCCACGCTGTCTTTATAAAGCCAAATAAATGGGTTGAACCATTGAAGGAGGAGTACGGTGTGCATCAAAAGAATGTCTAATGAATGGCGTCCTTCAATATGTGCACGCTCATGGGTGACGATGGTTGCAAAGTCAGATTTGGTCAAGCTTTCGGGATTGTAGATCAAATAGTTGAAAAAGGAAAATGGTGTGATATTCTTTTGGGTCTCAACAAAGTTGATTCCATTTTCTTCCTGATTGTCGCCTTTTGCGATGATACGTTTTAAGGACAGTAAATTTACCACCAGACGTATGAATAGAAAAGCTGCGCCCAAACCATATACGGTTAACACTAATGTAATCCAATTCAGTGTTGAAGAAGGAGTATCTACACCGGGTTCAACAGGGCTGCCACTGCTAGTGGAAGGCAGCATAACCGGCTCTATCCAGACTATTTCCTTAATGCTGACCAACGGGATTACGAAGGACAGTACCAAACCTGCAATCAGAAATACACGATTGGCATTGAAAAACGTTTCCTTTCTCAGAAAGAACAGATAGCACAACAAGAAAAGCGTGGAGATTCCCGCTGATTTTACGATGTAGAGTAAAAAACCTTCCATTTATTTATTTTTTTCAATGAGATCCAGAATTTCCCGAAGTTCCTCTGCTGAAATTTTCTCTTCCTTGGCAAAAAAGGAGACCAGACTTTTATAGGAATTGTCGTAATAATCCATAATGGTGGAATTGATGAACTTTTTCCGATATGACTCCTTTGTTACCAATGGGAAATACCTGTGAGTGTTTCCAAAAGCCTCATGTCCTACATAATCTTTTTCTTCAAGGTTTCGAACAATGGTGGATAACGTGTTGTAATGGGGCTTTTCACCAGATAGCTCGCCCATGATCTCTTTGACAAAGGCTTTTTCCAAACGCCAAAGAATTTTCATTACTTCTTCTTCCTTATTGGTCAATTTTTGCATGACATGAATTTTATATCGACCAAAGTAAAACTAATTTTTAAGTTATACAACTATTTTTATAGTTAATCTACTAAAAATTTAGTTGATTCTTTTTTGGCCTTCGATTTTAAAGCCATGAATCTTCCTCTATATTTGCCATAAATTCTGCTTTTTTGGAAAACTTACTTTTTATTGTTCTTGGACTAGTCTTGCTTATTGCTGGAGGAAATTGGTTGTTGAAATCTGCTGTGGGCTTATCATTGCGATTGGCCATCCCAAAAATTGTAATTGGAATGACGGTGGTGTCTTTTGCAACATCAGCCCCAGAATTGATTGTGAGTGTAAAAGCGGCATTGGATGGTTTTCCAGATCTGGCATTGGGTAACGTTGTGGGATCTAACATCGCCAATCTTGGATTGGTATTGGCCATCACTGTAATTATGGGCAGTATTGATGTTCGTAAAAGTTTTTACACTACGGATTGGCCCGTGATGATGGTAGCATCCTTGCTCTTTTGCGGATTTATCTATTTTGATGGAGTGTTGCAACAGTATGAGGGGATAATCCTTGTGACGTTGTTATTTGTATTCCTTATATATCTACTACGGTTTCAAAAAACCGCTGTTGTTGATGAAATGCCCGAAGATGACGTCATACTTCCCTTATATAAAATTGTATTGTATTTGGGTATTGGTGGTACAGCACTTTGGGGCGGCTCTGAATTGTTGATCAAAGGTGCGGTGGGCATGGCTTCCACGCTAGGGGTGAGTGATCGTGTTATTGGTATTACTGTAGTGTCGGTAGGGACTAGCATTCCTGAGTTGGCTGCATCGGTTATTGCTGTATTGAAAAAAGAAAAAGCCATTTCCCTCGGGAACTTAATTGGATCCAACATTTTTAATCTTTTGGCTGTTTTGGGCATTACATCAATAATCACCCCAATTACAGTGATGGATCAAGGATTGCTTTCCAATGATATTTTTTGGATGCTGGGAATTTCCTTTTTGATATTACCTCTGGTATTTTTCCCAAAAGGATTGCGTTTGGGGTGGAGAGACGGTCTTGTGTTGCTCGCTTTTTATGTCCTTTTTGTCTATATGACCATAAAATAAAAACCGCCCCTAAAACAGGGACGGTTTTCATTTATAATCAACAACTAATTTATATACACCTTAGATCTTAGCAGATTTAACGGTCTTGATAATTCTAGCCGCAATCTTGTAAGGGTCTCCGTTAGAAGCAGGTCTTCTGTCTTCCAACCATCCTTTCCATCCCTTTTTCACAGTGGCCAAAGGAATACGAATGGAAGCTCCACGGTCAGAAATTCCATAGCTGAAATCAGTAATGGAAGCAGTTTCGTGTTTACCGGTCAAACGTTGATCGTTGAACTCACCATAAACCTCAATATGTTCTTTTACAACAGGTCTGAATGCTTCACAAATTTTCTCGTAAACCTCTTTGGAACCGGCAGTTCTCAAAGTAGAGTTGGAGAAGTTGGCGTGCATACCTGAACCATTCCAGTCCATATCCTTACCAAGTGGTTTTGGGTGGTATTCAATATACCATCCATAGGACTCAGTTAGTCTTTGTAGTAAATATCTAGCCACCCAGATTTCATCACCTGCTTTTTTGGCTCCTTTGGCGAACAATTGGAATTCCCACTGTCCACAAGCAACTTCTTGGTTGATTCCCTCAAAGTTTAGTCCGGCAGCAATACAAAGATCGGCATGTTCTTCAACAAGCTCCCTACCGTGGGTGTTTCTTCCACCAACGGAGCAATAGTACATTCCTTGTGGTGCAGGATAACCACCAACAGGGAAACCTAGTGGCAGTTGAGTAGCTGTGTCCATAATGAAATACTCTTGCTCAAATCCGAACCAGAAGTCGTCATCTTCATCATCGATAGTAGCCCTACCGTTGGAAACGTGTGGAGTACCATCAGCATTCATAACCTCGCACATTACCAAATAACCATCTTTTCTGGCAGGGTCTGGATAGATGGCTACAGGCACCAACAAACAGTCGGAAGATCCACCTTCAGCTTGTTGTGTGGAAGATCCATCGAAAGACCAGTTGTCAATCTCGTCCAAGGTTCCTTTAAAATTTTCATGATCTTCAACTTTGGTCTTACTTCTTATGTTTTGAGTTGGGTAGTACCCATCCAACCAAAGGTATTCTAATTTAATTTTGCTCATAATTCTGGTAGTTATTTGTTCTCAAATTCATGATTCACAAAAATAGTTTTTTCAATGAATAATATGCATTTTGAAGGGGTAAAATCACAAACTCTCTCCTATTATTTATATAACCCCATATTTTGGGTAGGGTTGAATGAAAAAAAAGTATTTTTTCAAGGATTTATTATTAAATTGTTAATTGTAGCTTTGCGAAATTAATACCATTCAAGATGCCAAAAACAAGATTTCAGGCCTTAGCCGAAAGCCAGAAAAGGGAGTATAAAAACATTGATGAGTCGGGCAGGCGCTCAGAGCTGTTTGCCAGACAGGTGTTCAATGAGGAAAAGATGCTTCAGTTCCTTACAAAGGAGGCTTTTGACAATGTAAAATCAGCAATTTTTCACGGAAGTAAAATCGATAGAAAAATAGCCGACCAAGTAGCCGAAGGCATGAAGGCATGGGCACTCTCCATGGGCGCTACGCATTACACGCACTGGTTTCAACCCTTAACCGGAGCCACGGCAGAAAAACATGATGCTTTTTTTGACGTTTTGCCCGAAGGAAAGGCCATGGAGAAGTTTGGCGGCGCACAATTGGTGCAGCAAGAACCCGATGCGTCCAGTTTTCCAAGTGGTGGCATCAGAAATACATTTGAGGCGCGCGGATACACGGCATGGGACCCTACTTCTCCAGCCTTTATCTATAAAACCACACTTTGTATTCCAACAATTTTTGTAGCGTATACAGGTGAAGCTTTGGACAACAAAGCGCCTTTGTTACGGGCATTGCATGCAATTGACCAGGCCGCCACAAGCGTTGCGCAATATTTCGATAAAAACGTGCGGAAGGTGTATGCAACCCTTGGATGGGAGCAGGAGTATTTTTTGGTAGATAAGGCATTGGCCCAATCTCGGTTGGATTTGACCATGACCGGAAGGACTTTGGTTGGAAATTTCTCTGCAAAAGGCCAACAGTTGGACGACCATTATTTTGGGGTGATTCCACCACGCGTTTTGAGTTTTATGAGCGATTTGGAAAAGCAATGTACCCAACTCGGCATACCCGTGAAAACACGACACAACGAAGTGGCTCCAAACCAATTTGAGCTGGCTCCTGTCTTTGAGGAGGCCAATCTCTCCGTGGACCATAATTTGTTATTGATGGATGTTATGGAAGAGGTGGCGAGCAGGCACAATTTCAAAGTCTTGTTTCATGAAAAGCCTTTTGCTGGAATCAACGGTTCAGGGAAACACAATAACTGGTCTTTGGCAACGGATACTGGGGTGAACTTGCTGAGTCCGGGGACCACCCCCATGAAGAATTTGCAATTTTTGACCTTCTTTGTCAATACCATAAAAGCGGTGGACACCTATGAGGAATTGTTGCGTTCCTCAATTGCTTCGGCCAGTAACGACCATCGTTTGGGGGCCAATGAGGCACCACCGCCCATTATTTCCATCTTTATTGGAAAACAATTGAGTGATGTTTTGGATGAACTCGAAGGGGTTTCCAAAGGAAAACTTTCTCCAGAGGAAAAAACCGAACTCAAACTAAATGTTGTTGGGAAAATCCCAGAGATTTTGTTGGACAACACCGATAGAAACCGAACTTCTCCATTTGCGTTCACCGGGAATAAATTTGAAATGCGGGGTGTTGGTGCCAAAATGAACTGTGCCAAACCCATGACCATGCTGAGCACCATTGTGGCCAAGCAACTTACTGACTTTAAAAAGGAGGTTGATGCATTGATTGACAAGAAGAATTTAAAGAAGGACGAAGCCGTCTTCAATGTATTGCGGGAATACATCAAAACCTCAAAAAGAATCCGATTTGAAGGGGATGGTTATGGTATGGAATGGCAAGAAGAGGCCCGTAGACGAAAACTCAGCTTCAATAAAAACACACCCGAAGCACTACAAATAATCACAGCCAAGGAGAGTGTTGACCTCTTCAAGGAGATGGATGTGATGAGCGAAGTAGAATTAAAAGCGCGTCAAGAAGTGGAATTGGGGGCCTACATTTTCCATATTCAAATTGAAGGCAGGGTTTTGGGTGAAATGGTGTATAATCACATTATCCCAGCAGCGATTCGGTACCAAAACTTGTTGCTGGAAAATATTGGCGGATTGAAGGAGGTTTATGGCGCGGTCCATAAAAAGGTTGCTGAAAGCCAATTGAATCTGTTGGAGCAAGTCGGTGAGCATATTCTAGAAATCAAGAAATTGACCGACGAAATGACGGACGCCCGAAAAAGGGCCAACGGGCTTTCCACCATCAATAAAAAAGCACAGGCTTATTGCAACAACGTGAAACCGTATTTTGATACGATTCGGGAGCAATCGGATAGACTTGAAAAGCTGATAGCCGATGACCTTTGGCCATTCACAAAGTATCGTGAAATATTGTTTACAAAGTAAAACACCTCAAATCCAGGGCAGTTTTCAAAAGAGCTTAACAACCTGTCAATGAATTGATGGTTTTCCGCTATTTTTGCCCAAACCAAGATTATGTCGTCGGACACCAGTAAAAGATATGCACAGCGCGGGGTCTCTGCCTCCAAGGAAGATGTGCACAATGCCATCAAAAATATTGATAAAGGCCTTTTTCCAAAGGCATTTTGTAAGATAGTCCCAGATTATTTAACGGGTAGCGAAGACCACTGTTTGGTGATGCACGCCGATGGAGCCGGAACCAAATCCTCCTTGGCCTACATGTACTGGAAGGAAACCGGCGATGTTTCTGTGTGGAAAGGTATAGCCCAAGATGCCCTGATCATGAACGTGGACGACCTAATTTGTGTGGGGGCCACGGACAATATTATGTTGTCATCTACCATTGGCCGTAATAAAAACTTGATTCCAGGGGAGGTCATTTCAGCCATCATAAATGGTACGGAAGAATTGATTTCCGATTTAGAAAAACACGGCATTGCCATTCGCTCCACAGGTGGTGAAACCGCAGATGTTGGCGATTTGGTGCGCACCATAATTGTGGATTCCACCGTAACGGCTCGCATGGAACGTTCCCAGGTTATAGATAATGCCAATATCAAGGCAGGTGATGTTATTGTGGGACTGGCTTCCTTCGGAAAGGCAACCTATGAAAGTGAATATAACGGTGGAATGGGGAGTAATGGACTTACCTCGGCCCGCCATGATGTCTTCGGAAAATACCTGGCTAAAAAATATCCGGAAAGTTATGATGCTTCCGTTCCTGAAGAACTGGTGTATTCCGGAAAAACAAAATTGACCGATGCGGTGCCCAATGCTCCATTGGACGCGGGTAAATTGGTGCTTTCACCAACCCGGACCTATGCGCCCATCATCAAAAAAATTCTGACCAATTATGCTTCCGACCAGATTCATGGAATGGTACATTGCAGTGGAGGGGCACAGACCAAGATTCTCCACTTCGTGGAAAACCTACATATCATAAAAGATAATTTATTTGAGATTCCTCCACTTTTTAAACTGATTCAGGAGCAATCTGGAACAGATTGGAAGGAAATGTACCAAGTCTTTAACTGTGGGCATCGAATGGAATTGTATGTAAATGAAGAAGTTGCAAATGACATTATTGAAATTTCCAAAAGTTTTAATGTTGATGCACAGGTGGTTGGTCGCGTGGAAGCCTCGCCAAATAAGAGATTGACCATACAAAGTGTGTATGGTAAGTTTGAATATTAGCATACGAATCAGCGTATTTTAACGTTCTTTCTATAAACCTCTCGCTATGGAAAGAAAAGATTTTCTAAGGAGTTTGGGTGCAGGCGCCGCTTTTGCCCTAACTTTTCCTTGTCTTCAAGGGTGCTCCAAAGATGATATTAACGGTAACAAAGTGGAGCAACCCACAGGGGTTGACTTTACCGTTGACCTAACGTCGCAGGAGGCGCAAGCCCTGGTTCCCAATGGAGGTTTTATTTTGAAGAATTTAGTGGTCATCGCCAAGAATTTTGAAGGGGAGTATGTGGCTGCCACTCAGGTTTGCAGTCATGAATCGTATGATCAAGTACGATTCGTAAATCAGAACGGAGGAATTTTTTATTGTGATGTCCATGGTTCCCGTTTTGACCAAGATGGCACTCCTCTAAATCAAGTTGATAGTAAAACGGCAAAGCCGATAAAAATATACAATACCGAACTCAATGGCTCCATATTGCGGGTTTTTGAGTAGTCGGGTTGTCCCAAATCGTATGAAGAAGTTCTTGACCATAGCATTTTGCATTGTAACCGCTATGCTTCATTCACAAGAATGGCAGCCCAGTTTTGATGCTGCTGTGAGCCTGTCCCAAAAGGAGGACAAGCCCATTGTCTTAGTCTTTTCTGGGTCTGACTGGTGTGCGCCTTGCATCCGGTTAAAACGAAACATTTTGGAATCTGAGGAGTTCAAAAGCTATGCTTCTTCAAACTATGTACTCTATAACGCCGATTTTCCCAGAAAAAAGAAAAACCAACTTCCAGAGGAGTTATCCTCGGTCAATAAAACCCTAGCGGAAAAATACAATCCCAAAGGATATTTTCCCTTGGTGGTGGTTTTGGATAAGAACCAATCCATTCTCGGCAAAACCGGGTTTGATGTAAAGGCGTCTCCTAAAAAGTATATTGCCACCCTTAATGGTTTTGTGAAATGAAAACACTGGCCGTCCTTTTTTGCAGCTTGTTTTGCATGCTGTCCCAAGGGCAGTTGGTGCAGCAAGATGTCACTGTAAAAAAGACCCTGAAGCTCATGGGTACCCGGTTTGAGATTACCGTGGTGGCTCCCAATGAAGAGATTGGCTATATTGATATTGACCAAGCGGTCTCGGAAATTGAACGTATCGAAAAGATGATATCCTCTTGGGATGAAGCATCGGAAACCACCAAAATCATCAAAAATGCGGGGATAAAACCTGTAAAAGTGAGCCCAGAATTGTTCAGGTTGATAGAACGCGCCATAAAAATATCTGAGATTACGGATGGCGCCTTCGATATAACATACGCCTCAATGGACAACATCTGGAAGTTTGACGGCAGCATGGACCAAATGCCATCCGAAGAAGACATCCAAAAATCCATTGAAAAAATTGGGTACAAGAAAATTGTACTTGACCCGGATGAGCAGACGGTATTTTTGACAGAGCCTGGCATGCGAATTGGATTCGGGGCCATCGGAAAGGGTTATGCCGCGGATAAGGCCAAGGAACTTTTGACTTCCAAACAGGTCAAGGGCGGAATCATAAATGCTTCTGGTGATTTGACCACTTGGGGTACAAAAGCAACTGGAGAACAATGGTTGGTGGGTATTGCCAATCCCCTGAGTAAGGATAAGGTGTTCAGTTGGTTGCCCGTGGTGGAGTCCTCAGTGGCCACTTCCGGCAATTATGAAAAATACATCACCCTAAACGGGAAAAAATACTCCCATATCATCGACCCGCGTACCGGATATCCCACAACGGGCATAAACAGCGTATCGGTTTTTGCCAAGCAAGCTGAATTGTGCGATGCCTTGGCCACAGCCGTTTTTATCATGGGTCGGGACACAGGCATTCATATGATCAATCAGATTGATGGGGTAGAGGTCGTTGTCGTGGATTCAGAAAATAAAATACATAGGAGTTCGGGAATTATTTTCGATACGAATCAGTAAATTTATCACATGGGTAAAGCTGTTTTCTTCTTTCTCTTTCTTTTGATGTTTTCCAGTTCATGTGTTGCGGTCCGCGAGTATGATAAGGTTTACGTAAATGATGTTGAGATGCAACTCGGCGCAAGACCCTGCGAACGGTTTGAGACCAATTTCCATATCTATCGCGAAGCTTCGTCCGGTGCCAATGGCGGAAAAACGGGCGGAGGTTGTGGATGTAACTAAAATGACAGCTCTTGTGATCGGGAATAAACCAATAAACCAACAATCCAAAAGTCTTAACAATCTCGTAGTTGTCATTCTTGGTACTCTGTGCTTTTTTACCGGATGGTCCCAGCAGACGGATACCTCCTACAAGCGAAGGGTGTTGGAGACGAGTGAGGTAAATGTGTTGTTCAGCTATTACAGTCAAGATGGGCAAAACGCTGCCGTTACCGGTGGAGAAGGCACGGAAGAATTGACCGATGCCACGTCGTCAATCGTTTTAAGAATGCCCATGAATGAAGACGACATCCTTACAGTAGATGTCGGATTATCGGCATACACGTCGGCTTCGTCCAGTAATGTGAATCCACTGGATGGTGGGTTAAGTGTAACCACATTTGATGCTTCATCGGGCGAGTCCAGAAAAGATTTGTTGGCGTACATCAACCCCAGTTACCAACATAGTTCTGAAGACCGAAACTCCATTTGGAGCGCCAATATCTATTTCTCATCCGAGTACGATTATTTTTCGTTCGGTTTTGGAGGGAGTTACACCCGATTGTTCAATGAAAAGAATACCGAACTCACGTTCAGTAGTCGTGTTTTTCTGGATAAATGGAATGCCATATATCCTATTGAACTCCGTGATGGTTTTTTTGATGATCGAATCACGGGAACAGGGACCTATAACCCGAATTTCACCGAGTTTGGTAAGGAAAACCGAAACTCTTACACCTTATCCTTAAGTTTTTCCCAGATTTTAAGTCGAAAACTCCAAGGAGCGCTATTTGTGGATCTCGTGACGCAAACCGGACTCTTAAGCACCCCATTTCAACGGGTCTATTTTGCTGACGCCAATGACTTTTTTATTGACGATTTTCAGTTGGCGGACAATGTGGAACAGCTCCCTGATAGCCGATTGAAGGTTCCTGTTGGAGGTCGCTTAAATTACTATGTAAACGATTTGCTGGTACTGCGTTCCTATTACCGTTATTATTGGGATGATTGGGGTATCACCTCGCATACGGCGAGTTTGGAAACACCTTTTAAGTTGACAGATAAATTTACTTTGTATCCTTCGTACAGATACTACACCCAAACAGCTGCCGATTATTTTTATCCCAAAGAAACCGCTTTGTCCAGCTACGAGTTTTACACCTCAGATTATGATTTATCTGAGTACGATGCCCACCAATATGGAATGGGAATCCAGTACAAGGATATTTTTACAAGTGCCTCAATCTTCAATTTTGGGTTGAAGACCATCGATTTGCGCTTTAGTCAGTACGATCGTAGTGATGGGCTCAATGCATTTATAGTCACATTGGGCACGACCTTTATCGGGAATTAGGTATGAGGTAACCTTCATTTTCCAAATCTTCCACACCTTGTATCAATTTGGAGTGTCCATTGGATAGGAAATAGAGGCTGTCGCTCACTTCTAGAATATCTTTATAAAAATGGTCGGTGATGATGATAGTGCTGTTCTTTTTTCGCGCTGCGATCATGGATTTTATCTTTTCGATATACAGCGGAGATACAAATGAAAAAGGTTCGTCCAGCAAAATGATTTCTTTGTTCTGGTTTAGAATAAGATAGGTTTCCATCACCTTGATTTCTCCACTCGATAATTCTCCAATTATTGGATTTTGGTAAACTTTAAAGCTTTCAAACACATTTTTAAACTGATTCCAATCCACATTAAAAAGATGGAATGCAGTTTGGATTTTCATGGAATTTGGAAGGAGCTGATGTTGGGGAAGGTAAGCCACTTTATTGGTCAGAAATAGATTTTTTGTAATGACCTTTCCATCAATGCGAACCGATTTATACTTCGGAGTCAAACATCCGAACACAATTTTTAGGAGGGAGGTTTTCCCTGAACCATTCCTTCCCAAAATGCCCGTTACCTTTCCCTGCTCTGCACGAAGATAAATACCGGAGAGAATCCGTTTGGCGCCAAAATTCAGTTCTATGTTATCCACCTCAAGAATCACAGAAAAATAGGAGGTATATTAGGATTGACAGCAATAGGTCTATCAAAAAGGAGAGTCCAAAGAGGTATGTTTTGGAGAGACCAAAATTTTGGTAGAAGACCAAGCTCTCTTTTGATTTGTTATCCTGAAATTTCAGAAAATAAATCCCAATCAACATCAATTTAAAGCATACGACCGAAAAAAGGGAAACCTTAAAAAGAAATAGGAAAATGGTGATGGTATTGGACAGGATCAGAATGGTCTTATAGAACAGAAAGACAAGTCGATACGTTTTAAGGCGGAACAATGACCAAGGCATTTACTAAATGTACAAATTAATCGTAAATTCGCAGTCTTAGTGGATGGAGATATGCTCGATAAACTCAATATAGTTAAACAACGTTTTGATGAGGTCGCGGACCTTATAATTCAGCCGGATATCATTTCGGACCAGCAGCGGTACGTAAAACTGAACAAGGAATACAAGGACCTAAAATTATTGGTTGATAAACGGGAACAATACATCGAATTGACCAATAATATCAACGAAGCAGAGGAAATCATTGCCGATGGTAGTGATGCTGAGATGGTTGAAATGGCCAAAATGCAATTGGATGAAGCCAAAGGGGTCATGCCTAAATTGGAGGAGGAAATCAAATTCCTGTTGATTCCCAAGGACCCAGAGGATGCAAAGGATGTAGTGATGGAAATCAGGGCTGGGACCGGAGGTGATGAGGCCAGTATTTTTGCTGGGGATTTGTTCCGAATGTATACCAAATACTGCGAATCCCGAGGTTGGAAAACCAATATCATCGACTTGAATGAAGGTACCAGTGGTGGATATAAAGAAATTCATTTTGAGGTCACCGGTGAGGACGTATATGGCACCTTAAAGTTTGAAGCGGGAGTACACCGCGTACAACGTGTTCCACAAACCGAGACCCAAGGAAGGGTGCATACCAGTGCAGCCACTGTGATGGTGATTCCAGAAGCTGAAGATTTTGACGTGCAGATAGACCCAAAGGATGTTCGGATTGACTATTTCTGTTCTTCAGGTCCTGGTGGGCAGTCGGTTAACACGACCTATTCTGCTGTTCGATTGACACACCTTCCAACAGGATTGGTGGCGCAGTGCCAAGATGAAAAATCCCAGCACAAAAACAAGGACAAGGCCTTTAAAGTGTTGCGTTCCAGATTGTACGATATGGAATTGGCCAAAAGGCAAGCAGAGGATGCAGCCAAGCGAAATTCGCAGGTGAGCAGTGGGGACCGTTCGGCAAAGATTAGGACCTACAATTATCCCCAAGGTAGAGTTACGGACCACAGAATAGGACTTACGCTTTATGACCTGCAAAATATCATCAACGGAGATATTCAAAAAATTATTGATGAGCTGATGTTGGTTGAGAATACAGAAAAACTGAAGGAAGCTTCGGAGATTTTTTAGATAGGTTGGTGTTAGGTGTAGGGTATAAGGTTTTGGAAATGATTAAGAATGTAGATTGAGAAATTTTAGAGAACTGGAAATTTGGAAATGCGGAGTTGAATTGGTAAAAGATATTTACCTATTGATTGATAATTTTCCAAAAGTCGAGAAATATGGATTGACCTCCCAGATATCTAGATGTGTAATTTCTATACCATCCAATATAGCTGAAGGATGTTCAAGGGAATCCCAAAAGGATTTCTCAAGATTTCTTCAAATTGCATTAGGGTCTTCTTATGAGTTGGAGACCCAACTGTTGATTTCAAAAGAATTGGGATATATTGAAATTGAAGGCTATTCAAACTGTATCAAAAAGCTGAACAATCTTCAAAAGAGTATCAATTCATTGAAGAAGTATGCAGACTCTATAACCTAAAGCCAAATACCGAACACCCCAATAATGAAAATAGAGCATTTAATTTCCCAAATCCATCAAAAGAAATCTTTTCTCTGTGTAGGCTTGGATACTGATTTGGAGAAAATCCCTCAACATCTTTTAGAAGATGAGGACCCTATTTTTGCTTTCAACAAGGCCATCATTGATGCTACGCATTCCTTTTGTGTGGCCTACAAACCTAACATTGCTTTTTATGAAGCTTACGGCCTAAAAGGGTGGAAGTCCTTGGAACGCACCATGGCCTATTTGAATGACAAGCATCCTGAAATTTTCACAATTGCCGATGCCAAACGTGGGGATATTGGGAATACATCAACCCGTTATGCCAAAGCTTTTTTTGAAACGCTCAATTTTGATTCAATCACTATAGCACCGTATATGGGCAAGGATTCCGTGGAGCCATTTTTGGCATTTGAGGATAAGCACACCATTTTACTTGCCTTGACCTCCAATCAAGGGGCATTCGACTTTCAGACCAAAAAAGTGAACGGAGGAGAATTGTATAAAGAGGTGTTGAAAGTTTCCAAGTCCTATACCAACGCAGAGCGATTGATGTATGTAGTGGGAGCTACCAAAGCCACGTATTTAAAGGACATCAGGGAAATAATTCCGGATAGTTTTCTATTGGTTCCAGGAGTGGGGGCGCAAGGCGGCAGTTTGCAAGAAGTCTGTGCCTATGGAATGACCAAAAATGTAGGGTTATTGGTCAATTCGTCCCGCGGAATATTATACGCGTCAACTGGCGATGACTTTGCGGAGGCTGCTGCGAACGAAGCTCAAAAAATACAGATTGAAATGGAAGTTGAATTGGGTAAAATCCACAAGTAACTATCCTAAACTTTCCAATACTTTTTTGATGCTCTGTGCTTTGCGCTTGAAGAATTCAACCAAGTGCGTATCAGCATTGGATACATTGGATGCTTTCTCAATAAAATTTTTATATCTGAATTCCAAAATGGAAATCGCTTGGCTACCGCTGGTGATTGGAGTCACAGTTCCAACTCTACAATACTGATTATTCATAACTCAAGATTTGTTATATCAAAGATACGTTGAAAACGAGGTGGTGGATTACGTAGAAATAGGGGATACGTCTATAAATCAGGTTATTTATCTAAAAATTAACAGATTTGCTGCTTTCTTAAGGGTTTGGTTACGTTTTTTCTATGAAAAATTAACGTACATTTAGGAGAATAGTTTTGCTCTTGGTAAGACGTAAAACCGTATCCCATGAAAAAGATTTTCTTAGTAGGAGCCCTTTTTATTTTTTCATTCATCAATGGCCAAAACACCACCTCCTGTAATTGCTGTTCAGAGGACCAACAAGCATTTGATTTTTGGATTGGAAATTGGGAAGTAGCCAATTCCAATAATGGAACACCCGCTGGAACAAGTACCATCAGCAGGGAAGAGGATGGGTGTGTTATCCGCGAAAACTGGGTAAGTGCTACACCAGGTTATACAGGAACAAGTTTAAATTTCTATAATGCCCAAACGGACCAATGGGAACAACTCTGGGTGGACAACACCGGAGCATTTTTAAAATTGAAGGGAAACCGGGAAGGCAATCAAATGATTTTAACCTCGGATGAATTCACCAAAGACGATGGTAAAACCTACAGAAACCGTATCACTTGGACCAAAAATGATGATGGTACCGTGCGGCAACATTGGGAAGTACTACAAGGCGATGAAGCCACCACCGCTTTTGACGGAATCTACACCAAAAAATAGCATTTCTCAAAACAAAAAAACCGGTGCGAACACCGGTTTAAACTAACTAACTCAAAAAAATGCTAACTCAGATAATTTCTGTTTACAAAATTCCTGTTTAACCTTCAGGTCAAGGTTAATTTAACTTTAGGAATTTGTTATAATTGTCTCGTTTAATTGAGTTTATAACGACGATATTTTCAACTTATTGCACTATTCTGAAAAAATTATGATTAATCTTGAAGAGCGAACACTCTTTTTAACAAATCTGTTGTTCTAGAAGAAATTTTTGTCCGGATTTCTTGCTCTTCCACCGCAATCATTGTGTAGACTCCTTCCAGTGCTTGATTGGTGGTATAGTCCGTTAAATCTGGGTTTACGTCGTTAGTAAGGGGTAAGTTGTTATAACGGGTAATGATGTTGCTCCAGATTTTGTCGGCACCAACTTTTTGGAACGAATTTTTAATGATGGGGTTGAATTTATCGTACAACTTGGTCTTCGTGGAGGACTCCAAATATTGGGTAGCTGCGTCGTTACTCCCCAAAAGAATCTGGCGTGCGTCATTAAAGGTGATTCCCTTTACGGCTTCAACAAAAATGGGAGTGGCTTCGCCGACAGCATCTTCAGCCGCCCTGTTGATAATGCGCAACCCTTCATCCGCCAAGTTTCCAAGACCCACATCCCTGAGGGTTTTGTCCACTTTTTGAAGTTCCTCCGGAAGCAAAATCTTAACAAGTTCATTCCTGAAAAATCCATTTTCCAACGCAAGTTTGTTCACCTGTTTTTCAATGCCCATGTTCAAGGCTTCCCTGAGTCCTTGGGCAATTTCGGCATTTCCTATTCCAGTAGGTCCTTGGGGCAATTGGTTCACAACCTGTTGCAGTTCAGTGCATGCCACCAGTTGAAAAACCAATACGAATAGCAGTGTTCGTTTCATGGTAAATTTTTTATAGTTCGACTGAAATTTAGGTAGAAACGGCAAGAAACCGATTTTTATTCGATATAATTAAGAGAAAATAACCGTCTTATTATTGTAGACCATGGTTTTTCGGGCCACGTGGAGTTGCACAGCCCTAGAGAGCACAATACGTTCCAAATCTCTTCCCTTGGCAATGAAATCTTGGATGGAATGCGAGTGCGACACTGCGGTGACGTCCTGCTCAATGATGGGGCCAGCGTCCAATTCCGAAGTCACGTAGTGGCTGGTGGCACCAATGATTTTCACGCCGCGTTCAAAGGCCGCATGGTAGGGCTTGGCACCTACAAAAGCAGGAAGAAAGGAGTGGTGGATATTGATGATTTTTTGCGGATAAATATCTATCAACTTTGGCGATACAATTTGCATGTAACGAGCTAAAACAATAAAATCCACTTCGTGTTTTTTAAGCAGTTCCAATTGTTTGTTCTCAGCCTCCTCCCGAGTGTCTTTGGTCACCGGAACATGGTAAAACGGAATCTGAAACTGCTCTGCCACATATTCCAAATCACGGTGATTACTTAAAATAAAAGGAATGTCCACAGATAGCTCAGTGGAGTTGTATCGGCTCAGCAAATCATACAAACAATGGTTGTATTTGGATACGAAAATGGCCATTTTAGGTTTGTAAGCACCCAGATAAATGTCCCACTCCATCTGAAATTTTTGGGCGAGTTCCTCCTCAAATCCTTTTTTGAATTCTTCCAGAGAAACTTGTTTTTCAAACTCACTTTCCAAACGCATGAAGAAAACACCCACCTGCTTGTCCACATGTTGATCTAAATAAACCACGTTGCCTTCTTGCTGGTGCACAAAGGTGGTCACTGAGCGTATAATGCCGGATTGATCAGGGCAATGGATAAGTATGGTAAGCTTCATAATGCATTTTTGGCCGAGTAAAATTAGGGTATTCAAAAAAGGAAGTCCAAGCTTTTTGGACTTTTTGTAATATCCTGAACAAAATCGAATTTGACTTGCATTTTCTGTAAATTGCAGGGCGAAAACAGACCTTTTATTGCAAATGGAACAACCAAAAACCTACAAACCCAAGCATAAAATCAGAATAGTGACGGCGGCCTCCCTTTTTGATGGCCATGATGCCGCCATAAATATTATGAGGCGAATTATACAAGCCACTGGGGTTGAGGTGATTCATTTAGGTCATGATAGGAGTGTTGCGGAGGTAGTGGATTGCGCCATTCAGGAGGATGCCAATGCCATAGCCATGACCTCGTACCAAGGAGGGCATAACGAGTATTTTCGGTATATGTTCGATTTGCTGAATGAAAGAGGTGCAGGGCACATCAAAATTTTTGGTGGTGGTGGTGGTGTGATTCTTCCAGAGGAAATAAAGGAATTGATGGACTATGGTGTAGAGCGGATTTATTCTCCAGATGATGGAAGGCAAATGGGGCTTCAAGGGATGATCAATGATTTGGTGGAACGATGTGATACCGCTGTTCCCGATTTGCAAGTTCCCAAAGGGAAAAAGTTGGAAAACTTATTGGAGGACAAGGATTCCAACACCGTTGCCCGATTGATTTCCTTGGCTGAAAACCGTCATGAGGAGTTTGAAAAATATGAAAGTGGGATTCAAAATGCACAGAGTGCGGTTCCTGTACTTGGAATCACAGGTACCGGTGGTGCTGGAAAATCCAGTTTGGTGGACGAATTGGTGCGCCGATTTTTGATTGATTTTCCTGAAAAATACGTGGGTATCATTTCCGTGGACCCTTCCAAACGGAAAACGGGCGGTGCATTGTTGGGTGACCGAATCCGAATGAATTCCATCAATAACGAGCGTGTCTATATGCGTTCTTTGGCTACCCGTCAATCCAATTTGGCGTTGTCCAAAAATGTTTCCGAAGCCGTCCAAGTACTTAAAGCAGCAAAATTCGACCTGATTATTTTAGAAACATCCGGAATTGGGCAATCCGATACCGAAATTTTGGAACACAGCGATGTGTCGCTTTATGTGATGACACCCGAATTTGGTGCGGCAACCCAGCTGGAGAAAATTGATATGCTGGATTTTGCGGATTTGGTGGCCATCAACAAGTTTGATAAAAGAGGGGCGTTGGATGCGCTTCGTGATGTGAAAAAACAATACGCCCGAAACCATGGATTGTGGCATGCCGCTGAAGACGATTTGCCTATTTATGGGACCATTGCTTCGCAATTCAACGACCCGGGAATGAACAGCCTGTATAAAAAGGTGATGGATACGCTGGTGGAAAAGACAGATTCCAAATTGGTGTCTTCTTTTAAGGTGAGTGAGGAAATGACAGAAAAAATCTACGTCATTCCTCCGTCCCGCACCCGGTATTTATCCGAAATAGCAGAAAATAATAGGTTATATGATACCAAAGCCAAAGAGCAGTCCAAAATTGCACAACAGCTATATGGAATTTTCTTGACCCTTACGGCTATTTTGGGCATGGAGGCTGAAAACGCCGAAGAAGTTCTTTTGGATAAAACAGGTTTGAATGAGAATGAGGTTTTTTCAAAAACGAAAACTGAAGAGGAAAAGACTTTAGCCAGTTTGCTGATAAAGGAGTTTGATAAAATCAAAATGAACTTGCTACCCCAGCATTGGGACACGATGTTGAAGTGGAAGGAAAAAGTAAATCGATATAAATCAGACGTATATTCTTTTAAGGTTCGTGATCGGGAAGTCAATATAAAAACTCACACAGAATCGTTATCTCACAGTCAAATACCCAAAGTGGCTTTGCCAAAGTACAAGGCGTGGGGCGATATCCTCCAGTGGATACTTCAGGAAAATGTGCCTGGCGAATTTCCGTACACGGCCGGCTTATACCCGTTCAAAAGGGAAGGGGAGGACCCCACCCGAATGTTTGCTGGTGAAGGTGGCCCCGAGCGCACCAATCGAAGGTTCCATTATGTGAGCTTGGATATGCCCGCCAAGCGCTTGTCCACGGCATTTGACTCGGTTACCCTTTATGGAAATGACCCCAACCACAGACCTGATATTTATGGAAAAATCGGAAATGCTGGGGTATCCATTTGCTGTTTGGATGACGCTAAAAAGCTCTATTCCGGATTTGATTTAAGTAATCCCATGACTTCGGTGAGTATGACCATCAATGGTCCGGCACCAATGCTCTTGGCTTTTTTTATGAATGCCGCCATTGACCAGAATTGTGAGAAATATATTCAAGAAAATGGTCTGGAAGATGATATTGAAAAGAAAATAGCGGCCCTGTACCAAAAGAAAGGTGTCCCCCGTCCTTCTTATTTTGGAAAACTTCCCGAAGGAAATAATGGTTTGGGGCTTATGCTTTTGGGGGTCACGGGAGACCAAGTATTGCCTCAAGAGGTATATGCCAGAATCAAAACGGAAACCTTGTCGCAGGTTCGCGGAACGGTTCAAGCTGATATTTTAAAGGAAGATCAGGCCCAAAACACTTGTATTTTTTCCACGGAATTTGCTCTGAAGCTGATGGGCGACGTGCAGGAGTATTTTATTGAGCAACGAGTTCGAAATTTCTATTCAGTTTCGATTTCTGGGTACCATATCGCGGAGGCTGGAGCAAATCCTATTACGCAGTTAGCCTTCACATTGTCGAACGGGTTCACGTACGTGGAGTACTATTTAAGTCGCGGGATGGACATCAACAAATTTGGTCCCAACTTGTCCTTCTTTTTTTCAAATGGAGTTGACCCGGAGTATGCTGTCATCGGCAGGGTG
Source organism: Flagellimonas iocasae (assembly GCF_042682725.1). Taxonomy (NCBI): domain Bacteria; kingdom Pseudomonadati; phylum Bacteroidota; class Flavobacteriia; order Flavobacteriales; family Flavobacteriaceae; genus Flagellimonas; species Flagellimonas iocasae. Next base: position 313,133 of record NZ_JBHUHU010000005.1, on the reverse strand, counting down.
GCAAGACGAATTTGGTCCAAGGCCCTTAAAGAAAAATATGGCGCTGACCCAAGAGCCCAAATGCTCAAATACCATATCCAAACCTCGGGAAGAAGTTTGCATGCCCAGGAAATCGACTTCAATGATATCCGAACGACCTTGCAGGCGCTCTATGCCATCTATGACAATTGTAATTCCCTGCATACCAATGCTTATGACGAGGCAATCACAACGCCTACGGAAGAATCCGTGCGTAGGGCGATGGCCATTCAATTGATTATTAATAAGGAGTTGGGACTGGCCAAAAATGAGAATCCCATCCAGGGCTCCTTCATCATAGAAGAGTTGACGGATTTAGTAGAAGAGGCCGTTTTATTGGAGTTTGACAGAATCACGGAACGCGGTGGCGTATTGGGGGCCATGGAAACCATGTACCAACGCTCCAAAATTCAAGAGGAAAGCTTACATTATGAAACCTTGAAGCATTCCGGGGACTATCCCATTATTGGGGTCAATACCTTTTTAAGTTCCAAAGGTTCACCTACCATTTTACCTGCGGAGGTAATTCGAGCCACAGAGGAGGAGAAGCAAAATCAAATACAAACGCTGCAAAATTTACATCAACGGGAAAAAGATGAGGCTCTAAAGCAGTTGCAAGAATTACAACAGACGGCCATCAATAATGAAAACTTATTTGAAAAACTGATGGAAGTTTCCAAACATTGTTCCTTGGGGCAGATAACCAAGGCCCTTTTTGAGGTCGGGGGTCAGTACCGGAGAAATATGTAAAAGGGAATTAGTCGTTTCGGTTGTGGAACGACTTTCTCCATTTTTTATAGGAGATTCTAAAAATCTTGATTTCCCTGCGGAGTAGGTTCAAATATTCCTTTTCCTTGACACCATCGCGCTCCAAACCATTGCAATAGGCCAAAATATTTCGCGTCATGATGTTGATGAAAGTAAGGCTTCGCATCCGAACGGAGTAAGAATTGCTAAGGGCTGCTTGTTCCACTTCTTTGGTGATTAGGGAAGCATCATTTAATAACGATGCAGTGATATCATCACGAAAACTATCAATTTTTCGCCAAGACAGTCGCTCCCTGTTATGGGCAAAGTAGGTGGCGACAGCTTCGCTCATATCGCGAAGTGCCAACGAATTGCGGTATACAACCAAGGAATTAAGAGAGTTTCTCTCCATGTTTTCAAAGCAATTTTGTACACTAAAATTACTGAGGAATTGAAAATTTCAACTTTAGTTTTAAAATTGAAAAATAGATTATACCTTTAAAATTAAAATTTTATCGACTTATTTCTTTTAATATGAAGATAGATGCGCTTAATTGGCAAATTTTGGGGCACTTGCAGCATAATGCAAGGGAGTCTTTTTCACATATTGGTCGAGAAGTGGGGCTTACACCCCCCGCAGTTGCCGAACGGGTAAAAAAGATGGAGGACCTAGGAATTATTGAAGGGTATGGAGCCAAGATTTCTTATGTTAAAGCAGGGCATCAGTTCAAGGCAATCATCATGCTACGTGCTTTTATGGGGAAGCTGAAACCTTTTTTGGATAAAGTAAAATCACTCCAAGAAGTGGTCAATTGTTACCGAATCACCGGAAACGAGAACATTATTATGGAGGTGGTGCTTCGAGATCAATCCCACCTGGAAAAATTTATCGATGAACTCATTGTTTATGGTGAATGCCGGACCCACATCGTGTTGTCCAACGTGGTGGCCCATGCCCCGATTAAAAGTGGGAAACAGGGAAAGTAAAAATCCATTAACTTTATAGAACAGGAACCAAGCTTTGTTTTGGCCAGATTTTTGCTATGATAGAATTATGAAAAATAAACAGCTACTCGCATTTCTCTCCTTTATTTGTTTGACTTCGATTTCCGCGCAACAAATGGTATTAAAAAAGGGCGAGATTATGGACTCCATACCCGTCCAAGATTCCATACCCAGTTCATTTTCCTTGTATTTGCCCCGAGATTTTTCTGTGGAAAAACAGTGGCCCTTGCTGCTCGTTTTTGATTTGGATGGAAAGGAACGGCAGGCATTGTCCATATTCGTGGCCGCTGCAGAAGAGGAAGGATATCTGTTGGCCGCTCCAAAAGTTCGCGATTCGGTTTCATTGACCACAAATATGATCGTGACCAACAATGTTTTGGAAGAAATCGTGAATATGCTGCCTATTCAAAAAGAGCGCATTTACACCGCAGGTGCTGCCAGTGGCGGCCGTTTCGCTGGGCTTGTGCCCATATTTATAAAGGGAATAAACGGTACGCTTTCCATGGGGGCCTCTTTGACCAATACCGATTTGTTGAATGTTAAACGCCCTTTCCATTTTATCGGTGTGGTCAGTAAAAATGACTACAACTATACCACCATGTTGGATGATGAAAAGCTCTTGGATCGATTTAAATTTCCGAATCAGGTGTTGTTGCATGAGCAGAAAAGTGCTTGGCCAGAAATAACATACCTGCAAAAAGGACTCCAATTGTTTACGTTGGGCGCCATGGGAAGAAAATGGATTCCTACTGATTCCTCATATGTTGAAGCGGCTTATCAAGAGGATGTGGCCAAAGTAAATCGGTTGAAAAATTCCGGTGAATTGATTTGGGCGGAACAATATTTGGGCGAAATGATGTCCATGTACGGTGCCCATAAGAATCTGGATTCCCTTCGGGAAGTGCAAAAAGAACTCCGTCGAGACAAACAATATAGAGCCATGAAGCGTTCGGAAAATGCCGCTTTTTCCAAAGAAATATTGATGAAAGAGAACTATCAATATGATATGGAAGAGGATATGTTCGCGCACAACTTCAAGAATTTGGGTTGGTGGAATTATCAAATGACGGAGCTGGATAAGTTCATCAAAGGTTCCAATATCCATGAAAAGGAGATGGGAAATCGCTTGGTAGGATTTTTAAATGCGCTTGCTGAGGACAACATCGCGCTTGTGCAATCGGGGCAAGTGATTGATGAGGATGCCCTGGCCTTTTTGTATATGCTGAAGACCATTTTGGAACCTGATAATTTTGAGTTCTACCTGAAAACCATTTCGCTCAGTGCAAAAAATGAGGATTTTGGAACCGCTCTATTTTATTTGGAGGAGGCTCTTAAAAAAGGATTTAAGGATAAGGATAAGCTGTATAATTTGGAAGATACAGCATTACTTCGGATTACCTCTGAGTTTAATACTATGGTAGAAAAGTATCTAAAGGATTCCCGCTACGAAATTATTGAGCAATAAATCGGGGAACATCGTCCAAATTCCAGTCAATGACCAATCCGCCGGCTATGGATTGCGCTATTTCTTTTCCATATAAATACTCGCAGAGGTAGAGCGCGGCTTCAAAACTTTTGGCCCCACCTGCGGAGGTAATGAACTTTCCATCATGGACAAAAAGAACACTGTCTTTTGCATCCAGCTGGGGAAACATCTTTTTATAGGTTGAAATATCACTCGGAAAAGTGGTGGACGCCACGTCATCCAACAATCCGGCTTTGGCCAAAACAAAGGCACCATCGCAATGTGAGGTAACAAAAAGAGCATCCTTTGACGCTTTCTTTACAAAATTCAGCATCAAGGAGTCTTGCAGGTCTGTGTCCAAATGATGCTCTGCGCTGGGCACCACCAAAATATCAATATTGGGAATGGAATCTTGTGTATAGTCAAAATCGGGCAGGATTCGGATGCCTTCAAAGGTGGTAATGGGTTCCAAGGTATTGGCAACCGTGAAGGTGTTCATGGCCTTGATGCCCTCTCGGTATTGGGTATGCTGAAAAATATCAAAAGGGGCGGTGAACTCCGTATTGTATGTCCCGTCCATGATCAAAAAGGCAGTGTTGTATCGATTTGGCTGGATTTCTGGCAACCTTCTTTCGGTGGTTTTATGGTCAACTTTGGGTGTTTTCTTTTCCGAACATCCTGATACGAAAATGAGTAGACTTAGTAGGAGTATGTTTTTCATCATAATGACACTAAGGTAGTATTAAGAATGATTTCTGCTAATTTTGCGGTAAAATTACACCCATGAAGTATTCAATTTTGGTCTTAGCGATTCTGATGATGTCCTGTGGAAGGGGCAAAAAGTATCACGATGAAACGACTGCAGCGGAACCGGATTCACCTTTGGTGGCTGATATTTTGGAATTTCAAAAAGAATTGAATGCAAGCTATAAGGATCCCGAGACCTCTCCATTACCGGATAGGTATCGAAAGGATTTTGAGACGTTGGATTTCTTCAAACCGGATACAGCGTATGTGGTCAAGGCCAAGTTTGTGCGAACTCCGGATGCTGTTCCCTTTCTAAATCCCACTACTACGGATAGAAAAACAGAGGAAGTGGTTTATGGTATTGCCCATTTTACCTTGAATGGAAAAGAGCATCAATTGGAGGTATACCAAAGTTTGGGATTACTGGACCAAGAAGAATATAAGGATTATCTCTTTTTGCCTTTTTTGGATGAAACCAATGGAAATGAAACGTATGGGGGAGGACGTTATATAGATTTGACCATTCCTGAAGGAGATACGTTGGTCATCGATTTTAATAAGGCGTACAATCCGTATTGTGTGTACAATAAAAAGTACTCCTGCCCTCTAGTGCCAAGGCAAAATTATTTGAGAACTAATGTGAGAGCAGGAGTGAAAGATTTTAGTAAAGACTAAAAAAGCCTTAATCCCGGGGGAGTAAGGCTTTCTATTAGCATTAAAATTTTATTTCTTGGGCCTAGAAAGAGTAGATTGCAGCAAACAATACAGAAGCTAAACTTGCTGTTGGAGCCAAATCATTGTCGATGAATGTATCTTCAGAGGCGCTATCCAAACGAATTTCTGGTTTTAGAATAAGGTCTCCGATAGTAGCACTTCCTGTTAAAGTAATGGCAAAAACACTTGCGTCACCATCTGCATCAAATACGTCACCAATGGCACCAAATTCATCTGTTTCCATAAAATACTCACCTCTTAAACCGAGTGTGAAGTTCTCAGAAGTGGCCAATTGAGGATAAAGGGCAACACCTGTAAAGCTACCTGCATTGTCATCAGCGCTAAAGTGAGCGGCGTTGATGCCCAAGAAGAAATCTTCGGTTACATCAAAACCACCAGTAAAGTCAATTTCAAAGCTGCTTTGGCTGTATACAAAGTTCAAGAATTGTCCAGAGTATCCCAATTGTGCACCTACCGCATAATCACCGGTTGGATTGAACTCGGTCAAGTCGGTTGGGTTCATTACGGCCAACATGGCAGACCAGTCATTTCCTAGGTCAAAATCAGCTTTCAAACCAGTGTGGCTGAAAGGTCCATAAGAGAATAGGTAAGAAGTACTGTAGTTGAAGTTGGCCACTGGGGAGATAACCTCATAACCCAAGAAGGTGTTGAAGTTACCAAAGGTCAACGTAACATCGTCACTTACATTCCAGTACACATACAATTGGTTGATGATATCACCAGTCATGGAGTACATTGGTGAAGCAAAAACAGCATCCGTACCTCTAGGACCGAATACCAAATCAGCTACAAAACCTACTTTTTCACCTTCGTAAGCAGCAACCAGATTGGCCATACCCAATGAAAAACCAGGCAAATTGGCGAACGAAGAACCGGGGGCAATGGCCTCCTCATCGTTAGGAGCTGTTAGGTTAGCTCGGTAATATGCATCTACAGAACCACTAAAGCTAAACTTTGGGGCGGTTTCTTCCTCTTCCTGTGCAAAAGCACTAACAGAAATCAATGCCAATGCGGCGAAAGCTAAATTTTTTACGAAATTTGTATTTATAATCGTTTTCATATCATAATCGTTTTAAGTTGTCCTTGTTTAGGACAGAGTTGTTTAATTGTGAGTTGTGTTTGAAAAGGTTATTTAACGGAGCGTTTGGCAGAACGCTCCGTTTCCTTTTATATGAGTTGTGTTGTGAAATTTTATTTATCCTGGGAAATGTGCTCTGGATACGCTTCGATACCATGCTCATGGATATCCAAACCTTCCACTTCTTCTTTCTCAGAAACACGAAGTCCGATGGTCTTCTTCAAGATGAACAATACAACGAAGGTTGCAAGAGCTGCCCAAAGGATATAGGACAAAGAACCATAGGTTTGTACCCATAGTAATTTGGCACCACCTCCATAGAACAATCCACCATCCAAGGCGAAGAATCCAATCAAAGCTGTTCCTAGGAAACCACAGGTTCCGTGTACAGAAATAGCACCTACGGGATCATCAATCTTTAATTTTTTGTCGATGAACTCGATGGAGAGCACTACTACGATACCACAGATAAGACCAATGGCCAATGCACCCCAAGCGCTAACAGCACCACATCCGGCGGTAATACCTACCAATCCGGCCAAAGCACCGTTCAAGGTCATGGAAATATCAGCTTTACCATATTTTGCCCATGTGAAGAACAAAGCTCCAATGGCACCGATGGCAGCAGCCAAGTTTGTGTTGATGATTACACTGGAAGCAGCAATGGTATCATCACCACCCCAAGCCAATTGGGAACCTCCGTTAAATCCGAACCATCCCAACCAAAGGATAAATACCCCAAGGGCACCGAACATCATATTGTGACCAGGAATAGCCTGAGCCTTTCCATCCACATATTTTCCGATTCTTGGACCTACCATGATAGCAGCAACCAAAGCGGCACCACCACCTACAGCGTGTACAACGGATGAACCAGCAAAATCGATGAAACCGGCAGTGTTTAACCAAGCATCATCATCAAATGGCCAGTACCAGCTACCTGAGATAGGGTAGATAAGGGTGGTCATCATTGCTGAGAAAATCAAATAGGTTGAAAATTTGGTTCTTCCGGCGATGGCTCCAGATACAATTGTTGCAGCTGTTGCACAGAATACAGTTTGGAAGAATAGGTTGTACCAATCATCGGCACTGAAAAAGAAGTACCCTTGATCAGCAGGACTGGTTCTAAAGAATCCTCCGCCCACAAGTCCGCTACCATACATGATACCGTAACCTACGGCCCAGAACATTACCGAACCAACGGCAAGGTCCATAAGGTTTTTCATAATAATGTTACCCGAGTTCTTGCTGCGGGTAAAGCCAACTTCCACTAATGTGAATCCTGCTTGCATAAAGAACACCAAAATGCCCGCGATCAATATCCACAAAGCGCCCATATCAGCAGTGATTGCTTCTACGGCTTTATCTATTGCTTCTTGTTCTTGTAAAATCATAATCTAAGTTTTTGAGTTTTTGGTTATACTTTTAATTGATTCCAGCACTACCGCTTTCTTTAGTCCTGATTCTGTACGCTTGAATCACATCTGAGACGAAAATTTTCCCATCTCCCACATTTCCTGTGCCCGCTGTGTCCAATAATACATTCACGGTTTTGTCTAGAAAGTCATCTGATACTACGATAACCAAATACCTACGCTGTATATCACTGGTACTATAGGAAATACCACGATACACATGTCCTTGTTTCTCATTTCCAACTCCGGTTACATCCCAGTAACTGAAGAAGTTAACCTCAATTTGATGGAGCGCTTTTTTCACCTCATCAAACTTGGATTTTCTAATAATTGCCTCGACTTTTTTCATAATTAAGTAGTTAATTGATGTCTCAAATATATGGTAATTCAATCAAGACCATGAAAAATTGGAGGGTATTGGTGGGATTTTTATGGTTCTAAAAAAAATACCCCATATATTTTAGGGGTATCTGATTTTAATCTATTTTTTGTTAAAAATTTTTTGATTTTTTCTTAACATTTACATTATATGGATTATGATTTCACATCAAAATCAGAGATTTGTGTGATTTCTGTTCGGTTTTTAACAAAAATTAACTATGAAAATGAAATTTATAACTATTCGCCGAGTTTGGATAGCCATAATCCGAAAACTACGGCCAAAACACCGATGACGATGCTGGAAATCATATAAATAGAAAAATGGAGAAGTTCACTGTTCTTTAAAAGAAAGTTTTTTTCAAAAGCAAAAGCAGAGAAAGTGGTGAAGCCGCCACAAAACCCAGTGGCCAAAAAAAGAGTTGTATTATAGGATAGAATATTGCCTCTGGCCGATAGACCCAAAATAAATCCGATTAGCAGGCAGCCAACAATGTTTACCAAGAAAGTCCCGTAGAAGAAATTAGGGGATAGTACGTTTAAGGGTTTGGAAATTAAGAAACGAAGAACGCTTCCAAATCCTCCACCTAAAAAAACAAGAAAGGCCTGTTTCATGCCCTAAAGGTACAAACTATACCGCTTCCTTGTATTCGGTTTCAGAGGTCTCGCGGGGGAATAATTTTGTGATTGAGTTCTCTGAAATTTTCTGAATTGGTTTTCTAAACCTTTCGCTAGCTCCGTTGACACTAAAAATCAACAGAAGAGCATTAATAGCAAGTAAAATGAAAAGAAGGCTGAAAAATGTGGTCATTTGTTGTGCTAAATTAATGTTAAACAAAAGTACGGTTTTTCCTATAGTATACGAACCAAAGTGCTTTTTTAGTTGTGAAAGCCCTCATTTTTGTTGCGAATGCAAAGTCAGTGTTAATTTTTGAGAAAGTGCTTAATCAAAAACAGAAAAATTATAAAAGTCACAAAGGAAATCAGAATCCAAGCCACACCTTTATAGTTTCTTTTGTGAAGTTTTTTGTCCTTTTTATATGAAAGTGAGATAATTATAATAAAGACCACTAAAAAAAGTACTGCAAAGATTAACTGTCCGGTGCTGAACATATTTCATATTTTTACGCAAAGCTAAATCAAAATACGTGCAATGGAAAGTAAAATAAAAGCGGTTGAACTCTTTCACAATTCCTTTGGCCTTGGTGTTTCCCAAGAGCCTGTAGCAAATTTGGGTTCAGAAAAGAACAAACTGCGTTTCAATTTAATGGATGAAGAGAACAAGGAATACTTGGAAGCGGCCAATGAAGGTGACTTAATTGAAGTAGCCGATGCCTTGGGTGATATGCTGTACATTCTTTGTGGAACCATATTGGAACATGGAATGCAATATAAAATAGAAGAAGTCTTTGAGGAAATTCAACGCAGTAATATGAGCAAGTTAGGTGCTGATGGAAAACCTATCTATCGTGAGGATGGTAAAGTGTTGAAGGGCCCCAACTATTTTAAACCAGACATTCAAACTATAATGGACAAATAAAAAAAAAGCACCTTATTAAGGTGCTTTTTTGTTTTATACGACTTCGTGTCGCCATCCAAATTTGTCTTCCGCTCTATTATATTGTATATCGGTGATGCGTTTTTTCAGCAAGGAAGCATAACTGTCCTTCAACTCAGGAAGGTCATAATCAACCCCCTCATAGCCAAAGGCTGATATCGGCGATACCACTGCAGCGGTACCCGCCCCGAACATTTCTTTTAGAGAACCATTCTTGGCAGCATCCACCACTTCTTTAACGGAAACCTTGCGAATCTCTGTTTTGATGCCTTCATCTTCGGCAATGTCCAAAATACTTTTTCGGGTGATACCATCAAGGATTCGGTCATTGGTAGGAGCGGTCAATAAGGTATCATTGATTCGGACAAAAACATTCATGGCACCAGCCTCTTCAATGAACTCGTGGTTGTTGTCATCGGTCCAAATTACCTGCTGATATCCTTTTTCTGCAGCCAAACGGGTTGGATAAAACTGACCTGCGTAGTTTCCACCGGTCTTGGCAAAACCTACACCACCATTGGCAGCGCGGGAATATTGTTTTTCTATCAATACCTTCACTTTTCCGGAGAAATAAGAGCCAGAAGGGGCGCAACAAATGATGAATTTATATTCATCTGCTGGCGAGGCATGAAAACCATTGCCCGAAGCAAACATAAACGGACGTATATATAAGGAACTACCCGCATTTTGTGGAATCCAATCGCTGTCCACATGCAAAAGTGTGGTCAAGCCATCCATAAAATAGGATTCTGGAAGCTCTGGCATGGCCATCCTTTTGGCCGATTTGTTCAAGCGTTTAAAATTTTCCAAAGGTCTAAACAGCCAAACGCTGCCACTCTCGTCTTTGTATGCCTTCATTCCCTCAAAAATGGACTGCCCATAATGAAAGATTTTTGAAGATGGGTCCAGGGTAATAGGTTGATAAGGAACCACCTTTGGCGCTTGCCATTGCCCGTTTTTATAATCACAGACGAGCATATGGTCGGTATAAATACTTCCAAAGGAAAGGTTGTCAAAATCAACATCCTTAATTTTTGATGTCTTTGCTTTCTCGATCGTTACGTTGTTCATCACTGCTTCCATTTCAATAACTTTTGGAAAGTTAAAATTAGCTATTTATCACTAGTTTTCGTTATTTCATGATTCTAATTTCAATTCTTGGACAAGAATTTCTCAAAAGCTGATAAAAATGAGACCTTTTAACATATATCCTACCGTTTTCTTACTGTTTTTGGCAAATTTGATAATGGCCCAAGAGGGCACATCGGGAAGTTATTTTGGAGAAAAATTCACAATTGAAGATGGAATCCAACAAAAAGAGCCTGTTTATGCCCAACTTGCTGTTACTGATACGGTCATGACACAAATGACCGGAAAAATTACAGAAGTATGCCAAGCCAAAGGCTGTTGGATGAACGTTGCTTTGGATTCTGGGGATGAAGTTTTTGTACGATTTAAAGACTATGGTTTTTTTGTGCCGAAGGACGCAGCGGAGAAAACGGTATTTATGAATGGACTGGCTTTTTTGGAAGAAATGTCTGTTGAGGACCAAAAGCACTACGCAAAGGATAGTGGTGCTTCGGAAGAAGAAATAGCCCAGATTACCGAGCCCGCTCACATTCTCCGTTTTGAAGCGGACGGGGTACTCATCAAAAATTAAGTTTGAAACGAAAAATCATAACCACAGGAGATGGTTCAAAGACCATCCAGATTGAGGATTGGGACGAACAGTACCATTCCAAACACGGTGCCATCCAAGAAGCCTATCATGTTTTTATTGAACATGGACTACGATTGTTCCAAAATGAGCACATCCATATTTTGGAAATCGGTTTTGGGACTGGGTTGAATGCACTCATCACTCTTTTGGAAGCGCCAAAGCAACAATTAAAAGTGGACTATGTTGGGGTGGAGGCCTATCCAGTTTCCATGGATGAAGTGAACGAACTGGATTATTGTTCACAACTTCACGCAGAAGACCATCAACCACTGTTTGAAAAAATGCATCAATCCCTTTGGGAGGAGAACCATGCTATTGCCAGTAACTTTTCGCTGTGCAAACAACAAAAGGACTTTCTGGACATAAATGACGCGGATTTGTTTAACCTTATCTATTTTGATGCTTTTGGTGCCCGCGTTCAACCTGAGCTTTGGACAGAGGAAATTTTTGAAAAAATGTTCACGGCCCTCAAAAAAGATGGTGTTTTGGTCACCTATGCAGCCAAGGGCAGTGTGCGCAGGGCATTACAGGCTGTTGGCTTTACCGTGGAACGTCTTCCCGGCCCCCCGGGCAAGCGGGAGATGCTCCGGGCCATTAAAAAATGATGTTTTCCCAATGTTGTGTTAAGAGGTAGAATGGGAACACTCTTAAAATCAATTAAAGTTTAAACATTTCTGTTAAACCTAAATTAATGCCTCAAAAACAGCCACTTAATCTTGTAAATTTGTTATAAAATGATTGTATGAAGGTGTTGATAACAGGAGCTACCGGGTTAGTGGGACAAGCAATTGTGAAAGTTTTGCACGACCAAGGGATAGCCGTAAATTATTTAACTACAAGCAAGGATAAAATATCCAATTCGGAAACATACCAAGGATATTATTGGAATCCGAATAAGGGAGAAATCGATTTGGATTGTTTCAAGAATGTTGGAGCCGTGATTAATTTGGCTGGAGCCAGCATTGCAAAACGATGGACCCCGCTCCGAAAAAAGAAAATACGCTCAAGCCGAATCAATAGTCTTCGGACCTTGTATAGGGGTATGGAGCAAGTGGATATTTCATTGATGGATTCCTTTGTTTCGGCATCGGCTATTGGAATCTACCCAGATTCCCTCTCTAAATTTTACGAGGAGAACGAAAAAGAGGTAGATGACAGCTTTGTGGGCGAAGTGGCCCAAAAGTGGGAAGCTGAAGTAGATTCTTTTAAAAAATTTGACATCAATGTATCCAAAGTTCGTATCGGTATTGTGTTGTCCTCGGAAGGTGGTGCTTTACCGCAAATGGCGGCACCCATCAAAAACTTTATTGGTGCCCCGTTGGGTAGCGGAGACCAGTGGCAATCTTGGATTCATATTGAGGATTTGGCCCAACTATTCGTTTTTATCATAGAGAACAACCTGAAAGGCACATACAATGGTGTTGCCCCAAATCCGGTGACCAATGCCAAAATGACCAAGGAATTGGCCAGAGCTATGGACAGGCCCTTGTGGATGCCCAACGTACCCAAATTTGCATTAAAATTACTCTTGGGAGAAATGGCGTACTTGACGTTTTCCAGTCAGCGAGTCAGTAGTAAAAAAATAGAAAACGAGGGATTCGGTTTTCAATACCCCAATATTTGTGTAGCCCTTCAGCAGCTTTATGCCGAAAAAAGCGAAAAGGAGGTCTTACCTGTTGAATCCACTAAAAAGGAATTGGTTTAATCCGAAACCATACAAGAACAAGGACATAAATCCGCTTAGGCGGATTTTTTTATGTTTTGTGGTGACATTTTGACATTTTTAGACAATTGGCAGTACTTTTGCCATTTCAAAAAAGGAATAAAATAAACGTATATGAGCAAGAAAAGTAAGGTTGAGGAAATGGATGAGGCAGCACAAGATGCCCAAACTGTTGAAAATCCTGAGCTGAACGAAGAACATATAAATGCTGAAAACGCAACTGAAACGCAGGATGAACTATCAGCTGAGGATCAGTTGCGTGAAGATTTGGCCAAGGAGAAAGATAAGTTTTTGAGGCTTTTTGCTGAATTCGAGAACTTTAAGCGTAGAACCTCCAAAGAACGTATGGAATTGTTCAAAACTGCAGGGCAAGAAGTAATCGTGTCATTATTGCCTGTTATGGACGATTTTGAACGAGCGTTGAAAGAACTTTCTAAATCAGAGGACAAGGAAATGTTCAAAGGTGTGGAGCTCATCAGCAATAAATTTAAAGAGACCCTTAAGGCAAAAGGATTGGAGCAGATAGAAGTTGGCGAAGGAGATACTTTTGATGCCGAGGTCCACGAGGCCATCACTCAAATTCCTGCACCCAACAAAAAATTGAAGGGTAAGATTATCGATGTCATCGAGAAAGGATTCAAACTGGGAGACCGAATCATTAGACATCCCAAGGTGGTAGTTGGAAACTAAGCGTGTATGAAAGAGGATTTTTACGACATATTAGGAGTTTCAAAAGGTGCATCCGCGGCTGAAATAAAAAAGGCCTACCGGAAAAAAGCCATTGAATTCCACCCAGACAAAAACCCAGGCGATGCCAAGGCCGAGGAAATGTTCAAAAAGGCGGCTGAAGCCTATGAAGTTTTGAGCGACCCCGACAAGCGTGCCAAATATGACCAATACGGTCATGCAGCCTTCGATGGCAGCGGCGGTTTTGGCGGTGGAGGCATGAACATGGATGATATCTTCAGTCAGTTTGGGGATATCTTTGGTAGTGCTTTTGGCGGTGGCTTTAGCGGTTTCGGAGGCTTTGGCGGAGGCGGACAACGTCGGGTCAAAGGAAGTAACCTTCGCATCCGGGTAAAACTGACTTTGGATGAAGTGGCCAATGGCGTAGAGAAAAAGGTCAAGGTCCGCAGAAAGGTTCAGGCTGAAGGCGTAACCTATAAAACCTGTCCTACCTGTAATGGAAGCGGTCAAATCACCAAGATTACCAATACCATTTTGGGTCGAATGCAGACTGCGACTACTTGTACCACTTGCGGCGGTTCCGGTCAGTCTATTGATCAAAGACCTGCAGGTGCCGATGCCCAAGGATTGAAGGTTGAGGAAGAAACAGTTTCCATTAAGATTCCGCCAGGGGTTGAGGATGGTATGCAGTTAAAAGTGGCCGGCAAAGGTAACGGAGCTCCTGGAAATGGAATTCCCGGAGATTTGCTCGTCGCTATTGAAACCGTTGAGCACGATACCTTAAAAAGAGAGGGGGATAACCTTCACTATGATCTATACATTAGTATTTCCGAAGCGGTTTTGGGCTGTTCCAAAGAAATAGACGCTATCGGAGGTAAGGTTCGTATAAAGTTGGAGGCCGGAATCCAATCTGGAAAAATATTGCGATTGCGAGGTAAGGGAATCACCAGTATCAATGGTTATGGTAGTGGGGATTTGTTGGTCCACGTCAATGTTTGGACTCCAAAAGAGCTAAATAAAGAGCAGAAAGAGTTTTTTGAGCGCATGCAGAACGATGAAAATTTCATCCCAAAGCCCGAAAAATCAGATAAATCCTTTTTTGAAAAGGTAAAAGACATGTTCTCGTAACAATAAAAATATTTCTGTTTAAATAAAAAACGTATATTTGAAACTGATGTTGGGTGACCAATATCTAATTTTCTTTTTCATAGCAATTTTTTTCCCATCCTTGAATTCTTTAAGGGTGGGTTTTTGTTTTTACAGGATAGTGTCTTATTCACCAAATACATATCTTTGAAAAAATAGTTTACATGGATCATATCCTTGTTGCCAAAAATGTTTCCAAAACATACGGAAACTACACTGCGCTGAGCAACATTTCACTCAACATACCTAAAAATTGCATTTATGGTCTTTTGGGCCCAAATGGGGCCGGAAAAACCTCTTTTATTCGGATTATCAATCAAATTACCTATCAAGATTCTGGCGAGATTTTGTTCAATGGTGAGCCTTTGGCTCCCAGACACATCTCTTTGATTGGATATCTTCCAGAAGAACGTGGACTCTACAAAAGTATGAAGGTGGGGGAGCAGGCATTGTATTTGGCCCGTTTAAAGGGATTATCTAAAACAGAGGCCAAAACCAGATTGAAATACTGGTTTGACCGTTTGGATATTGGCGATTGGTGGAACAAGAAAATCCAAGAACTTTCCAAAGGAATGGCGCAGAAAGTACAGTTTATTGTCACTGTGCTGCACGAACCTAAACTTTTGATTTTTGATGAACCCTTCAGTGGTTTTGACCCTATAAATGCCAACATCATCAAAGATGAAATCCTTCAGTTGAAAGAGCAGGGAACCTCCATCATTTTTTCCACACACCGCATGGAATCTGTGGAAGAGCTTTGCGAGTATATCGCATTGATTCATAAATCAGAGAAAATATTGGATGGAAAGCTTTCTGACATCAAAAAAGCATACAAGAACAATATTTTTAATGTTGGACTTCAAGTGCAGCAGAATGAGGCGGCTCTCATGAAGACCTTGGAGGATAAATTCAATATTATGGCTCCAAAGTTTGATGACATGGAGCATCAATTGGATTTTAAGATTCAATTACCTTCGGAGGATACTGGGGGTGTTTTGGCAGAATTATCGAAATTGGCCAATGTCAACCGTTTTGAGGAAACCATTCCATCGGCCAACGATATTTTTATTCAAACCGTAAATAATAAGGACAATGGGAGGTAAGCTCGGTTTGATTATAAAACGGGAGTATTTGGCCAAGGTGCGAAATCGCTCGTTCATTGTCATGACAATTTTGAGCCCGTTGCTGATTGTGGGAATGATTGTGCTGATAGCCTATCTCACCAAAATCAACTCTGATGAGGTGCGTGTGGTCTCAATACTTAACGAAAGCAGTTTTTTTCAGCATCAATTTAAACCTTCAAAAGGCATTTCCTACCTTTATATGGATGGCATCAGCTTGGAGGATGCCAAGGATTCCACCAATGCATTGGGGTATTACGGACTATTGCACCTTCCGAACGAAAAGGATGCGGAGCAGGTTGCAAAATCGGCTTATCTCTTCACAAAGGACAACCCAAATTCTACAATCATTCAACAACTGGAAGCCGTTTTTCAAAGACAATTACGGCAAGACCGATTGCAAAGACTTGGGGTTTCAGCGGACCAATTTTCCAAAGTGGAGCAGCCGTTCGACCTTCAATTGGCCACTTTTGATGGCGAAAAAAGTGTAAAAGGTGTCAACGAAATCAAAGCTTTTATCGGCGGAGGATTTGGCTATGCCATTATGATGTTCATTATTATTTACGGCGGATTTGTAATGCGAAGCGTCATTGAAGAAAAGACCAGCCGAATCATTGAAGTCATTATTTCTTCTGTAAAACCCTTTCAATTGATGCTCGGGAAAATCATTGGAACTTCCTTGGCAGGCATTACTCAATTTACCATTTGGCTCATTTCAGCATCCGTTCTGCTACTGTTGGCTGTTACGTTTTTGGGAATTGATTTGGGAGAACTTTCCGGCAATTCCGCAGCCATGCCCGGCATGTCGCAATACGCTGCCATGGACAGTGATGTGCTTATGTATGCTAGAGAAATTTTGGATATACCATGGGCGCTGTTGATTTTCTCCTTCTTTATTTATTTCGTTTTGGGATATCTGATTTACAGTTCCATTTATGCCGCCATAGGAGCTGCGGTGGACAACGAAACAGACACTCAGCAGTTTATTTTTCCGATAATTCTACCCTTAATGTTGGCCATTTATGTGGGGTTCTTTTCCGTTTTTAGCAATCCACATGGGCCAATAGCTGTCGGATTTTCGTTATTTCCCTTAACTTCACCTATAGTTATGCTTATGCGCCTCCCTGGAGGAGTTGGTGAAGGAGGAGTACCATGGTGGCAATTGTTGTCGTCCATAGCTTTGCTCATAGTTACATTCTTAGGAATTGTATCGCTGGCATCAAGAATTTATAAGGTTGGAATTTTAATGTATGGTAAAAAACCCACCTATAAAGAATTGGTTAAATGGTTAAGATATAAATAGGAACATGCAGGAAGAGGGAAAAGAAATAAAGGAAATTATTGAAAAGGACATCTGGGGAACCGTAAAGGATTTTCTGGATTTAGGGTTCCAAATCGGGACAGAGGAAAAACCCATCCATATGACTATTGGGTTGCTGTTGCTTTTGACCTTTGCCCTTTTTATGGCCAACGTTTTGCTAAAATGGCTCCGCCATCTCCTTACCCGAAAAATGGAGCGCGAAGACAAGCAAAAGTTTGTCAGTATTTTTAAGTTCATCCATTACGTGGTCTACCTTATTGCGGTTTTGGTCACACTTAGTGCCGCTGGTGTGGACATTACCTTGGTCATAACCGCATCTGCCGCCCTCTTTGTTGGTTTGGGTCTGGCTTTGCAAGAACTATTTAAAGATGTTCTTGGGGGAATCTTCATTATTGTGGATAAATCCTTGCAAGTAGGAGACATCGTGGAAGTTGATGGAAAAGTGGGTAAGGTGTTTGAAATAAAATTGAGAACCACCCGTGCCATCACGAGAGATGATAAAGTACTGATTCTTCCCAACCACAAGTTTATCAGTGATATTGTTTACAACTATACCCAAAACCATAAAACAACAAGGGAAAGTGTTAGCGTTGGCGTAGCCTATGGAAGTGATGTCGATTTGGTCACCAAGATTCTGATGCAAATCGCCACAGAACAGAAACAAGTACTCAAAAATCCCAGACCTTTTGTCCTTTTTGATGACTTTGGAGATTCGGCCCTACTGTTCTCCATTCACTTTTTTACGAACGATAGTTTTAGCGATCCCAAGATAAAAAGTGAAATGCGCTATAAAATCAATACAAGATTTAAAGAAAATAACGTTACTATTCCGTTTCCACAGCGTGACGTACATATTATTCAGTAAAAAACCCGAAGAAAATAAAAACCTCACTATACCACACTGCAACCAGGGGACTGTTGGTTTCCCTTGCAATATTATATAGCCATATTGGATTTGGGCAGAGCACCGATATTTTCAGGATTGACTACATGAACATCCCAGAAAATGATACCGGTATCAAAACCCAGCGTTATAAAATACTCTTTAACCTGCCCATTCAACTGAATGCTAAAAAGGACTACCTCCTTACCGGTATGGAATACAACCGGTTCGACATGGGGTATTCGCGTGATTTTCCATTTGATAAAAGTGAACTGATTCGTTTTCATGTGGTTGATTTAAACTTAGGATTCATCACCAAGTGGAATGAAAACTGGAATTTGGTTACCATTCTCACCCCCCGGATGGCATCCAATTTTACCAGCGGAACCATTACAGATGATTTTTTTCTCAATGCAACGGCAACCCTTTGGAAAGAACAACCCAATGCGGATAAACCGTTTAGAATCGTGCTGGGCTTGACCTATAACAGTACAACCGGTCTGCCCGTTCCCTTGCCATTGATCAACTACTACCGGAGGTTTCATCCGAAGTGGTCGTATACCCTGGGAATTCCAAAAACGAGCTTTAATCATTACATCAGCAAAAAGCATTCGTTGGAAATGGCATTATTCTTGGATGGGTATTTTATGAATATCCAGGACAATATCATTTTGCCCGACAATCAGGTTGCATCCAAAATATCACTGACGGCTTTGGTGGCCACTGTGGGATATCAATACAACCTTACCAAAAATATGTCCCTTTTTCTAATGGCCGGCCGATCCATTGAACAAGAAGGAAAGCTCAGGAATGACGATCAAGGCGATGTTTTTTTGTTGAATAACGAGTCAAATCTTTATATTAGGACTGGGTTCAAAATAGGAATTTTTTAAAACAACGAACTATGCCGAAGATTTTGGTTATTGAAGATGAATCCGCCATTAGAAGAGTTTTGGTGAAAATTTTGGTCGAAGAGAGCGATACCTATGAGGTTCTGGAAGCAGAAGATGGACTAGGTGGCATTGAGACCATTAAAAAGGACGACTTTGATTTGGTCCTTTGTGATATTAAAATGCCTAAAATGGATGGCGTTGAAGTCTTGGAGGCTGCTAAAAAGATAAAACCTGAAATTCCATTCATTATGATTTCTGGTCATGGGGATTTGGATACCGCCGTAAACACAATGCGGTTGGGTGCCTTTGATTACATCTCAAAACCTCCAGATTTAAATCGACTGCTGACCACGGTTCGTAATGCCTTGGACCGAAAGGAGCTTGTGGTGGAAAACAAAATCCTGAAAAAGAAAGTCTCCAAGAATTACGAGATGATTGGCGAGAGTGAGGGGATAGGCACCATAAAAGACATGATTGAAAAAGTGGCTCCTACCGATGCAAGAGTGTTGATCACAGGCTCAAACGGTACCGGTAAGGAGTTGGTGGCCCATTGGTTGCATCAAAAAAGTAATCGCTCTTCAGCTCCATTTATTGAGGTGAACTGCGCCGCGATTCCATCAGAATTGATAGAAAGCGAACTTTTCGGACACGTAAAGGGTGCATTTACTTCTGCAGTAAAGGATAGAGCAGGAAAATTTGAAACGGCCAACAAAGGGACCATTTTTCTTGACGAGATTGGAGATATGAGCCTTTCGGCCCAAGCCAAGGTTCTTAGAGCACTTCAAGAAAACAAAATTTCCCGTGTTGGTTCGGACAAAGACATTAGTGTTGATGTACGCGTACTGGCCGCTACCAATAAAGATTTAAAAAAGGAGATTGAAGAAGGTAAGTTCCGGGAGGATCTATACCATCGCCTGGCTGTGATTTTGATTAAAGTGCCCGCATTGAACGAGAGACGTGATGATATTCCATTGCTCATTGAGCATTTTTCTGATAAAATAGCCTCGGAACAAGGAACCGCACAAAAGGATTTTTCCAAAAAAGCCATAGAGTTGCTCAAAGGATATGACTGGACAGGAAATGTCCGGGAACTCCGTAATGTTGTGGAACGCTTGATCATTCTTGGAGGAAAAGAGGTCTCCGAAGAAGACGTGAAGCTTTTTGCCAGTAAATAATTACTTGGCAGTACAGTCTCCCAAGCGTTTAAGTGCTTCTTGGGACAAGGTCATCACACGTTGGTGGTATTGTTTTTTATGTTCAGAAAGTTCCGTGTTGAGCAAGACCAATCTAGCTTCTTCGTAAATATTGTTTACAAATCGATGGGCTTCTTCGCACTCAACTTCATTGACAACTTTATCCAACGAAGTTTCAAAACCCAACAAGCAGCTATGCACTTGTTGTCGTATCGTATGGGTTGGTGTCAAGAACATTCCATCTTGATCATTCAGGGCATCTTTGGTATTGAGCACAAGGATATCATTTCCATAAGTACTGGACACTTCTTGTTCAAATATCCGCAATACTTTTATCCCGATCATGGTGCTTTCCAATGCCAAATGCAGCGATTTTTTGGAAGTTTCAAGGTTGTCAGCCTTCGTAGCCTGTTTTAACTCATAGGAAGTGCCTTCCAAACTTTCAATGGTTCCTTCGCAACCACAATCCACAAAGTTGGCTCTGGTTTTTTCAATACCATTAAGCGCTTTGTACGCATGGTATTTTGCCATTTGCAGATCCTTGGCAACGATGGCCGCCTGAATCTTACTTTTAATGTATTCTAAGTTGGAATTTGCATATTCACAGGCATTGCGAGTTGCAAAAGAAGACATGAACCATAGGACAATTATGCCTATGACAAAGACGATAAGTAGGATTATCTTTCTAGTATTCATAACGCTTAATGATTTGGGACAATGCGTCATTGATTATCACTAAGTTATATTCAGGAGTCGACTGGGTGTAAATAAAATCGATGAAAATACCTACAATAACCATAAGTGGTAAAAATATCGATGAAATACACTTTTTAAATTGGGGTTGAAGGAGTGCCCAAAATGAATTATATTCAGTCCTATGGAAAAAATCAACTCAGGTTCTTATCTGGTTAAGAACGGGATAGAACTTGCCAAACAAAGTACGTATGAGGACTTCGGGGCATCGGAAAAGGAGCTAAAGAAAGAATTAAAGGACATCAGAAAAAAGCTGGGCGACTTTCAGGATACCATGTATGCCCATGGAAAATATGGTGTTTTGCTTTGTCTTCAGGGTATGGATACCGCCGGAAAGGATAGCCTTATCCGGGAGGTGTTCAAAGATTTCAATGTGCGAGGTGTGGTCGTCCATAGTTTTAAGGTGCCCACTTCCTTGGAATTAAAGCACGATTACTTATGGCGGCATTATATAGCCCTTCCGGAACGTGGTAAGTTCTCCGTATTTAATAGAACCCATTACGAAAATGTATTGGTCACCAAGGTGCATCCAGAATATATATTGAGTGAAAACCTTCCGGGGATTGAGTCTGTTTCCGATATTGATGCATCGTTCTGGGAAAAGCGCTATCAGCAAATCAATGAATTTGAACAGCATGTTGCTGAAAATGGAACGATTATTTTCAAGTTCTTTCTGCATCTGTCCAAAGAAGAACAGCGTCAGCGATTATTGAGGCGTATCGAGCTGAAGCGTAAAAACTGGAAATTCTCTCCTGGAGATTTAAAAGAACGAAGAATTTGGGATGCCTATCAGGATTGTTATGAAGAAGCGCTGAATAAAACTTCAAAGGAACACGCACCTTGGTATGTAGTTCCAGCCGATAATAAAATGGCCGCAAGGGTCATAGTGGCCTCCATTCTTCATGAAGCGTTAAAAAAGTACAAAGATATCAAGGAACCGGAGCTTGACGATGAAATAAAGGCTAATTTAGAAACCTTTAAACAGGAACTGGAAAAAGAGACCAAATGAGAATAGTATTGCTATTGGCCCTTTTGTTGGCAAGTACCCCATTTTTTGCACAATCCAATGATGAAAAGCAGATAAAGGCCATTTATGACAAGGCGTTGACCGATGGTAAGGCCTACGAATGGTTAAATTATCTCTCCAATCAGATTGGGGGACGCCTTTCTGGGTCCGTTCAAGCGCAAGAGGCCGTGGAATATACCAAAGAGGAATTGGATGCTCTGGGACTGGACCGCGTATGGCTTCAACCCGTAATGGTGCCCAAATGGGTAAGGGGTACTCCGGAGTTTGCCTATATTGAAACAAAACCGGGACTTACCACAAACGTGCCCATCTGTGCCTTAGGAGGTTCGGTGTCAACTCCAGATGGTGGTCTCAAAGCAAATATAATTGAGGTTCAGGGTATTGAAGACTTGGAAAAGTTGGGAAAGGACAAAATTGCGGGCAAGATAGTTTTCTATAATCGTCCAATGGAGCAGACACTGGTAAATACCTTCGCTGCGTATTCCAATTGTGTGGACCAGCGCTATTCCGGTGCTGCTGAAGCGGCTAAATATGGAGCATCTGGTGTCATTGTAAGATCTATGAACCTACGGTTGGATGATTATCCACATACGGGTTCCATGGGTTACGGGGATACCCCAATAAAAAATAGGATTCCTGCTGCAGCCATCAGTACCAAAGGAGCTGAATTGTTGAGTACTACCCTGAAACTAAACCCGAATATCAAGTTTTATTTTAGACAAAATTGCAAACAGTTGGAGGATGTTCAGTCTTACAATGTCATTGGCGAGATTACAGGAAGCACCAATCCAAAAGAGGTCATGGTCGTTGGAGGCCATTTGGATTCTTGGGATTTGGGGGATGGTTCCCACGATGATGGTGCTGGTTGTGTCCAAAGTATGGATGTATTGCGATTATTAAAGGAAACGGGCTATAAACCTAAGCGCACACTTCGTGTGGTCTTGTTCATGAATGAGGAAAATGGACTCAGAGGCGGAAATAAATATGCTGAAGTGGCCCAAACCAATGGGGAAAACCATGTTTTTGCTTTGGAAAGTGATTCAGGAGGGTTTACGCCCAGAGGTTTTTCCTTTGATTGTTCCGATGAAAATTTTGAGCAAGTACTGAGCTGGAAGGGATTATTTGAGCCGTATTTGATTCACCTTTTTGAAAAAGGACATAGCGGAGCCGATATTGGGCCCATGAAGAATGAAAGTATTGTTCTCGCTGGGTTGGTGCCAGATTCGCAGCGCTATTTTGACCATCATCACGCAGAGAATGATACGTTTGAGCATGTCAACAAGCGTGAATTGCAACTTGGGGCGGCCACCATGGCCAGTCTGATCTATCTTATGGATAAGTACGGAACCGTTCCATCACAAAAAATCAAAGGGTAGAAAGCTCTTTTTCTGAAATGGTAAATAGCTCAGTGCTGGCTTCTTTTCCTCGTAAATGGGCTTTATCCACCTGGAGGATTTCGAAATCGGACCCGAGTTCCATTTGATGCACCAGGTTTGAGGAAACCAAAAGAGTCACTTGGTACGAGTTGCAAAGGGATTGAATACGAGCGGCGACATTCAAGGGGTCACCCGTAAAGAGAATCTCCTTTTTTATTTTCCCAATTTCCCCGGCAGTTACTTTTCCCAAATGAATACCTGCCTTAAAAACAGGAGCTAAACCAAAGGTCTTTTGGTACCACGCCTCTTTTTGCTGAAGCGCTTTTTTCATATCAAAAAAGCAATGAATGCATCGGTTGTTCGCCGTTGGAGTGGAATTTTTCCATGACAAAATGATTTCATCCCCAGCATATTGGTAAATCTCACCTTCATACCGAACAATGGGCTCAGAAATATCGGCATAATAGTTTTGTAATAAATCAAAATAAGCAACATGCCCCAATTTTTCCGCAATGGTGGTGGAGGACTTCATATCCAAAAACATAAATATGCGTTCCTCTTCAATAGGTTTATGGTATTTTCCGGTAAAAAAATTTTTCAGCACTCCTTGGCCCAAATAATCCCTAATCTCCACATAGAACAAGGAAACTACCAATGCTGTTCCCAGTTGCACAATGGTGCTGAAATGGCTTAGGCTGGTGAAATAATCCGTGTATTTTTCCCAAACACGGGAATCCAAAACAGAAGAATCCAGTTCAAGGCTCGCAGCAAACGGAAAAGTGAGAAGGCCAATCAAAAAGAATAGGAGGACATATATAATCAGCTTGTAGAAAATCTTGGTCACAAATCTCTTATGGGAAAAAAGACGGGACAGGTATTTGATCTCAATAAGTCCGATGAGGAGCCCAACCACTGTGATGGCAATGCTGGAAAGCAAAAAAATAGTGGGGTCCATTTTAATGGCCGTTTCTGGAAGATGGCTAAAATGGTCCGAAGCGGCATGTTCAACAATGAGGAATATCCAACCAGACAGCAGCCATATAATCCCGAATGGAAGTATTCGGTAAAGGGTTCTTTTGGTTTCTGGTCCGGACATTGATGGTTGGTTGGCAATAAATGTGCTATTTTCCTTTAAGTACATTCATGGCCAGCACCAAAAATTAAGGAACTGTACTTATCCTGCCTTTTTTGGATACGGTCCCAGTGGTATTCTTGCCTTCTTTTCGCATCCTTTTTGGGCCGTACCACAACCAAAATCCCGTAATCGTAAACATTAATAGCGATAAGCCCATAATGGTGGAATATACCAATTTTACAACCCCCGATGTACCTAGGTATCGGTCTATGATAGAGCCGTCGTGTACGTTTTCAAAAAAGTCTGACCTTCTTTGTCCGATGGACAGCACGTTTCCGGTGGCACCATCCAACTGCACTTCGTAATAGTGGTCCACAAAATTAAATTTTACCGAGCCCTTGTCCTTACGAATATCGATTCTATCCAATTCTAAAGATAAATCTGGGGATACAGAGGTGTGCAATGTTTGGCAAGCAATGGTATGAAGACTATCCACAGGTAGCCATTCCACCAATTCTGTGGAGGTGCCTTTTTGGGTTTTGGGCAAGATTAACCCATTGGTATTCTTTTTCCAACCTAATAGTAATCCGGTTGCAGATATAACGAAGAAAAAAATAAATAATAATGCTCCTGTGGTCCTGTGAATTTTCCTAAAAACGCGCAATACTTTCGCCTGCCTCTTTCTTTTGCCCATGCTAATCCCTACTATCGATATAAACAATCCTATAAAGATCGCCAAAAATCAGAAAAAAGTTGGGATGCAGCGTTTTTTGTGAATTTGTTAACGATACAGGCAAAACCGGACGAACGATTTGTTAGCAATTTTAACATTACCTTCTTCCTGAAACCCCAATTTTAGGAGTCCTTGAACCCGTGTTCGCGTTGGAGGGAACAAAACGGTCACCGATGGCAGTTGCAGTTCATTGAACGCAAAGTGAATAATTTTTTGATAGAGCATTCTTCCCACGCCCCAAAAGTCTGGATGTAACACCAAAGCCAAGTCAGCAGTTCCATTTTCTGGTTGTACGCCTCCCCATCCAGCAAACACTCCATCAATCATAAAGGCCCAAGGGCCATAGCCATGTTCCATCCACAGACTTTCCTTGGCTGCAACAAACTTTTTGCATTTGTTTTCATCAAAATAACCCTTTAATAAGGGCATTTGTCGCCTCACTTTAGGATGATTCATAAGATTCATCAAGTCAGATTTGTCCGCTTTGGATAGCTTTATGCATTTGATGTGTGCCACAGGAAGAATTTATATGGCACATTGGTCGCAAAACATTGATGATGCTATCAACTAAACTATGTGTGACTCTATTCTTTGTCGAAACAAAATTTACAAAGCCTAATCGGCCACTATTTTTAAGGAGGTCATGGTAAGTGAACCAGCCACAGGTTTATCATTGAAGAGGGTCACTTTGTCATTCTCTTCCTTCAAAGCCAACGTATACAGTAGCGGCAAATAGTGCTCTGGAGTGGGGATGGCTAAATCAAACGCCCGACCTTGTGACCTAAAATCGATTAGTTGCTGATGGTCTCCACTGGTTATGAAACTTTTCATTTTTTCATTTGCTTCGGTGGCCCAGTCAAATGCAAATTCCTCATTCAATTTGCTCCAAGCCACCATTCTAAGGTTGTGCACCATGTTTCCACTGCCAATAATCAGAACCCCTTTTTGGCGAAGGCTGTTGATTTGCTGTGCCAATTCATAGTGGTATTGCGCAGGTTTAGTATAGTCGATGCTCATTTGAATCACAGGAATGTCTGCATTGGGATACAGGTGTTTTACGACGCTCCATGCCCCGTGGTCCAAACCCCATTTGTGGTCTAATCCCACTTCTGATTTGGTAATTAGACTTTTGGTTTCTTGAGCCAATTCTGGGCTCCCCGGTGCAGGATATTGAACATCGAACAAGGCTTGTGGAAATCCACCAAAGTCATGAATGGTGGGTGGATTTTCCATTGCGGTCACAAAGGTGCCTCGGGTCTCCCAGTGGGCCGAAATACACAAAATGGCGTTGGGTCTGGTTATTTCCTGACCTACTTTCCGAAAACCTTGAACAAATTCATTTTCCTCAATAGCATTCATAGGGCTACCATGACCAAGGAACAACACGGGCATTTTGCCCGTGCTTTCCATGGATGAAGTCATTTTGTTTAAATCCTTTAAATTCATGCTAGAACTTATTAATGGTCAAATTTTCTCAATATATTCAGAATGGTTTAATGAAACTGAGAATCGAGCGTGCCGGTCCTTATGTTGGACACTGAAATACACTAACGATTCTATTATTCCATTAAAAAGCGCAGTTCTTCAATGGTTTTGGTGGGTGCAAATTCCGTGATGGTGTAATCAGCCAAATCGTTCTGATAAAATGGGTCTTTTGCGATGATCTCTTCCAGTGTTTCCTTGCTGTCGGTTTTGGCAAAAATGATTCCACCTGTTCTTGGTACTTTACGGCCAGATGCTACAACTGTACCCAATTTGTACTGTTCATTTAAGAATGCAATGTGTGGTCCCAAGAATTGGTCTATTTGTTCCAATTCAACTTTGTACGTAAGTTCTATAATAAACATGGTATGATTTTTAACATGATTTAGTCAATAGGATAATGGTCCGCATCACCATAAATTACTTTCCAAGTTCCATCTCGCCATTCCCAAACAAAGGTGTTAGGTCCCTTGGATTGCGAAATTTCACCAGCTTTGGAGACAATGGAGTCCTTGAATATAAAAGAGGAAATGGCATGCTGTTCTCCAATGGGAATGATTTTTAACTCTGTCCATTCGGTATGAAAGGTTTTTAAGGAGCCCATAAATTGTTGCGTTCCTTCCTTTACTTCCGTATAAGTGATATAGTTTCCGTCTACCAACATGGTAAATTCGGGCCATAATAGGTCTACAACTTTATTGGGATTCAATGTGGTGTCAGCAGCTTGAAAGGCATCAACTTGAACTTTGACTTGCTCCTCAATTTCAGTATAATCAATGGCTTGGGAATCGAGTTGTTTTTTACAGGACGAAGCAACCAGTAAAACTAAAAAGACACTCAAATTTGTTTTAAAACTCATCTTTCAATGTTTAAAAAGGTGAAGATTTATTTTTCCAACCCGAATTGGTTCGAAAGGTTTATTTATGATGAACATTTTATTGCTTTTATGCGACATTCACATTAAATAAGTATCCTACCAAAGCCGTTAAGCCCATGGCAACGGTCCCCCAAAACGTAATACGTATTATGGCCTTTCCAACACTTGAACCGCCAGTTTTTGCAGCTAATGCACCTAAGACAATAAGAAAAAATATGGCAAATCCGTAAAGCATATATTCCATGCCTTTTAAAGGCAGAAAAAGGGTGACCATAAACGGAAGAAGACCTCCAATAGTAAACGCTGCCCCAGAGGCGAATGCCGCCTGCAAGGGTTTTGCCTGACTGATTTCATTGATGCCCAGTTCATCTCGAATGTGTGCACCCAAGGCATCGTGTTCGGTCAATTCCTTGGCTACAAGTAGCGCGGTCTCCTTTTTAAGCCCTCTGTTTTCATAGATTTCCGCCAAACGTTGCAATTCAATTTTAGGCATTTCTTCCAGCTCTTGTTTTTCACGGTCAATGTCTGCTTTTTCAACATCTGTTTGTGAACTGACCGAAACATATTCACCAGCAGCCATGGATAAAGCTCCGGCCACCAAACCCGCTAGGGCAGCCAATATTATTGGCTCTCTAGCATCGCTGGCCGCTGCTACCCCTATTGCAATACTGGCAGTGGACAGAATACCGTCATTTGCTCCCAGAACAGCCGCTCTTAACCAATTACTTCTGTTGATGTAGTGCGGAGCTAGATAATCATCTAATGTGTTGGATTGTTCAGTCATTGGATTCATTCAATTGGACGTGAGTACCTTAGTTTATGCATTACTTACTTGAGTTCGAATGCATTTCTCTTCAGTTGGTCAACTAAAATAGCAGATTTTTTTCGTTCAAAACCTTATTTGCGTTGTTATGTTTTTTCACTCTTGGCCATAAAGCCGTACCTTTGCGGACTTGGAAAAATCCAGACATCGAGCAATCGATTAATTCAACAATTTAAAAAGATGCAAGACGGAATCTACGCAAAATTCAATACCTCAAAAGGGGAAATTCTTGTAAGACTTACGCATGACAAGACCCCAGGCACCGTGGGCAACTTTGTGGCCCTTGCCGAAGGAAATATGGAAAACTCCGCAAAACCGCAGGGCAAGCCGTATTATGATGGGCTTAAATTTCATAGGGTCATCCCAGATTTTATGATTCAGGGTGGCTGCCCACAGGGAACCGGAACCGGTGACGCTGGCTATAAGTTTGATGATGAATTTCATCCAGACCTTACCCACGAAGGACCAGGAGTTCTTTCCATGGCCAATGCAGGACCTGGTACCAACGGAAGTCAATTTTTTATCACCCATGTGGCCACACCTTGGTTGGATAACAAACACACGGTATTTGGACATGTGGAGCAGGGACAGGAGGTAGTGGATGCCATTGCCCAAGGGGATATCATTGAAAGTTTGGAAATTGTTCGGGTAGGGGATGAGGCTGAAAATTGGAATGCCATTGAAGCTTTTAGAACCTTTGAGGGTGCCCGTGAAAGAAGAATAGCCGAGGCAAAGGCCCAAGCAGAGGCTGAAATGGAAGAACTGGCCGCTGGTTTTGAAAAGACCAATAGCGGACTTCGCTACAAAATCATTCAAAAAGGAAGTGGAGCTAAGGCTGAAAAAGGAAAAACCGTGTCTGTACATTATGAAGGATGCTTGTCCAATGGACAAGTTTTTGATTCTTCCTACAAAAGAAATCAACCCATAGATTTTACCATTGGCGTGGGTCAGGTAATTCCAGGATGGGACGAAGGGATAGGATTGTTACAGGTTGGGGATAAGGCCCGATTGGTGATTCCATCACATTTGGCTTACGGAAGTGCCGGAGCAGGAGGAGTTATTCCGCCAAATGCCACTTTAATTTTTGATGTGGAACTGATGGGCGTTAAATAACATCAAACTGATTTGATTGAAAATAATAAAAGCTTCCAGAAATGGGAGCTTTTTTATTTGGTCCGATTCACACTTACCAAAAGCAAACAAAAATTAACGGCAAGCAAAAAGAATAAAATGCTGAAAAAGGTATTCATTGGGTATAGGTCTTTTTGTTGATAACACTTCAACGCAGAAAAACCCTACCATATTGCCCTAATCATATGGAATAGGCCTAATCTTTGCCCAAAAAACTCTTTTTTGAACCGTTTACGCTTAAAACTAACAACAATAGATTAATGATCAAAAGAAGCAGAAGTACTCCGAAGAATGTGCTCATGATACAGTTATTTAATGGTTATGGGGAACTGTTGTTTATAGATTAGATATGAATCTGGTGAGAGGTTGCGTTGGGATTCAAAAAAAAAATTAAATAAAAAAACCCGGGCATTTGCCCGGGCCTGATCTTATAAAAAAGTATACGGTTACCTTAATCTATAACTTGTACATTTACGGCGTTCAATCCTTTTTTACCTTGTTGTAGTTCAAATTCTACAACATCACCTTCCCTAATTTCATCGATTAAACCTGAAACGTGTACAAAGTGATCTGTTTGTGAACCATCTTCAGTGATAAAGCCATAGCCTTTAGAATCGTTGAAGAATTTTACTGTTCCTTTACTCATAATAAAAATTAAAAAATTAAATAAAGCGCGAATGTACCATTAATTTATTGGTAATAAGGGTTTTTACACTTTTTTCTCAAAAAATAATTATGCCGTGGGGTCTGGAGTCAATCGCAAATACGGCTTAACTTCCTCAACACCTTTGGTAAAGATTTTCTTGGCCTCGTCCGTTGGGATAGCTGGACTTACCACCACTTTTTGACCATGCTCCCAGTTGGCAGGAGTTGCAACTTTATGGTTTGCGGTCAATTGTAAAGAGTCTACCACACGCAAAAGTTCATAAAAATTACGTCCTGTTGAAGCAGGGTAGGTCAGTATCAATTTTATCTTTTTGTCAGCACCTACAATGAATACGGAACGTACCGTAAGCGTGTCATTGGCGTTCGGGTGAATCATATCATAAAGGTCGGATACCTTCCTGTCTTCATCCGCGATAATGGGAAAATTAACATTGGTTCCTTGGGTTTCATTGATATCCTTGATCCATTCCTTATGCGATTCAGCACCATCTACACTCAAGGCCATCATCTTCACATTTCGCTTAGCGAATTCATCTTTAAATTTAGCCGCAGTACCCAATTCAGTGGTGCAAACTGGGGTGAAATCGGCCGGGTGTGAGAAAAGAATGCCCCATCCATCGCCTAGATACTCATAAAAATTTAAAGTTCCTTCTGAGGTTACCGCTGTAAAATCTGGAGCGGTATCGCCTAATCTTAGTGTTGCCATATATGTTGTTTTTTAGATTATTGAATGATTACTCTACAAAGTTACTAGATAATTCAACGCGGTAATTTTAACGCAGTTAAAACTGTATTAAAATTACGTATTCTTTTGCTGAATATGGGGCAGACAGCAATTCATTTCAGGCTGAAGTTCACTACCTTTAAATCATGGAAAAAGAAACTTTGGAACAACTACGCTATCCTATTGGTCTGTTTGAAACACCAGAGACCATTACCGACCAACAGTTTGATGAATGGATTACAGTTTTGGAAAAATTGCCCCAGCGATTGGAAACCATGGTGAGTCCACTTTCGGCCAATCAGTTGGAAACCCCTTATCGCCCGGGCGGTTGGACGGTTCGGCAATTGGTGCATCATATTGCAGATAGCCATCATCACAGCTACATTCGGTTTAAATGGGCGTTAACAGAGGATAATCCGTTGATAAAGCCGTATGATGAAAAAGCATGGTCCGAACTTTTTGATGCCAAAACCGCTCCCATTCAAATTTCTCTAGATCATTTAAAGGTGGTGCATGCCAAATTGGTATATCTCATCAGGGGATTGACCAAAGAGCAGCTACAACGAAAGTTTACCCATCCTGATGGGAATACCGAGACCACACTGGAGGTCAATGTGGGGCGTTATGCTTGGCATGGAAGCCACCATTTTGCCCATATCGAGAATTTGATAAAACGAGAAGGCTGGTAATTTACAGTTGCTTGGTCAAAATCCACATGGCTTTTTCAGAGGGTTTTGCACCAGATAGTACAAGCTCACTTTCTCTTTTGATCACAAATCCATTTTTTTGGTAAAACTGAATGGGATTTCCTTTTTGCATGGTATCGAGCCAAACCACCTTTTTGTGAATATCGCGGGCGTAGTCCTCGATTAATTGGAGTACTTTTTTTCCAAGACCTTTCCCTGCATAAGCTTTTAAGAGGTAAATTTTCTCCGCTTTTAAGGATTCGCTGGATGAAAGTTCGTCCACTCTGCAGTCTTTCACCAATTTAACAATACCCACAGTCGCATTATCCATTTTTACTAAATAATTCACGACGTTTGGGTCGGCCAGTTCCTTTTCAACCACCATTTTGGTAAGACCGTTTGAAATGTAGGGTGTCGGGTCTTCATTCTCCCACAGATGCAGATAATGTTCTTCATAGGATTTTATTCCTACGGAAAGATAGGTTTCCAAAGTAGCGGGAGTGACCTCTTCAAAAATTAGTGAATGATTCATGGTTTACCTTCACCTCCTTCCGGACCATAGAAAATTACCCAAGTGGCAAAATCATCTGTAAAGTTTTCAAACCGATGCTCAACTCCGGCCGGAACAAACAGAAAATCCCCTTGGGAAAAGGTAGTTCGTTTTCCATCATTCAAAAATTCACCACTTCCTGAAACCACCACATAAACTTCATCCCGTGAATGCGGTTGTTGAAGGTCCACCTTTTCAGGTTTGTAGATTTCAACGGATAAGGAACCGTGTTCAAAAAGGGTCAAAAATGGAGAATCTTTCCCTGAAAGCTCTTCCAGTGCTGTTTTTGGACTTATTTTCATAGCCCTTTTTAGTTTTCAATCCATTTGATGTTGCAACCAATGCTCGGCTTTTGGTCCGAGGTAATAGGATTTCCATTCAAAAGTGCATCCATGGCATTTTTGAGGTCGGACCCTGTCAACGGTAGTCCATTTCCCGGTCTAGAATCGTCCAATTGACCCCGATAGACCAACTTCAAATCACCATCAAAAAGATAGAAATCTGGGGTGCATGCCGCATCATAGGCCTTGGCGACTTCCTGGGTCTCATCGTACAAATAAGGGAAGGAATACTCCATTTCCTTGGCTTTTTCCTTCATTAAATGCGGTGCATCCTGTGGATAGTTTTCCACATCGTTGCTGGAAATGGCCACAAAGTTGATACCCTTGACCTGATACTCTTTACCCAATCTTGAAATTTCTGGATTCACGTGGATGACGAAGGGGCAATGGTTGCAAATAAACATAACCACAGTACCCTTTTTTCCCTGTAATTTGGATAGGGAAAGGGTTTTGTTGGATACCGTATCCAATAATTCGAAATCTGGGGCCTTGGTGCCTAGGGGGAGCATGTTGCTTGGGGTGCGTGCCATATCATTCTCTTTTACACCTTAAAATTAGGAATTAGTCGACAGTGCTCCAAAAACTTGCAGCGGTTCAAATTGAAAGAAACATGTATATTGTAAGCTAAACACTTTTTGTTCTGGGATGGAGCAAATTATAGACAGCGTTCACATCAATTTTGATGAAAAGTCACTCTGGACCTTAAATGTGGCCCTTGCCTTGGTCATGTTTGGGATTGCTTTGGAGATTTCCCTAAACGACTTTAAGCGCCTATTGAAGACTCCAAAACCCGTATTGGTAGGTGTTATTTGCCAATTTTTGTTGCTTCCGGCCATCACTTTTGCATTGGTATGGATGGTGGAGCCAGTACCCAGCATGGCTTTAGGCATGTTTATGGTTGCTGCCTGTCCTGGGGGCAATGTCTCCAATTTTTTCACGCATTTATCCAAAGGAAATTCAGCACTTTCCGTCACGTTGACGGCGATAGCCACACTATTGGCCATTTTCATGACCCCGCTAAATCTCAGTTTTTGGGGAGGGATGTACGCCCCAACGGCCTCCATTTTAAAGGAAGTCTCCATTTCTCCGCTTGAAATGGTTGAATTGGTAGCTCTTTTACTTGGAGTACCTTTGATTTTGGGAATGGTGGTGAATCGGTATTGGTCCAAAACTGCGAAACGAATGGCGAAGGGATTCAAATTGGGTTCACTGCTCTTTTTTGTGATTTTGGTGTTTTTGGCGTTGTACAAAAACAGTGGTGTTTTTATGGAGTATGTTCTCTATGTTTTTTGGTTGGTGGTGGTTCATAATTTGGTCGCCTTATTGACCGGATTCTCAGTGGCCAAATTTTTAGGGCTTTCCCAAGAAAATGTGCGTTCCATCACCATAGAAACCGGAATCCAAAACTCTGGATTAGGATTACTTTTGATTTTTACATTTTTTGATGGTTTGGGAGGGATGGCTCTTTTGACCGCTTTCTGGGGGATTTGGCATTTGGTATCAGGCTTGATTTTGGGGTCGGTTTGGGGATATCGACCCATTGAAAAAGAAAAATTGGTTTGAAAAAGCTTGGGTATTTCGTCATTAAGTTCTGGGCCTCGGCTGGACTATTTTGCTACTACCATAAGATAAAGGTGATTGGTAGGGAAAACATCCCCGAAGGAAAACCGGTATTGTTTCTTTCCAATCATCAAAATGCATTGATGGATGTGCTGTTGGTTGCCACGCGATGCAATAAAAAACCTTGGTTTTTGACCCGTTCCGATGTGTTTACAACCCCGTTACTACGCTCATTTTTTAGGTTTTTACAGATGCTACCCATTTATCGAATGCGGGATGGAAAGGACAATTTGCTAAAGAATGAAGCCATTTTCAGGGAGTGTAGCCAATTGTTTCAAAACCACGAGGCAATATTGGTATTCCCTGAGGCCAACCACAGTTTACAACGTCGCGTTCGACCGTTGAGCAAGGGTTTTACCCGAATCATTTCAGCAGCATTGGAAGAAAACCCCAGTATAGATTTGCAATTGGTGCCCGTAGGGCAGAATTATGCGTATCCAACCCAAGTTGGAGATTCTGCAGTACTCCATTTCGGAGAACCCATTGCTATTCAGAAGTTTTTGAATTCCTCGGATTTTTCAGTCAAAATAAAACAAGCAGTAGAGGAAAGCCTTCAACGCTTAACAACGCATATTCCTGAGGCTGATTATGAGTCGACAATCCAAAAAATAGGGGAGGAAGGGAACATCTTTCTCCATCCTGAGCGGGTAAATAAAATCATTGCACAGCAAGATTTTGAACAGGTATTCCTTCCAAAAAGGAAAATTTTAAATAAGATTTTCAGGGCATTATTTCTCATCTGGAACCTTCCTTTTGTGTTGCTTTGGCGAATCCTATTGAAACCCAAAGTCCCCGAAGCTGAGTTTATGGCTACGTTTCGGTTTGGATTCATACTTGTGGCATATCCTATCTTCTATGGAATCGCACTATTGACACTTTGGAATATGTACTCCATAAAAACGGCATGCCTTGTTGTTTTAGGGCATGCCGTCATCAATATTGTATTGGTTAAGATGGGAATTACATCATCTGCCCAAAGAAAATAGCATTCATGAGTAATTTGTTGGTGCCGTACCAAAAAGCTCTAAAGTTGGTGTTGTCCGTAAAAAGAATCACCCTTCCCTTGCCCAAACGTTGCGCTTTAAAGGGAACGCTGTTTTTTATGAGCTTCGCATTTTCTTCGGAAATATAACCACTCAATAGCGGGTCATTAGTATACTGAATGGGATTGTCATAGCTATCTTTTTCCGGCTCTAGATAGATATTGGTATTGCGAAAAAGAGCCAGATTGTCATTTTTATAACCATAGTTTATAGGGTGGGAACGGTCCAATTTGGCTTCAAAAATGGCACCACCTGTAACTTGCGCGCCTTGAAAATCTTCTTTTTGATCAAAGGCGATATTTTTGGCCACCAAGGTGTCCTTTCGCATGGTCAAATTCATGAACTCATTGCTTTTGAACCAATTCGCCGTGGTCCGATACCCGATAACTGTACCCCCATTTTTAACCCATTCCTTAATTTTATCAGCGCCTCTCTTGTCCAGCATAACACCACCTCCGTAGCCCGTACCCGGCAAGATTAAATCGGTGTACGAATCCAAATCCACACTATTGAAATATTGGGTATCTATCTTGGTGATCTTGATGTCATATCGCGTGTCGAACAGATGCCAAATTTCACCGGCATCGTAGGAGCGGGTACCATCACCTACCAAAATGGCCACTTTTTGCTTTTTGATAGGCTCAAAATCTCCACTTCCCAAATCAATACCTTCAGCAACTCCAGTGGATACGCCATGGATGGTAACCCCGGTTTCCTGTGCTAGATCGTTTAAAAAGGTGTACATATCGTTGGGATCCAAATCTTGGTTTTGAACTGGAACCATTATAGAACCGTAGTCATAACGGATGCCTTCCAAAGTGAACGGTGTTTTGGCGGTTTTGGCACGCAGCCCTTTTTCCAAAATGGCATTCAACACTTTTGGAGTGTAGTATTCATGCCACTCAAAAACATAAGCATAGTTACTTTTTTGGTTGACTCCACCTGTTGGTCGTTGAAAATTGACCACCTCTGGTCCAGCATTGGATAGCGAAGAGAGTTCCGTATAATCCACATTAAAGGCCAACGGGAAGGTCCAAGCAGAAATGTCATAAAAAAGACTGTCTGCAAATGTGGTTCGCTTCTCAAACATGGCTTTGATGAGTCTTGGATTTTTCTGGTCCATGGGTACCACATAGCTGAAACCTTTTTTATAGGCTTTCCCTCCAATAGTGGCATCTGATGCCAACTCATGGAATTTTATTTTGTGCCTATTCAAAATTTCGGCCAAATGCCAGGTTTTGGACGCATCTTTGCTGTCCCCAAAAACGATTGCCTTTGTCTTGTTTTTAGCGGTTTCACTGCGCATATCCGCATAAAACTTTTGCTGAAAGTCTAGCAGTTTTGTCCGCATGTTTTGTGCTGCTTCAATGGTGGACAAAGCCGTGGTAAATTGATTCCGTATAGTGAACGGGAAGGTCAGTAGACCGTTGTCACTTTCTTGGATATGTCCTCTGGAACTGGCTTGCTCAAATAAAATACCTATGCTTCCGTTCACATCTGGAAACGTAGAGCCTTTACCGTAGTAATAGTCGTCGTAATTTTCTTCAGAAAAATACAATGAACCGATTTTATCCAAAGCCTTGGCGTGATAGGTTCCAATCTCTGCGGTAAGCTCTTGGGTTATTTTGGGCGTCAAAGGGTGCACTCGAGTGGGTTCTCCCGGTTGAAAAAAGAAAGTCGAATTAGTACCCATCTCATGATGGTCCGTTAAAATATTGGGCAACCACTTATGGAACGATTCAATTCGTGCTCGACTCGCGGGCAACTGAGCGGGCAGCCAGTCACGGTTTAGGTCGAACCAATAGTGGTTGGTACGCCCACCGGGCCACACCTCGTGGTATTCACGCTCGTTGTTGTCCGGATTCAGGTTTTGATTTTTATGCACATTGGCCCAATAGGCAAAACGCTGCAGGCCATCTGGATTAAAACTGGGGTCCATAAGAATGACCGTATTGTTCAGCACAGATTCAATTTCAGGTCCTTGCGCTGCTGCTAAATAATAGGCATAAGCCAACCCGGCATTGGCGCCACTGGGTTCATTTCCATGAATGGAGAATCCTTGGTATACCACAATGGGCATGTCGGAGGTATTTAGGCCAGAATTTCCTTCAGAAAGTGCGATGTGTTGTTGCCGAATGTTCTCTAGATTTTGGTGGTTTTTGGGTGAGGTCACCGTAAGTAGGAGTATGGGTCTACCTTCATAAGTGGTTCCTCTGTTTTCGATGGTGATTCGGTCGCTGGCTTCTGCCAATTGATACATGTAGTACACCAGTTTATCATGGGTAACATGCCACTCCCCAACTTCATGTCCAATGATATCCACTGGTTTTGGAATATTGGGGTCATATGAGATTCCATCGGGCAAATAGTAGTCGAGAGTGACTTGTTGAGCGGACAGGTTGAGGCCAACCATTAGCGCAAAAATGAGAAGGCTGAGTTTTTTCATGAGTGGAAAATTGAGTTAGTTGTAGGGTTAAAAATAAAAAACGACCTGCATTGGACAGGTCGTTTTTTACTATTTTTTGGTTTGATGTTTAAATGTCATCAAAATCAACATCGGTGAAACTACCAGATGCGGTTCCGTTTTCACTGATGTCGTCATTTTCTTCTTTCTTAAAATCTTTTTGGTGGCGTTCAGAGATTACTTCCTGTCCTTTTTCATCAATAATGTAGTCCATCATTTCTTCCATAATTTCCCTAAAAGCTTCAAAATCTTCCTTGTAAAGGTAAATTTTGTGCTTCTTGTAGTGGAAAGAACCATCATCATGAGTGAATTTTTTGCTTTCTGTGATGGTAAGGTAGTAATCACCGGCCTTGGTGCTTCGTACGTCAAAAAAGTAAGTTCTTCTTCCTGCTCGTAAGACTTTAGAATAAATCTCTTCCTGATCCATTATATCTTTCTCGCCCATTTGGTCTAGTGTTTTAAACTTTGGTTGTATGTTCTCCCAAAAATGGAAAAAAAAAGCTAATCCAGCAACTTTTTTATTATTCTTTGCCTGAGAGCTGGTTGATGTAGAGTTCTTTATAGTACCCTTCAACATTGTTCAATTGCTCGTGCGTACCCTCTTGTATTATGCTCCCATTTTCCAATACAATGATTTTATCCGCATTTTTTGCCGAAGAAACCCGATGGCTGACAATAAGCGTTGTCCTGTCTTGGGATTCCCGCTTAAGATTGTTCAGGATTTCCTCTTCAGTCTCGGTATCGACAGCGGAGAGACAGTCATCAAATAGATAGATTTTAGGGTCTTTTAGTAAAGCTCTGGCAATGGATACCCGTTGTTTTTGCCCCCCACTGAGCGTTATGCCACGTTCGCCTAAAATAGTATCGTACTTTTTGGCGAAACCTTGAATATTTTTGTGAACGACCGCTTTTTTGGCCACTTCAACAATCTCTTCATGGGTGGCATTTTCGTTCCCAAATCGAATATTGTTCTCAATAGTGTCCGAAAAAAGAAAGGCATCTTGGGGTACGGCTCCAATAGAACTTCGCAAACTGTTCAGATTCAATTTTTGAAGCGGTGTGCCATCTATCAAAATCTCACCAGAGGTGACATCATAAAGACGCGCCACCAAATCCAAAATGGTAGATTTTCCCGAGCCGGTCTTTCCTAAAAAGGCTACCGTTTCACCAGCTTTAATGGTAAAGGACACATCCCGAAGGGCAGTAATATTGGTATCCTCATAGGTAAAGGTGACGTTTCTGAATTCGATATTCCCCTTGATCGGGGTTTCTTGGGCAACCTCGTTGGTGATGGAAGGTTCTGCCTTTAAAAATTCATTGATTCGTTTTTGCGAAGCTTCCGCGGTTTGAATGATGGAGGTGAGCCACCCCACAATGGCCACGGGCCAGGTTAGCATGTTTACATAAAGAATGAACTCAGCGATAATTCCGATGGTTTCAATTTTACCATTGATATACTGTCTTCCTCCAATGTAAATCACAAAAATATTACTGATTCCGATGAGAAGAATCATCAAAGGGAAAAACCATGCATTTACTTTGGCTAAAGCCATGCTGGTATCTTTCCCCTTATAAGCCAAGTCCTTCAATTCAGAATTGATTTTCGGCTCTAAACTATAGGCTTTGATCACCGCAACTCCCGAAAATGATTCTTGGGTGAAAGTGGATAGCGTGGACAAAAATTCCTGCACCTTGGTACTTCTTTTGTGGATGACCTTGCTGATTTGATAAATCAAAATCGACAAAACCGGCAATGGAAGTAGCGTATAGGCCGCTAGTGTAGGTGCTTTGATAAACATTAACGGAATCAAACAAACAAAGAGGGTTAGGGTTTGAATTCCGTACATAATTGCAGGTCCCCCATACATCCGCACCTGATTGATGTCCTCACTTATTCGGTTCATAAGGTCACCAATCCGATTCTTTTTATAAAAATTGAGGCTGAGCAACTGGTAGTGATCAAAAACCTCATTTTTTAGGTCGTATTCAATATATCTTGATACGTTGATGATGGTCTGTCGCATCAAAAAAGTGAAAAGCCCTGATAGCAGTGCTGCACCGATAATAATGAGGATGTACTGAAAAAGAAGCCCTTTGGCATCGGACAAGGAAATGGTATCAGCCAAAAAATCTTCCACCGCTTGAATGGATTTATTTACGTATGAGGGCATTACAAGCGAAAAAACACGGGCAATGATGGTGATCAGGATTCCCATCAACAACTTAAACCAGTATTTTTTAAAGTATTTATTTAGGTGTTTTAGTTCCTTCATAAAAGGGAAAGGTGGTTTTTGAGGGTCATTTTTTAATGACAATCCAGCAAATATATGCCATACAATACAAAGTAAATGT
Organism: Flagellimonas iocasae; assembly: GCF_042682725.1. Taxonomy (NCBI): domain Bacteria; kingdom Pseudomonadati; phylum Bacteroidota; class Flavobacteriia; order Flavobacteriales; family Flavobacteriaceae; genus Flagellimonas; species Flagellimonas iocasae. The sequence goes on along the minus strand of NZ_JBHUHU010000005.1, from coordinate 273,577 downwards.
TATAAAACTGATAAGAAAACAACTTTGGTAGGTAAGATTCAAATATAAGATTACTTTTGCGGGGTGAAAGCCAATAACGACTTTAAAGTTCTTTAAAAAATGCTTACCCGGAGGCATATCAGAGTAAAAGTAATGCAGTGCATTTATGCACTGATTCAGTCCAAAGACGACTCTTTGGAAAAACAGGAAAAGTTCCTAAGAGTTAGCATAGAGAACATGTATGTGCTCTATTTGCTTGTATTGAGTCTTTTGGCCGAACTACACCAGCTGGCCAATAGGCATGTAAACCGAACTTCAAAGAAATACCTCGCCACGGAAGAGGACAACTATCCAGACCGCGAAAAATTCGTAAAAAATAGACTGCTGTTGCAAATTGCCAACAACGAGTCCCTTAAGTCAGCGTTATCCAAAAGAAAGCTGAACAATTGGTATTTGAACGAGGAGTATGTAAAAATCATTTACAAAGAGGTGGTCGGCTCTGATATTTATAAGCAGTATATGACCAACGGAAAGAATGATTATGAGGATGATCGCGAGGTAGTCTTGGAGCTTTTCAAAAATATCATTGCCCCCAACGATAAGATTTACGAATATTTTGAGGATGATAAGCTCACTTGGGTGGATGATATTCCTATTGTAAACACCTATTTGATGAAACGTCTGCGCAAGGCCAGCGAGAGTTCAAATGAAAAATTCTTCCTTCCGGCCCTGCTCAAAGACCAACAAGACATGGAATATGCCAATGAATTGTTGACCAAGACCTTGCTCAATGATGCCAAATGGGAAAAAGAGATTGAGGGGAAAACGCCCAATTGGGACAATGACCGTATTGCGGAAATTGATTCCATCATCCTGAAAATGGCCATTTGCGAGTTGCTCAATTTCCCATCAATCCCAGAAAAAGTAACCCTAAACGAGTACTTGGAGATTGCAAAAGAGTACTCCACACCCAAGAGCAGTATCTTTATAAATGGGGTTTTGGACAAGTTGGCCAAAGAGTATAAATCCACCGGAAGACTGCAAAAAATAGGTAGAGGGCTACAATAAACAATATTTGCTTAATTTTGGAAAAACAAATTTTTATCATGAAAAGAATAACAACAATTTTAAGTTTGATCATGGTCGTTGCCGTGATTAGCGTTTCCTGTAAGGACAAAGCCTCGAACAAAATAGTTGCTGACAACGTAGAAAGTGCTACCAGCAGGGACGAAGCACAAAAACAGCTTCCTGTGATGACTTTTGAAAAAGAAGAGCATGATTTTGGAACAATTACACAAGGAACCCCTCAAGAGACTGCCTTTAAATTTACCAATACCGGAGATGCTCCTTTGATCATCACCGATGCAAAAAGTAGCTGTGGATGTACCGTTCCTGAATATCCAAAAAACACGCCAATTGCTCCAGGTGAGACTGGCGAATTGTTGGTGAAGTTCAACGGTTCTGGACAAAACCAAGTGACCAAGACCATCACCGTTACAGCCAACACCCAAAAAGGAACAGAAATGTTGAGGATTAAAGCTTTTGTCAACCCTGCAGGTGCGACTCCAGCTGGTCCTGTTAAATAAGACTCACAGCCTAAATGGAAAGCATACAACAGTTTTTACCTCTGATATTGATTTTTGCAGTGGCCTATTTTTTTATGATTCGCCCGCAGGTCAAACGTCAGAAGGATGAGAAAAGATTTACTTCGGAGTTGAAAAAAGGTGATAAAATCATTACCAAAAGTGGTCTTCACGGCAAGATTGTGGAATTGAACGACAAGGATTTCTCCTGCGTTATCGAAACCATGGCCGGCCGTTTAAAATTTGACCGTTCCGCCATTTCCATGGAAATGAGCAAAAAACTAAACGCTCCAGACGACAAGAAGTAAGTAATTTACATACATAAATAAAAACGCCCCTATGTTACAGGATAATCAAGGGGCGTTTTTTTGTACCTTAATCAAAATTTTAACGATATGGGTACAAGAAGACAATTTGTAAAAAAGGGATCCCTTTTTATGGCCGGTATGGGAGCCACAATGGTTTTTCCAATGGAATTATTGGGGGCAATGCGCAAGAGCGTTAGCCCAAACGATAAAATTCAAGTGGGACTTATTGGCTGCAAAGGAATGGGATTTTCAGATTTGTCTTCCATGCTCAAGAACAGTGAGGTAGAAGTGGTTGCCCTGTGCGATGTGGATGAAAATGTGCTTCAACAACGAACCGCAGATTTGGAAAAAGCGGGGATTAAGAAACCAAAATGGTATTCGGACTACAGAAAGTTATTGGAAGATAAAGATATTGATGTGGCCATCATCGGTACGCCAGACCACTGGCATTGCTTATTGCTGACAGATGCCATTGATGCCGGAAAGGATGTCTATTGCGAAAAACCCATCGCCAATTCTATAGCCGAATGCGATATCATGTTGGCAAAGGTGGATTCCAGCGACCGTATGGTGCAAATTGGGCAATGGCAGCGTAGCCAGCCCCATTTTGTAGATGCCATCAACTACGTGCATTCTGGAAAATTGGGACAGATACGTTTGGCAAAGGCTTGGGCCTATCAAGGATGGATGCAATCCATTCCCCAGGTTCCAGATAGTCCAGTTCCCGCTGGAGTGGATTATAAAATGTGGCTGGGTCCTGCGCCAGACCGACCTTTCAACAAAAACCGTTTTCATTTTGATTTTAGATGGTTTTGGGACTACGCAGGTGGACTCATGACCGATTGGGGCGTACACTTGATAGACTACGCACTTTATGGTATGAAGGCATCCACACCAAAATCGGTAATGGCCATGGGTGGAAAATTTGCCTACCCCGATGATGCTGCCGAAACTCCGGATACGTTACAAACCGTTTATGAATTTGATGGTTTTTCCCTTCTGTGGGAACACGCCACCGGAATAGATGGAGGAAACTACGGCCGAAACCATGGAATTGCCTTTATTGGTAATAATGGAACCTTGGTTTTAGATCGTGGCGGATGGGAAGTCATTCCCGAAAATGATCGTCCAAATTGGGACAAGGATAATGGCCCTAAAATTGAACGGGTACCCGTACAACGTGTGGAAGCCAGTGGATTGGACTTACATACCACCAACTTTTTAGATGCCGTTAAATCACGGGATAAATCTATTCTCAATGCACCCATAAAAGTAGGGTACGATGCTGCCGTGGTAAGCCATATGGGGAACATTGCCTATAAAACCGGGGAACGCTTGTTTTGGGATGCCAAAAAACACCAATTTACAAACTCAGAGGCCAACGACCATTTAGTGAAAGCCTACCATAATGGGTGGGAGTTGCCACAGGGGGGGTAGATGATTTTTTGGTAAAATCAGGATAACAATGGGGTTGCACTTATCGGTTTAGTATAAGAGCAGTAGCGGATTAAAATACTACTGACTTTTCGGATAACAAAATACTTAATTAAACACAAAAACGGTTCGAGTTGGCACCCAAACCGCTATTGCTTTTATACATTGTTAGCTGCAGCCTTTTTTGTCAACTAGTTATTCTCATGGATTGAATGAGTTCGTTTTTAAAATTTAAGTTATAGGATAGAATAACTGAGCTTCCCGGAAAATTACCGGAAACTTCAGCTGTAAGAATTTCTGTTGTTTCCGAATATTCAAGGGGTTTCATTGTGACTTGGTATTCTTTATTGGCTTTTTCAATCCAGCTTTTGATTTCGTTTTTTCCGTTGTATGTTTTGCCTTCATCAACAACTACTGCTGTTTCTGCAAAGCAATTTGCATAGGATGTGCTATCAAAGTTGTCTTGTGCTTTTACTAGTTCCGTTAATACTTTTGGTAAGTTCATTGCTTTTATTTTTTTTTGATTATAAAAATTATACTGTAGGAATGGTTCCACCATCAATTACAAATTCTGTTCCTGTCAGATAATTGGCTCTTGGCGAAACTAAAAAACCAACCAATTCAGCAATTTCATCGGGCTGGGCGGGTCTGCCAAAAGGTATTCCGCCTAAACCATCCATTACGGATTGTGTGGCTTGTTCAATGGTTATGTTTGAACTTTCTGCTATTCGCTCCATCATTGCTTTTGATGAGGAAGTATTTATCCACCCTGGCGAAACAGTTAATACGCGAATACCTTTTGGAGCAACTTCATTGGATAAATTTTTACTGTAATTCAATAAACCCGCCTTTGCAGATGCATAAGGCAAAGTACTGTCGTACAAAGGCAATTTTGCTTGAATGGAAGCGATATGAATGATAACGCCATTTTTATTTTCTACCATTTTGGGTAAAAATCCACGGTCTAACCGAACTGGTGCAAGCAAATTGGTTTGAATGGAATGTTCCCAATCTTCATCTGTTAACGCTTCAAAGCCGCCACCTTTTGTTTCTGAACCTCCAAGGTTATTTATCAGAATATCAAGTTTATCATAGTTTTTTAAAACTACCTTAACTACTTTTTTTGTTCCATCAGACTTACTTAAATCTGCTGAAATAAAATGTAGATTTTGGTTTTTCTTTTCGGGTTCATTTCTTGCAGTTATTATGACGGTTGCACCTGCTTGTATAAGTCTTTCAGCTATTGCTTTTCCTGCACCTTTTGTGCCTCCTGTTACCAGGGCTGTTTTTCCTGATAATTCGTTGTTGAAATTAAACTGCTCCATTTGAATAAATATTTTAGGGCAAAATTCTATCATATAAACAGTTTATACAATTACGGAAAATCGAATTGCATAGGGATAAATTTTTCCCCTATAGTACAATTTGGTACATAGTACTAAATTTGTCCTATGAAAAATAGAAAAATACCATTGAACCTAAATTGTGGACTTGATTTAATTGGTGAAGTACTTTATGGAAAATGGAAAATTCGTTTGCTATGGTTTATTAATGAAGGTCATAAACGACCAAGCGAACTGCAACGTAAAATTCCTGATGCTTCAAGAAGAGTATTAAACATTCAGTTGAATGAATTGATACAGCACGAATTAGTTACAAAGAAAATATACCCCGTTGTTCCACCCAAGGTTGAGTATTCTCTAACTGATTTTGGGTTAACTCTAATTCCTGTGATTTCAGCTTTAGGGGATTGGGGAGATAAAAATGAAGAACACTTACGAAATATCATTATGCAAACATTTGAAAATTTATAAGTTTAATAAATCTGTCATTTGTCTATTCTCATCACTATGTTTCGTTTGCCGCTAACTATTAAGCCAAACGTCGTTTTAATGACGCTTTAGCGACAGATACCTGCCTGTCGGCAAACATGAGTGAAGTTAGCGTTTTCTCGGTAGAAAATCCAGATGGAATTTATCAGACCCTTTGTGGATTGATAAATATCAAAAACCTACCGATACCCATCATTCAACCCAATCCCTTTTTCAATCATGGGCAGGATTTTATCCAGTCGGCGTAGCTTGGTGGCTTCTTGTTTGGCTTCAGCAATATATTCACAGAACTCTTTTTGTTTGTAGGGAGTAAAGGTTGCAAAAGCAGTTTTTAGCGTAGTGTTTTTGGCCAATTCGGTTTGAAGTAGTTCGGGGATGGTCACTTCAGTGGTCTTTTCAGCCTTTACTTCCAATCCTTTTTTCTGGTTGTCCAACGCCTCGTTCATGTAGGCCAATACCTCTTTCTCATCAATTTCTTCCAAAGATTGAAATTTCCAGTGACGCATGCCTTTGGTTTTACCCTCTTGGGCATTTTCCAACACTTTCTTTGGGTCTTTCAGAAAAACGCCATTAAAGAACCAAACCCCAAAATGATGCTTGAACTTACAAATGCCAAACACATTCTTCCCATCAATGGTATACACCGGAATACGCCATTTAAGGTCTTCTTGGGCTTCCGTTTTTTCCGCAAGTTTTCGGAGTTGAGCTAAACCTTGTTTAAAAGTGTGCTCATCTTGATAATAGGCTTCAAGTTTTTCTGATTTTTCCACAACTACTTGATTTGACTAGCTGTAAGTTCGCAAATTTTTACGATAACCCTCACCGCTTTCTCCATACTTTCCAAAGGAACATACTCATACTTTCCATGAAAATTATGGCCCCCAGCAAAAATATTGGGACAGGGCAGTCCCATAAAACTCAATTGGGAGCCATCCGTTCCCCCACGAATGGGTTTAATGATTGGGGCTATGCCAACTCGTTTCATGGCTTCTTCGGCAATTTCCACAATATGGAAAACGGGCTCCACTTTCTCCCGCATGTTACGGTACTGGTCTTCAATATCGAGTGTAATGTAATCACCATGCTTTTTGGTCAACTTTTCGGTGATGTCTTCCAGCATTTCTTTACGAGCTTTAAATTGGATAGCATCATGGTCCCGAATAATAAGCTCTATTTCCGCATTTTCGATTTCCCCCTTGATCTTACTCACATGAAAAAAGCCTTCCATACCTTCGGTATGTTCCGGAACTTCCCGGGGAGGCATAAGACTTAGAAATTCATTGGCAATTCTTATCGCGTTCACCATTTTGTTTTTGGCATAACCTGGGTGAACACTTTTACCTTTAATGATAATCTTCGCTTTAGCGGCATTGAAATTCTCATACTCCAATTCACCCACTTGGCTGCCATCCATGGTATAGGCCCAATCCGCTCCGAATTTTTTAACATCAAACTTGTGCGCACCCCTACCGATTTCCTCATCGGGGGTAAAGGCAATCCGTATTTTACCATGTTTGATTTCCGGATGCTTCACCAAGTATTCCATGGCAGTAACAATTTCGGCAACTCCGGCCTTGTCATCGGCTCCTAACAATGTATTCCCATCCGTGGTGATCAAGGTTTGTCCTTCATATTGGAGAAGGTCCTCAAAATAATCTGGCGATAGCACTATGTTTTTGGCCTTATTGAGCACAATGTCCTTGCCATCATAATTTTCAACGATTTGTGGTTTCACATTTTTCCCGCTGAAATCCGGAGAGGTGTCCATATGACTTATAAACCCTATCGTTGGCACTTTTTTATCCGTATTGCTGGGCAAGGTGGCCATGATATAGGCATTTTCATCAATGGATACTTCCTGCAACCCAATTTGATGCAGTTCCATCACCAGTTTTTTGGCCAGGGTCCATTGCTTTTCGGTACTGGGCGTGGTTTTGGAATAAGGGTCGCTTTGGGTATCGGTGGTTACGTAGTCAAGAAATCGGGGTAGTAGTTGTTCCATGATTGGTGTTTGATCAAAAATAATGCATATTCAATAGCCATTTTAACCATCTAAACACTTTTACTGTTATCTTTCGCTGTTTTTCAAACCCCACATGCATTGAAAACCGTTGTTTTTTCTCTTTTTTTACTATTGAATTTCTCGGCTTTTGCCCAAGATGATTGCCTTTTGGGTATCGGAGGAAAGGATGATGAGGTCATTGCCGAGGTTTTTCAGCTCAATGACGAACAGCAAGAGAAGCTGCGAAATTGGAGTGCCGAACTCAAAATTAGAAACGGAATATTAAAGGAGAAGGCTGATTTTCTGATAAAAAAACATGAAGAAAGCTCAATAGAAGAACTGTTAAAGGTTTCGCCTGAATACGGGAATATTTTGGATAGTATGAAACAAAATGTCCGAATGATGGACAAAAGACTGCTCGCTACACTGAATCCAAAACAATATGAGTTCTATATGGAACTCTGCAGCAAACTTACTTTGCGACCCATCTATATAGATAGGTCGGTTGACGAAAAATGAATCTTTTCCTAAATACTGTTTTAAGACTTTTTATTTTTGTGCAAAATTAATTGAATGTATAAAATCCTCATTCGTCCAATTCTCTTTTTATTAGACGCTGAAGCCGCACACCATTTTTCTTTTTGGGCTATTGGGATACTTTCAAAATTAGGGTTTGGACCCTTGTTCAGAAAGGCATTTGAGGTGCAGGATCCCAAATTGGAACGCGAGGTCTTTGGGTTGAAATTCAAGAATCCCGTAGGTCTAGCCGCCGGTTTTGATAAGGATGCGAAACTCTACAATGAATTTTCAAATTTTGGATTTGGTTTTGTTGAGATAGGCACGTTGACCCCTAAGCCGCAGCCCGGGAATCCCAAAAAGCGTTTGTTCCGATTGCGGGAAGACAAGGCTATCATCAACCGGATGGGATTTAATAATAAAGGGGTTTTTGAAGCCGTTGAGGAATTGAAGAAGCATCATCGGGTAATCATTGGCGGTAATATTGGGAAAAATAAAGTCACCCCGAATGAAGAGGCCATCAAGGATTACTTGATTTGTTTTGAGGCGCTATTTGACTACGTGGATTATTTTGTGGTCAATGTGAGCTCACCCAACACACCAGGACTTCGGGAACTTCAAGATAAAGAACCCTTGACCAAATTGCTGAAAAAATTAAAAAATCAAAACAGCAAACAGGCCAAGAAATCAAAAAAGAAAGAAAAACCCATCCTATTAAAGATAGCTCCGGACCTCACAGATGCACAGCTTTTGGATATTATTGATATTGTTGCGGAAACCAAAATTGATGGCGTCATTGCAACCAATACCACCATTGCCAGAAACGGGCTAAAAACGCCGTTGTTTATCGCTGAAGAAAAAGGAGGATTAAGCGGTAAGCCGCTAACCCAACGAAGTACCGAAGTGATTCATTTTTTAGCAGAAAAAAGCAACAAAGCGTTTCCGATTATTGGGGTAGGAGGTATCCATTCACCACAAGATGCCTTGGAAAAGCTGGAGGCAGGCGCGGATTTGGTCCAACTCTACACCGGATTTATCTATGAAGGCCCCGGACTTATCAAAAAAATCAATAAAGCCATTTTGGAAGGAAAAGCGGAATCTTCATCCAAATAGTTGTACAGTAAAAGCGCAAAGCATCCTGAAAACCCGCAGCCTATATTTTTCAATTGCTATCAGATAAATAATGGTAATTTTACGGTCGGCCTATGTCAAAGATAAAGCTCATAGAATGTCCACGAGATGCCATGCAGGGCATCAAAACCTTCATTCCTTCAACGGAAAAGGCAAGGTATATTCAATCCCTTTTGGGCTGTGGTTTTGATACCATTGACTTTGGGAGTTTTGTTTCTCCCAAGGCTATTCCGCAAATGCAGGATACTGCTGAAGTCCTTGATTTGTTGGATTTGTCCAAGACCAAAAGTAAGCTTCTGGCCATTGTGGCCAATATTAGGGGCGCTGAGGATGCGTGTCAGCACAACGCCATTGATTATCTGGGGTTTCCTTTTTCCATTTCCGAGAACTTTCAAATGCGGAATACCCACAAGACAATTAACCAGTCGGTTGAAACGCTGCAAGGCATATTGGAGCTTGCCAACAAACACAATAAAGAAGTGGTAACCTATATTTCTATGGGGTTCGGAAATCCATACGGAGACCCTTGGGATGTGGAGATTGTAGGGGAGTGGACCGAAAAATTGGCAGCGATGGGCACCAAGATTTTATCGCTCTCTGACACCATCGGGAGTTCAACCCCAGAGGTGATTGATTACTTGTTTTCCAATTTGATTCCGAAATATCCAGCTATTGAATTTGGCGCCCATTTGCATACAACCCCAACAAAATGGCACGAAAAAGTTGACGCGGCATACAAGGCCGGCTGTAGACGCTTTGATGGAGCTGTGCAAGGATTTGGCGGATGCCCTATGGCCAAGGACGAGCTTACTGGAAACATGCCAACCGAAAAAATGCTTTCCTACTTCACTGCTTCAAAGGCAGATACGGGCGTAAACTGGATGGTTTTTGAGGCCGCTTACAACAAGGCCACTGAACTTTTTTCGGCCTACCACTAGAAATTCTTAACAAGAAATGAGGTTAAATGTTAAAATCTAAAATTTATTTAAACCAAGTCTAAATAAATTTGTTTGGTTTGAGAGGTGAAAATATATTTGCCGCACAATTACTCAAACAATCATGAAACAACTAACTATTCTTTCAGCACTTTTGTGCACAGTCTTTTCTATTGCACAAACCAAAACAGATTCCATTCAACTTGACCCACAGAAGCAAATCAACGCAGCACAACGCTTGCTTTCTGGTAATTATGCATCAGCAGTTACTGTGGGAGCCTATGGCGAAATGCTCTACAATCAGCCTGAAGCGCAAAATGGGGAATTGGATGTACAACGATTAGTCCTCCTTTTTGGATATCGATTTGATGATCGTACCCAATTTGTTACGGAAGTTGAATTTGAACATGTAGAGGAAGTCTTTGTGGAACAGGCTTTTGTAAACTACAACGCAGCGCCTAATTTAAATATTAGAGGTGGTTTAATGTTGGTTCCCATGGGTATCATCAATGAGTTTCACGAACCCACAACTTTTAATGGCACCGAGCGTCCAGCGATGGACAATGCCATTGTGCCCACTACATGGCGTGAGCTTGGGGTAGGGGTAACAGGAAGGTTCAATTCCATTTCATTGGGATATCAGGCCTATATTTTTAATGGATTCAAATCAACAGAAGCTGATGGCGAAGGAGGTGTGGCCGGAATGTTGAGTGGCTCCAGCGGACTTCGTGGCGGAAGACAGAAAGGGATTCAATCCACCATTGACAGTCCTAACCTATCCACCAAATTGGATTACTATGGCATTCTAGGTCTTCGATTGGGTTTTTCAACCTACTTCGGTCGTACACAAGCCGAGGACGATGTTGAACAATTTGATGGCGCTGATATAGGTATCGCCATGTTAGGTTTTGATGCACGATATGCGTATCAACAATTTACCGCTCGTGGGCAATTTATCCATGCCTCGCTCTCAGATACTGACGATTACAATGACCTCACAGGAAGTAATCTTGGCAGTGCATTGCAAGGCTGGTATTTGGAAGGTGCCTATAATGTTCTTCCCGTAGGGAAGCGTCAAAAATTGTTTGCATTTGCTCGTTATGAAACCTACAATACGCATGCAGATACGGAGGGAGGGTTAATGGCAAATGAAGCTTATGATCGAACCGATGTTACTACTGGATTGACCTATCATATAGCACCCGGTGTTGTGGTGAAGGGAGACTATCAATTTAGAAGTAATGCTGCAGATGATAGCGATGTGGCGGACCAACTTAACTTTGGTATAGGGGTCTGGTTTTAAACGGCGTATATTGGATTCAATAGGAGTAATCGTTCTTTGAATTATTCCTATTGAGTCTAAATTAATATATTTGATGTATGAAACAGTTAAACGGTACGGCTTTGGTTCTTGTTTTGTTTATAGTGTTCGGATTTACCTTTCCGACCAATGTAAACAAAAGGGTATTGAAGGAAATCGAGAAGACCTTTGAGGTAACCGATTTTAAGATGGAGCCCATTGTAGTTTCAGATGATTTGAATGCCCAACTTCCCGCCAAAATTTCCAGGGAAAATCTATATCGTGTTCAGGGTAATCAATCTCTTTTGGGTTACGCGTTTATGGATCAGGCACCGAGTAAAACGGCCGCTTTTGATTATTTGGTGTTGTTTGATGCCAATGTAAAGGTCATCAATACCAAGGTTTTGGTCTATCGTGAAGAATATGGTGGGGAAATTGGCAGCAAGCGATGGTTAAAACAATTTGAGGGAATGACAGGGGGGAACCGGGTTAGCAGCGAAACCAATATTGATGTCATTTCAGGAGCTACAATCTCTGTCAATTCAATGACTAAAGCTATGGATGAACTTTTTCAGACCATCGGAATACTCCAGGAAAAAGGGAAATTATAATGGAATACAATGGATTATTGCCTCATTTTCCACGGGAAATCCGATTATTTATAGCAGCATTCGTAGTCATTCTTTCTGTTGGATTTTTTACAGGATTGCTATTCATCAATGAAACCGAATCCAATACCCCAACCGGAATTGAAGAGAATTATTTGGGAAACGAAGAAGATGAAGACGCCGAAGTAATGAAATTCAAAAAGGGCGATAGGGAAATGCTCACCATTGTCCATACCCATATTCTTTCCATGTCCCTAATTTTCTTTTTGTTGGGTGGATTGGTGTGGATGACCCGATGCTCCAAAAAATGGAAACTCTTCTTGACAATTGAGCCATTTCTATCCGTTATTTTAACTTTTGGCGGAATTTATTTGATGTGGAAGGGCATTTTGTGGTTCAAGTATATCGTAATCTTTTCTGGAATTTTGATGACGCTCACCTTTACAGGATCCGCTTCTTTGGTGCTCTGGCAATGTCTAAAACCTGCTAGAAAATAGCGAAGCGTTTAGTTTTCAATGAATCGGTAGTCGATATCGCTATATTCCAATAGTTTTACATGGGGCTTTTTAAAGGAGAGCAGATGTAAAATTTCGTAGACCTCCTCCTTATTGACCAAAATGATAAAATGTTTTTTTCCGACTGAAATAGGGATTTTTCGCTTTTGTGTCCAATGTTTCAACTGATTCTCCCAGTAGGGGATATCCAAGTCATCCACATATTCCTTAAAAGCTTCCAACTCCCATTCATACAATTCAAAACATAGGTTGTTGAAAATCAACTGAAAAAGTTTTGTTCGATTGCAAAAGGTCAATATGCCATTCTTGGATTGGCTCAAAATGTGTAGGGAACTGCACATAAATTCTAGGTTTGGCATAAAGATATTAATTATTTATAATAAGTCTAAATAAAAACAAATAGAATCTATTTCACTCCAAATAAGGATGGGATAGGAATCAATTAAAATAGTGGTATATTTGCACGCAATTAATCCGTAATTGCAATGGAAGCCCACCTAAATAAAATTGTTGGCGAAGGACTTACTTATGATGATGTTCTTCTTGTGCCAGCATATTCCGAAGTACTCCCAAGAGAAGTTAACATTCAATCCAAATTTACAAGGAACATTACCATTAATGTGCCCATCGTTTCAGCGGCCATGGATACCGTTACCGAGTCGCGAATGGCCATTGCCATGGCCCGTGAAGGCGGTATTGGTGTGCTCCACAAGAACATGACCATTGAGCAACAGGCGATGAAAGTCCGAAAGGTGAAGCGTGCCGAAAGCGGTATGATCATGGATCCTGTAACCCTTCCGTTGGATTCTTTGGTGCGAGATGCCAAGGCGAACATGAAAGAGCACAGCATCGGGGGAATTCCCATAGTGGATGCCAATAAGAAGCTCATCGGAATTGTCACCAACCGGGACCTTCGTTTCGAGAAAAACGATATGAGACCTATTGCTGAGGTGATGACTTCGGAAAATTTGGTCACTGTAGGGGAAGGCACATCCTTGCAACAAGCTGAAGTGATTCTTCAAGAAAACAAGATTGAAAAACTCCCGGTGGTCAACGACAAAGATGAACTGATAGGGCTGATTACCTTCAGGGACATCACTAAACTTACCCAAAAACCTATTGCGAATAAAGACCAATATGGACGTTTGCGCGTTGCTGCAGCCGTTGGGGTAACCGCAGATGCTGCGGATAGGGCAGGAGCCTTGGTTGCCGCTGGTGTGGATGCCATTATTATTGACACAGCCCATGGGCACACCAAAGGTGTTGTCGGTATTTTAAAAGAAGTCAAAAAGAATTTCCCTGAGTTGGAAGTTGTGGTTGGTAACATTGCCACAGCCGAAGCAGCCAAGTATTTGGTTGAAGCTGGTGCCGATGCCGTTAAGGTTGGGATTGGTCCAGGTTCCATTTGTACCACCCGTGTGGTGGCTGGAGTTGGTTTTCCACAGTTCTCCGCAGTATTGGAAGTAGCTGCTGCCATTAAAGGTTCAGGCGTTCCTGTTATTGCCGATGGTGGAATCCGATACACTGGAGATATTCCCAAAGCGATTGCCGCTGGAGCCGATACAGTAATGCTGGGCTCTTTACTAGCTGGAACCAAAGAATCCCCAGGCGAAACTATCATTTACGAAGGTCGGAAGTTCAAATCCTACCGTGGTATGGGCTCTGTGGAAGCCATGAAGCATGGTAGTAAGGACCGTTATTTCCAAGATGTGGAAGACGACATCAAAAAATTGGTTCCTGAGGGAATTGTGGGACGTGTACCTTACAAAGGTGATTTATACGAAAGCATGCACCAATTTATTGGCGGACTCCGTGCTGGAATGGGCTATTGTGGTGCTCAAGATATTGCCACTTTAAAGGAGAGTGGTCGCTTTGTGAAGATTACCTCCAGTGGTATCCATGAAAGTCACCCGCACGATGTCACCATCACCAAGGAAAGCCCGAATTATAGTAGGTAGTTCTCATTTTCATTTGAAAGAATAAACTTACCATTTGTCTAAAAAAACTTTGGTTTTTAGATGTAGAGGGGTATTCTTGCCGTACCATTCGTTACCAATTATGAGATACTTTTCAATTTTGACGGTTGCATTTTATTTGTTGATTTCCTGTAGTTCCAGTGAAGATTCAGGTCCAGTATCGTCGGATAAAGTAAAGATTGAATTTGAGGGCATACCCTATACTATTGAGGTTTCAACGAAAGTGGATATCTTAATCCAAAGTGAAACAAATGTATCCTCTACGCTTTACATTAATGATATTGAAGTTTCAAAATCCAATAACAAAAGCATCTCCTTCACCATAGATCCGTTTGACTATCCCTTGGGAGCAAACACTTTAAAAATTGTTTCTATTGACCAAGAGGGTAACAAGTCAGAACTTGCACAATCTTTTACATTAAAGCGATTGTTATGCAAGCTAAATAGGGTTTGGGGGCATTGCGATTTTGTCGCGGTTCATACATTGGATGGTAAACTCGTGGAATACAAAAGCTATGACGGAACACCAATTTCATTTTATGCGGACGATGATTACGACCGTCAGAATTTGGTGGTAACATCTTATCAGCTTAACACGATTGATAATAGAACCAACATAACTTCATATTTTGATGTTGAGCCAGGAACAGAAAATTTAGGCGGCGATGAATATATTGAAGAGTTTTGGCTGGGTAGGCCCAGTTATGGAAATACCCAAACAGAAATCCAGTTATCAACCCCATCCGGAACAGGTTTGATTTCTAGCCCTAGTGGCGTATTAATAGCGCCAAATGGAAACTTAATATTTACTTCCGTATCCGACGGGTCTCATAATTTTTTATATGAGGAGAATAGCACAGAGGATTTTTTCTTGTTCTCTGTTTTATTAGCAAATCCAACATTTGAAAATAAATACGTAAAACTTGGATTGGACGACTTTTTGAATGACAATTATAGTGCAGAAGACTTCTTGCCAATTGAAAACTTTAAAGAGGTTGCCATAGAAAACATAGATGAGTTAACATATTATAGTGTAAGAGCTTATGAAAATTATGAGGCAGTTGAAAATATTAGGTTTCATGTGATTAATTATGATGATTTCCGTCTTTCACCACTTACACAAAGTTCTACTATCAGGACACCTCTATTCGATGATTTTGAAATTTATCGGGCGGAGTTCATTGCCCCAATGACAAATAATGCTAGGATTTGGGCCAAAAAACAGATAAATCCGGAGGATGTAACAATAGACTTGCCATTAATGAATTTAACGAAAAATTCGGGTAATCTGACTTTTACAGGAGATACAGCATACACGTTTTCTGAATTGACATATACCGGTTATCTGGATAATGGTTCAGGGAATTATACTAATTTTCGTTGGAATGTTTATCAAAAGTTCAATAATGAAATCAGCTTGGTGGGATTGGAAATCGAACATCCTCAAGAGATTTTGGAGTATATGAATTTGACCGAAGTTGCCAATCTTTCAAATTCGGACCCAGGCATAAACACCCTATATTGTTCTCTACATCTTTATGAAAAGGAAGTGGTTTTTAAAAATATGATGTTCGGTCCAGGATATTATTCAAATCAGAAAGGGGATCAATACATTTATTCCTTTCCTGATTTTCTACAATAGCTTTGAGAAACTATTTCCCAGCATACGTCTGCCAGTCCTTGTCCTTATAGATGTTGTCACCGAAATAACGGGCAATTTGCATGAATGGCTCCACTTTTTGGTAGCCGGGAACGGGAGAGAGCATTTGTAATTTCTCATCCAGAAAAACTACGGTAGGATAGCTCAATTTACCTTGCAAAAGAGCGGCGGCCAATTCGTGGTATCCATTTCTTCCAGAAGGAACAAACTTAAAGGTCTTTCCTTGAAATTCGATGGGGTCCTTACCTTCCGCATCCAATTTTACCATATAGAAATTGTCCTGCATGTATTTGGAAACATCAGGATGTTGAAACGTATCCTTGTCCATCTTCTTGCACCATCCACACCAATCGGTATAGACGTCTATAAAGATTTTTTTGGGCTGTGCATCTGTTTGTGAGAGTTCAACGGCCTCTTCCCAAGAAATCCAAGTGATATCTTGGGCCTGGGATTGAAATCCTACAAATAGTAGAAAAAATACGCTGATTTGGGTAAAAAGGGTACGCATAGTCGAGTTTTTGATATTGGTCTCACGACCAATACAAAACTAACGAAAATTATGCCAAAAAAGTATGAAACCCAATAACTATGGTGTTCGAGGCTACTTTACCGCTTCCTTTTTGGGGACTTCGAACAATTCTTTGACATCCACTTGATTTCTAAGGATGTCATCAAACGTTTCGCGTTCCCGAATCAAATGCGCTTTGCCATTGTACCAAAGTACTTCGGCAGGTCTATATCTGGAGTTGTAGTTGCTGGCCATGGTAAAACAGTAGGCGCCGGCATTTCTAAAACAAAGAATATCACCCTCAGAAATTTCATTGATCCTACGGTTGCTGCCAAACGTATCCGTTTCACAAATGTAACCTACTACGGAGTAGTAACGTTCCCTACCTTGTGGGTTGGAAATATTCACGATTTCATGGTTGGCACCATAAAGCATAGGTCGAATCAAATGGTTGAAACCAGAATCAATGCTCGCAAATACAGTGGAAGTAGTTTGTTTTACCACATTCACTTTGGCCAAGAAGTGCCCGGCTTCACTCACCAAGAACTTTCCGGGTTCAAACGCCAAGGTCAAGTTTTTGCCATATTCCTCACAGAATTGGTTGAATCGCTTGGTCAATTTTTTACCCAATTCCTCAATGTTGGTCTGAATATCCCCAGCCTTGTAGGGTACCTTGAACCCACTACCAAAGTCGATGAATTCCAAATCCTTGAAGTTTTTGGCCGTTTCAAACAAGATTTCAGAAGCATATAGGAACACATCAATATCCAAAATATCGCTTCCGGTGTGCATGTGAATACCGTTGATATTCATATTGGTCAATTCCACAATGCGCAATAAATGCGGAATTTGATGGATGCTGATTCCAAATTTGGAATCGATATGACCCACTGAAATTTTGGAGTTTCCTCCCGCCATAACATGCGGATTGATTCGGATGCAAACAGGAATATCCGGATGCTTGCTACCAAACTGTTCCAAAATGGAAAGGTTGTCAATGTTCACTTGAACCCCAAGTGCTGCAGCTTCCTCTATTTCTTCCAGAGAAACCCCGTTTGGTGTATAAATGATGGACTCGGGTTTAAATCCGGCCATCAGGCCTAATTTCACCTCTTGCACGGAAACGGTATCCAAACCGCTTCCCAAATGGTTCATTAGCCTTAGAATGCTTATGTTTGACAACGCTTTGGCGGCATAGTTCAAACGTAATTGTGGGACCCCTTCAAAAGCCTTCGTCAATCTTTGGTATTGCGAAGCTATTTTGTCGGCATCATATACATAGAGCGGAGCTCCATACTGCTCCGTAAGTTTTAATAGGTCTTTGGAGTTCATTGTGCTTAGTCTTTCGCGCAAATCTACAGTAACTACGCGGGTTGTACAAGAATTAAAAACAAATTCATTTATTTGTAACAAATTGTTTCAAAACCAACAATCAAGCGAAAACATACTTGCTCTTTTGGATTTGGGATTGTACATTTAGGCAAACTTCAACAATGAAATTACCCTTATTTCCACTACAATCGGTTTTCTATCCGGGCGAAACAGTGCCCCTTCATATCTTTGAAGAGCGCTATAAACAGTTGATCAATGACTGTAGGAAGGAGGCTATTACCTTTGGAATACCGGTTTTCATCAATAATATGATGTCTTATGGAACCGAGGTGCAGTTGGTTGAAGTGGTGAACACCTATAAAAATGGCGAAATGGATGTCGTCTGCGTGGGAAGACAAGTGTTCAAGGTGCTTTCTTTTGAAAGTCAAATGGATGGAAAGCTTTACTCCGGCGGAGAAGTACAGTTCTTGGAGGTTGAGAATGATGCCGACGAAGACCTTCGGCAGGAAGTGTTGCAAAAGGTTGAAGTATTGTATGATCTTATGGATGTTCCCTTCACCAAGACCTCACCGAAGCAGTTCAATAGCTATTCCTTGGCCCACAAAATGGGACTTTCCTTTGAGCAGGAGTATGAATTGCTTCAGATTTCCAACGAAAAAGATCGTTTGTTGTACATCAAGGAGCATTTAGATTCCACAACGTCTTTGTTGAGCCAAGTGAACCGTACCAAAGCCGTCATTGAAATGAACGGTCATTTCAAGAATTTTGACCCGCTGGACTTTGAGGATTTTAAAATATAGCAGGTGATTTGTTACGAAATTTGCCTCCTTTCTCTGGGGCAGCCAATCTAGAGGCAATTAATCCCCTTTCACCTAGAATTTGTCGGCGGGGTTTTCTATTTTTGTCGGCAAACAAAAGTTAATTCACAGATGAATCTTCACGAATATCAAGGAAAAGAAATTTTGGCCAGCTTTGGGGTTAGGATCCAACGTGGAATCGTGGCCCGAAATGCAAAGGAAGCGGTTGATGCCGCAAAACAACTTACACAAGAAACCGGAACCGGATGGCACGTAATTAAGGCGCAAGTTCATGCAGGTGGTCGTGGTAAAGGTGGCGGTGTAAAATTGGCCAAAAACTTGAAAGAAGTTGAAGAGTTGGCAGGTAGCATCATCGGAATGAACCTAATTACCCCGCAAACTTCTGCGGAAGGTAAAAAAGTACATCAAGTATTGGTGGCCGAGGATGTGTATTATCCGGGTGACAGCGAAACCAACGAGTTTTATATGTCCGTTTTGTTGAACAGAGCCACGGGTAGAAACATGGTGATGTACTCTACCGAAGGTGGTATGGATATTGAAGAGGTTGCTGAAAAGACCCCTCACTTAATTTTTACCGAAGAAATTGATCCGGGAACTGGACTTTTACCATTTCAGGCGAGACGAATTGCCTTTAACTTAGGCTTGTCGGGAACGGCTTTTAAAGAGATGGTAAAATTCGTGTCCGCCCTTTACAAAGCATACGAAGAAAGTGATGCCAGTTTGTTTGAAATCAATCCGGTGTTGAAGACATCTGACGATAAGATCATGGCCGTGGATGCCAAGGTATCCATTGATGATAACGCACTTTACCGAAGAAAGACTTATGCTGAAATGCGTGATCTTCGCGAAGAAAACCCTATTGAGGTTGAAGCTCGTGAGGTTGGATTGAACTATGTGGACTTGGATGGAAACGTAGGTTGTATGGTAAATGGAGCTGGATTGGCCATGGCTACTATGGATTTGATTAAAATGGCTGGTGGAGAACCTGCAAACTTCTTGGATGTTGGAGGTACTGCCGATGCCAAAAGGGTAGAAGAGGCTTTCCGCATCATTTTGAAGGATCCTAACGTAAAGGCGATACTGATCAACATTTTTGGTGGTATTGTTCGTTGCGACCGCGTAGCGCAAGGTGTTGTAGATGCCTACAAAAACATGGGTGATGCCATTCAAGTGCCGATTATTGTTCGTCTTCAAGGTACCAACGCTGAATTGGCCAAAGAAATCATAGACAATTCTGGATTGGCCGTGCATTCTGCCGTTCAGTTCCAGGAAGCTGCCGATAAAGTAAAAGAGGTATTGAGCTAATAACCGCTCCTCCTTTAAAAGATAAGGGCAACGTTTTTTTAACGTTGCCCTTTTTGTTTTTTCCTATTGACGATTTAAGTAGAGCTTGAGCACAATCATCCTAAAGTCCAAGAAACTTTTTTCAGATTATGGGTGGGCACCTAATTTTAGGATTATTAGTGTACTAAAATAGGCTGTTTTGGAGTTATCTATACTGAAGTTACATCAAAACCAAACCCATGGGCACCTACGAGGAAAAATTGAGCATTCTTTCCGAAATGATCTCCTTTGCCAGAGTGGACCATTCCTTAAAGGAATCGGAGTATGGTTTTTTGCTTAAAGTAGCTTCAAATCTCGGCATAGATAAAGAGACTTTTGATGGGTTGCTGAAAGAGCGTTCGCCTAAAGTGGTTTTAAAATCCCAGGCGGAGCGTATTGTGCAGTTTCACCGACTATTGCTCTTAATGAATGTCGACCGTGAACAGCATAAAAAGGAAGTGGACACACTCTATAACATTGGACTCAGAATGGGGCTCCCTCCAGCTGCAATCAGTCAGGTTTTGGAAGTGATGCATAACTACCCAAACAATGTCATTCCGCCAAATGTGCTCATCAATATCTTCAAGGCGCATTACAATTAGCGCCATTTTGACATAATATTTTGTTAAAAGCATGTCATATCGACATGAATTCAGCATTGGTACATGATTTGTCTTTTATAGGGTGATTTAGAAGTTTAACCTTATAAAATATAAAAGCCATGAGTTTAGTTAAAAGAAACAACTTGTTTTTTCCATCCTTGATGAACGATTTTATGGGACCCGATTGGTTCGGTGGAACCGAAAAATGGAATGCTTCAGTTCCTGCTGTAAATATCAAGGACAATGAAGAAGGTTTTGAATTGGAACTTGCCGTTCCTGGGGTAAAGAAAGATGATTTTACCGTAGAAGTGGATAATGATGTATTGACCATTTCCAGTGAGATGAAATCTGAAAACGAAGAAAACAAGGACAATTACACTAGAAAAGAATTCTCCTATTCTTCATTCAAGAGAGCCTTTACACTGCCCGAAACCGTGGATGGTTCTAAAATTGATGCCAAATACGAAGATGGAATATTGAAATTGACTTTGCCCAAAAAACAAGAGGCATTGCCAAAACCAAAGCGATTGATTTCAATCGGATAAAAAATTGAAGAGGACACCAACTTAGGTGTTTCATGATGGTTGATTAGTTGGTTAGTTTGTTTGCGCGCTCCTTCAGCAATGTAGGAGCGCGCTTTCGTTTTAATCCATCGGTTCCGTCAATACCGCCAAACAGGATATAATGCCCTCCAAATAATTACCAATTCGTAGGTTTTCATTTGGTGCGTGAATACTATTATCCGGATTGGGAATACGCAAGGCCACTCCGGGAACCCCAAGCGTATTGATGAACGGTGCAATGGGCTGGGACCCTCCAGTGGTGCGCATGTTCACAAATTTATCATCAAAAAGGCGGGTCATGGAGCGATTCAACATGCGACCCATGGAAGAATCAAAATCAGTGCGGAAGGGTTTGGACCCTAATTTATAAGTGAAGGAAGCCAATTTTGGGTATGTTGCCCGTTCTTCATCCGTGGGAATGGAATCCACCAGATGAAATCCATAATCCACCATGTATTGTTTCAGGGATTCCATCAACCGTTTTCCATCAGATTCAGGAACCAGTCGCATATCAATCTCTGCAACCACCTCGGATGGGATTATCGTTCGAACCTCTTTGCCCACCCAAGCTGCTTTTAGTCCTCTAACATTCAATGATGGATATTGCAAAGCTTCTTGATAGGTTTCGCCAACGTTATCAGGTTGGGAAATGCCAAGTTCCGTTTTGATGTCGTCCAAGTCTTCTGGAATTTGGTTGAGTTTTTTCTTTTCACTTTCTGAAAGCTTGATACCGTCATAAAATCCGGGAATCTGAACAATGCCGCCTTCGTTTTTTAAAGAACCCAGAAAGCGTGAGGCCTCAAAAACAGGGTTGGGAGCAAAATTCCCATACTGACCACTATGCAACGAATTTTTCGCACCGAAGAAGGTCAAAGTAGCCGTTGCAATTCCACGAGCACCATAGGTGAGCGTCGGTAAATTGGAAAGATGTCGGGTCCCGTCCATAATCAATATGCCATCTGCGGAAAGAAGGTCACCGAATTTTTCAACCACTTCTGGAAGGTCAGGGGAGCCCAATTCCTCCTGAAAATCCATGATTGCTTTAATGTTGTATTCTGGAACTTTCCCCAGATTTTCTAAAATTCGTAGCGCAGAAATAAATGACATTGCTGGCCCTTTTGAGTCCGATGCCGACCGGGCAAAAATGCGCCAATCCATATCCAAGGGCTTTTTATGGGTTTCGTACGGAATGATTTCCCATTCACCATTTGCGGTTTCTTGTTTTATGACGGGAAGATAAGGACTGGGTTGATGCCACTCCGTAGTATCCACAGGTTGCCCATCAATCTGCATATAAAAGAGCAGGGTCTTTGTGTTTTTTGGATATTTCTTTTCTGCAAAAAGTAGCGGAGCACCGTTGGTTTCCAATCGTTGGGTTTTAAATCCCATTTCTGAAAAAATAGTGACGCAGCGTTCTAAGTTGGCCTCAATTTGGTCAGGGTAATTCCCGTCATTTGGAATTTTAAGAAATTCCATCAAATTCTCAACGGCGACGGGTAACGCTCTTTTTGAAGCGACTTCAATCTGTTCCTTGGTAAGTTTTTGGGCATACATGCCCATGACCAATCCAAAATTAATAATGATGGTCAGAAAGAAGATGCGGTTGAAGGATTTCATGATTCTTGGAGTGATTTTATTTCATCCCGCAATTTGGCGGCTTCCATAAAGTTCAATTCCTTGGCCGCTTTTTCCATCGCTTTGCGTTTATCCCGAATCAATTTTTCTTTTTGGTCCTCAGTCAGGTATTCCAAATCGGGTTCGGCGGCGCGTAATTCTTCTTTTTGAAAGTGATAGGTGGATACAGAATTTTTTGCCAGTGCACTATCCAGACTTTTGTTCAATGCTTTTGGCGTGATATTGTTCTCTGTATTGTAGTTCAACTGTTTTTCCCTTCGATAGTTGGTCTCATCAATGGTTTTTTGCATGCTATCCGTAATGGTATCCGCATACATAATGGCCTTTCCGTTGAGGTTACGGGCCGCTCTCCCCACCGTTTGGGTCAAGGAACGGTTGCTTCGCAAGAAACCTTCTTTGTCCGCATCCAAAATGGCAACAAGGGAAACTTCGGGCAAGTCCAACCCTTCCCGTAACAGGTTTACGCCAATTAGCACATCGAAAATGCCTTTACGCAAATCCTGCATGATTTCAACGCGTTCCAAGGTATCCACATCACTGTGAATATAGCGACAGCGCACATCGATTCGCGCCAGATACTTGGCAAGCTCTTCAGCCATCCGTTTGGTTAGAGTGGTGACCAAGGTTCGTTCATCCAATTCTACACGTTGCTGGATTTCCTCCACCAAATCATCAATTTGGTTGGCGCTGGGCCGTACTTCAATAATGGGGTCCAAAAGACCCGTAGGTCGAATTACCTGCTCCACATATACCCCTTGACTCAGTTCCAATTCATAGTCCGCGGGGGTGGCACTTACATAAATTGTTTGGTTTTGCAAGGCTTCAAACTCTTCAAATTTCAAAGGTCGGTTGTCCATTGCCGCAGGCAGTCGGAACCCATATTCCACCAAATTTTCCTTTCTGGAACGGTCACCGCCGTACATCGCATGGACTTGCGGAATGGTTACGTGACTTTCATCAATCACCATTAAATAATCGTCTGGGAAATAATCCAGCAGGCAGAAGGGGCGTGTTCCAGGTTCCCGTCCATCCAAATAGCGGGAATAGTTTTCAATTCCGGAACAATACCCCAGTTCACGAATCATTTCCAAATCAAAATTGGTACGTTCTTCCAACCGCTTGGCTTCCAGAGGACGTCCAATTTCTTTAAAGTAATCGATTTGTTTCACTAGATCATCCTGAATCTGGCGGATGGCATTCTGAAGGATATCCGGAGAGGTCACGAACATGTTGGCCGGATAGATGTTCAGCGAATCATAAATTTCAATCACGTTGTTGTTGAACGGGTCCAACGCCTCAATTTCTTCAATTTCATCTCCAAAAAAATGGATTCGGAATGCATGGTCGGCATAGCCTGGGAATACATCCACCACATCGCCT
This sequence comes from Flagellimonas iocasae, assembly GCF_042682725.1. Taxonomy (NCBI): domain Bacteria; kingdom Pseudomonadati; phylum Bacteroidota; class Flavobacteriia; order Flavobacteriales; family Flavobacteriaceae; genus Flagellimonas; species Flagellimonas iocasae. The sequence goes on along the minus strand of NZ_JBHUHU010000005.1, from coordinate 249,637 downwards.
TTCACCCTAAAATTTCCATTTCTAAAATCCGCCGTTGTTCTGGAATACAAGCTTTGAACGAGCTGTTTCAGGAATTTTGTGCGTGAAATGACCTGTTCCCTGTGGATGGAAATTACGTTCTTTTGAAACTCAACAGGGTTTCCAATACCATACAGACAAGAAACTGAAGCGACCACCAATACATCCCTTCGACCGGAAAGTAGGGAAGAGGTGGCGCTCAACCGCAATTTCTCGATATCCTCATTGATGGACAGGTCTTTTTCAATATACAATCCACTGGTGGGAATGTAGGCTTCGGGCTGGTAGTAATCGTAGTAGGATACAAAGTATTCCACCGCATTTTTCGGAAAAAATTGCTTGAACTCAGAATACAGCTGGGCCGCCAAAGTTTTGTTGTGTGCCAATACCAGCGTTGGTCGCTGCACGGACTCCACCACATTGGCCACCGTAAATGTTTTTCCGGAACCTGTTACTCCCAGTAGGGTCTGATGGCGCTCACCCGCCTCGATGCCCTCCACCAATTGTTTGATGGCCTGCGGCTGGTCACCCGTTGGTTTGAACTCTGATACTACCTGAAACTTCATTTGATAAAAATAGTAAAGGGAAGCACCAAATTAAAGCAAAGCGGAAAGATTATCGCTTGAGTGCAAAATGACCTTTGATTTCGCGGTTTGAATCATCAACAGCACGAAACCAATAGTTTCCGGCAGGCAGTGGGCGTCCTTGAAAATTCCCGTCCCAACCAAGTGAGTTTTGGGATATTTCCTTTAGGAATTGTCCATATCGATTAAAAATCCGGATGCTTCGCAGAACGATTGCCTCGCTATTTGGGGGTTGAATGAATTGCCAAAAATCATTGATGTTGTCCCCATTCGGAGTGAAAAATTTAGGGAATCCCTCAACTGTCAGGTCTTGGACAAAACTTTTCTCCGCAATGCCACAACCATTTTTATCCCGCACATAAAAGGTATGTGTACCGGGTTCCAGATTGCTAAAGACGTTGTCATCTGTATAGGGTCCGTCCCTGTTGTCCACGGCGTATTCAAAGTCACCGTCTCCAGCGGTTTCCACGATAATCTGTAATCGGTCCGTACCATTTCCAGCCACATTCAAACGGGAGATTTCGGGAGCTTCCGACGAGACCACTTGAAATTCTTGGGTTGTGGGACATTCAATGATATTTCCCGATTGGGAAACTAGGTTGTATGCTTCATATCGATAGTTACCATTTTCTTGAATGGAAACCTCATTGCTGTCTGAAATCACCGTCTCATTACCAAACTGGTCGATTTTATACCATCGGTAGCCATCGGCAACATCATTGGGAGTAAGAATCAATGGGGATTCATTTTCACAGAATGATAATGTCTCGGGAAAATCAATCTCTGGGTTCAAGGTTATAAATTCCCCTGAAGCGATATCCAAATAAGGCCCACAGCCCAAAAGTGTGGAAAAGCTTTCTTGGATACACCCTTGTGCCTCACCTGCATCATTAAAGGGAATAATGGTGATAAAAAAGGTCTGGTTGGGTACAAAATTTAGTACCGGGGTTGAATTTGAATAAAATGTGGCATTGTTCAAAATATCAGAGCCATCAGGGGTAGACCCAATGGTAATTCGGTATCCGGTGGCACCAGCAACCGCATTCCATTCCAATACAGGGGATAAAGGCACATTGACCTCACCGTTTTGGGGATAGATCATGTTGCTGCAACTGGGCAGAGGGGAAACCGCGCTGGTTGTAAAACTTTCCGATGAGCAACCCAAAGCTACTCCAATAGTGTTATATGGGGTTATGGTGACATAAATGGTTTGTTCAGAAGGAAGATCTCCCGGCGGATTGAAGCTGAGATTATTGCCCACATCAAAACTGTTTACAATGTCTGTTCCTCCTGCGATTGTTCCCAAACTCACATAATATCCGGTTGCGCCATATATATAATCCCATGAAATGGAAGAAGCCGGATTTATATCCATCGCCATATCTTGGGGAAAACTCATCTGTGTGCATAAGGGAGGTTGAGTAAGCGATTCTGTGGTAAAGCTTTGACTGCTGCAAATAACATCAGGTTGATTAAAGAAGAATAGGGTAATGGTTGCGAAAATTTCGGTGTTCTCGGGTAATCCTTTTGGTGGAGTGTAGCTGACTGCGTTACCCACATTTTGAGCGTTCAATAAATCGGTTCCTCCCGGTGTAGTGCCCAGTGAAAGAAGATAGGCAGTGGGTCCGGATGTAGCCTCCCAAGAAATGGTTGCATCCACACCCACATTGGTTGCACCATTGGTTGGAGCCAATAAATTTGGACATTGCTGGGCCTTTCCCAGAAGGGAAGCAAAAAGGACACCCAGAAAGAGCAATTTTTTTAACACTTGGGATGATTAAATCCCCTCAATATACTACAAATCGCGCTTTTTCAATAATGCGTAGGACAAGTAGATGAAAAGAGCCGTCCAAAAGATAACTATCAAAAACTCATACCAATAGGTGTGATAGTCGAACCGAAAGTTTTCCCCAATCTGGTCCCCAATATTCTGTACGGCAGAAAGCCGGGAACCCGGTTCCTTGATCAAGTTCATCATGGATTCCAGTGGGAAAAAGTCTTTCACCCTTTTTGCAGCGGGCCAGCTCATCACTTTCCAACCTAACAATCCAAAAACCACTTGTTCCAAAATGGTCCAAAGTATTAGGAAGCCAAGGGCAAAGGCCGATCGTTTAACCAAAATGCCCAGAAACAGACAAAAGGAGAAAAACCCGACCAGTTTAACGAAAAAGGCCAATAAAAATTCCAAATCGGAAAAAATGATGGACAGTTCGTTGTAATCTGAATAAACAAGGCCTAATATCATGGAAACCACAAATACAAAAACGGTTGATATCAGTGCAAATGAAATGACAGTCAATACTTTGGAGAGGATAAATTCTTTTTTGGAGAGGCCGTCAATCAGGTTTTGTTTGATGGTCTTGTTGCTATACTCATTGGACATCATAGAGACAATCACGATGGCCAAGAACAGTTTGAATATGGCGGCTACCCAAGTGTTGAAGTGCCAGATATACGGAAAATTAAAAATCCCTTGGTCGGCCAAGTGAAACTGTACAGGTCCGATATCGAACTTAATGGCGGCAATAAGCGCAATTGAGGTCAATAGCACAAAATAAGATATGATTAGCACCTTGCTGGCTCTGTTGTTCCAGAGTTTTATGAATTCTATTTGGAGTAGACGTACCATTCGTTTTTTGATTAGTTGTTTTTGGTCAAGTTCAAAAATTGTTCTTCCAGACTTTCTTTTCTTTTGACCAAGTGGGAAAGGACAATACCCTTTTCAAACATTTGTTTGTTCAATTCTTCGGCGTCCATTTCTTCTTTTAAGTAGACGGTCAGTGTTCCGTTGAAGCTTTCAATTTTTCCGAAGCTGGCACTTTTTTCCAGAAGGGATTTGAGTTTTTCCATATCGGCTGTGCGTAATTCAAAAAAGCCATGACTGGCCATCATGCTGTCCACAGGGCCGGAATACAATTTTTCCCCTTTTCGAAGAATGACCACATGGGAACACACTTTTTCAACCTCGTCCAGTAGGTGCGAGGCCAAAAGGATTGTGGTTCCTTGATTTGCTATTTTTTTGATGATCTCCCTAATCTGATGGATGCCCTGCGGGTCCAACCCATTGGTGGGTTCATCCAGGATTAGGATTTCCGGTTCGTTGAGCAAGGCGGAGGCAATGGCCAAACGCTGCTTCATCCCCAGTGAATACGTCCTGAACTTGCTGTCTTTCCGGTCCCACAACCCAACCAATTCCAATTTTTCCTGAATTCGGGTCTCTGGGACTTCCTTGATTTTGCAGACCAACTTCAAGTTTTGAATGGCGGTCATATACGGATAGAAATTGGGTCGTTCAATAATGGCCCCCACTTTTTTCAATGCCTCATGGGTGGAGGTATTGCCATCGAACCAACTAAAATCACCCGACGTTCGGTTGACCACATTCAAAATAATGCCCAAAGTGGTTGATTTTCCACTTCCATTCGGGCCCAAAATACCATACACATTGCCCTTTTCTATAGTAAAGGACAGGTCTTTTACGGCGGTAAGAAGTCCAAATTTTTTGGTGAGATGATTTACGGTCAGTATAGTTTCCAAGACGGAATCGTTTTTTGATTTGTTTATAGTAACTTGACGAGGTATTCTAGAATTTGTTACAAAATAGGGAAAGAATGTCTGAGGAAAAATTGATGTCCAAGAAAAAACCGGCCTATCCGGTCCATAAAAAGTTGGACGCGTATTTGGACCGATACAACCGAAAAATAGAGATTCCCATTTTTTATGAGGATTTGCTACGGTTTTCTGGGTCGGTGGTGGTGTATGATGCGGATGGTGAGGATACGTTGTGGGTTCGGGTGTATTATTCGGATTCAGACCGTAAGGAAATCGATATGAGTCTAAAACAGGTGTATTCCATCCTGCATTCTGATGGTAGCAACCGGATTTTGGAATATCTGAATGTGGATGCAGTGGACTTTTGTACGTTTGGAAACTCCAAGCCCTTCCGTATCAAGGTGAGGAACATCTTGAACGACAACTACACCTATTTCTATGTAAAAAAGACGGATGCCTCCCGAATTTACGGTTTGGAATTGGAGCACATGCTCTCACCGTACAATTTGAACTTTTTGGTCTACAAGGATACACTCATTGAGGAACACATTGCAGGAATTCCGGGGGATGTTTTTATTAAGGACATGTTACCCAAATGCACAGAATCTGAAAAAGCCCAATTGGCCAAGGAGTTTGTAAAATTCAATGAGCGTTGCATGATTCGCTTGTTGGGAGACATGCGTTCCTACAACTATGTGATTGTACCAGTGCACGATTTTGATCATGTGGTTTATAAAATCAGGGCAATTGATTTTGACCAGCAAAGCTTTGAAGGTAAATTGAAGGTGTACCGTCCGCAGTTTTTCAAGGAAAATTATAAGATGGTGGAATTGGTACGTGATAAATTACTGAAAAGCTCCGTGGATCAATATAAGATTGAAGAACGGTCCATTGTGGCCAAACGGATTTTGAGTTCCGGGAATCGAATTAGACGCTTAATTTCAGCGGTTAAACCCGATACAATTTCCCTACCGGAAAATATTGAACGGCTAAAATTAGAAATCTACGAACTCACCAAGGACATGGATTTTAAAAAGAGCACCACAATGGGTGAAGTACTGTCACTTGCCCTGGATTTCGTAAAACGAAATTACGAAGATGTCAGTATGAAACAGATTATGGAAAAAAAGTTTTAAGTGCTCAGTTTTTAGTGCTGAATGCTCCTAACTCTTCTGTTCTTTGTTGAAATACACCAAATAATAATACATCTGACGTTCCTCGTCCCAACCTTTTTCCACAAACTTTTCAGCGGATTCTGGGTTGATGAAATCCAACTTTATCTGAATGTTGGTATCCAGATTGATGACATTCTTGATTTTCTTCCGAGCGTCGGAAACAGCTTTATTGGCAATATCAAAATTGGAAACGTCCTCAATGCTGTATTTTGGCCCTTTCTCAACCTTGTAATGCTTGAATTCAGGAATTAAATCGGGGTTTTCCATTACCTCGTTCAAAAATGAGGTTTCTTCAAAATTGTCGTTCTTGGCGAAGTGGTTTACGGCTCGGTTCATAAACAGCACCTCTTGTTGCTTGTCCTCTGCTGGCAATACCACATCCTTCGCGAAGTTTTGACAGAATTTGAGATAGTTTTTGGTCAAGAAGTTCTCATCGGTCAGTGGTATAAGCCCTAAAAAGTTCTCCAACCAGTATTTGGCATCGTAACGGTTACTATCTACCGACAACACTTTATAGCCTTCTTCTTTTTGCGTATTGAAAATGATGCATCCCTTGTCCAATTTATTGATGTTGATTCCCTGACGAATCAAAATCTCCAAGTTTTGCTCTTTTTCCTTGAACTGAAGGAAATCATGCTTCAACTCACTTTTAAAAATCCCAACAGCATCCAATTTTTGGTTATCGATGACCATATCGGAGAAATGAACCACGTACACCTCACCACTTTTAATATGCGGGTGGTTTGATTGTTCAAAGAGGTGGGCAGTTATTTTTTTGGAAACCTCATGGGTTTTGGAGTTGTCCACGAAAATCTCGGTAACAGAGTTATAAACATCATTGAACTCCAAATCCACATCATTATAAAACTTATAATAGTTCTCTTCCTTCTCTCGGAACGGTTTAAAGAAATATTCCTTGAGCAACCCCGCCATTTCATCATTCAACGTGAACGGCTCCGCAGATAAAAATGCATTCTCATTTTTGCTTTTGTTGCCAACACGGTGAAGTGAAATTCGTTCAATTTGGGCGTTATACAGATTTAGCATTTTTTGGTTAAGGGTTAAGGGTTAAGGGTTAAGGGTTAAGGGTTAAGGGTTTTAATTCCAGTTTTCGTCAAAATCCATGTCATCATAACTATCGAGGAAGTCGTCATCATCACCTAATCCATGCATTTCTTCTCCTTCCTCTGCTTCGAATTTTTTCTCTGGCGGAGCATCGGGTAATTCCCCAAAACTGAAGAGCACATTGGGGTAAATTCTCCCGGGTTCCTCATCTACGACATCGGCCAGCTCCACAAAAAAGGTCCACATGCTGAAGAAATCGTACACATAAATCATTTTAGGGTTGTCTTCGGACAATACATCGTCCAAAATGGTTTCGTTCATCAAGCGGATATCAGAACCATTCTCGCTCATATCAAACAACGCAATTTCCTCGTCTTGGTTCCATTCCTCATCACAGGTGTAGAAAGAGGCCATCTCACTGCCTTCAAATCCAAAGGCTTGGGTAATGGTGTTATGAAATTCTTCCAGTGTATTGCTATCCTCAATCTCAACATCCCTAAAGATATCTTCCTCGGCATCAAGAATAATCCTGATTTTATAAATCATCCAACAAATTTTAGAGTGGGCACAAATTTACGACAATTCAATCTTATTTGGAGAACCTATGCAAGGTAAACGTCATGGCGGCCAACAAGAAAAATGCACCAATTTGGTGGGCAACGCCCAGCCATAGGGGAACGACATAAATCAACGTTAAAACCCCCAACAAAAACTGAACAAACACCAATATAACTATAGATTGAAGTCCTTTATCCTGTAATGGCGTTCGCTGAATTTTCCGGCTTCGTACCCAAATCATGGCAATTAAGCCTACCACAAAATAGGCGATATACCTGTGTACGAACTGCACCCCGCTTTTTCCTTCAAAAAAGTTTTTAATGACGGGTTGCTGCTCAATATATACGGTCTCGTGAATCAATTTTCCCTCGCTCATAAGAGGCCAGTGGTTATGGATAAAACCAGCATCCAATCCAGCTACAAAGGCCCCCCAGATAATTTGAATCAATAAAACACCGTAGGTGATTCGGATGAGGTTCCGGATGGGTTTTAGAATTTCTTTTTTGGTCGGATATAGCAAGTCCAACGCCACCCAAAGGCTATAGGCAAAGGTGATGAACGCCGTGGTCAAGTGTGCGGCCAATCGAAAATGGGACACATCGGGACGGTCCACCAAGCCACTTTTTACCATGTACCACCCTAAAAACCCTTGAAATCCTCCCAGAAAAAGCAAAACCACACATTTTTTGATGGTAGGTCTATCCAATTTTTTAGTGAAAAGGAAGTAGAGGAAAGGCAGGATGAAAACGATTCCGATAAATCGACCTATAAATCTGTGCAGCCATTCCCAGAAATAGATGTCCTTAAAATCCTCTAGATCAAAATGGGAATTCAATTTTTGATATTCAGGGTATTGCTTGTACAGTTCAAAGGCTTCTTCCCAGGCTTGCTCGTTCATTGGGGGCAAGGTGCCATGAATCAATTTGTAGTCCGAGATGGAAAGCCCAGAGTGTGTGAGTCTAGTGATTCCACCCACCAACACCATAATAAAAATGAGTGCGCAACCGGTCAGCAGCCAGTACACCACATATTTGTTCTTTTTCATTCTGAATGGACTTTTAGGTTTAGTTGCTTGCCTTTTTCCAGCATAAATTGATAGGCAGCTTCGTATTCATTGGGAATTTCACCTTCCAAAATAGCTTCTTTGATGGCGTCTTTAATGATTCCAATTTCCTTGGAAGGCTTTAAATTGAAGGTTTGCATGATTTCCTCACCCGAAACCGGCGGTTGAAAATTTCGGACGTGGTCACGCTCTTCAACTTCCACAATTTTTTGACGCACCAATTGAAAGTTGTTCTTGTACTTCCGTTGTTTTTTAGGATTCTTGGTAGTGATGTCCGCTTCGCACAAAGTCATGAGGTCGTCCACATAATCACCAGCATCAAAAACCAAACGCCGAACCGCAGAATCGGTAACATGGTCTTCCGCCAAAATGATGGGTCTTGAACTCATCAACACCATTTTTTGGACGAATTTCATTTTGTCGTTCAGCGGCATCCGCATCCGCTTAAAAAGTTTGTAGACCATTTTGGAACCTACAAACTCATGACCGTGAAAGGTCCAGCCAATTTTGTTATGGAATTTTTTGGTGGGAGCTTTGCCAATATCATGTAACAGGGCTGCCCAACGTAACCACAGGTTGTCCGTGGTTTCGGAAATATTGTCCACCACTTCCAACGTATGCCAAAAATTGTCCTTGTGTCGTTGTCCTTCAATCTCTTCAATGCCCTGAAGTGCAGTCAATTCTGGAAGAATGAGCGGCAACAGCCCGGTTTGGTGCATCAATTTAAAACCTAATGAGGGTGTGGGGCTCATCAAAATTTTATGGAGTTCATCCACAATGCGTTCCTCGGAAATGATTTTGATGCGATTTTTATTTTCGGTGATTGCCTGGAGTGACTTCAATTCAATGGTAAAATGCAATTGCGTAGCAAAACGAATGGCACGCATCATGCGCAAAGGATCATCAGAATAGGTAATGCCCGGTTCCAAAGGAGTTCGGATAATCTTTTTATCCAAATCGGAAATGCCATCAAAAGGATCCAGAAGCTGCCCAAAATTGGTATTGTTCAGCGACAAGGCCATCGCATTTATGGTAAAATCACGACGGTTTTGGTCGTCTTCCAACGTGCCATCTTCCACCACAGGTTTTCGGCTATCGCGATGATAGCTTTCTTTTCGTGCACCAACGAATTCAAGCTCCAGACCTTGGTGTTTGATCATAGCCGTTCCAAAATTCTTGAAAATGGAAACCTCAGGTTTTCCCTTGAGTTTGGAAGCTACTTTTTTCGCCAGTTGAATGCCACTGCCTACGGCCACCACATCAATATCTTTAGGTGTCCCTCTTTTTAAGAAATAATCCCGCACAAATCCACCGATAACGTATGCATCCATGCCCAATTCATCGGCGGTTTCACCGATAAGCTGAAAAACGGGATGTTGTATGGCGTCTTTGTGGAATTCTTGTATCATTATTCCCGAATTACCTTCACCTGTCCGTCATTGGCCAATTTAATGATGGATGAGGGTGAGGGGTCTTTGTTTACATCCGGCAAATTTACCACATAGTCCACTCCTTTTAAAATTTCAGGGCCGATATCCTTGAACCGTTTTGGGGTTGGTTCTCCAGAAATATTGGCAGAGGTGGACACAATGGGTTTTCCAAATTTATTGATGAGGTATTGACAGAATTTATCCGATGCCACCCGAATGGCCAGCGTATTATCCTCCGCAATAAGGTTTTGAGCTACGCCCACCGGTTCATCAAAAACAATAGTGGTGGGTTTAGTGGCAAAGTCCATAATATCGTACGCTACTTCGGGTACCATTTTTACATGCCGTTCCAGCATGGCTTGATGGGCTACTAGACATATCAATGCTTTGGAGTCTTCTCGCTTTTTAAGGGCGTACACTTTTTTTACGGCGTCCGGATTTGTGGCATCGCAGCCAATGCCCCAAACCGTATCGGTAGGGTAGAGGATAAGGTTACCTTCCTTTAGTTCTTTGATGCAATTGTTGATTTCTTCCGTCAATGTGTTGTCTATTAAATTGAAATGACCAAGATTGCAAAATTAATCATAAGCGATAATATTTAATATTTCTATTTTTGCCCAGATGGATCAGAACGAACAGGAAGCACCTAAAATATCTGTGATTGTAAGCACCTATAATGCCGAAGAATGGCTTAAAAAGGTGCTATGGGGGTTTAATTGTCAGATTTTCAGGGATTTTGAGGTTGTTGTTGCGGATGATGGTTCGGGGCCAAAGACCAAGGAACTTTTGGAGGAAATGTCAAAAAAGGTATTTTATCCCATAGTTCATGTATGGCAAGAGGACGATGGTTTCCAGAAATCAAGAATTCTGAACAAGGCAGTTGAAGCCTGTAGTGCTGATTATATTATTATGACGGATGGGGATTGCATTCCTCGTGAGGATTTTGTGGAGGTGCACTACATCAATAAAGAACACGGCTATTTTATCTCTGGTGGGTATTATATGCTGCCTATGAACATTTCCAAAATGATCACATTGGAAGATATTGAAAATCAAAATTGTTTCAATATCCATTGGCTCAAGGAAATGGGAATTCCTAAGACGTTCAAGAACAACAAACTTACTGCCAGCGGGGTCATATCAAAACTCTTGAACACATTTACCCCCACCAATGCCAGTTGGAACGGACATAATTCCTCGGGTTGGAAAAAAGACATTTTAAATGTCAACGGTTTTGACGAGCGGATGCAGTACGGAGGTCAGGACCGCGAGTTGGGTGAACGGCTGTTCAATTTTGGAATTAAATCCAAGCAGTTACGATACAGTGCTGTATGTGTGCATTTGGATCACAAAAGAGGGTACAAAACCCCAGAATCCATTGCAAAAAATCAATCTATACGGAAAGAGACGAGGTCCAGTAAATTGGTGTGGACCCATTATGGCATTACCAAGTAATAGGCAAGCTCATTTTTCTTCTCCAAGCGCTTAAGCTCTCTGTATCTTTCCAAAACGCCCAATGCGTTCAAATAGCAAATGGTAACTCCTTTTTTACCATCCAAAATACCAAGTCTCAGAACATAGTGATTGAAGAATTTCCAAGTAGGTTTTACCACCATCAAAATATAATTGAAATGCTTTTCCTTGTAGAAATCCTCTTTGGCCTTTAATTGGCCATAGCGGAGCATTTTACCTTTATAGTCTTCGTAATTTTTATAGCAGTAATGGGTAAGTTTTTCTTTAAGGATGCAAGACGCACCATCAACTTCCAAGGTTTCGTGTACAATCTTTCTATCGGTAAAGTGTGCCTTACTTTTTCTAAAAAGTCGATGATTTTTATCCGTTTGCCAGCCACTAAAATTTAAGGTGCTGTCTTGGAACATGAACTTGCGGTAGAACCAATACGCCTCGCAGGCATTTGGATTGTTAACGGTATCAACAATTTCCTTTTGAAGTGCTTCGCTTACCACCTCGTCGGCATCTAAAAAAAGTATCCAATCATTGGAAGCTTGCTTCAAGGTGAAGGACTTTTGGGCAGTAAAATTCTCGAAAGGATTTTGAATCACATTTACTTTAGGATGCTTCTTCAAATACTCAAAAGTGCCATCCGTACTGTAAGAATCAACAACGATTATCTCATCGGCAAATGAAACAGAATCGATACACTTTTCAATGTATCCCATTTCATTGTAGGTGATGATGAGTGCTGATATTTTTTGCTTTGGGGTGCTCAATCCAGCCATAATTTATTGGGTACGCGGTTTGGTTATACAAAACTATAACAAAAAAACAGGGCGAAAATTGTTTAGCTGTTTATTTTTCTTACAACAATCAAAATTGCCAAATCCCTACTTTTTTCATGTTAAAATTGAAAAAATCCGGGCTGCTCTTTCAGATAATAGAGTATGTCATTCCAATATGGTTGCTTTTTTTTGAAGAAAAAACGACCTAACCTAAATCTGGGCCTCAAAAGTATTTCCAAAAATTTGGTAAACGATTAAAATGGAAGTCTATACCGCAACATCATGCTCTCTCAGGGCATTGTTGAGCGAAGTCTTCTTATCGGTACTTTCTTTTCGTTTTCCAATGATCAAGGCACAAGGCACTTGATATTCCCCTGCTGGAAACTTTTTGGTGTAACTTCCAGGGATCACTACAGACCTTGCAGGAACCCTTCCTTTCAATTCAATGGGTTCATCACCTGTAACATCTATAATTTTGGTGGAGGCTGTCAGCACCACGTTAGCGCCAAGAACCACTTCTTTTTCTACGCGAACACCTTCAACAACTATACATCTTGAACCGATAAAGGCATTGTCCTCAATAATAACGGGTGCAGCCTGCAAGGGTTCCAAAACACCTCCAATACCAACTCCACCACTTAAGTGAACGTTTTTGCCTATCTGTGCACAACTACCTACAGTGGCCCAAGTGTCCACCATGGTACCTTCGTCCACATAGGCGCCGATATTAACGTAACTAGGCATAAGAATGGTTCCTTTGGAAATATAGGCGCCGTGTCTGGCCACAGCATGGGGAACAACACGCACCCCTTTTTCTTGATAGCCTCTTTTCAAGGGAATTTTATCGTGATATTCAAAAATGCCAGCTTCAAGCACCTCCATTTTTTGGATGGGGAAATACAGCACCACAGCCTTTTTCACCCATTCGTTGATTTGCCATCCATCCGCGGTGGGTTCCGCACAACGCAGTTCCCCCATGTCAATCAATTCAATTACCTCCCTGATGGCGGTTTGGGTTTTTTCTTCTGTCAACAATTCCCGGTTGTCCCAGGCTTCTTCTATAAGTCCCCTTAAATCTGTCATTTTTCTTAAAATTTAGGCAAAGATAGTCCCCTTGCCAGAATAATGGGGCTTATTTTAAGGGCATAACATTTTTAAGGTTATTTTTGCCAAAAATTTTGGTTTGGCTAGAATCTTGGCGTTGGATTATGGAAAAGTAAGAACTGGAATTGCGGTGACCGATGAACTTCAGTTGATTGCTTCTGGACTGACCACAGTTGAGACCAAGGAATTGATTCCCTTCCTTGCGGATTATATTGAAAAGGAATCCGTGGAACGATTTGTGGTAGGATTACCCAAACAAATGGACAATACGCCCTCTGAATCGGAAGCATTGATTCAGCCTTTTTTAAAAAAATTGACAGGGAGGTTTCCAGAAATACCTGTAGAGCGCCAAGACGAAAGGTTCACTTCCAAAATGGCATTCCAGTCCATGTTGGACAGTGGAGTGAAAAAGAAAAAACGCCGAGATAAAAGCTTGGTGGATGAAATAAGTGCCACGCTGATTTTGCAGGCCTATCTTAATAGAATTTAATTTATGATTTTACCCATTATTGCATACGGAGACCCCGTTTTACGTAAAATGGCAAAGGATATTACCCAAGAATATCCAAAACTGGATGAATTGATCACCAATATGTGGGAGACCATGTACAATGCCCACGGCGTGGGATTGGCGGCTCCTCAGGTTGGTCTTCCAATTCGACTTTTTGTGGTGGATACTACTCCGTTTTCAGATGATGAAGACTTAAGTGAGGAGGACCAAAAAGCACTAAACGGCTTCAAAAAAGTCTTCATTAACGCAAAAATTGAAGAGGAAATAGGGAAGGAATGGGATTTTAATGAAGGTTGTCTTAGTATTCCCGATATCCGTGAAGATGTCAAAAGAAAGTCCGAAATCACCATTAGCTACCTGGATGAAAATTTTAAGCCCCGCACCGAAACCTATGATGGTCTGTTGGCACGGGTGATTCAACATGAATATGACCATATCCAAGGTGTTTTATTTACAGATAAACTTTCAACATTAAAGAAGCGCTTGCTGAAAAGTAGGTTGGAGAAAATTTCAAAAGGAAAAATCGCAGTCGACTACAAAATGCGGTTCCCCAATATCAAAAAAGGACGTTAAAAAAATTGACGTTTCAGAGAATACTATATTTTTGCGCGCATAAATCTTATTGAATGGCATTGGACAAAATTTTATCGATTGGCGGTAAGCCCGGACTTTTCAAATTATTGACCCAAACAAGAAGTGGTTTTGTTGGGGAATCCCTTTTGGATGGAAAAAGAGTTACCGTGGGGATGAGAAGTAATGTCAGTGTCCTTTCTGAAATAGCCATCTACACCTTGGAGGAAGAGGTACCGCTTCGCGAAGTTTTCCAGAAAATCAAGGAAAAAGAGGACGGCAAGAAAACTGGAATCAGCCACAAGGCCGAAAAAATTGAGTTGGAGGAATATTTCTTCGAAATTCTGCCCAACTATGATGAGGACCGGGTGTATGCGAGTGATATCAAAAAAATCGTTCAATGGTACAACATCCTCATCGATAACAACATTTCAGATTTTGTTACAGAAGAGGATGCTGAGGAAGAGCCAACTTCTGTGGCTTCCAGTGAAGAGGAATAATCATTCTTTCTTCCAGTCTATCAAAGGACTTGGGTAATAATTCACTTCCATCTGATTTAAATACGGAACCTGTTGGGCCAAACGCTGTTTGTACTCTTCCCAGTTGCAATGTTCTGCTGGGGACCAACCCAATTCGGCAATCCCAATCACACGTGGAAAGGCCAGATATTCCAATTCGGCACTGTTGCTGATGGTCTCTGACCATAATGGTGCTTCAATTCCAATAATACTTTCTCTCGGCAGCCCTTCAACATAGGTTTCTGGGTTCCAGTTGTAGGCTACATCCACAGGAATTAAGCCAGCCCAAGTGAGGCCGTATTCGGAAATGGAATCATATTTCATATCCACATAGGTTCGTTCCGATGGGGAAAGAATCACTTTCAACCCATTCTCGGCTGCTTTTATGGCGCTGTGTGATTCATTCCAGAGTTGGGCAACGGAAGATGGGTCAAGATTGGCTTGGGCAATCTCGTTCCACCCTATCATTTTTTTACCGTGCTTTTGGACAAGTTTCTCCACTTTTTCCACAAATAGGATATAATCATTCTTTTTGGTCACATGACTTTCATCTCCACCCGCATGAAAATACGGGCCAGGCGTTATCGCAGCGATTTCGCCAATAACATCATCCAAAAAACTGTAGACCGTGTCTTTTTGCGCATCAAAAGTGCTAAAACCAACTCTGGTGCCGGTGTATGGTTTCAATGATTTTCCATTGCCATTGAGGAACGGATAGCTCAACGAAGCGGCATTGCTGTGGCCGGGCATATCAATTTCAGGAATTACAGTCATGTGTCTATCCTCGGCATATTGAACGATATCCTTGTATTGTTCTTGGGTGTAAAATCCACCTTCACCACCGCCAACTTCGGTTTTAGCTCCCACCTCGGTGAGTTTTGGCCATGACTTGATTTCAATGCGCCATCCCTGGTCATCGGAAAGGTGTAAATGAATGGTGTTGTACTTGTAGTACGCCAGAATATCGATGTATTTTTTTACTTCATCCACAGTGAAGAAATGTCGAGCTACATCAAGCATCGCACCGCGATACTCAAACTTGGGAGCGTCCACAATTTTTCCGGTTGGAATCAACCAAAGTGGATGGTCCGTAAGCGTATCATTGCTTTTTTCGGGGATAAGTTGACGTAACGTCTGGATGCCCCTAAACGCACCCGCGGCGGTTTTGGCATTGACGAAAATGGTGTCCTTTTGAACATATAACTGATAGGATTCTGGAGTTTCCAAATCCGCACTGTCCGACTGATTGATATAAATCAAACGCTCTAATTTTCCTGAATTGTTATCATTTACTGCAAGGTCCAACCCAATTTTCCCTTTTATCTTTTCTGAAAGAAATTGTCCAACTTTCTCAAAAGCCGGGTCCTGTGTTGAGGTATAAATGACCGTATTGGAGTCCAAACCAAAAGCACTGTGGGTTGCCACCGTTTTTATGGGTTTTGGAATCAGTGGAACTGAAGCTAGGTCAGTTTTGGGGAATAGGATTTCTTTTTTTTCGGGTTGGCAAGCCCCTACGCAAATGATAGCGGAAAAGAGCAGTAATGTCCTTGTGATCACAGTGTTTTTTGATTAATTAATTATTCGAAATGGGTTTTCAATACCTCGTACCAGATATCATAGCCTTTGGTATTCATATGGAGTCCATCTTCAATGAAAATGTCCTGTTTTACTTTTCTTTTGTCCAGCATGGGGTACCAAACATCCACAAAATCGACCCCATCGATTTTTTCAGCCAGCCTACTTAGTTTTCGGTTCAACCGGCGGTACTTTCCTCTCATTTTCCATCGGGCGATACTAGGTTTTGGTGAAATCAAAACAATCTCCATGTTCTGATTTTTTTGTTGAAGCACGGTCACAATCCGTTCAGAAGTATCCACAATATCCCGGAGTCTTTTCTTGGCGCTTACATCATTGTCTCCTTCATAAATAAAGACTTTCACAGGCTGGTAATTGAGAATCAACTCATCTAAATACAATTCTAAATCTGAAAATTGGGAACCTCCAAATCCGGTATTCAACACTTGCTGATTTGGAAATCTATCTTGGACGTCCCTCCACATTCTCACACTGGAGCTACCCGTAAAAACAGTCGTAGGTTTTGAGGAATCCCAAAGGGAATCATTCTTTTTTTGGATTTCCATTACCTCCTTATCAAAGCGATTTGGAGCTTGGGCCAATCCCAAGAAGGGAACAAATAGTAGTAATATGAATAATTTTTTCATGCCGATGTGTTTTGTGTGATAGTGATTAATAGTCACTGACCAGATTTTGAGTTTTGCTCCATTCATAAAAACGCTCTATCCATGTATCTGAAGGCAATCCTTGTTTACGCATTCCAAATCCATGTCCGCCCTTGCTGTACATTTGAAGGGCTACACTTTTTTTGGCTTCCAACCATGAGGAATACAGCGCTATGGTTCCTGCTGCCAAGCCAAGAGGGTCATCTGAAGCGCAGACCAAAAATAGGGGAGGCGCATCGCCCTTTGGTTTTTCAAGCGGAACTACATCGGACCAGTAGTACACAGGCACTAAAAAATTGGGTTTATTTTCTTCGGTATAGTTGTACGCTACCCCAGCTGTTACAGCTCCTCCGGCAGAGAAACCCATAAAACCAATTTTATTGGGGTCAATTCCGTAGGTAGTTGCATTGTCACGAACATGTTTTATGGCATTTAACCCATCTTTTATGGAATAGGGGAGAACGGTACGTACACGTTCCATAAATTTTTCGGGTTCTTTTGGGGCTTCATTTTCTATTTCAGCTACCCCATCTTTTCCGGTTGGAACCAATCGATATTTAAGGACAAAGGCGGTAATGCCCTTTTCGTTCAGCCATTTGGCCACATCATTCCCTTCACTGTTGATGCTTAGGGCGAACAATCCACCCCCGGGCGCTATAATTACAGAAGTGCCCGTATTGATGTCGTCTTTAGGTCGAAAAACCTGCATGCTGGGTTCGGATACATTGGTCACGACATCAACACCCCATATATTGGAAAAATATTCGTTTTCTGGAGTTTCCCAGGTTATGGGAGGCGCTTCGGTATTGGGAAGCTTAATAATTTCTTGTGCATTCAAATGAAGAATGCAACCAAAAATCGATATGTATAGTAGTAATTTCATGTTGATAAGCAGAACGTTAGTTTTTTATAAAAGTCTTTTGAAGATATTCCTGTGAGCTGGTACCCACCATTACTTCAAATTCTCCAGGCTCAGTCATAAAATTGTAATTCTGGTCATAAAAACCAAGTTCTTGGTCTGTCAATACAAATTCAACGTTTTGGGAAGCTTTTGGAGCAAGACTTATTTTTTTGAAGCCCTTTAATTCCTTCACTGGCCGCACTACGCTTGCAACTTTATCATGAATATAGAGTTGTATTACTTCTTCGCCCATTAAGTCGCCGGTATTGGTTACGGTAACTGAAACATTGATATTGCTTTCATCCGAAGTATCAACCTTTAAATTGGTATAGTCAAAAGTAGTATAGCTGAGTCCGTATCCGAATGGAAACAAAGGCTCATTTTTTTCATCGCTGTAATGTGACCAAAATACATTGGGTTGTGAATTAGGTCTCCCCGTGCTGAAATGATTATAGTAAAGGGGTATTTGGCCAACGCTTCTTGGGAAAGTCATGGGCAACTTACCACTTGGATTGTATTCGCCAAACAGCACTTGGGCAATTGCATTTCCCGATTGGGAACCCAATTGCCATGCCTCCAAAATGGCAGGAATGTTTTCTGCTTCCCATTCAATAGTAAGGGGCCGCCCATTCATTAAAACCAATACCATATTTTTATTGACTTCGTAAACAGCTTTTAATAGTTCTTGTTGTAAACCTGGAAGATTTAGTTGTGTTCTACTTCGTGCTTCTCCGCTTTGAAAGCCATGTTCTCCCAAAACCATGATTACCACATCAGAGACTTTTGCCAATGCAACGGCCTCATCTATTCCTGAAGTATCAGTTTCATTGACCTTTACTTCATTTAAAAAACTGACTTCAGAGTCAAATACCTGAGGGCCTTTGGCATAGGAGACATTTTGGGTGAATTTTTTTAAACCTTCCAAAACGGAAATACCGGAATGGTCATCGGACCCTAAACGCCAGCTTCCCAAGGGACTATTATTATCACTGGCCAATTCACCAATAACAGCAATATTCTTCTGATTTTTTTGCAATGGAAGAAGGTTTCCAGTGTTCTTTAAGAGCACTATGGATTTTTTGGCCATTTCCAATACACCGGCATGATGGTCTTTATGGTTGAGACGCTCTTTTTGTCTTTCTTCACTACAATAGCGATAAGGGTCATCAAAAAGGCCAAGCTCAAATTTAACTTTCAAGATTCGCCGAACCGCGTCATCAACCAAAGATTCATCCACATTGCCGTTTTTCACATTTTCCACTAAATGTGAGACATAGGCCGTTGATTCCATGTCCATGTCAGAACCGGCATTGGCCGCAAGATCAGCGGCGTGGCTCAAATCTTTGGCATATCCATGGGGGACCAATTCGCCAATCGAGCCCCAATCTGATATTACAAACCCATCAAAACCCCATTTGCTCTTCAAAATATCGCGTTGCAGAAATTTATCAGCGGTGACGGGTATTCCATTTAAAAGATTGAATCCGTTCATTACGGTTTTCACATCGGCATCCACAGCCGCTTTAAACGGGGGTAGAACCGTGTTGAAAAGAGTTGTTGTGCCAATATCAACTGTGTTGTAGTCCTTGCCCGCCTCTGCAAAACCATAAGCGGCAAAGTGTTTAACACAAGCTGCAATGGTATTGGGTTTGGAAAGGTCGTTTCCTTGAAAACCAACTACTCTAGCCTTGGCAATCTGCGAACCTAAATATGTATCTTCCCCTGCACCTTCCATAACGCGTCCCCAACGTGCATCCCGCGAAATGTCCACCATAGGGGCGAAGGTCCAATTGATGCCAACAGCGGAAGCCTCGTCAGCTGCGATTCGGGCAGAATTTTCTATGGCTTTTAAGTCCCAACTCGCCGCCTCGGCAAGCGGTATTGGAGCAATTGTCTTGTAGCCGTGTATCACATCAAATCCAAAAATCAAGGGGATTCCCAATCGGGATTCTTCCACGACCAATTTTTGCAATTTTCGTACTTCTTGGGCGCCCACAACATTGAGCATTGAACCGACCCATCCCTTTTTAAGATGTTCATATTTAACGGCGGCGTTGCCTCCTTCGGGAACAGGACCCGTTACATCCCAAAAACCATTGTATTGGTTCATTTGACCTACTTTTTCCTCCAATGTCATCAGTTGTAGTAAGGAATCCACTTTTTGGTCAATTGTTTTTTCTTGAGCCATGGTTTTGGTGTTGAAAAGGGTAATTTGAAGAATAACGGCCAGCAAACATTGTATTCTATAAATCATAACGTTACAATAGGGTGTTAAAAACTGGTTGATAGTCTTCGTAATTTAGCCAAAAATTCAACATCGTCTTAAAGTATGGTCTTTGTACTTTTGAATAAAATTTTATAGATGAACGCAAGATCTGAGCAGCTGAAGGCAGTGGAACGACTTCTAAACATCATGGATGAATTACGCGAACAATGCCCGTGGGACAAAAAACAGACCATGCAGACCCTTCGCCATTTGACCATAGAGGAAACCTATGAACTGGGTGATGCCATTTTGGACAATGATTTGGAAGAAGTGAAAAAGGAACTGGGCGATTTACTGTTGCACATTGTCTTTTACGCTAAGATTGGTTCTGAAACCCAAGACTTTGATATTGCGGATGTTGCCAACGGAATCTGTGAGAAATTGATCAATCGACATCCGCACATTTATGGCGATGTAAAGGTACAGGACGAGAATGAAGTCAAACAAAACTGGGAAAATATAAAATTGAAAGAGGGCAAAAAAAGTGTTCTGGAAGGCGTTCCAAATAGTTTGCCCTCGTTGGTCAAAGCCAACAGAATTCAAGAAAAAGTGGCCGGCGTGGGGTTCGATTGGGAACACCCCGAACAGGTCTTTGAAAAATTAAAGGAGGAATTGGGAGAGCTTCAAGTGGAAGTGGAATCCAACGATGCCGACAAAATTGAATCGGAATTTGGCGACGTGCTCTTTTCCATGGTCAATTATGCCCGATTTTTAAATGTAAATCCAGAAAATGCCTTGGAACGCACCAACAAAAAGTTCATCAAACGGTTTCAATATTTGGAGGGGAAAGCCAAGGAATCTGGAAAGACCCTCAAAGAAATGACCTTGGCTGAAATGGATATTTTTTGGGAAGAGGCGAAAAGCATATAACGGTTGTTCTAAATTATCAACAAACCTCTTTTTGGGTATTCCAAAATTTAGAATCCAACTATCTTTGTGCTCTTTAAATTGCCATTGTGTTCCAACAATATACCAGAGAATTTTCATATAATCTTAAGCTTGCTTATCCCGTAATTTTGGGGATGCTGGGCCATACGTTTGTCGCCTTTGCGGACAATATAATGGTTGGCCAGTTGGGCACTGCCGAATTGGCAGCGGTCTCTTTGGGCAACAGTTTTGTATTTATTGCTATGTCCTTGGGAATCGGTTTTTCCACTGCAATAACCCCTTTGGTGGCCGAGGCGGATGGTGCCGGCAACCCTGCTGATGGAAAAAGAGCTTTAAAGCACGGTTTGGTGCTCTGTACCCTGTTGGGACTTTCCCTTTTTGGCATCATCTTGTTGTGTAAACCCTTGTTGCATCACATGGAGCAACCGCCCGAAGTTGTGGAATTGGCCATTCCATATTTGGAATTGGTCGCTTTTTCTTTGGTGCCCTTGGTGATGTTCCAAGCCTTCAAACAATTTTCCGAAGGCTTATCCCAGACCAAATACCCCATGTATGCCACCATATTGGCGAATGTGGTGAACATCACCCTGAATTACCTGCTCATTTTTGGTTCCTTCGGATTTCCAAAATTGGGCATCGTGGGAGCTGCCATTGGGACACTGGCCTCTAGGGTGATCATGGTCTTGTTCATTTGGTTTTTATTGAAGCGCAAGAAGAAGTTTGAAAGCTACGTGACCAACTTCAATTTTAGGGAAATTGAAAAGAAAGTGATGAAGAAAATCATCAATTTGGGATTCCCCTCCGCCATGCAGATGTTTTTTGAAGTGGCCATCTTCACCGCGGCCATTTGGTTGAGTGGGGTGTTAGGCAAAAATGCCCAGGCTGCGAATCAGATTGCGTTGAATCTGAGCAGCATGACATTTATGGTGGGAATGGGACTCAGCGTAGCTGCCATGGTACGAGTGGGTAATCAAAAAGGATTGCAAAATTTCAGGGAACTCCGACGAATAGCAGAGTCCATCTTTTTCCTCACCTTTATTTTGGAAGTGGTCTTTGCCATCCTGTTCCTTTTGGGCAGACATTGGTTCCCCACCATTTATTTGGATGTGGATGACATTGCCAACCAGGCGGACAATACCGAGGTGATCATCATTGCCGCCAAATTATTGTTGGTGGCTGCATTTTTTCAGATTTCCGATGGATTGCAGGTGGTGGTTTTGGGAGCACTTCGTGGATTGCAAGATGTGCGGATTCCTACCTTTATCACGTTTATTGCCTATTGGTTGATTGGTTTTCCGGTTTGTTATTTCCTCGGATTGCACACCGAGCTGACCAGCACCGGAATTTGGATAGGTTTGTTGTTGGGATTGACAGCATCAGCCGTAATGTTGTATCTTCGGTTCAACTATTTGACCAAAAAGCTGATTAGAACTAAACATCATTCCAAACTATTGGAATCCAACGCATAAAATATGGAACTACCCAAATTTCTTTTGGCCGATAACACCGATTATCCAGATGCCATTTTTATCGTCCATACCGAATATCCACGATTTATCATCAATCTGGAAAATGATGAAGTGGAATGGATGGAG
The DNA here is from genome assembly GCF_042682725.1 of Flagellimonas iocasae. NCBI lineage: Bacteria > Pseudomonadati > Bacteroidota > Flavobacteriia > Flavobacteriales > Flavobacteriaceae > Flagellimonas > Flagellimonas iocasae. Next base: position 227,359 of record NZ_JBHUHU010000005.1, on the reverse strand, counting down.
GAGTTTTCCAAAGAAGATGAGGCGGATTTAATGGATGAAACAGAAAATTTGATTGAAGCTGCAACCGCTTTTTACGATCGGGAAGTTTCAAGATATGATGCCTAATGCTTGAACAGCTCCTTCAGTACGATAAAGACCTTTTTTTATTCCTAAATGGACTGGGAACTCCATTGTGGGACGGTTTCTGGATGTTCATGACCAACACTAAAAGTTCTTTCCCACTTTATGTGCTGTTGCTGTATCTCTCTTATAAATTTTACGGTTGGAAACTCACCGGAATCATTTTGGTCTCAGTCGCGTTATTGATTACCTGCACGGACCAACTTTCCAACTTCTTTAAATATGGAATAGAGAGACTACGCCCCTGTCACGACCCGGAGGTCAGCAGTGTCATGCGTTTGGTGAAAAGCTATTGCGGAGGTCAGTTCGGGTATTTTTCTGCACATGCTGCCAATTCCTTTGGGCCTGCAGTCTTCTTTTCGATTTTGTTTCGAGGAAAAGTGAAGTTTATCGGAATAGCATTGCTGCTGTGGGCCTGTGTGGTGGCTTATAGTCGCATTTATATTGGGGTTCATTATCCTTTGGATGTTCTTACGGGTGCCTCGGTGGGTACTTTGTTCGGATGGTTATTTGCCAAGTTGGCTATATTTGCATTCCAAAAATTGGGTACATGATTTCAACGGCCAGATACTGGTTTTTACTCTCCCTTATTGTTCTGGTGTACATCGCTGGAATGTTCGTGACCCTTTTTGAAAATGATTCAGCCCAATTTGCGGTGATGGCCATGCGAATGGTCCAGGAGAATGATTGGTTCACCTTGATCAAGGGAACAGAGGAATATTTGGACAAACCGCACATGCATTATTGGCTGGCCGCGCTCTCCTACAAGATTTTTGGCATTCACGATTGGGCCTACCGGATTCCCGGGATTTTAGCCACCCTGCTTGGAGCCTTTAGCTGTTATGGACTAGGGAAATTATTGTACAACAAGGATGTTGGTCGTTTTGCTTCGTTGATTTTCATGACAGCGCAGACCATTGTATTGGCCAATATAGACGTTCGTACCGATGCTGTTCTAACAGGGTTTACCATTTTCGCCATTTGGCAATTGGCCGCTTATGTAGAAAAAAATGCACTGAAACATATTGTTTTGGGAGCCTTTGGAGCAGGCATGGCCTTTTCCACCAAAGGGCAGATTGCCTTGGTGGTCATTGGGGTTTCATTGCTTTGCCATTTGGCCTACACCCGAAAATGGAAACGGCTGCTCAGTTGGAAGGTGCTTGTGGCCCTTTTGGTGTTTGCCGTCACCATTGCGCCCATGTTGTATGCCTATTATCTGCAGTTTGATTTGCATCCCGAAAAAGTGATTCGAGGTAAAGACCACAGAAGCGGTATCTTTTTTATTTTCTGGGAGCAGAGCTTTGAGCGGATGAGTGGTGAAGGAGTAGGAAAAAATAGCAGTGACTTCTTTTTCTTTTTTCACACCTTTTTATGGGTCTTTTTGCCATGGACGGTTTTGGCATTGATAGCCTATTGGACAAGATTGAAAATCTTTTGGCAACAGAAATTTGCGTACAATCCAAAAATGGAATTTTTGACGCTGGGAGGCATATCTATTTTGTTTGGACTGATAAGTTTTGCACAGTTCAAGTTGCCCCATTACATCAATATTCTGATTCCATTGTATGCTATTCTTTCAGCGTCTTATCTCTATCAACTTCAAGAAAAGGAAAAACAGGGCGTGGCCAAGGTTATTTTGATTTTCCAATATTTTATACTGAGTCTGGTCTTCATTTTTACCGTTTTGGTGTGTTTTTATGTGTTCAAGTTTGAATATGTCCACGGCTATTTTGTGTTGATCCCCGTTTTGGGAGGGATTATCTATTTCTGCTTAAAGCGCGAAGCACTATATCTAAGGATTATAACCTTATCCGTATGTAGTTCCTTATTGTTGAATGGATTATTAAATAGTCACTTCTATCCAAGATTGCTAGAGTATCAGGGTGGTTCTACCATGGCTGAAAAGGTGGAGGAATATGACATTCCAGTGGATAAAATCTTCAAAATTTCTGAGCGACATACGTGGGCGTTGGATTTTTATGATAAGCATCCGATTGGAATTCTTTCTATCTCCGAATTGGAGAATCAAAGTGGCATCTGGATTTACGCCACGGACCAAGAATTGGAGCAGCTGGTAAACAATGGGTATCACTGGCACGAACAAATCACGGTGGACCAATTTAGGATCACCCGACTACAAATCAAGTTTTTGAACCCTGATACCCGTCAAAAGAAATTGGAACAGGTACACTTGGTGCAACTGGATTAGGAAATGGTTTCTAGCATCGGTTTTCTAAAATGGTAGACGATTCCTATTAGCGAAATTAAGGCGGTAATCAAGAAAAAGGTAAAACTGATGCCTATCGAAGTACTGGCATCCAATCCCAACCATTTTGCACCGTACAAGAAAGTAACTTCTCTACTGCCAATTCCACCAATGGTCAGCGGAATTACCGATACAATCGAAGAAATCAAAAACACAAAAAGGTATTCAATGACTTCCAGGCTTATGGAAAGCGATTGGAGGATGCACAAAACGCACACCAATTGCGCCAGTTGTACTATGGCCGAATACCCAATGGATTTCCAAAAAATGGGTAGGGTATAGGAAAAGAACTTCCAATTCATCCACCAGAAAACAGCAATGCTCAATGGAATTGCAGCAATGGTCAACCCCAGAAAACCCTTAAAAAATGGGCTATCTGAAATCAAGGCCAAAAAGCAAGCATATAAAAAGAGCAATAGCATCCCGCTCAAACGGTCCAGAAGTAAAACGGAGACTACTTTCTTGGTCCCGGTTTGGTATTCTTTCTGGATAACATAGCCTTTGTACGCATCACCGCCAATCCCTCCGGGAAGAAAGAGGTTGTAGAACATGCCCTGCAAATACAGTTTTAGATTGCTCTTTTGGGTGATTTTTGCCCCAATTTGATGAAAATATAGGTTCAAGCGAAGTGCAGCAATTCCTTTGGAAAGCACAAAGAACAGCAGGGCCAAGACCAGATAAAGCGGGTCGCTCTTTCGTAACGTCTGTAATACATCCTGTAGATCTATTTTGGTGAAGATAAAGTAGATCAGGGCCGCACTGATGATAAACTTCAGTGCCGTGATGAGCTTTTTACGCAGCTTTTCCGTCACCTACAGTAATTTTTTTAATGCGATAAGGCCTTTTCTGTTGGGACTCGTAGTAGGTTCGGATGAGCAGTTCCATCACAATACCAATAGTGAACAGTTGAATGCCACCCAAGATGAACATCATCCCAAAAATAAGCAAAGGTCGACTTCCAATGTCCTCGCCAAATCCAAGCTTTACAATCAATAAATAGATGTTGATGAAAATGCCGAGAATAATCAATAGCACCCCAAAAATCCCAAAAAGGTGAATGGGCCGTTGAAAATATTTTCGGATAAAGAGTAGCAACATCATATCAGCTACCACCTTGAACACGCGCTCCAAACCATACTTGGAAACCCCGGCATGTCGAGCATGGTGTTTTACAGGCACCTGCTTTATTTGTCCACCCTCCAAAAAGGCCAAAAGTGTAATAAAACGGTGCATTTCGCCATAGAGGTTCAAGCCCTTGGCAATATCCTTGGTGAACACTTTAAGGGCGCAACCGTTGTCCTTAATATCCAATTTGGTCACCCTTCGTACCAAGAAATTGGCAATTTTGGACGGTATTTTTTTGACCAAGGAATCCTTTCTTTTCTGACGAATACCGGTCACCACATCATATTCGCCACTAACTGCATATTCAAGCATATGTGGAATATCCGAAGGATCATTTTGCAAATCGCCATCCATTGTGATGATATATTCGCCCTCGGCATAATCAAGTCCGGCAGCAAGGGCCAAACTCTGGCCGTAGTTTTTCTTCAACTCAATCAAATGGACTTTGTCATCATCCATTCCTTTGACTCTTTGGCGTGTTTTATCAGTGGAAAAATCATCCACATAAACAATTTGGTAGTTGTAACCCACAAGACTTTCATGAATCTTTTGGGTCAACAGGACCACATTGTCCTCTTCATTGTACAAGGGAACCACTATGGATAGGAGGGAGTTAGTAACGGTGCTCATTCGATTTTTAATCTGTGCAAATTTATTGCTTTTATTTAAAGTTCCTTGGTGATTTTATCCAAGAGGAGTTTGGCGGCGTAAAAAGGGGAGATTTCATTGTTGTCGATGGCGTTGAGCATTTTGTCCTGTTCCATTTTAAAGGACTCCCGTTGGTGGAAAAATTGTTTGATGTGCTCGTCCACGGTTTGGAGGAACCAGTTTTTGTTCTGGGTCTTTCGGTTTTTTTCAAAATGGCCGTTTTCCTTGTTTTGAGCGACGAATTGTTCCACCAATTCCCAAATCTCCTTAATTCCTGTATTCTCAGTGGCCGAACAGCGCATCACTTTGGGGACCCAACCATTTTTTTTGGGTGGATAAAGATGTAAAGCTCTGGAAAATTCCGTTTCGGCCAGTTTGGCACGTTCCAGATTGGTACCATCAGCCTTATTGATGGCGATGGCATCGGCCATTTCCATGATACCCCGTTTAATACCTTGGAGTTCATCACCCGCCCCGGAAAGTTTCAGCAATAAAAAAAAGTCCACCATGCTATGCACGGCAATTTCACTTTGGCCCACGCCAACGGTTTCCACTAAAATGACATCATACCCTGCCGCTTCGCACAGCATAATGCTCTCTCGTGTCTTTTGGGCCACACCACCCAAGGAATTCCCCGAAGGGGAAGGCCGGATAAATGCATTGGGGTCTTTGGAAAGCGTTTGCATGCGGGTCTTATCACCCAAAATACTGCCCTTACTCAACGAACTTGTGGGGTCCACTGCCAAAACCGCCACTTTTTTCCCCATGGAAGTCAATGTGGTACCCAGTGTCTCAATAAAGGAACTCTTACCCACACCTGGAACCCCGGTAACTCCTAATCGTACACTATTGTTAGGTTGGGAAAGGCAATTTTCAATGACGGCATTGGCTTTTTCGAAATGATTAGGGTTGGCGCTTTCCAATAGGGTAATGGCCTTGGCCAAAATGGCATTATCACCTTTTAAAATGCCTTTGGTAAGGGCTTCAACGGAAATTTCCTGCTTGCGCAATGCCCTAATTTTGGAGACGGTGCTGGAGGGTGTACTTTTTTTGGTTGTCAAAGGTAATGCTCATCGAATTCTATACTAAGGTATAAAGTTTTCATGGGTTCCCGTTTATCACATGGCAAATACGGGCGTTTTTGGGTGTTAGCTGGTGTATTTCACATAAATTTAATAGCAGTTGATGAGGTCATCCACCCACAAAATGGTAACTTCTCGCAAAGAATCATTGAAAGTGGATTTTCCATTTGAAGTGATCAAAACTTTAAATACTATTTACAGATGAAAACTATTTTTGAGAGTAAAGCCACCAATACCGGAGGCAGGTCTGGACATGTTGAAAGTGAGGATGGTGTTCTTGATTTTGATATCAGTATGCCAAACTCCAAAGGAAAGCCTGACCCCAAATCCACCAACCCCGAAGAGCTTTTTGCTGCAGCATATTCCACTTGTTTTGCAGGAGCCCTTCAAGCTGTGGCCAAGGAACATGGTGTTGATGATCTAGGTGACTTTAACGTTACCGCCACTATATCGTTCAACAAAGAAGAGGAAGGTTTCTTTTTGGAGGCTACTTTGGATGCTTACTTGCCCACAGTGGACCAACAGAAAGGGGAGGACCTTATCAATGCTGCGCATGAAATTTGCCCTTATAGCAAAGCTACGCGGGATAATATCACCGTGCATTTGAATCTTTTGATGGATGAATAAAAGCATCAGAAATAACTAAAAAAGAAATCCCGTTGATAAGTCAGCGGGATTTTTTTGTTAAAAATCGATTTAAAAATGAAAATTCTGAAACGTTCCATTTTTTTCATCGTCTTTACGGAGAACCACTAAGAACCAAACAGCAAACTGACCGTGTTTCAAATTGAACTGGTAGAAAAATGTAAGCTCAACGACCGAGAGGCGCAGCTAAAACTGTATCGTCAATATTGTGACGGTATGCTTGGTGTGGCCATGCGTTTTGTGAAAAATTACGATGATGCGGAGGATGTGGTTCAGGAATCTTTTATAAAAGCGTTCCAACGGATTGAGCAATTTAAGGGTGAAGTTACGTTTGGAGCTTGGTTGAAACGGATTGTGGTAAATGGATGCATCGATTTTTTAAAATCGAAGAACCAGCGAACGGTGGAGCTGAATGAAAGCTACCTCCATATTACGGATGAGCAAGACTGGCATGTGGAAGAAGGTATCACTTTGGAGGAGGTGAAAAAGTCCATTGAGGAATTACCGGATAAATATCGATATGTGGTTCAACTGTTTTTGGTGGAGGGATATGATCACAGTGAGATTGCCCAAATTATGAACATTACGGAGGCCGCTTCGCGGACCAGATTGTTGAGGGGCAAGATACAATTAAAGGAATCATTAAAAGATAGCGCGTATGGCACGGGATCTTAGAAAATTGTTTGAAGCGGAAAGGGAAGAAAAGACCTATTCTATGAAAAGGGGGCATGAAGCCCGGTTTCTTTCAAAATTGGATGAAAAAATGCCAACGGAAGAACTTCCGAAGGAAAAGAAAGGATATTTTGTTTGGTGGCAGATAGCAGCGTCGGTTGTGGTGGCTCTGGGTTTGACATTCTATTATTTTTCCACACAAGAGGAAAAAATCAATCCGATAGATAATCAAGTGGTTGAATCTGAAGAGGAGAAAGGGGAGTACCAAACCATTTCTTTGGGAGACCTTTCCCCAGATCTAAAGAAGGTGGAAAATTACTATCTCACCAATATCAACATTCAACTATCCGATTTGGAGGTCGATGCCAATAATAAGGAAATCATGGACAGTTATATGGACCGCTTGGCCGAACTGGACGCTGAATACCATCGATTGAATAAGGAACTGAATGCAATGGGTCCCAATGACCAAACCATAGGAGCGCTGGTGAAAAATTTACAGTTACGTCTGCAATTGCTACAAAAATTGAAATCAAAGTTGAACCAATTAAATTCATCAAAAAATGAACAGGAATCATCAAATATTATGTAGTGGGCTTTTTCTGGTGCTGACGGGTATCGTCTGTCAAGCCCAAGAAAAATCAAAGACCTACAAAGAAACGTTCAATGTGGACAAGGATGCCGTCATTAACATCAACACAAGTTATGCGGACATTGAATTTGAAACATGGGACAAGGACCAAGTGGAAATTACGGCTGTGGTAGAACTGGAAGGTGCCACGGACGAAGAGGCAAAATCGTATTTTGAAAAAGACCAGATCAAAATCAAAGGAAACAGTAAGGAAATTGAAGTCCGAACTGAGGGAGGTACCTTTTGGGGTGGAAACGGCTCATTTGTTTATGATTTTGATATGCCCGATTTTAATATTGTCATCCCTGATATTCCGGAAATTCCAGAGATTCCAAGCTTCGAGTTTGTGATGCCAGATATTCCTCCAATGCCGCCCATGCCACCAATGCCTCATATGGATTTTGATTATGAAGCCTATAAAAAGGATGGGGACAAATACCTGAAGGAATGGAAAAAGGACTTCGATAAAAATTTTGACAAGGAGTATAAAGAGCGATTTAAGGAGTGGAGTGAGCGTATGGCGGAAATGGCCAAAGAGCATGCTGAGGACAGAAAGCAAATGGAGGAAGACCGCAAGCAATTGATTGAAGAGCGTAAGGTCATGGCGGAAGAGCAAAAGCAGTTACGCCAAGAAGCCCAAGAGGAAAGGCGTAAGCAACTTGAAGAGGTTAGGAAACAGCAATCTGAAGTGAAGCGCCATGTTATTAGCGTGAACAATGGAGGTCCCAATGTTTTTTATTTATCTTCTGATGATGGTGAGCACAAGGAATACAAAGTGAAAAAGCGCATCAAAATCAAAATGCCCAAAAGCGTCAAACTAAAAATGGATGTTAGACATGGAGAAGTAAAATTGGCCTCAAACACAAAGAACATCAATGCAAGCTTGTCTTACGCAAGCTTGCATGCTTCTACCATTGATGGGGACAAAACCAATATTCGGGCTTCGTATTCGCCCGTTGTGGTGCAGAAATGGAATTACGGGCAATTAAAAACGGATTATTCAGACAGGGTTAACTTGAAAGAAGTTAAAGACTTGAAATTGAATTCGGTTTCTTCCAACGTGATTATCGGGAGGCTCGCCAATACTGTTTTGGTAACAAGTAGCATGGGGGCGTTGAACATTGATTCTGTCTCCGACGATTTTTCCAATATTGACATTACGGTGGAAAATGGGGAAGTGGACTGCAAGGTGCCTCAGGTTCCCTTCAAAATTTATGTGAACGAAACCTCATCGGAATTTACCTATCCCAAAAGCATATCCATAAGTACGTCCAAAAACTTCAATACTACCGTTCACAAAGGGTATAATATGGCCAGCAAAGAGGGTAAAGCCATCAATATCAACTCCAAGTATAGCGAGGTGGTGCTAAAACAATAGTGCCTGCATCTCACAAAGGGTTCCAAACACCCATTGCCTTTCCCAGACCAAATTCTTGGTTGTTCTACAGCAATTACTGCTACGTTTCCTAAGTTACTTTTCCGTTTTAGTGTGCTCCTTCTTTTAAATAGGATTGAAAATTGGCCTTAAACCGGTTCAATCTGGGGATGGATACATTCCTGATGTATGAATTGTTCGGATGATTTCTTTCATAATCCTGATGGTAATCCTCAGCCATATAGAATTTGTCAAACTTCTTCACCTCCGTAACAATAGGTCTGTCATAAACGTTTTCAGCCTGCAGCTTGGCCATATAATCAGTGATTATCTTTTTCTCGGCGTCATTTCTATAAAATGCGATGGAGCGGTATTGGGCCCCGCGGTCGGGTCCTTGACCGTTTAGCGTAGTGGGATCATGAGAACCGAAGAATACCTGCACCAATTGTGTGAAAGAAATGACCTTTGGGTCGTAATACACTTCCACGGCTTCTGCATGATGCGTCTGTCCATAGGATACTTGTTCGTAAGTGGGGTTGTTTTCTGTACCCCCGGAATATCCAGAATACACTTCTTTCACGCCTTTGACGCTTTCAAAAATAGCCTCCACACACCAAAAACATCCGCTGGCAAAATAAGCGGTTTCGTATTTCTGAAGTTCACTTTCGGTAAACGATTCTTTTTTGGAAACTTCAAGTTCCTCTTTTTGGACCAACTCTGGTTTTTCTGATTTGTTTTTGGACTGACATCCAAATGAAGTTAAAAGTAACAGGAGTACAAATGGAATTCCCACGGTTTTCATTTTAGTGTTTTTTGTTTAGTGGGAAGAAGTTAGGAACAATTACTTGAAATGCTGTTAAAATTTGTTAATCGTGATGGAATGCAGCCCGATTCCATGTCATTCTGCATTGGAGTTTGAAGGGGAATATTTCAATAGTTAATACACTATATTCTTACAAAACGTATTCTTTTTCCTACAAATAGTTGGTTTGCTATCAGTAAGTTACAGATGAACGGTCATTGTAATGATCGATGAAATGCACATGTCGTCGCCATGCTGTTTTTGAACCCAAAAACGTTCGTCGTCGATAAAATGCACTTCAGCCAAGAAAAGTTTTTACAACGAAAAAAAAGGGGGGTTGGGCGACACAAATCGACCCCAGGGGACATGTGAGGGTAGCTTTACAAAGTAAATAAAACCCAAATCATGAAAACAATTTTAACCATCATCGCAGTAACATTTTTCGGAACAATGGCCATGGCCCAAGATATTTCCAAAGAAGTAAAGGTAGAAACCAAAACTGCCGATGTAGAGTTGAACATTGCAATCCAGAAGGAAATTAAGAAGGACAGAAAGATGACCAGATTGTACAAATTCAAAAACTCTAGGGTTAAAAAGGAACTTTCTTTCGCTACAAAAAGAAACAAGGCAAAATTGGCATAATCATGATATTGGGGCTTTTAATACCATTTACACTTTTTTTAAGCTTGGCGTTTGTAATCGCATCCATAGTTTTTTCCTTGCGCAGCAAAAAATTCAGGTAATTCTTATTTCATTGATTGGGTAACAGGAATTTGTAGATAACTGCCAATAACAAGAAATCAGTCTACCGAGTTGAATTCTTCAATTACTTCTTCGAATTCAATGCGGTAATAGGTACCCTTTTTTTCATAATCCCTTGAAATGGTACCGCGAAGTTGGCGTGCCAAGTTGTAAATCAATTTTAAACCAAGCGAATTGGAGGTTCTTGGGTTGATATCCTCCGAATAGCCAATGCCATTATCTCCCAGATACATTTCGTAGCGATTGTTGTCCAGTTTGTGCAATGAAACGTGTATTTCGCCACCATGCCCTTCTGTTATACCATATTTAAGGGCATTTGTGATGGTTTCATTGATAATCAATCCAAGTGGGATAACTGTGTCGATACTGAGCTTGTTATCGTCGATATCTAAATCTACCTTCACATTATTGGTATTTCCCTTCACAGAGCGGACCAAATAGTCGCACAGCTCTTTTACATAGGGTTTCAGTTCTATTTTGGAAAGATAGTCATCCCGTTTGTAGAGCATTTCGTGAACCATGGCCATTGATACTACTCGATTCTGGCTGCTTTTGATGATATTGCTGATTTTTTCATCAGCAATGGCCCTGGATTGCAGGCTCAAAAGACTTGAAACGGTCTGAAGGTTATTTTTAACTCGGTGATGTACTTCCTTCAATAAGATTTCTTTTTCCTCAATTCGTTCCTGAATTTCGTTTCTGGACTTGTAGAGTTTATGGTGGGCTCGTAGTAGGTTTTTCCCAAAGACTCCTCCCAACAAATAGACGGCGAACACAGCACTCAGAAAGGCAAACCAACTTCTGGATTCTAGAGGAACGGTATTTTCGGATATCTGGAAGTCCCCGATATCATATAAAAAAAGGATGACCAATACCGCTAGATTGACAATGAGGTACAATTGGCCAAAAACCTTGGTGGTCACGTACCCGGCAAACACAACAATGGCCAAAACAAAAATGAAAGGGCTCTGAATGCCACCACTGTAAATGGTTACAACGGTAGCCCCAACCATGGAAATTATGGAAGTGATGTTGTAGGTGAGTATTAGGTTTTTATGCTGTTTGTAAAGTAAGGTATTTACCAGGTTAAGAATTGCATAACCAAAGCAGGCATAGGGAATTATGCCATTTATATCCAAAAAGAATAGGCAAATTAGGCCCAAAATGAACGCAAATAAAGAAGAGCTATAGTTAACCTTAAGTATCAAATCGGTTTTGTCTTGCAAAAGTTGTTTATCCTTGACAGGAGCCTTCATATACTGCGCTTGGTTGTCTGCTCTACTACAATAAGGTTGAATGGAGTAGTAAAAGTAGCTTGTTACGGGGTGTTTCGGTTGTAAATCTAAATATGTTTTTTGATATAATCAAAAGCGGCAGCTAATATTAGCTGCCGCATGATTTTTATCAATTTAGGGGGGTTAGTCCTCCACAAGTACCCACTCGCCTTTGTCTATAAGGGGTTCAGCTTGCTTGAACTTACAGGTTTTGCTCTCCCCAGACATCACATTTTTAATGGTGACCCTATCGTTTCTACCAATTTTCGGTTTTTCACGAACAATGGTCTCTGTAATCTGTGGTCGTTGCGATTGAGTTTGCCCTGCGGCCCTGTTCTGAGCGGCCAATTCGTCGCTATTTGGAATTTCTTCCTTGGAAGTTTTTAAATTTTCCTTGGGTCTGCGTACGCTTCGGGCCTCTTGGATTTGATTGGTGTTCTCTGTAGGCAATTCTCCTTTGAAAAGGAACGAAATTACTTCTTTGTTCACCTTGTCAATCATCTCTTTGAAAAGCTCAAAAGCCTCAAACTTATAAATCAACAGTGGGTCTTTTTGTTCGTGGACAGCCAACTGCACGGATTGTTTCAATTCATCCATTTTACGCAAATGGGTTTTCCATGCGTCGTCAATAATGGCCAAAGTGATATTTTTCTCGAAATCTGTGATCAACTGTTTTCCTTCCGAGTTGTATGCTTTTTCCAGATTGGTAACCACGTTTAGGGTTTTAATGCCATCGGTGAAAGGCACCACGATACGTTCAAACTTATTGGTCTGATCTTCGTATACCTTTTTGATGACCTGAAAAGCCACTGTGGCACTGCGCTCCATTTTTTGCTTGTAGAAATCGTAGGAAGCCTTATAAATGGTATTGGCAATCTCTTGGAAGCCCATCTTTTTGAACTCCTCTTCCGTGATAGGCGAGGTGATGGAGAAATATTTGATGAGTTCGAATTCAAAATTCTTGAAGTCGTCAGCCATTTTATTGGTCTCGGCAACTATTTCACAGGTGTCATAGACCATATTGGCGATGTCCACCTTAAGGCGTTCCCCTTGCAGAGCGTGCTTTCTTCGCTTGTAGATGACCTCACGTTGGGCGTTCATTACATCATCGTATTCCAGCAAGCGCTTACGGATACCAAAGTTGTTCTCCTCTACTTTTTTCTGTGCGCGTTCAATGGATTTGGTCATCATGGAATGTTGAATGACTTCTCCTTCTTCCAATCCCATACGGTCCATCATTTTGGCCACACGGTCCGAACCGAACAAACGCATCAAGTTGTCTTCCAAAGAAACATAGAATTGCGAACTTCCCGGGTCACCCTGACGTCCTGAACGACCTCGTAACTGTCTATCCACACGACGCGAATCATGGCGTTCTGTACCTACAATGGCCAAACCACCGGCTTTTTTCACCTCTGGACTCAATTTAATATCCGTACCCCGACCGGCCATGTTTGTGGCGATGGTTACAATACCGGATTTACCGGCTTCGGCAACAATGTCAGCTTCTTTTTTGTGCAACTTGGCGTTCAATACATTGTGCGGTATCTTTCTAACACTCAGTAATTTTGAGAGTAATTCCGAAATTTCTACCGATGTGGTACCAATCAAAACAGGTCTTCCAGCATTGGAAAGCTGCGTTACCTCTTCAATGATGGCATTATATTTTTCACGCTTGGTCTTATAGATCAAATCGTGCCTGTCATCTCTTGCGATGGGTCTGTTGGTCGGAATTTCCATCACATCCAACTTGTAGATTTCCCAGAACTCACCAGCTTCGGTAACAGCTGTACCCGTCATCCCAGCAAGTTTGTTGTACATTCTAAAGTAGTTCTGCAGGGTGATGGTGGCGAAGGTTTGGGTCATCGCCTCAATTTTCACATTTTCCTTGGCTTCAATGGCCTGGTGCAATCCATCGGAGTAGCGTCTACCATCCATGATACGACCGGTCTGCTCATCCACGATCATCACCTTGTTGTCCATCACCACATACTCCACATCTTTTTCAAAGAGGGTATAGGCTTTCAACAACTGGGTCATGGTGTGGATACGCTCACTCTTAATGGCAAAATCCTTAAAGAGGTCCTCTTTGAGTTCGGCCTCTTTTTCAATCTCAAGGTCTTGATTTTCAATTTTGGCAATTTCACTTCCGATGTCAGGCATCACAAAGAAATCTTTGTCTTGATCCCCGGAAATGTAATCAACTCCTTTATCCGTAAGTTCTATTTGATTGTTTTTCTCATCAATAACGAACAATAAGTCTTCATCAACCTTTGGCATTTCCCGGTTGTTGTCCTGCATGTAGAAGTTTTCGGTCTTCTGCAACAACTGCTTCACACCCTCTTCACTCAAGAATTTGATAAGCGCCTTGTTCTTGGGCAATCCGCGATGTACGCGAAGCAATAAAAATCCACCTTCTTTGGTGTCCCCGGCAGCGATGAGTTTTTTAGCCTCGGCCAAAACTCCGGTTAAATGTTGTCGTTGTTTTTGAACGATATCAGAAACCTTTGGTTTCAACTCGTTGAATTCATGTCGGTCACCTTCAGGAACGGGACCAGATATAATTAAAGGAGTACGAGCGTCATCAATCAATACGGAATCCACCTCATCCACAATGGCATAGTGGTGTGGACGTTGAACCAAGTCGCCCGGCGTATGCGCCATGTTGTCACGCAAATAATCAAAACCAAACTCGTTGTTGGTACCATAGGTGATGTCGGCATTATACGCTGCTCGCCTTCCGTCTGAATTAGGCTGGTGCTTGTCGATACAATCCACGGAAAGTCCATGGAACTCAAATATAGGAGCCATCCAAGCACTGTCCCTTTTGGCCAAATAGTCGTTCACGGTTACCAAGTGTGCCCCTTTTCCTGCCAATGCGTTCAAATAGAGTGGGAGAGTGGCCACCAGGGTTTTACCCTCACCAGTCTGCATCTCGGCGATTTTCCCTTGGTGCAGTGCAATACCACCAATCAACTGTACATCATAATGTACCATGTCCCAAGTAACTTCCTTACCGGCGGCATCCCAGGAATTGTTCCAAACGGCTTGGTCATCCTTTAAAGTTACATAGTCCTTTGTTCCGGAAATGGTACGGTCAAATTCTGAAGCGGTAACGGTCAGGGTTTCATTGGCGGCGAAGCGTTTTGCCGTTTCTTTGACAACAGCAAATGCTTCAGGAAGAATATCGTTGAGGGTCTTTTCGGAAATTTCGTAGGCCTCTTCGTTGAGTTTGTCTATTTCAGCATAGATTTCCTCATTACGGTCAATGTCGTTGGAATTTTCAACTTCTGCTTCCAGCACTGCAATCTTATCATTGATTTCTTTGCAATTCTCGGCTATCAGTGCTTTAAAGGAAGCGGTTTTCTCTCTCAGTTCATCGTGGCTCAACCCCTCAAGCTCCTGCTCAAAGGATTTTATCTCTTTTACCAAAGGTTGTAGGGACTTAACGTCTTTTTCTGATTTATCTCCTACAAAAACCTTCAGTACGGAATTAATCAAACTCATGAAATGTCTTTTCGTTAGAATGGCAAAAGCTGTTCCATTGATGAGAATATGGTGGAATTCTTTTGCTGGGCTGTCAAAATTACATAAAAAAAAGCCTCTAGTGAGACTTTTTAACGTGCTTTGTGTTTTCCGAAATTAATATTCATCCTCATTCCAAAGATAGTCTTCTTCGGTAGGATAGTCGGGCCATATTTCCTCAATGGACTCATATATCTCCCCGCCCTCTTCTTCCATGGATTGTAAGTTTTCCACAACTTCCAATGGAGCTCCGGTACGGATTGCGTAATCTATCAGTTCGTCTTTGGTGGCTGGCCAAGGCGCATCACTTAAATATGAGGCTAATTCTAGTGTCCAGTACATAGTAACGGTTTGATTTTAAATTTTTTGCAAAAATAATTTTTAAACTCAATTAGTCAAGTAAAAACAGTATTAATTAAAAATTATTTTGGAGTTGACAAAACTATTGGGTTAAAAAAACGATTTTTTTAGTCCAACGCCTTCGGAATCCACTTGACTTCTTGGGCCTTTAAGTCGTTTGACAACTTTCGTGCCAGTACAAATAAATAATCGGAAAGTCGGTTCATATAGGAAAGTACGGGGGCAGGAACGGGCTCATTTTCATGCAAATATGAAATCATGCGCTCGGCTCGGCGGCAAACGGTTCTGGCAATATGACAGTATGACACGGTTGTATGGCCGCCTGGGAGGATAAAATGTGTCATTTCTGGAAGACTTTCGTTCATTTGGTCCATTTCCTGTTCCAAAAGTTCGATGTCTTCTTCATTAATCCGTGGAATTTTAAGTCGATTATCTTTTTTCGGCTCTGTGGCCAAAATAGAACCTACTGTGAACAATCTCTCCTGAATCAGCATCAGCATTTCTTTGGAATGGACATCCATCTCCTGATCTCGGAGCAATCCCAAGAAGGAATTCAGTTCATCCACAGTGCCATAGCTCTCAATACGTATGTGATGTTTCGGTACGCGAGTCCCCGTAAACAATGATGTAGTGCCTTTATCTCCAGTTTTGGTGTAAATTTTCATTTTTCAGCAATCAATTAGCAATTATCAATTAACAATTACCTATTGTTTATTGTTTACTGCCCACTGTTAATTGTCCCGGTCATGCATGCGTTTACCTTCCATAAACCTACGGGACTTTCTACGACGGGTTGCTCTTTTGTTTCGGTATAAAACAATCAAATAAATCAGTCCTAAAACTACGAGGACATACCAAATGGTGTTATCGGTTGCAGCACTTTCCATGCTTAAAATTACTTTTTTAAATTCGAATGATGAAATGTTCCTTTACCTGTTCCTCTCGAATGAAAATGGCTCCGCAGTGGAACATATCAATACTTACCGTGATATTGGGCGAAGTAATCAGATTTTCCCAATTTTTCTGCTGCTGTTTATTTCGATGGATGCCTTCTACCAAAATCATGCTGTCGTTGTGGAGTTTTCCTTCGGAAAGCAATGCAATGAATTTAGAAATATCCATCGAGTCCGTATAAAAGAGATCAACCATTGGATTGTCAAAAGAAGCAGCTGGATAAGCAGTCTTGACAAGATTCGCAACTTCTGGAATGTTATCGATTTCTACATATCTAAACTTGAAGTGACCGATGCTTTTCAGCAATACATTGATGCTTTTATTGCTGTGAAGCTTTTGTTTGGAATACAAACACTGGGTAACAAAATTAAACACGAAAGGGGAGTGTACCCCATGTTCGTTGGTGGATTTCAACAGGAATTGGAGGTGAGAAAGGAATTTAAACCACATATTTATCCCTCTAAAATGGCCGAAAGTTCAAACCAGCGTTCCGTTTTTTCTTCAATGGTGTCCTCCACTTCCTTCAACTCAATAGACAGTTGGGAGATGGCATCGCCATCCAATTCTGGGTCCATAAATTTGTTTTGGAGCTCCGCTTTCTTTTCTTCCAGTTTTTGGATGTCCTTTTCCAACTGTTTGTATTCTTTTTGCTCCAAATAGGATAGTTTCCCGCCGCTTGTGTCTCGCCAGTTATTTTCGGTTTTTTCGGAAGTTGTGGATTTACTTTCACGTTCCTCAATCACTTTACTGCTTTCATAAACGCGATAATCGGTATAGTTGCCAGGGAAATCTTCGATAACGCCATCACCTTTGAAGACAAACAAGTGGTCTACTATCTTGTCCATAAAATAACGGTCGTGCGAAACCACAATCAGACATCCCGGAAAATCCAATAAAAAGCTTTCCAATACATTTAGGGTGACAATGTCCAAATCATTGGTGGGTTCATCCAGAATCAAAAAGTTGGGATTTTGAATGAGCACAGTACAGAGGTAGAGCCGTTTTCGTTCCCCGCCACTGAGTTTTTCTACAAAGTCGTATTGCTTTTTTCGGTCGAAAAGAAACCGCTCCAACAACTGCTGGGCCGAAATTTGTTTTCCTTTTTTCAAGGGAATGTAATCGCCAAATTCACGAATGACATCGATGACTTTTTGGCCCTCCTTTGTTGGAATACCCTTTTGGGTATAGTACCCAAATTTTAGCGTATCGCCTACTACAACTTTTCCGCCATCAACGGCTTCCCGTTGGGTAAGGATATTCAAAAAAGTAGATTTTCCAGTGCCATTTTTCCCGATGATGCCCACACGTTCACCTTTATTGAAATTATAGTCGAACTTGTTGAGAATGACCTTGTCGTCATAAGATTTGGAGACATTATGGAGTTCTAAAATCTTACTTCCCAGTCGTTCCATGTTAAGTTCCAACTCCACTTCATGGTCTTTTCTGCGTTGGTGTGCCCGTTTCTTTATTTCGGTGAAATCATCAATTCGGGATTTGGATTTGGTGGTTCGCGCCTTGGGTTGTCTGCGCATCCACTCCAGTTCTTTTTTATACAACTGTTTGGATTTGTGTTGCTCCACGGCTTCGCGCTCCATTCGAGCATCCTTTTCCTGCAAATAATAGCTGTAGTTCCCTTTGTAGGTGTACAATTGATTGTTATCCAGCTCTATGATTTCATTACAGACCCGATCTAAGAAATAACGGTCGTGCGTTACCATAAAAAGGGTGATGTTTTCCTTGGAGAAATACGCTTCTAGCCATTCAATCATTTCCAAGTCCAAATGGTTGGTGGGCTCATCCATAATGAGCAAATGGGGTTTGTTCAGCAAAACATTGGCCAGGGCCAGTCGCTTTTTCTGCCCTCCCGAAAGGGTACTTACCTTGGCATCCAGTTTTGTGAGCTGTAGTTTGAACAGGATTTGCTTGTACTGGGTCTCAAAATCCCATGCATTGTGTCGTTCCATGGCCTCAAAGGCCTTTTGATACCGAGCCGTATCCTCAGGATTTTCCATGGCCTTTTCGTACGCAGCAATCACCTTAAGGATTTCGTTGTCGGTAGTGAAGATGGTCTCTTCAATGGTCAAGTTGGGGTTCAGGTTGGGTTCCTGTTCCAAAAAAGCCACTTTGGTATCTTTTCTAACGGTTACTTGACCTGTTTCCGAAGTGTCCTTTCCGGACATGATATTGAGAATGGAGGTTTTTCCACTACCATTTTTGGCAATCAAGGCAATTTTTTGGTCCTTGTTTATTCCGAAGGAAATACCGGAAAACAAGACCAGTTCACCATAAGATTTAGATATGTTCTCTACCGTTAGTAAGTTCATGGATGTTCTTTAGTGGCCAATCCTACATTTTGGAATATCGAATAAGATAGGCGTATCGGATGGCCAACGTCAAAAGTAATGGAATCAACACGGGTGAAAAAATCTGTACGTGCAATACCCATAGTATAAGCATCAGTCCCATCAGTCCCAACATGCCATACATGTATTTTGATGACCAGTCTGGCAATTTGTCCTCAAACACTAAAATAAAGGCGACAATGGCATTGAGCGGAAAGGCCCATAATATGTTAAAGTTGTTGGGTGTTGAGGTATGATCCGTGGCAAACCAGAGAAACAATAGAAAAATTCCAATCAATCCGGTAATCAGAAACAGGGAAAAGTCCAACCACCGACTTTTGACTTTGTGGGTGAAATCAAAATAGGTGACAATACCCGTGAACACCAATAGCAAGGTAAACCAGAATAGCGGTGTGAGCGGAAAAAAGCTCTGCTTTGTATGTTCCGCATAATTGAGAATGGTGCGCTCCCGCTTCAACAACGGTTTTCCGTCTTTGGTGGTGTGCTGAATTTGCGTCATGGCATAATACGGCAGAAACATGTGTTCCTGAACTGTCGCGGTACGGTCAACTCGGGAGCCAAACGCAAGGTCAATGCCGAACATGGACCACGAGTTCACTTCCAAAAATTGCCGGACGAGTTGTCTAAACGTATACTGTTTCTCCAAATAAGAGCCATCAAAAACGATGGCATCACCATATTGTTCTTTTAAAATGGTCCCAGATATGCTGGAGCAATTGTTCAAAAGGGGATCGTACAAGTAATCCCGATTTTGGGGCAGATAATTTTCTTCAAAAAATGCAAGCAATTGATTTCGCTCTTCAAGGGTTAGATCAAAAATCTGTTCTTTTACCCATCGTTTTTCGAGCTCATACTCAAATAAGAAATGATCAAAACTTCTTCGCGAGAGCGAATAGATCATGCGCCCTTTTACAAAATTGAGGTAGAAGTTGGGTTGGTTAAAATCAAAGGTTCCATAGTTATAGACGACATCGATTCCCAAAACAGGGTCCTGGACACGAAATGCACTGTGACCAAAGGCATAATACAACTCATCCCCAGCTGCACAGGTGAGCAGGCTTATTTGGGATTTCTCTGAAAGTTGCGGCGCTTGGGGAAATGCTCGGAGCGCAACCAAGAGTAGCAATAGTAAAAACCGTTGTCTCATTTTTAAATGTATCACGGCAAATATCAGAATAAATACGACTCAGCCCATTATCAAAATCCAACAGTTTGTTTTTTCCCTTATTTTTACGGAAACCGAATTGTATGAAGTCCTATATTCCCAATTTGCTAACCCTAATGAATGTTTTAAGTGGATGCATTGCCACTGTTTTTGCGGTGCTCAACCATTTGGAGTTGGCCGCCCTCTTTGTTTTTATTGGAATATTCTTTGATTTTTTTGATGGATTGGCCGCACGTGTCCTTGATGTAAAAAGTGAAGTTGGACTTCAGTTGGATTCTTTGGCGGATGTGATCACCAGTGGATTGGTTCCGGGTATTGTCATGTTCCAATTACTGAATATGGCCGAGCGCGGAGGCTGGAACCTTGGTTTTTTCGGACATGATGATGAAATGACGGTACTGCCTTTTGTCGGATTCTTGATCACACTCGCATCCGCATATCGATTGGCCAAGTTCAATGTGGATGAGGACCAGGTTTCTTCCTTCAAGGGATTGCCAACTCCCGCCAATGCGTTGCTGATACTTTCCTTACCCTTGATTTTGCTGTATCACAACAATGAAACCCTTAGCAGTATTATTCTCAATCAGTGGTTTTTATTGGGATTGACTGTGGTCAGTGCGTATTTGTTGAATTCTTCCATTACACTTTTTGCTTTAAAATTCAAAAATTGGAGTTTTAAGGATAATGGGGTAAAGTATTTGTTTTTGATTGGCAGTTTGGTGATGCTGCTCACCCTAAAGTTTTTGGCCATTCCGCTGATTATAGTTTTTTACATACTAGCATCACTATTGATTTCTGAAAAAGATGGAAAATAAAGCAGACAAGATTTACCCTTCAAAAATTGGATGGGGATTATTGGCTTTTGTATTCATAATCTTTGCAGTGGGAATATACCAGCAGGTTAAATCAGAATTATGGATTGGTGTGGTTATTCAAGTAGTGGTATTAGTATTGGTGCTGCTTATATTTTTTTCCATATCCTATGAAATCCATGGAAAGACGTTGTGGGTGAAGTCTTTTTTTTGGGTCAAAAAAGAAGTTCCAATTGAATCCATAACAAGAATTTCGGAAACCTACAATCCAATTTCATCCCCAGCAGCTTCATTGGATAGGTTGGAAATACTTTATGGCAAATACAATAGTGTGATTATTTCTCCAAAGGACAAAATGGACTTTATTGCGCACTTAAAATCCATTGCTCCGGATATAGAGGTAAAATTGAGGGAAAGAAAGAAATAAGAGCTATGAAAGCGACAATTAAATGTTACTTGTGCGTTCATTCAATCACGTCTTTTTTTATTTTACAAATTGATAATTGCAGTTTAATAACAAAAAGGGGTACTATTTATTTTTAATTTGTAGTTTAGTATTATTGATTATCCTTCAATTTTTAGCACTACCATTGGTTATTGCTTTATATATTCCAACCTCACTACTTAATAAGGAAAAATAATTGGATGTTGAAGTACACGTAAGTGTATTCAGCCTTACCTAGACATCCATAAAAAATTATTATGAAATTATTTCTAGGTTACTCTTTGGTCGTACTTTATCTGCTATGCGGTTCTTTTTGCTGCCGGTACGAAGATGATTACGACTTTGTCACTGTAGAAGCAGAAATTACCAATTTAGCGACTATTGAAGGAAACAAAGCTGTTTTCGTGCAAAATGAAATACTTTATTTGACAGTAAATATTCCGAGAAAAATTGTTACCACAAAAGGGAAATCAATCGACCTAGCCGAGGATTTGGGAGCGCAATCATGTAGTTTTAGGTTAAAGTTGAGAAAGAAGGGGATTTTCGAAACCCCATCTCTATTAGTGCTCTCTGAGAATGAAATTTTTTTGGAGGAAGGGGATGTCAGTTTGGATGATTATGAGGAATCCGTGTTGAACTGTTCAGCTGTGCTTCAGGAAAACAGCTACGTTTTACATTTGGGCATTCAATTGAAAGAAAAAGGGGATTTTATCTTGTCTCAAGATATGCAGACCAAAAGCGAATGGAAATTTTATTTTAGCGATAGTGAGCTTGAAGACAATACGTTTGAGGATGTAACTATAATATCTCCACTGGATCAAGAAAATAGTACAGTTTTAGGGTTTGAATTTCTGGTGGAGTAGGGGTTCTAAAAATCCAACTTCTTCTTACGGAGCTCAAAGTTTTGCCCCAAATAGACTTTACGCACCATTTCATCCACAGCCAATTCTTCAGGAACCCCAGCTTTTAGGATACCGCCTTCAAACATTAAGTAGGACCGCTCGGTAATGGCCAACGTTTCCTGTACGTTGTGATCGGTAATGAGAATACCGATATTTTTATTCTTCAATTGGGCCACAATACGCTGAATGTCCTCAACGGCAACAGGGTCTACTCCTGCAAAAGGTTCATCCAATAGAATAAATTTAGGGTCGGTGGCTAGGGCACGGGCAATTTCAGTACGGCGGCGCTCACCTCCAGACAATAGGTCACCACGGTTTTTACGGATATGTCCCAGACCAAATTCATCAATGAGCGACTCCATTTTCATGTGTTGCTCTTTTTTGCTCAAGTTGGTCAGTTGCAGTACGCTGAGAATGTTCTTTTCGATACTCAACTTGCGGAAAACGGAAGCTTCCTGCGCCAAATACCCAATACCATTTTGTGCTCTTTTGTACATGGGGAAGGCGGTAATGTCCATCTTGTCTAGATAGATGTTGCCACCGTTGGGTTTTATCAAGCCCACAATCATGTAGAACGATGTGGTTTTCCCAGCGCCATTTGGGCCCAAAAGCCCCACAATTTCACCTTGGTTTACCTCGAGCGATATGCCCTTTACAACTTTTCGGCCGCGGTAGGCCTTCATGATATTTTCTGCGCGTAGCTTCATAGGAATTTGCCAAAACTAAACATATTCTCCTTCAAGAAAAGAGTCTTTGGGATTTTTTTATGCTTCGTTTTCCTCCAAGTCTTCCCAAAATTCATAGGCCCGGCGTAGGTGGGGAACAACAATGGTACCGCCCACCAAAGTGGCGATGCCCAAGGTTTCCATGACTTCCTCTTTATTGGCCCCAGCCTTTTTTGAGCTTTCCAGATGGTATTTTACGCAGTCATCACAACGGAGTACTGCCGATGCCACCAATCCCAGAAGTTCCTTGGTCTTTACATCCAATGCCCCGGCCATGTAAGCGTTGGTATCCAAATTGAAAATGCGCTTTATAAGCTTGTTATTATCAGCTAGGAGCTTCTCGTTCATTCTGGAACGATAGGCATTGAACTCGTCTACTTTATTTGGCATTTTTTAGCTCTTTTTCTTTTTTGGCCTCTCGCTTCACTACGATTTTGGAAATGAAAATACTTATCTGATATAGTATCAGTACAGGAATGGCCACCACAATTTGACTTGTAACATCGGGTGGGGTGATTACTGCGGAAAGAATCAACACAATTACCAATGCAATTTTTCGATACTTTCTGAGGATTTCTGGAGTCACCAATCCTATTTTGGTCAGGAAATAAATAACGATGGGCAGCTCAAACATGATTCCGCATGCAATCACAGCAGCACGTACTGTTCCTATGTAAGAAGCGAGGTCAATGTCATTATGAACTTCATTATATACAGTATACGTACCCAAAAAGTTAATGGATAATGGTGCCACTACGTAGTATCCGAAAAGCACACCTAAAAAGAATAGCCCAGAGGCGGTAATGATAAATCCTTTGGAATGTTTCCGTTCCTTTTCATAAAGCCCAGGGCTGATAAAACGCCACAATTCCCACAAGATATAGGGAAAGCCAATAATCACACCGGCCCAAATGGAGGTCCAAATGTGTGCGGAGAACTGACCGGCCATCAATCTACTCTGAATGGTGAACGGAAGCTCATCCCCACAAAACTCCGAATCAATCCCAAAATAGGTGGCAATGTTGCAGAAAAAACGATAGGTGGGGAAATCCATGCTCTTTGGACCAAAGATGATTCCAAAGACAAAGTCTTTCATTACAAATGCCACACAAGCGACGATTACAATCGCCAGAGTGGAACGAATTAAATGCCACCGTAATTCCTCCAAATGATCCAAAAAGGACATTTCATCCGGATTGCTTTTGTTCTTTTTTGCCATTATAGGATTCCCTCGTTTATAAGGTTATGGATATGGACCACTCCGGCATAATTCCCATTTTCAAATGCAAGAAGCTGGGAAATTCCGCTTTCCTGAAGCTTCTTCAATGCTTTTACCGCCAACGTATCCACATCTACGGTTTTTGGATTGGAGGTCATTATATCTTGAGCGGTCAGCCCACTAATATTGTCGTATTTGCTCAGCATCCTTCGGATATCACCATCAGTCACCACACCCACAACTTTTCCTTCATTTATAACAGCGGTCACACCCAGCATTTTTTCTGAAATCTCCACAATTACTTCTTTTACGCTGGTGTTGATATCGACCTGAGGCTTTTGATTGTTCACCACGATGTCTGCTACCCTCAAATATAGTTTTTTGCCCAATGACCCACCAGGGTGGTATTTGGCAAAATCAGAACTGCTGAAACCTCTCAATTCCAATAAGCATATCGCAAGGGCATCACCAATGGCCATTTGGGCCGAAGTGCTGGTGGTTGGAGCCAAATCGTTGGGACAGGCCTCTTTTTCCACATAAGTCTTTAGGACAAAATCAGCTTGTTTTGCCAATACTGAATCCATGTTTCCGGTAACCCCAATCAATTTATTTTTGGCGATTTTTATCAACGGAAGCAATGCTTTTATCTCTGGAGTGTTTCCACTTTTGGAAAGGCAAATCACCACATCATCATCCTGAATGGTACCCAAATCCCCGTGGATGGCATCCGCAGCGTGCATAAAGGAGGCAGGCGTACCGGTTGAGTTAAGGGTGGCCACAATTTTCGAGGCCACAATGGCACTTTTGCCAACGCCAGAGACCACAACCCTTCCCTTGGATTCCAATATATATTGAACCGCATGGGCGAATTGTTCGTCAAGTTGGTCAATCAAGTTGAAGATGGCCTTGCTTTCAATCTCAAGGGTTCTTTTGGCGATGGATAAAATAGACTTGGCGTCGTTCAATGTAATAAACAGATTATCTAATTGTATTCCTAAAAGAATGTGTTATATTTAAGATTACAAAACTAATCAAACTATCTTTTATGTACCATTATGGAAGATAGAATACTTCCTACTTTTGATTGATGTAAAAAATATGAGCTTGAACTACCATTTGAGGTTGCTTGCAAATAATTGAAAAATGCGGAAATGAGTTTGACGGATACCGATTTACATGCTTCCCTGAAAAAATATTTTGGTTTCTCAAAGTTTAAAGGGCTTCAGGAAAAAGTAATTCAGAATATACTTGACAATAAAGATACATTTGTAATCATGCCCACGGGAGGGGGCAAATCCCTTTGCTACCAGCTCCCAGCTATCATGAAGGATGGTACGGCCATTGTGGTCTCGCCTTTGATTGCCTTGATGAAGAATCAGGTGGATGCCATTCGGGGTATCTCCGAGCAGACGGGCATTGCCCATGTATTGAATTCGTCTCTTACCAAAACCGAGGTAAAACAGGTGAAGGAAGACGTGATCAATGGCGTTACAAAGCTGCTGTATGTTGCCCCGGAATCCCTTACCAAAGAGGAGAATATCGAGTTTTTACGAAACGTTACCCTTTCTTTTGTAGCTGTGGATGAAGCACACTGTATTTCGGAATGGGGCCATGATTTTAGACCTGAGTACCGAAACTTAAAAGGCATCATCAGTAGATTGGGTGATGATATTCCCATTATTGGGCTCACCGCAACGGCGACTCCAAAAGTGCAGGAGGACATCATCAAAAACTTGGGGATGACCGATGCCAAAGTCTATAAGGCATCCTTTAACCGACCCAATTTATTTTACGAAGTCCGACCGAAGACCCAGAATGTAGACGCGGATATTATCCGTTTTGTGAAACAAAATCAGGGTAAATCAGGAATCATTTATTGTTTGAGCCGGAAACGGGTAGAGGAATTGGCACAGGTGCTTCAAGTCAATGGGGTGAGTGCAGTTCCGTATCATGCGGGGTTCGATGCCAAGACCCGGTCCAAATATCAAGATATGTTCTTGATGGAAGAAGTGGACGTGGTCGTGGCCACCATCGCTTTTGGAATGGGGATTGATAAACCCGATGTGCGATTTGTCATCCATCATGATATTCCCAAGAGTATTGAAAGCTATTATCAAGAAACCGGTCGCGCAGGAAGGGATGGCGGCGAAGGGCATTGTTTGGCCTTCTATGCCTATAAGGATGTTGAAAAATTGGAAAAATTCATGTCTGGAAAGCCTGTGGCCGAACAAGAAATTGGAAATGCCCTGTTGCAAGAAATTGTGGCTTATGCAGAAACCTCTATCTCCCGAAGAAAGTTCATCCTTCATTATTTTGGGGAAGAATTTGATGCCGTGAATGGGGAAGGGGCCGACATGGACGACAATTCCAGGAATCCAAAACCCAAGGAAGAAGCCATGGATGAGGTGGTCAAGCTTTTGAGTGTGGTTAGGGATACCAATGAAAAGTTCAAAACCAAGGAAATCGTTCGCATTTTGGTCGGTAAGACCAATGCAATGATATCTTCCCACAAAACAGATGAAAAGAAATTCTTCGGCATTGGTGCCGAGAAGGATAAAATGTATTGGATGGCCCTTACAAGACAGGTTTTGGTGGCTGGACTTTTGAAAAAGGAAATTGAACGCTACGGCATTTTGAATTTGACCAAAGCAGGTGAGGATTTTCTACAAAAACCGGAATCCTTCCAAATGACGAAGGATCATGTTTATACAGAGGATAGCAAAGATGCTGTGGTCACTGCTGGGAAATCCGGAGGGGCTGTGGCGGATGAAAACCTGCTCAAACTGCTCAAAGACCTTCGCAAAAGAGAAGCAAAAAAGATGGAGATTCCTCCTTTTGTGGTGTTTCAGGATCCTTCTTTGGAAGATATGTCCCTAAAATATCCCATCACCATGGATGAGCTTTTGAACATTCAGGGTGTAGGAGAGGGGAAGGCCAAGAAATATGGAAAACCTTTCATTAACCTCATTTCTCAATATGTGGATGAGAATGATATCATCCGCCCAGATGATTTGGTCGTTAAAAGTACTGGGGCAAATTCCGGGCTTAAGTTGTACGTCATTCAAAGTATTGATAGAAAATTGCCTTTGGATGATATTGCCTCTGCCAAAGGACTGGAATTACCTGAACTCATCAAAGAAATGGAACAAATTGTCTTCAGTGGTACCAAACTGGACATTGGCTATTGGATAGATGAGATTTTGGATGAAGACCAACAAGAGGAAATCCATGACTACTTTTTGGAAGCGGATTCGGATTCCATCAAACAAGCTGTTGAAGAATTTGATGGGGATTATGAAGATGAAGAAATCCGACTATATCGCCTAAAATTCATCAGCGAAGTGGCTAACTAAGGTGCCAAATATTCAAACGGATACATTTTAAGGTTCCGAAGGAACATAAAGAGTACTACTATAATCAATACGATGATAGGTGCATATCTGTAATTCAAGAAGCTTTGGGATTTAAGGAAACCGGTCTTCACCAGTCCATGTTGCGCAAGAACAAACAATGCGGGAATTAAGAGTACATTATGCGCAACCGCATCCCCAATACGTAAATGGAGTAAATCGTGTACAGCGCGTTGGCTTCCACAACCGGGGCAATAGATTCCCAAGAATTGATACGAAGGGCATTTTGGGAAAAGCAGCCCTTGCTCAGGATTAAAAGAAAAGTAAAGGAGTACTGCCAAGACAGACAATACTCCCAAACCTATAAATACAAATGATTTTTTAATAGTTTGCATTTGCAAGACCACCTAAAATAGCAAAGCCAAAGAAGACAAAATAGACAATCCATATCAAAGCGGCTGCGCCAACTCCTATCAATCCCCACATCTTTGCATTCTTTGATGCAGTTTCCGCTTCTGCATATTCACTTCTTGCATAGTGCTCATTTACTTTTGAAGCGTAAATGATGCTGGCAATCCCGGTGGGAATACAGCAGAAAAGTGTACTTAAAATAGCCAAAACCATATAGTTGCTTGGTTTTGGTGGCATGTTTTGGTTGTTTTCCATGGGTTATTGTTATTTATTGGTGTTGTTTCAAACGGTAATCATTTCCAAAATGAGCCAATATTATTGGCTCATTCTAATGGAGAAATGATGATTTTATTGTCCTAAAAGGTCTTCCAATGCTTTTTGCAATGCTTCTGGATCTTGCATGGTGTCCCATCCAAATGTAGTGTAAATCCAGACGATGTAAGCGATAAAAATAAGGTTCAGGACTATCCCGATAATGGCCAATATCCTACCGGTCTTCACATTTTGAACACCTTCGTACAGTTCTGGTTCTGCGGCATAAAGTTTTAAGGCATTATTGGCTAAAATCACAGCGATCACACCGAAAATAAGACCAAAGATTCCGTAGCAGCAGCACGTAACAATAGACACGATGCCGAAGACAAGGATAAGCGTAGCATTAGGTAGTTTTTGTTTTTCCATAATCTAAGTTTTTAGTTAAAATAGGATGTTCATTTTTATAAGGTAGCTCACTAAAATGGCGCCTGCCGTGGTGAGCATGAGTATTAATTTTATTTGGCTCGCAAATCTGAATTTTACGAAAATGGTGGAAACCAAAAAGACCAATAATAGCATTAGGGGGTAAATGGCGGGGTACATTTTAAAGGCTTCCATAAATTCTCCTTGAAGGAGTAAGTGCACCGAACGTTGCATACCGCAACCAGGACATTCCACCCCAAACAATTTCTTGTTGAGACAGGGTAGCATATATTCCTTTAGGCTGAGTGAGAAAATGGTTAGTTGTAGGTACATCATCGCCTTAATAGTCAAGAAAAATACTATTATTTTTGCTTATGGGATTAACTTTTCAAGATTTTTTTAGCTGAGGTTTATGGGTAGAATAGCTATTGGAGATAGGGTAGAAGTATTGGATGAGGCCATTTCGGGAAGGGTAGAATCCATTGAAGGGGATATGGCCACGTTGGTCACTTCGGACGGGTTTCCTTTGAAATACCCCATCAAGGAATTGATAAAACGGGAGAAGGGGATAAAAGTTTCCAATTTTGAAGTGATTCAGGTGAAAAATGAAAAGGAGCAACCTAAAAAGAAACCTTCAGCCAGTGTGAAGCCAAAGGAACGGAACGCCCCAAAAATGGAGGTCGACCTGCATATTAATCAATTGGTAAAATCCAATAAGGGGCTCAGTAATTTTGATATTCTCAACATTCAATTGGAGACCGCCAAACGCCAGTTAGACTTTGCCATTGAAAAGCGCATTCAAAAAGTAGTGTTTATCCATGGGGTGGGGGAAGGTATCCTAAAAGAGGAGTTGTACTATCTCTTTAAAAAGTACGATAATCTAAAGTATTATGATGCCGATTACCAAAAGTATGGTTTGGGAGCCACTGAGGTCTATATTTACCAGAATGCCTAGTAAGATTATTCGGGGATGTCCGTGGTAACTTCACCAAACTCGCTAATCGTAAGGTCGGTAATCCGCTCATCGGTGTCTGTTACAAAAGAAATGCCGCTTAGTCGAATAGTGTGCACGAATTCCGTGTTGTCTTCGTTCGCGACCGTTTCAATGATCACGGTACCGTCTTGGGCCTCAATTTCATCCACCACCGTAGGTTCGGTAAGTGGTATGTCATCACAGAAATAGTTTTTGGTCACCCCATCAGAAAAAATTCGATACGTAACCTGCGATTGACCGGGAACCGTACTTTCGGTGGTAACCGTTTCACCAACCACACCCCTGTTCAATACACCACTTTGAAGTTCCAAAATCAAGGCCTCATCATCATTTATCTTGAACATGATATTTTTTGCGGTGGTTTGAGGGGCCGTGCAAAATTGAAGCGCAACACTATCAAAATCAATAGTCTCAATTTGTAGATCACCATCACTACAAGAAAGTAGCATCCCTGCGAAGAGGGTCAGAAAGAAATATTTTCCCATGCGCCAAATTTAAAGCAATTCCATTTTAATACCCCAATCCAAAGAGATAGTTTAAAAGAAATTAACTTTATTTCCCGTATTTTTGAAGCCTCAAAAACTACTGCAAATCATGCAAAAAGTGTATTTGGACAATGCGGCAACCACCCAGGTAAGGGATGAGGTCATTGCTAAAATGCAAGAGGCCTTGGCGGTCTATTACGGAAATCCATCTTCCACCCACAGTTTTGGAAGGTCGGCCAAAACGGCTGTGGAAAAGGCCCGAAAGACCATTGCCAAAACCTTGAATGCCCAGCCTTCCGAAATTATTTTCACTTCGGGTGGTACGGAGGCGGACAATATGATTTTGCGTTGTTCAGTGCGGGATTTGGGAGTAAAGACCATTATTACCTCCAAAATTGAGCATCATGCGGTGTTACATACTGCGGAAGAGTTGGAAAAGGAATATGGTATTTCCCTTCAATATGTTGATTTAGATGAACATGGGAACCCTAAACTGGACCATTTGGAAGCCTTGTTGTCTCAGGATGATTCCAAGAAATTGGTCAGTTTAATGCATGTGAACAACGAGATAGGGAACATCATTGATATTAAAGCTATCGGACAATTATGCCGAGAGCATGGGGCTTTGTTTCATTCCGATACGGTGCAATCCATCGGTCATTACTCGTGGGATGTACAAACAGTTCCAGTTGATTTTATGACGGCGGCTGCGCATAAATTCCATGGTCCAAAAGGGATTGGTTTTGCTTTTATCCGCAAAAATTCCGGATTGAAGCCTTTGATTTTTGGTGGTTCACAAGAACGAGGTTTTAGGGCCGGTACGGAACCCTTCCACAATATTGTGGGGTTGGAAGAGGCTTTTGTGAAGGCCTACGAACATTTGGGGCAAGAGACTGAGACTGTGGCAGCATTGAAGCAATATTTCATTCAAAAAGTAAAGCAGGAAATTCCGGGAGCTGTGTTCAATGGTTTGTCCGATGATATGGAAAAAAGTACCTATACCTTGGTGAACGTGCGCTTACCTTTTGACAAACAAAAGGGGTTAATACTCTTGTTCCATTTGGATATGAAAGGAATAGCCTGTTCCAAAGGAAGCGCTTGTCAATCGGGGAGTAATTTAGGGTCTCATGTACTCACGGAAATCTTACCCGAAGAGGAATTGGAAAAGCCATCATTGCGCTTTTCTTTCTCCATGTACAACACTAAGGAAGAGTTGGATTACACCGTTCAGGTTTTGAAGGAATTTGCCGAAAACTGATTTAGTCGTCCTTGTTCTTTCGCTTTTTCTCTTTGTCGTAAGGAAACTTTCGAGAAGCAGTCTTCATCATTTTATCAATCAGTTCCGTGGTGTTCTTTCCGGTTTTTTTGGAGATTTGGTTTTCGTATTTCCAGAGTAATTTGCCCGTTTTCCCATCACTGATTTTTACCCCAATCCGACCATAATTGGCGTCACCACTGAAATAATCGAGAAGGTTGAAATCGGTGGGAACTCCTTCAGAAAGAAGTATGTTCAGATTTAGGTTGCCGTTGATGATTCCATCCACATCAAGAATCTTGCAGAGCTCCTGCGTGGTGTGGATGTCAATATTATCATAAGTGATTCCATTCTGGGCCAAAATGGCATTGGTATTGGTGATGTTCTGGAAATCCACATTGAACTTTTTCCGTTTTTTTCGCTTTGAAAAATAGGTTTCCAGAGCATTCTGTACGGCGTATCCTTCTCGCTGGGCCAATACTTTGAGTTCGTCTCGATCCACAACTTCCTTAAGTTCCAGATAAGCGATAAAAGGCAGGATGGCCAAAACTTCGTGATCTTCGGTAAGTTCATCAAACTTTCGGTTCTCATAAATGTTTTTCTGGGCCGATGCCAAGGCAACGGTCAAAAACAGCATCATGGAAACGATTTTCTTCATCGATATCATTTAAAAACGTACCCCAAACTTTACATTGAGGATACGGCCTGTTAAATAGTTGGGCACGGCGAATTGTTGTTGCGTATCCACATCCCTGACCCAAGTATTGGTGATGGAATTTTGGTTGTTGAACATGTTGAAAATTTCAAAACCAACACTGAATTCCTTGAACCTGTGGAGCCAATGCCCTTTGGGATGTTTGTTTTTTTCGTCTGCAAAAATATAGGAAATTCCCATATCGGCCCTTCTATAATCTCTTAATCTATTCTGAAAGTTGTACGGGTCCGCATAATTGGGACTCCCACCGGGGACTCCTGTGTTGTAGACCAGATTGAGGTAGAGCTTCACGTTGGGGATGCTTGGCACGTAATCTTGAAAGAGCACTGCAAATTTAAGACGTTGGTCCGTTGGGCGAGAAATGTTGCCACGGTCATCCCAATTTTCTTCTGTTTTAAGATAGCCGAGACTTACCCAAGATTGGGTGCCAGGAACAAAAGCGCCAGTCAACCTGAAATCAAAACCAAGGGCATAGGCCGTAGCATTGTTTTGGGCCGCATAACGAATGCGAACATCCTCAACGGTGTAGGGATTAACATTGGTCATATCCTTGTAATAGGCCTCACTGATTAAGGTAAAAGGCCTTTCCCATAGGGTAAAACTGTATTCACTTCCTAAGACATAATGAATGGATTTTTGAGCTTCAACATTCGGATTGATGTTTCCTTGGCTGTCTCTTAGCTCCCTGTAAAAAGGAGGCTGTTGGTAGCTGCCAATGGCCAATCGGAACAACATATCCCTTTCCCAGTTAGGTTTTATGGAGAATTGTCCTCTTGGACTAAAGACGGTTTGGGCATTTTTCTCAAAAACCTCCCCTTTCAATACCCAGTGTTGTGCTCTTACCCCTAAATTGTAGTAGACGTCGTGTTCCCCTAATTTGGTGTGTTTGGAATATTGTAAAAAGCCCGATAACCGATTCGTTTTGGTATCATTGATGGCTTGCACACTTTCAAATGGAAGAATGTCTGCAGTAAAAGGTTCTTCCGGTTCATTGTTCACCAATCCTGAATTTGGCGGACGAACGATATATCCTGCGGAGTCTATAAATTCAGATTCCCGAAACCTATCGTTGATATCCTCATGGGTAAATTTTACGCCCCACTCCAGCACGCTTTCATTTTTAGCGATTTTACCGTTATGGGAAACATTAAAAATCAAGGCATCCAACTGATTTCGGGCCCTATTGAATTGCGAGCCAATCCCCCTTGGGTTGACAACCTCACCCAAGGTTTCACTTCCGAGGTTGGTATCCACTTCGCCCAATTCATAGGATGCTATAACATCTGAAAATTCTTGTTCTTGCGTGTGAAAAGTGGACGCAATGAATTCGAGCTTCACGTGGTCATTGGGAAATAAATCGGCCTTTAATGCGCCCAAAGTGTTGGTGAACTTATTTCGCTCCCGTCCTTGATAGTAGACCAAAAGAGCTCTTGGGTCATTTAGGGTCCCAAAGTTGGTCTGGCGGGTCAGGGGCTCATTGGTGTAATCGTTTATAGAAAAGGTCCGCAAAAAATTAAGATGGAACTTCTCGGAGAATCGATAGGTGAGCAGACTCTGCACATCAAAAAATCGAGGGTTAAAGTTGCCCTGTGTCTGAAGGCTGTTCAGAAAAAGTCCGTTGTTGCGATAGCGTACCCCTGAGATAGTGGTGATTTTTTTATTTTTTGATATGGTTTCCAAGCTTCCACTGGCTCCCAAGAGACTTGCATCTGCCCTTAGTTCGAATGAGGTTGGGGTTTTATAGGTGATATCCAAAACGGAGGATAACTTGTCACCATATTTGGCTTGAAAGCCACCCGGAGAGAACTGCAAATCCGAAATCATGTCGCTGTTCACAAAGCTCAAGCCCTCTTGTTGTGCAGAGCGAATCAAGAAGGAACGATATACCTCAATCCCATTGACATAGACCAAGTTTTCATCAAAATTGCCCCCACGCACATTGTATTGGGTGCTCAATTCATTATTGAAGGACACTCCGGGAAGTAATTTTAAAATGTTTTCCACTCCCGCGTTGGTACCGGGAATTTTTCGGACAATCTCAGGTGGAATCGTGGTAATCCCCTCAATACTTTTTTTACCGGTGGCTGACACGTCCACACCAGCAATTTGAATGGCACCCGTTTTCATCACCGGATTGAACTCAAAGGTTTCGTTTGTGGTCAGAATCAAGTTTTCCAAGATCACATTAGAGTGCCCAATATGGGAAAAGGTGATGGTATTGGGAATATCAGCGGTGAGTTCCAGTACATAATTCCCGCTTTCATCGGAAACCGTGCCCAAATTCGCTGCGGTAATATTCACATTGGGAATGGGTTCGTTGTTTTCATCCAGTATAGTACCCAGAACCGATGCGGTCTGTCCATGAAGACCGGATGCCCACAGAAGTAATAAGAACAGGGTTATGGGCTTTAGCTGGATCAAGGATTTATTTTCTGAAAAAAGTACTGGTAAACGTGGTACTATTACCTACATTATCCGTAACGATGACTTCGAGATCACATTGTGTGTCATTCACGATATTGTCATCAAAATTATAGGTAATGGTATTGGTCTTTGGTTCATATTCCATCAGAATCCATTTTCCATTCAAAGTGGCCCTGTACGAATCAATTCCGCTAAGGTCGTCCGAAATAGTTAAGCTTAGATAACTGTAATTGCTCAACCATTGTTTTTCCTTGAAATTTTTTGGAGTGATGGTGGGTGCCACCGTATCGCGCGCCAAGGTATAGGTGCCCAAGTCCCGTGTTCGTGTGGTGAACGAACCGTCCCGTTTGTAGGTGGTGGAGTAGGAGGGGCGCAAACGGTCATCCAATCGAGCTATAAACATCTGTTTTCTTTCCGAGGGGGGATATTGTGATGGGTCAAAACTAATTGTGAAATTACGATGTGCGGCCACACTGTTATCGTGAATGGTGACCGTGTCCTTCCCCTTCTTTAAATTGATGTAAAAATCGTCATAGAAGGTGCTAGCCGGAAAATATACCTTCGCCGCTCCCAAATCAAAATTATTGGGTTTACTTGCAATGATGAAGTTTTCCGTAGCTTCGTTATCCTTATTGATTTTTGGGATTTCTTGCTTTCCTTCCAACGGAATGACCAATTTGGTCTGGTTGCCCGCAACGTCTGAGATTAGGATTTCAACCGTGTAAGACATTCCTTCCTCCACATCAATCTTCCCATCATTGTAAAGGGTTTTATAAATGCTAAGATGGTTGTAGGGCTCTTTAAAACACTTTTGGATTCGTTCCCGGTATTTCCCAAAATAATTGTAGTCAATCAAAGTATTGATATATCGGGTTTCTCCAAAAGAGAACGATTCAAAATCATAAGCTGAGTGTACTCTGCCATTCACGGTTTGTTTTACGGCGTAGACGCCATTTTTATTGGCGGCCATGTCCAAGCGGTCAAAACTATTGATTCCGAAACCAATGGTCCCGGTAGCGGTAACCTTATCGGCCAAAAAAGAACCATCCGGTTGCTTTGTAAAATTCAGTTGAATCATTTTGGCACTTTCATTCACCACCGCATCGTCGGACAATGGATATCCATAAAGACCAAGCAGGGTGGGATTGGTGGCGTCTCTTACATCATAACCATAGAGCAGGGGGTTGGTCGGTTTTTCGGTGACGCTGCTCCGTATCTCAAAATGGAGATGGGGGCCAGCGGAGCCTCCAGTATTTCCAGAGTATGCAATAACGCTTCCCTTGCTTACTTTTAATTCGCCATAATCAGGAAAAGCCTCAACCTCATACGATTGTTTGGCATACTGCATTTTTTTGATGTATTCCTCTATCTCTGGCCCAAATTTCCTTAAGTGGGCATAAACTGAAGTATATCCGTTGGGGTGCGCTACATATAGGGCCTTTCCATATCCCCAATGGGAAACATGTATGCGCGTTACGGTTCCATCGGCGATGGCATATACGGGCAAACCTTCCCGTTGTTGGGTTTTAATATCCATTCCAGAATGAAAATGGTTGGAACGGAGTTCACCAAATGTACCCGCGAGGACCAATGGAATATCCAAAGGGGATTGAAATACGCCTTGGGGATATTTTTCTTGTGCAGTGAGTGTAATAGCCAATAAAAAAAGAACTCCAAAAAAAGTAAGGCGCATACGGTACATTATTATTGTTTACGAAAGTAACCAATGTTTTTATTACCAAAAAGAGATTTAAGATACCTTACAGAACTTAAACCAACACTTTAAGAATATATACAAAAACTATTGCGAGGTTATCCAAGGATGGTTAACTTTGTATCATACGCATTGACGTTTGCAATTATGAGCGAACTAGTTGAGATTGTTGATTCTTTGGAGAACAAGGTTAGCAAACTGCTGCACAAGATGGAATTGATGCATCAGGCCAACACCAAGTTAAAAGAAGAATTGGACCTCGCAAAAGAGGAAAACAAAGTTCAGCAGAACGCCGTATTGGAATGGGAAGAAAAGTACAATTCCTTAAAAATGGCAAGCTCAATGCTGGGTGGTAATACTAGCAAAACAGAAGCTAAGCTCAAAATAAATACACTGATTCGCGAATTGGACATTTGCATTGCCAAATTAGCGGATTAGTTTGACCGATATTATGGAGGAGAAGCTCAAAATAAAGCTTTCCATTGCTGACAGGGTGTATCCGTTAACGATAGACCCCAAGCAGGAAGAGGGATTGCGTAAAGCGGCCAAGAACATTGAAAATCTGGCCAAAAAATTTGAGCAAAACTATGCGGTTAGGGACAAACAGGATGTATTGGCCATGTGCGCCTTACAGTTTGCCTCAAAAATTGAGCAAGGCGGTATAGACCGCACGGAAGGAACCAAAGCAGCATTTGACCGACTTAAGGCTTTGGATGATTTGGTCACTTCCAAACTCGGGGAATAAGTTCTTTTAAATAAAATATTGTTACTGCCCACATTGGTAATTATTTTTTGACAAACTCAACACTAATACAATTAGAGAGGGTGAGTTTAAGTTGTAAAAGCAGGCCCTACCTGTATAGGGATCCTTGAGCAGCTTGGTAGCCCTAAACCTGTACATAGGAGTTTGTACAAAACTTCAATCAATGTGGGCTTTTTTTTTAACTAAACATAAGTCAACATGGATAATATCATAGTAATTGTTGTAGCTGCTGTTGTTGGATTGGCGATAGGATTCGCAATTGCCAAGATGATGGAGAAGGGGAAAGTGACCAAGACCATTGCAAGTGCGAAGAAGGAGGCAGAAGGCATCATAAATGAAGCAAAGAAGGAAGGGGAGAACATTAAGAAGGATAAGATATTCCAAGCCAAGGAAAAGTTCTTGGAGCTTAAGGCAGAGCATGAAAAGGTCATTGTCAATAAGGATAAGAAAATCGGTGAGGCTGAAAAACGCACCCGCGATAAAGAATCCCAAGTAAGTAGCGAACTGGCCAAAAGCAAAAAACTCAACGACCAGTTGGAACAACAAATCAAGGAAGTCAACCACAAAAGCGAAATCCTTGATAAGAAACAATCCGAAGTTGAAAAATTACATAAAAGCCAAGTTCAGCAATTGGAAGTCATCTCAGGCCTATCCGCAGAAGATGCCAAGAGTCAGTTACTGGAATCTTTGAAGGAAACGGCAAAGTCCGATGCCATGGCGTATATGCAAAGTGCATTGGAAGAAGCAAAGCTTTCCGCCCAGCAAGAAGCTCGAAAAATCGTAATCAATACCATTCAACGGATTGGAACCGAAGAAGCCGTGGAAAACTGCGTTTCTGTTTTCAATCTGGAATCTGACGACGTTAAGGGTCGTATCATTGGTCGTGAAGGGCGAAATATCCGTGCCCTTGAATCCGCTACCGGTGTTGAAATTATTGTTGATGATACCCCAGAAGCTATTATTCTTTCCTGTTTTGATTCCGTACGCAGAGAAGTGGCCCGACTATCCTTGCACCGCTTGGTGACCGATGGTCGAATCCACCCGGCCCGTATCGAAGAAATCGTTAAGAAGACCGAAAAGCAAATCAACGAAGAGATTGCAGAAATAGGGAAACGTACCGTAATCGATTTGGGCATCCATGGTTTGCATCCCGAATTGATCAAGGCCGTGGGTCGAATGAAATATCGTTCTTCCTACGGACAAAACCTTTTGCAACACTCCCGTGAAGTTGCCAAGCTTTGTGGTGTGATGGCAGCAGAATTGGGCCTCAACCCAAAATTGGCCAAACGTGCCGGATTGCTGCATGATATCGGAAAAGTGCCTATGGCCGAAGTTGAGGTGGAAACGCCGCACGCTATTCTCGGTATGCAATGGGCGCAAAAATATGGTGAAAAGGCCGAGGTCTGCAATGCCATCGGTGCCCACCACGATGAAATTGAAATGACTACCCTAATTTCTCCGATTGTTCAGGTTTGCGATGCCATCAGCGGAGCGCGTCCGGGTGCAAGAAGGCAGGTTTTGGATTCCTACATCCAGCGATTGAAGGATTTAGAGGATATCGCATTCGGATTCAATGGAGTTCAGAAAGCCTATGCCATCCAGGCAGGTAGGGAGCTTCGTGTCATTGTTGAAAGTGAAAAAGTGAGTGACGACAAAGCAGCTGAACTTTCTTTTGAGATTTCGCAAAAAATCCAAACGGACATGACCTATCCCGGACAAGTAAAAGTGACGGTGATTAGAGAAACCCGTTCCGTGAACGTGGCCAAATAATAGTTACTTCTGGTAAACTCCGCTTTCCAGCATCAAAAGCCCTTTTTGCAAATGGGCCAACAAGTTGCTGAGTTTTGATATGGTGGATTCACCCATGAGAACATTCAATCCCAATTTGGGTGGTCCAAATTGTTTGACTTTGGCCAATAGCAAAGTGAAAAATTCTATTCCGGCATCAGTTTGATTGGTTTTGGAGATTTCATTCAATCCCAAACCTTCAACAATATGCGCCATTTCATCATTTTTGATGAGAAAGCTCAAGGTCTCTTGTGTAGCCCAAGGCATAGGATATTGAATTTCCCCATCATTTTTTTGAAAGATGTCATAATACAAAAAATAACCACCGGGTTTTAGTACCCTGTGCGCCTCACCATAGAATTTATGCTTGTCGGGCACATTCATCTGAACATGTTGTGTCCAGACTACATCAAACGAATTATCTTCAAAAGGCAGTTCGGCGGCACTTCCTTGCACAAAGTGGGTTTTATCATCCAGCTTCACCAATTTTGATAGCGCGTTTGCTGTCTGTACAAATTCTGGGCTAAGGTCAATTCCTGTGGCGGTACAATTAAATTCATCGGCAAGCATTCTGCAGGGGCCTCCAAGTCCACTTCCCATGTCAAGGACCGTTTTGCCTTCAATGGCAATGCTTTTGGCCAATTCTTTGGATACGGCCGCTCCCCGCACATGAAATTCATCCACACCGGCAATATCACTGCGTTGTACGTGGTCTAAATCGATATTTTGATTTTTAAGGCGAGCAATAATTTCTTCGAAGAGGTTTTCTTTTTGGTAGTGCTCCGCTACTTTTTGGTCCAAATGATTCATGCTGTTTGTTGTTGTTCAGGAGGTATTGGTAGGAAAAGGTTGGCTTGGCTTACGAGCATCCGCAATATTTATCACTGCTGGCCTTTTCAAAGCACTCTTTGCCTTCAGTAAACGCAAAATAGGATAGGGCCAAGGTGCCGACGCTATCAATATAGCCAATGCCCCAAAGTTCGTAGATACCACTGCTGATTAGTAGTATTATGGACATGTAAACACAGACCAAAGTACAATTGGCATCCGCTAAGATAGGAGCTGAGTCCAGTTTTTTGCCCACTTTTCTTTTTCCAATGACCAGTGCCCACATCACTAAAATGGAAATTATCGAAATCACTACACCCCAGAAGGTGGTCAATGGTTTGTGTCCAGTATAAATGTTGTAGATGCTTGTGGCCACCAAGGCCACGACCAATGCGTAAAAGGCGAAACCGGTAATTCTTAAGGCAGTGCGTTCAAAATTGTCCCTATGACTATTAGGCTGTTTTTGGATGCGGATAATCATGTGGGCAATTCCAAGACCGGAAATGACCTCTATAAAACTATCAGAACCGAAACCGAACAGGGCCAAACTTTCATCCTCGAATCCCAGATAGGTGGAGATGAGTCCTTCAATAACATTGTAAATAATGGTAAACAAAGCAAGTGCAAAGGCAATCCGATACTGTTTTCCAACATCTGTCATTTTTGAATTTACTTGTCCTGTTGAAGATAAGAAGAAGCTACGGACACAGATTTGGAAGATAAAAACATAGGTCTATTCCTCCTCGGAACCATCCTCTTCTTCTTCGGCCTCCCTATTCAACTTATTTTCGAGGATATTGAGTTTTTTGAGTTTTTCTTTCCAAGTCTGAAGGGCCTCTTTCTGTTTGTTGATGTTGTTGATAACCTCTTTTACCAATGGATTGTCTTCGGAGTCATCCGAAAAGAACTGTAAATTGTTTTCCAACTGGCGAATCTCGGACTTGCTGTCATTGATTTTTCTCCGGATAAAGACACGTTCATTGCCAATGGCGCGGTTATCCTCTGTCTTGGCAAGTTCTTGTACTTTATTCCCGTACTTAAGTAATTCAGATTCTTGCTTGCTAACTCCAGCTTTCTTGAAAAGGGCATCAATGATTTTATTGAACTTACCGTTGATGTGCTTTTTGTTGAAGGGAATTCGGCCATACTGTTTCCACTCATCCAAAAACTCCTTGATGGCGGCCAAATCCTTTTTCTTATCTCCACTTAATTGAAAGGATTTTAGACGTTCCAGACAGTCATTTTTCTTTTCAAAGTTCTCGTATTCCTCTTTGTGGGCCTCGTTTTTTTCTGAATGAAGCCGGTCAAAATAGTGGTTACACGCATTTTTGAATTCATTCCAGATTTTATCGGAATATTTTCGAGGTACATGACCAATTTTTTTCCAATCACTTTGAATGCGCTTCATTTGGGGCGTTACCTCTGCCCAATCATCGCTATCTTTTAAAGATAGTGCCAGCTCCAATAGCTCGCGTTTCTTTTCGAGGTTGGTGTGCTGTTCCTTTTTTTGGTTTTTATAGAAGGCATTTTTGTTCCGATTAAATTTTCGGACCACCTCTTTGAACGCTCCCCAGGTCTCTTCATTTACTTTTTGAGGAACTTTCCCTGCCTTGAAAAATGAATCCCTCAACGCCTCAACCTCTCGTATTTGCTGCTGTATGCCTCTATGATTATCGGAAACATTATTGGCCACCTTGGCAATGTTGGCTATGATTTCCTGTTTTTTCTCCAGATTTTTTTCATAGGACTTTTCCAATTCTTGGAAATGTTCCTGTCTACGAAGGTGCATCGCTTTGGTGGCATTGCTGAACCGTTCCCAAATCTCTTCCCGCTGCTCTTTGGCCACGGGACCAATATCTTCCTTCCAGATTTTGTGAAGTGTCTGTAGCTCACGGAACGCTTTGCCCAAATCGGGCTCATCGGCCAAAGCTTCGGCACGCTCCACTATTTTTTGTTTCTCTTCAAGGTTGTGTTTAAAGTCCAGATCACGCAGCTCGCGGTTCAGGTGAAGGAAATCATAGAAGATTTCCATGTGATGGTGGTATGTGCGCCAAACATCATTATAACTGCTTCGTGGAATCGGCCCTGCATTTTTCCAATTCTCCTGAAGCTCCTTGAAGTTCTTGTATGTGGTGTTGATGTCTTCTTCTACGTCAATAAGGCCCTTGAGCTGCTCAATGATTTCCAAACGCTTCTGGAGGTTTATTTTTAAGTTCTGCTCCAGTTGTTTGTAGTAGTGGTCGCGTTTTTCACGGTACTCTCCATAAACTTCGTTGAATTGCCTTTTGGCAACCGAGTTGTATTTAAAGTCTACCTCATTGCCACCATTGGATACAAATTCCTCTTTTTTATGCTCCAAAAATTCCTGAAACTTTTGGTCGAATTCATATTTAATGGAGCTTACATGCTTGTTGATGGCCTGTACTTTTTCATTTTTGACCAAGCGCTGAAGTTCACCCACAAGATTTTCCATGGGCATGGCATGGTAATCCAACATGGGGATGTAATGCCGCTTTTCATTATCTGCGTCCTCCGCATCCTCTGCGTTGGACTCATCTATTTCGTTCATTGGGTCATCTGAGCCATCGGTGTCAGAAGACTTCTCGCCGTCATCCTTTTTGGATTCGGGTGGCGAACCATTATCTGTTTTGGCTTCTTCGGCATTTTCTGCTACGACAGCATCGGACCCGGTTGGTTCAGAAATGGGGCTTTCTTCCAATGGAGTTTTTGTATTGTCCGATATCTGTTCAGTACCACCTTCAGCTTGCTGAAGTTTACGCTCATTTTCCTGCATGAGTAGTCTCCTTTCCTTTGGATTGATGATTAGTATAGCCAATTTAACAACTAAATTGCCTAATAGCAAAAGTATTGAACCTTCTTTTGCGTAAGATTTTTATTGTGCGGATCGATGGTAAAGCTATATTGGCTGCTGTTTTTTAGGGCATGTTCCAGATTTCCCAAGCCTTTTCAGCTTGCCCCAACAGCATTTCCAGTCCATTGGAAATGGTGGCCCCATTTGCTTCTCCCATTGCCAGAAAGGTGGTTTTTTCCGGATTATAGATCAAATCGAAGAGAAGATGCTTATTTCCAATATGTTGGTACGGTAAATCCGGTTTGTTTTCAATGTTGGGGTGGGTACCAAGCGGAGTGCAGTTGATGATTACGGTATACTCCTCTAAAATCTCCTTGCTGAGTTCTTCATAAGTGAACTGGTTTCTCTGTTTGCTTCGGGAAACATAGGCATGGTCTATCCCCAGTTCGTCCAACACAAAGCAAATGGCCTTTGATGCACCACCTGTGCCCAGAACCAACGCTTTTTTATGATGGGGTTGAATAAATTTTTGGAGCGATTCCTTAAATCCGTAGGCATCCGTATTGAAGCCTTTGAGGCCATTTTTGGTAAATTTGATGGTATTTACCGCCCCAATCTTGGCCGCCTTCTCATCCAGCGCATCCAAATAAGGGATAACGTCTTGCTTGTAGGGAATGGTAACGTTGAGTCCTTTGAGATTCGATTCGGACAGTACCGATTTGAATTCGGAAATATCTTGTATGTCAAAATTTTCATAGCTGTGGTCATCCAGACCCAGCTGCTCAAATTTTTTGGTAAAATAACCTTGCGAGAAGGAATATGAAATGTTTCTACCGAGTAGTCCGTACCTGTTCTCTTTCTTTTCTGTTTTTCCCATACCAATCCAATAGCAATAATACCAAAATTCCCATAACCACAAAAAGAACAGCCCACCAGGTTTCTGAATCTCCGAAATGAGGAAAATAGCGCTGATAGTTGAGCACGATTTTGTCCCCGTTGGAGTCCAAAATAAGATTGCCCAAATCGTCCATTTTGTACATGGTTCGTTTCCAAGGCCATACAACACCCAAAGAGCCAGTAATAAATCCTAAAATGGCAGCAGTGGTCATGGCTTTATAATGTTTGAGCACATAGCTCAATAGATGCGAGAAGGTCACCAGTCCCGTTGCGGAACCGAGTGTGAAAACCGCTAGAATCTTTAACGTTTGCATGCGCTCAGCATTTTTCAGAAAGCCAAAATCTCCAGAAAAGACCTCTGAAAAAGTATCGTACAACGCATTTACGGAATCAACGAGGAGCAAGACATAATTTCCCAAAAGAATTAGAATGAACGAGCCTGAAAGTCCCGGTAATGTCATTCCGGAAACACTGATGATTCCGCAGAAAAAAATGAAGAATAGGTTGTCATTTTCCCGTGCAGGGCTTAAAAAACTAATGGAAATGCCAATAATCAATCCCAGTATGCCAAAAGGAATGGTTCTTTGGTTCCAAGAGTCGTAATCTTTGGCGATGTAGTAGATGGAGCCCAAAATCATTCCGAAAAAAGTGGCCCAAACAAAGAGTTCATTTTGGTCCAAAAAGTAATCAAGGATTCGTGATACACTAAAGTAGCTCACCAACATTCCAAAGATGAGCAGTCCTAAAAATTGGGCGTTGGTGTATTGATAAAAGCTTTTGAACCTGCCATTGAAAAGTAATTTTAAGGCTTTGGAGTTCAGTTTTTGGAGGGAGTAGATGAATTCTTCATAAAAACCACCTACAAAGGCAACAATGCCCCCAGAAACTCCAGGTACTTTATTGGCAGCACCCATGCAAAGGCCCTTTATTACCAAAAAGAAATTATCCAGAAATGATCTAGGCTGATGCATGTGGCCAATGGGTTTTCTTATTTTTTGGAAGCAACTTTTTCCAAGATAAAAATAAGCGAAAAACCTATTATAGCTAGGATAATGGCAA
Organism: Flagellimonas iocasae; assembly: GCF_042682725.1. NCBI lineage: Bacteria > Pseudomonadati > Bacteroidota > Flavobacteriia > Flavobacteriales > Flavobacteriaceae > Flagellimonas > Flagellimonas iocasae. The sequence goes on along the minus strand of NZ_JBHUHU010000005.1, from coordinate 183,314 downwards.
GGATTAACTGATTGTCGCCCTCAAAGGCGGATGGCCACACATTCATATCATCTACCACTATGGTTTTTTCACCAAATGTTTTGGTTTCCAAGACTTTTTTCCATGGCCATATTTTATTCAAGGAACCAAGGATAAAACCGGTAAGCAAGGCCAAGGTTATATTTTTGTAATGGGTAAACATCCATTTGAGCAATCGGGCGAAGCTCAATAGCCCGAATATGGCGCCTACCGCTACGGTGAGTACAATTTTAATGTCACGCTCGTGTACGGCATCTAAAATGGTTTTGTAGGATCCCAAGAGCACTAAAATGAAAGCTCCCGAAATTCCTGGGAGAATCATGGCACAGACCGCCAATGCTCCTGATAGAAATAGGTAAGGCAGGCTCTCCACATTTTCATTAGGTGGCAATTCCGTAATGAAAAAGGCCACTGCGGCACCAAGAATCAATACGACAACGGTACCCAATGTCCATTTGGTGATTTCCTTCCCAACAAAAAAGATGCTGGCCAATACCAATCCGAAGAAAAAAGACCACAGCAACACGGGTTTATTCTCGAGCAGCCAACTCAAAAATTTTGCTAAGGAAAGCACACTGATGAAGATGCCCAAAAAGAGCGCCACCAAGAAATTTCCATTTATCTTTTCCCAAGCGGCTTTAACGCCGTCTTTTTTCAAGATTTTGAAAAGGGACAGATTTATATTGTTGATGGAGGTGATGAGTTCTTCATAAATGCCCGAAATAAAGGCAATGGTACCTCCGGAAACACCGGGAACCACATCGGCAGCTCCCATGGCCATTCCTTTTAGGGTAATAAAGATATAGTCAACTAATCGACGTGCTTTCATGGATTTGGGTACGTATGGAAACGCAAAGTTACGTAGAAGTCCTTTTAATTTGGGAAACGAATGTCTGTAGCCACTTTACTTCGCTGAACTCTGGAAACTCTTCATCGAACAATTGCAATTTGTCAATATTCAATTGCATGGCTTCCGTCAATTTTGCTTTGGCTTCCTTAGGTTGATTGTTTTTTAGGTAAACCCCAGCCAACTTATACGTCAGTGCAGCATTTTCTGGGTAGAACTCCAATCCTTGTATCAACACCTGAATGGTAGATTCAAAATCGCCAATTCTTTTGAGGACCTCGGCCCAATTTCGCCACGTATCCAGCTCATAATTACCCAAGTCAACAGCTTGTTTGAAGGCAAAATCAGCCTCATCCAAGTTATCCATGGCCAAATAGATTTTGGCGGCCTTTTTCCAGTACAGTGGGTTTTCACCATCAATATTGATGGCTTTGTTGATGTAGTACAACGCCTTATCGTAATCCTTTAGTTTATAATGGAAATTGGTGATGGCAAGCCATCCCTTGTCCAATAAGGGGTCCTCGTGTACGGTATTATAGTAATAATATTTGGCCAAATCATAGTTGCCCAATTTCTCATGACACTTTCCAATTCGCAGGAAGGCATGTGAGGTTGGATCCTCTATGGAAATGGTAGTTTCGTAATTTTCGATGGCCTCGTTGTATCGACCTAATTTTTCAAGCACTTTACCTTTTTCAAAGTAGGCGCCAATGAAGGAATCATCAGAAATGATGGCAAAATCAAAAGCGGTCAACGCCTCTGGGAACATATCCATGGCGTAGTACATTTTGCCCAACTGATGCCAAGCCACTTCGCAATAGGGATTGCGTTCCAAATAATCGTTCAGATACAGGATGGCGCCATCGTAGTCTTCCAAAAATTCAAAGCAGTATACCACATTGTAAAGGGAGGAATAATCACTGTCGTCGAACTCAACGCATTTCATAAAGCTACGCTTTGCCTTTTCATAGTCGTCCATAAAAAGGTACTCCATGCCCAATAGGGAATGGATGTCGAAACTGTCATCAGACAAGTGAAGTGCTTCCAGTAGCAGATTTACGGCTTCTTGGTGATTGTCCTTTTTGGATTGGATGTTGGCTCGTTGAATGTAGATTTCCTCATTGTGGGAATCTATATTTTGAATTTCATCCAATAATCGCTCTGCAGCTTCATATTTATCCTCAAAAGTCAATACCTCTACCTGCAAAAGCTTTAATTCCAGAGAATTGGGATGTTGTTCCAAACCAATCTGAATGGCCTTTTTGCCTAAGGAGATTTTGCCGTTGTTCAGGTAATGGTGTATGATTTCCTCAAAGTCCTCTGCATCAAAGAAATAGACGTCATCCGTCTTGAGCATGGACTCAAATTTGCTAATGGATTTGTCAGGATATTCGTTAGAATCTAACGCCATAGGAACGTGTTTGGTTTAACTATGGACTTAAAATTAACCCTTTGCTTAGGTGTTTAAGTCCCATTTTGGGGTATGTTATCAACAAATTAGTTAACAGTAGCAGGTTTATACCGATTTAAAATAGCAATGATTTGGTCGCAACCTTGCTCAATTTCTTTCATGGAAAGGGTCAATGGTGGTGAAATTCTAACGGCTTTTGGCTCAAACAGCAACCAAAATAGTATAAGGCCTTCTTTGGCCGCGGTGAGTATCACAAAATCTGCAATTTCCCTGCTTTTCATGAGCAACGCCAACATTAATCCTTTTCCTCGTATTTCATCAATCAAAGGATGTACCAAAAGCTTTCGAAACAGTTTTTCCTTTTCCAAGGTCTCTGCAATGAACTGTGATTCAGTGATTTCCTGTAATGTTGCCAGACTGGCAGCTGCAATCACGGGATTTCCGCCAAAAGTGGTGATATGGCCCAATTTTGGACTGTCCTGCAATGTGGCCATCATTTCTTTGGAAGCCACAAAAGCACCCACCGGTAATCCTGATGCCATGCCTTTTCCAATGACCAAAATATCAGGGACACAATTGAAATGTTCAAAAGCAAAAAGTTTTCCAGTTCTACCGAATCCTGGTTGAATTTCATCTAAAATAAGAACCGCACCCACTTCATCACAACGTTTCCTCACTTTTTCCAAATAACCATCCGTTGGAAGAATAAAACCAGCTCCACCTTGAATGGTTTCCAAAATCACGGCTGCAGTTTTGTGGGTAATCTTCTCCAAATCAGCTTCCATATTGAAGGAAATAAAGCGAACATCTGGAATCAAAGGTCGAAACGCGCTTTTCCGTTCCTCGAACCCCATAATGCTTAGACTGCCCATAGTATTTCCGTGGTAGGCATTTTTGGCGGAAATAATTTCCGAGCGACCTGTATATCTTCTTGCCAATTTTAAAGCCCCTTCAATGGCCTCCGTGCCAGAATTCACTAAATAGGTGGTCTCCAACCCTTCAGGAAGGTGGGAGGCCAAAAGTTTGGTAAACTCCACTGCAGGTTGCTGCACATATTCGCCATAGACCATCACATGCATGTATTTATCCACCTGTTCTTTAATGGCATTCACCACTCTGGGATGACTGTGTCCCAGTCCGCATGCAGAGACACCCGCCACAAAATCCAAATGGGCGTTACCCGCTGTGTCGTAAATGTAACTTCCTTTGGCATGGGATATTTCCAAGCCTAATGGATGCGGGGTAGTCTGGGCTTGATATGTGAAAAAGTCGTCTCTGTTCATCTAGGGACTCTGCGCTTTCTTTACTTGGGTCTTTTTAGGCTTAACCGCTTTAGTATTTGGGGCATTAACGGGGTCATTTTCATTTTTTTGACGCTCGCTTTCCTCTGCATCAATATCGATGGGGTTATCGATTCCTCGAATCTTTACCAGTTCAATGTTGTTGTCGTCCTCATCAAAAATCTCATCTTTGCTCATGATACGTTCCTCACCACGCCAAACGAACCCTTTCAGTTTTCTGGTTTCTGCGGGAAACTCGGTTTCGGGAAAAATATCCCCATCCGGATTCACAAAAAAGGTAATGTCCTCAATATCATTATTGGCCATGAGCAGCCTAATTTTACTACAGATGGTCTTATCTATCCCCACCAATTCATTATCATCATTATATACGTAGTATATGACCTCCGTATTTTGAATGAGGTCTATGATTTTCAACTCATTTTCAATGAATTTTCCGAGGAGGTTCTTCCCTTTGGCTTGATTGTATCCGTCGTTACTGATGGTATCCAATGAGATGATAAAGGCATTTTCAATCACTTTTAGAGAGTCCAACTTTTCCGTTTCCAAATCTGACAGCAAATGAATACTATCACCTGTGATTTGGTTGTCCACGTTCCAAAGTATCGGGTCGGTGATCAATTGGGTGATTCCCGTTTTCTCACTGAAATGGATGGAATCGCACTTACCGCTCAAGTCGGTTTTGTAGAACTTGGCATTTCGGAACGCCCTCAGAATCCTATTCTCCTCTTTCCCGGTGACCATCAAGGTATCGCCATGCATATAGAGCGAATCTTGCTCAACCAAACTGATGGATACTGCACGTTTTGTGGCAAAAACAGAATCCTTGGCCTTAAAGACTTCAGCATAATGCGCCTTAATGACACCGTTGTTGATGGTGTCCGTGATTTTTATATTGTTGGTGGCCGAAGCAAATTCAGAAAACTTATCAAAATAAAGACTGTCCCCCTCTATGATTTTGTTGTCATAATCAATTCGGGTATTCTTGATACCATACCCTTGTTCAATTTTAGTGTCATAAAAACCACGCTCGCAATAAATTTTATACTCCTCTCCGGTAATGGTGGATGGCCCGTACATATAGGCATTTTTGGAAGTACGGTAATAATCCAGTTGTTCTGAATCGATAATATATTCTGGATTATCAATATGAACTTTATTCTTGAACTGTACTTTTTTTAGCTCCGTGAAATAGGTACCCACCTTACTGGTAAGCACATTGACGGAATCCACGACTTTACCTCCTGAATTGTAATAAGATATCTGTTTTTCCCTGTCAAAATAAAGCGTGTCGGTGGTCAGCTTCATTTTGCCATCGGATAATTCAACAGTTTCCCAAGCCTTAGCCAGGCTGGTGTTGCCGTTCCAATCCAGTTTAGCACTATTCATCTCGATGGAATCCCCCTGTTGAAGACGTACATTGCCAATCGCCCTCAATCTATTCTCTTGATTGTAAAAAATGGCAATATCGCACCAGAGGTCGGCACCTTGATGCTCAAATTGCACCTGACGCTCATCGTCTTTACTGAAAATGGACGCTCCAGGATAATTGGCCTCATCCTTTGTGAAGTTGGCCCCATAGACAATATTGATTTGCCTACCCTGGGTTTCTTGCTGGGCAGCGGCCATAAAAAAGGAAAGAAACAGAAGGAAAAAAATAATCCTTTTCAAATCCATAGAATTTTGCCCAAAAGTAGGGTTTTTAGCCAAAGTGGCATACACCCTTTAGAAAGGTTTGGGATTTGAAAAGGATTTATTGCCGGAGGTCTAGCCAAGATAGGCAGAGTACATCCACACCAATTTTTCCTGCTCGCGGATGTAATCACTCATCAAGGCGTTGGTGCCTTCATCATCAGAGTTGCCAGACATTTCCAGTAATTCGCGCTCCAACGGCAAGAGCACTTCATACCCCTTTAAAATCTCTTTAATGGCCTCAATACCGCTTGAAACGTTCTTGGCGGCCTTGATTTTAGAAATTTCAGAATAGTCTGCATACGTATGCAGTGGGGTAAAACCGAGGGTTAGAATCCGCTCCGCGATTTCATCGATTTTCAACAAAGAATCGTTGTAGAGTTCTTCAAATTTGAGGTGAAGCTCAAAAAACTTATCTCCTTTAATGTTCCAGTGAAAGCCGCGGGCATTCATATAGAACAGTTGATAGTTGGCCAAAAGTTCGTTCAATTTATCGGAAAGCGAACTAGAGGCTTTTTTGTCCAGTCCGATATGATTTAAGGTATTTACCATGACTCTTATTTTAAAGGTTTACGACCAAAATAGGTCGTTTTTAGTATCTCATATTTCAATCCGAAAGGTATGTAATACGGAATACTCCTAAAGTGATAAATGTCACACAGCGGAGAAAAAGACGTTATTTTTTCTGAATCAGACTAATGGCAAAACCACCTCCTTCAGCCAATTGAAGGGTAAGTGAAGTTTCTTGGTTGATTTCCATTTCTTCTATGTCGATAGCGGTCGGATTCGTTTTATAATTTGCGTCGGCAGCGTCTTTATAAATAATGGCATCGTAGGTGACACCTTCGTCCAAAAAGTCAAAATCCAAACTGATTTCCCTTGCATTCTCATCCGTTATTCCACCAACAAACCAATTGCCGGTTTCCCGTTCTTTTCGTGCAATGGTGACAAAGTCACCAACCTCACCATTCAAGACCACGGTTTTGTCCCAGTCCACTCCAACATCCCTGATAAATTGAAATGCAGGGTGCCCTTCATAATTTTCAGGAAGGTCACATGCCATTTGCACGGGACTATATATGACCACATACAAGGCCAATTGCTGGGCTAGGGTAGTGCTTACACGATTATTTTCCTTGGTAGGAAGGGTGATATCAAAAACCCCGGGGGTGAAATCGATGGGTCCAGCCAACATTCTTGTGAAGGCAACAATGGGTAGGTGTTCTGGAGGATTTCCGCCGTCTGCCGACCATGCATTGAATTCTTGTCCTCGCAAACCTTCCCGGGCAATGACATTGGGGTATGTCCTTCGGATTCCGGTTGCCTTGATCGGTTCATGTGCATTGATGGCCACTTGGTATTTGGCGCCGGTTTCCACCACTTTGCGGTAGTGGTTCACCATCCACTGACCATGGTGGTACTCACCTTTGGGTATGATTTTGCCCACATATCCGGTTTTCACGGAATGGATACCCAATTTGTGCATGAGCTGGTATGCAGTGTCCAATTGTTGTTCGTAGGTGCGCGGTGCGGCGGATGTTTCGTGGTGCATAATGATTTCCACACCCTTCTCCTTGGCATATTGGTTGAGTCCTTCCAAGTCATAGTCAGGATAAGGAGTGACAAAGTCAAAGACGCCTTCACGATCCTCAAAACCAATCCAATGCTCCCAGCCGGTGTTCCAGCCCTCAACCAAAACCCCAGTAATATTGTTGGCGGCTGCAAAGTCGATATAGCGTTTGGTATTTTCTGTGGTGGCTCCATGTTTGCCGGTAGGTTTCATGTCGTTGGTGAAAGTGTTCATGTCTTGCGAACCGGCATAATCCCAAGTAGATTTTCCGATGTGCATTTCCCACCAAATACCCACATATTTTTTGGGTTTGAACCAACTCACATCCCCAATTTTATTGGGTTCATTCAGATTGACAATCAATTTGGAGTCTATCAGTTCGGTGGCTTTTTCCGCAATTTGAATGGTGCGCCAAGGTGTTTTAAAGGGCAATGCCCGCTTTACTTTATATCCCAATCTATCGGAACCGACCAATTCGCTGGTCAATTTGAGGGATTCATTGTCGACTTTTAGGGTCATCCCTGCATAATCGGTTAGATTGGCCTCATGAAAGCTTAAGTGCAATCCATCACTTCCACGCATGGTAACCGGAGTGTTCACCGCGTTTTCAGGGATATTGGTTTGGGCCAAATCCGGATTGTTTCGTTTGGAAATAGCATCAATTTCCGAAACTTTGGTGGTGTTGTACAGATGTTCATAAATGTCCCAATCGCCAGGAATCCACCAAGCGGTGTAGTCTTCAGTGAGTTGGAATTCGGTGTTTTCATCCATGATTATCAGACTGTCCACCCCTTGTTGGGGAAGAAATTCATATCGGAATCCAATCCCATCATCATACGCTCTAAAATACAGGTTGATTTTGCGATGAGGTGCCTTGTCCTCTTCCAGTTCCACCATCATTTCATTGTATGCATTGACCACTTCCTTTTGTTCGCCCCAAGGCATTTCCCAGCTTTTATGGACGGCCTTTTTTACCGAGTTTATAATTTTCAGGTTTCCCTTTAGAGATTCTTGGTCTTTAAAATCAAAACCCATGGAGGAGGCATCAATGATTGTTTTTTCATTGTGACTTACAAGATAGGTGGGCTCTCCAGCAGTAGAAAGATGAAAATCAATGGTGTTGATTCTGTTGGGTGAGGTTACTGTAAGCGTTTCGGATTCTTGTGAACAGGATATGAGAAACCCTGCAATGCAAAAGAGTGCTAGCAGCTTGTTCATGACGGCGTTGTTTGTTTAGTTAGTTTGTGCAGAAAGAAGCATCACAAAGCAGTGCTGAGAGGCTTCCATCCTCTTAAAAATACTAAAAAAGAAACAATACCGACTTTTTATCGATGGATGGTCTGTAATCTGTCTGGCCCAACGGACACTATTTTTATAGGTACGTTAAGCTGTTCTTCCAAGAAGTTGATGTAATCATTGAGCGCCGTAGGTAATTCGTCAGCCTTGGTCATTTTGGTGAGGTCTTTGGCCCAACCTTCCATTTCCTTGTAGATAGGCGTTACGTTCTTGCTTTCAATGTTGTAGGGAAGATGCTGAATTTCTTCGCCTTTGTATGTATAAGCTGTACAGACTTTGATGGTTTTAAATCCGCTTAAAACATCGGCTTTCATCATCATCAATTCGGTTACACCATTGATTTGAACCGCATATTTAAGCGCGACCAAATCCAACCAGCCACAACGTCTAGGTCGGCCAGTGGTGGCACCAAATTCATTTCCTACGCGACCCATGGTAGCACCGTCCTCATCAAAAAGTTCGGTAGGGAAGGGACCGCTACCCACGCGGGTAGTATAGGCTTTGAAAATTCCCAAAACACGTTCAATTTTATTGGGAGCTACGCCCAATCCGGTACATGCACCGGCGGCAGTAGTATTCGAGGAGGTTACGAATGGATAGGTTCCAAAGTCAATGTCCAACAAAGAACCTTGGGCGCCTTCGGCAAGGATTTTTTTGCCCTCAGCCTGTGCCTTGAACATGTATTCCTCACTGTCAATAAAAGTCAATTTCTTAAGCATTTCCACTCCTGTACAGAATTCGGCCTCCAATTCGGCCAAATTGTATTCCAATTCTACATCGTAGAAATCAATCATGGCCTCATGTTTATCGGCCAACGCTCTGTATTTTTCCTTCCAATCATCAAACTCCAAATCCCCAACACGCATTCCGTTACGGCCTGTTTTGTCCATATAGGTTGGGCCGATACCCTTTAGGGTAGAGCCGATTTTTGCTTTTCCTTTGGATGCTTCAGATGCGGCATCCAATAAGCGATGCGTTGGTAAAATTAGGTGTGCTTTTCTTGAGATGAGCAGCTTGGATACAAAATCAATGTTGAACTTATCGAGGTTGTCCAATTCCTTCTTGAAGATTACAGGATCAATGACCACGCCATTACCTACAATATTGATGGCATTTTCATGGAAAATTCCAGATGGGATGGTATGAAGCACATGTTTGATGCCATCAAACTCTAGGGTGTGCCCTGCGTTTGGGCCTCCTTGAAATCGGGCTATGATATCATATTCCTTGGTTAATACATCAACAATTTTTCCTTTTCCTTCGTCCCCCCATTGGAGTCCAAGCAATAAATCTACCATGAAATGTTTAGGTTATTCAGTTAGGTTTTCTTCTTTGTTTCGTGTCCCGTAGAAATACAGTGAGTGGTTGTTGATTTTGATATCAAAAACCTCCTCAATGGTCTTTTTTATGGATTGAATACGGGGATCGCAAAATTCAACAACTTCACCAGTATCTGTTAAAATAACATGGTCGTGTTGGCGATCAAAATAGGATTTTTCGTATTGGGCCTGATTTTTCCCAAATTGGTGCTTGCGAACCAGCTTGCTTTCCAGTAAAAGCTCAATGGTATTGTACAACGTGGCCCGGCTTACGCGATAATTCTTGGTTTTCATTTTAATATAGAGGGATTCTACATCAAAATGGTCGTCACTGTTATAGATTTCCTGTAAAATGGCGTAGCGTTCAGGGGTTTTGCGGTGTCCTTTTTCCTCAAGGAAGGCTGTGAACACGTTTTTTACAATTTCCTGGTTTTTGTTGTTTCCCATGGCTTTCTACCTATGCTAATGCACAAAGGTACAGCTAAAAATTAAATTCTGGTCACTTTGTCGATTCCCTCCACCTGCTTTAGGTTGTCCATCAACTTTTTGATGATATTGTTGTTTTTCACCACCAAAGTGATCTTTCCTTTAAAGGTACCACCATCTGCGGTAAAGTTGAGATTCCGCATGTTTACGTGCATGTTGTCCGATATGATATTGGTGATATCATTGACCAATCCCAAGTTATCAATTCCGGTGAGCTGAATGTCCACTGAAAATTCCTCTTGTGTTGAATCTATCCATTTGGCACTGATGATTCGGTAAGCGTAATTTGATTGGAGCGAAATGGCATTGGGGCAGTTCTTTTTGTGCACTTTAATACCGTCGTTCACGCTCACAAAACCAAAAACATCATCCCCTGGAATAGGATTACAGCATTGCGAGAGCTTATAGTTCAATTTTTCCTCCTCTTTACCAAAGACGAGCATGTCATACTTAACGGTAATCTCATCTTTGTCGATATCCTTGGAAACCGGGGCTCGTCGGATACGGTTTTTAAAGAAATTAAGGAATGCGTTATGGTAGGAGGATGCAAAATCCTTGAGCTTATCATTATCGATAGACCCGATGCCCACCCGATAAAACAAGTCCAGACTGGTCTTTAATTTAAAGTAAGTGACCAGTTTATTGATGGTATCCTCGTTAAGGACAATTTTTTGCGATTTCAACTTTCTGCGAAGGATTTCCTTACCTTCTTCAGCAACACTTTTCTTCTCTTCTTTTAATGAAGATTTAATTTTGGAACGTGCCCTTGCAGTCTGGGCATAATCTAACCAGCTTTGCGATGGCTTTGCCGTTTCTGAAGTAATGATTTCCACCTGATCACCACTTTGCAGTTCTGAACCTAGGGGCACCAATTTTCCATTGACCTTGGCCCCTCGGGTCTTCATGCCAATTTCTGTGTGGATATGGAAGGCAAAATCCAATGCGGTTGCCCCTTTGGGCATGGATTTTAGCTCACCTTTTGGCGTAAAGACAAAAATTTCCTTGGAATACAGGTTGAGTTTGAACTCTTCCACAAAATCCACCGCATTTCCATTGGCGCCTTCCAGCGCTTCTTGAAGTCGGTTCAACCATTCCTCGATTCCCTGTTCTTTCTGGTCGCCGTGCTTGTATTTGAAGTGCGCCGCGTAGCCTTTCTCAGCAATTTCGTGCATCCGCTCACTTCGAATTTGAACCTCAACCCATTTTCCTTTTGGCCCCATTACGGTTATATGTAGGGCCTCGTACCCCGTTGATTTTGGAGAGGTAATCCAATCCCGAAGGCGAATGGGGTTAGGGGTAAAGTGGTCCGTTACAATGGAATAAATCTTCCATGCGAGGAACTTTTCATTTTTTCGGTCGGATTTGTAAATGATTCGAATGGCGAATTTGTCATAAACCTCATCAAAAGGAATATTTTGGGCCTTCATTTTCCTTCGGATGGAGAAAATGGACTTCATTCGACCTTTGATTTGGTAATTGAGTCCTTCCTTATCCAAAGAATTTCGGATGACATCGGAAAAAGCATCGATATAGGCCAGGTTTTCCTCTTCAGTATCTTCAATTTTACCCTGAATGTCATAATAAACATCGGGCTCGGTATATTTTAGGGCGAGGTCCTCTAAGTGGGTTTTTATGTTGTAAAGACCAATTCTATGGGCGAGGGGCGCATAGATATAAAGTGTCTCCGAAGCGATTTTTACCTGCTTATGCTCTGGCATGGAATCCATAGTAAGCATGTTGTGGTAGCGGTCTGCAATTTTGATAATGATTACCCGAACATCATCGTGCAAAGTCAACAACATTTTACGGAAATTCTCCGCCTGCTGACTTATATCCTTATCTTTTTTTAAGTGGGCTATTTTGGTAAGACCGTCAACAATTCGAGCTACCGTTTCACCGAACATGCGTTCGATGTCATCCAAGGTGTATGGAGTGTCCTCAACCACATCATGGAGTAGGGCAGAGGCAATGGAAACCGCGTCGAGACCAATTTTGGAGGCCACGATTTTGGCCACAGCAATGGGGTGAAAAATGTATGCCTCACCGGATTTTCGCCTTTGTTCCTTGTGGGCATCTACGGCCACATCAAAAGCAGAGCGTATCAACTTCTTGTCCTCATCGGTCAAGGTTTGATAGCTGATGCGAAGCAATTCCTTGTACTGCTTTGCAATCTCCTTGTTCTCTTTTTCAATGGCAGCCTCTGTCATAGCATATTAAAATTACCACAATCTTTATTGGTAAACAACAAAAATTATGCCTTTAAATTTCGAATTCGCTCTATGAGTGGAGGATGGGAGTAGTGCACAAAAACGTAGGCCGGATGTGGGGTAAGGTTGCTTAAACTGTTTTTTGAAAGCTTTTTCAGGGAAGTTACCAATGGAGTGGCAGCAAAGGTGGTCTTGGCATAATCATCCGCCTGAAACTCAAATTTCCGTGACAAATAGTTCATGGCCAACCCGGTGATTTCCGAAATGGGGCTATACAAAAGGGCGAACCCAACCAATCCGGCATGAAAACTGGGTATGGAAACCCCAATCGCTCGTGAAATTTCTGGATGGTTGATGAACAATGCCAGGATATAAAGCATGAAACCAGTCAATGCGAGGGAGACCGTTAAATTAAAAATGATGTGTTTCCGTTTGTAATGTCCCACTTCGTGCGCCAAAACAGCCACTATTTCCTCTTCATCGAGATCATGGATCAAAGTGTCATACAGCGTAATCCGTTTTTCCTTCCCAAAACCTGAAAAATAGGCATTGGCCTTGGTGGAACGTTTGGACCCATCGATGACAAAAATGTTTTTCAGTTCAAAGCCCACTTTTTGGGCATAATTCTCAATGGCATTTTTTAAACTTCCCTCATCCAACGGAGTTTGTTTGTTGAACAGCGGAACAATGAGTCGACTGTAAAATAAATTGGTAAACAGAATGACAACTGCTACCAAAATCCAGGTGTACATCCAAAATTGAGGCCCCGTCCATTGGTAAAAAAGGATGAAGAGTGACAAAATACCGCCTGCAAGAACCGCTGTAAGCAATCCAGATTTTATCTTATCCAAAAAGAACAACTTTTTTGTGGTCTTGTTGAACCCGTACTGTTCTTCTATTACAAAGGTTTTATAGTACGAAAAAGGGATGCCAAGCAGTCCGCTTCCAAAGGTTATGATGCCAAAAAATAGCAAAGCCATGGGAATAGTTTCTGTGGTGATGGAACGTGTTATTTTATCGACCCATTCAAACCCGCCAAACCATAAAAAGCAAACGGTTAGCAACAAGGAAAAGCCATCGGAAAATAATCCAAAGCGATAGTTGGTCAACTTGTATGCCTGGGATTTTTGATATTCCGTATCATCAAAAATATCAGAAAGTTCAGCGGGAACCGTGGATTTGAATTTTTGGGCATTCAGGTATTCCAACACCTGATGGACCAGGTATTGCACCACCAAAATGATAAGAATAGTATAGAACAAGTAGTTTTTTTCCATAGCTTAAAATCCGCGCTGCCGCTTCGCCTCAAATATAAGTATTGCGGCGGATACGGAAACGTTCATTGAGTCGATTTCACCCTGCATCGGTATAATGATGTTCTGGTCTGAATTTTGGAGCCAATCTTCGGTTAATCCAGTGGCTTCGGTGCCCACTACAATGGCCGTGGCTTCGGTAAAATCACATTCAGCATAATTTTTTGAAGCTGTTAGCGCTGCACAATTGATTTTGATTTGATGTTCCTTAAGGAAACCGATGATTTCCTCTGAACTTCCCATTCCAATCTGATTGGTGAACACACAACCAACACTTGACCGAATGATGTTAGGGTTATAAAGGTCCGATTTTGGATTGGCAATCAAAACGGCGTCCACTGCGGCGGCATCAGCGGTTCTTAGCAAAGCGCCAACATTTCCTGGTTTTTCTGGGGCCTCCGCTACCAATACCAGAGGAGTTTTAGTTGAAAACTGAATGTCCTCCAAACTGTGTTCTTTTGCTTTTGCAATGGCCAAGATACCTTCCGTGGTCTCCCGGTAGGCCACTTTCTCGTAGACCTGCTTTGAAAGCTGCACAATTTCGGCATTCGGATTTTTAGAAATCAAAGATGTGTCAAGCTGAGGCAAAATCTCAGGACAATGGAGCAGGGTTTCAAAATAAAAACCACCTTTTTGGGCCAATTCCAACTCACGTTGTCCTTCCACAACAAAAAGTCCGGTCTTTCGCCGTTCCCGGGATTTTTCCTTGAGGAGCAGAATTTTCTTGACCAAGGAATTCTGGACACTGCTGATGATTTTGGCTTCCATACAAATCAAAAATAGAGATTCCTGTAATTTAAAAAAGGGCTTTTCGACCAAGTGACAAATTATAAACCATGACAAGAATAACCATCATTTTACTCACATTGGCCATATCGGCCTGCAAACCTAACGCCAAAAAAGAAGAAACCAAAGAAGCAGAACCACCAAAAATGGTGGAAACTTCATCAAGATATCCAGAAACCCTTTCCAAAGTTTTTGATGCTCACGGGGGGCTGAAAAAGTGGAAGCAACAACGCACATTGTCCTTTGTTTTACCCAATCCTGAAAATCCTGAAACCCATACGGTGGACCTTTGGTCCAGAAAGGACAGGATAGACGCTGAAAAATTCACCATGGGATTTGATGGTAATGACATTTGGCTGTTGGACCCTGACCAAAATTACAAGGGAGACCCTGTCTTCTACCACAATTTAATGTCTTATTTCTATGCCATGCCCTTTTTGTTGGGTGACAATGGTATTGTTTATGATAAAACCGACGATTTAGTTTTTGAAGGAAAAAGCTATCCAGGAGTACATATTAGCTATGATCCTGGAGTGGGAATTTCTTCCAAAGATGAATATTTCCTGCATTTTGACCCAGATACGCACCAAATGGCTTGGTTGGGATATACGGTCACCTACCGAACAGGAGAAAAATCCGATAACGTAAAATGGATTCGGTATGACGATTGGCAAAACCTAAATGGGGTTGTACTGCCCAAATCCATTACGTGGTACAATTACGAAGGTCGAGATATCTTGGACGCCAGGAATACGGTTTCTTTTGAAGAAGCTGCGGTAAGCACCACGCCCAAACCGGACGACTTTTACGCTAAACCTGAAGTAGCTATTGTTGTAGAACCCAAAGTGAATTAATTGAAAAAGGAAGTTATAAATAAGAGCGGCGCTCCATGGAGCGCCGCTTTCTTTTTATTCACTTTTTCCTTCTCGTTCGTATTTGCCCATATACCGTTTCCACAGTTTGGTCTGATGGGTTTCCAAGGAGACATCCCTTCCATCAATAAAGGCCTTGGAGATTTGGTTGGTACGCATGTCCAACGCATCCCCTTCGGAAATGAAAAGGGTTGCACTTTTACCAACTTCCAATGTGCCATAATCCGCATCAATACCTAAGATTTTAGCGGTATTGCTGGTAATCATTTTAAGGGCGGTTTCTTTGTCTAAACCTTGACCTGCTACCTGACCCGCGTAGAAGGGCAAGTTTCGCGTTTGGAAATTGGCCATGGATTCATTCTGTAAGCCTACCAAGAGGCCAGCATCCACCAATAGTTTGGGTAATTTATACGGGAAATCGTAGTCGTCGTCTTCGTATTTTGGCAACGCATGCGGCTCACTTACCAAAACTGGGATGTTGTGCTCTTTAAGGAAATCTGCGATTTTATGCGCACGATATCCGCCAACAATCACAGTATGTTGTATTCCAGCATTTTCAGCAAGGGTCACGGCATCAATCATTTCCTTTTCGCCATCGGTATGAATGTACAACCGTTGCGTACCATTAAATAGGCCCTGCATGGCGGCGAATGGAAGATTGGTCTCTTTTGAGGCAGCCTGTCCATAGGCTTTTGAATTTTCAACAAAGGTTTTGATTTCGCCTACTTGCTCTTCGTACTTTTTGTTAGGAACATACCCATGTTCACCTTGATAGGCATTTCCGCTTCTAAAAAGCGTAGGCCAATTTAGGTGGATGCCATCATCGGTCTTCACAGCCGCATCTTCCCAATTCCAAGCATCGAATTGGACAATGGAGGAAGTTCCTGAAATTCTGCCACCTTGTGGGGTTGCTTGACCTAACAAAACGCCATTGGGACGCATGCTCTCAATAACTTTTGATTCTGCATTATATGCAATAATACTACGTACATGTGGAATAAAATCACCGATTTCATCCTCGTCCTTACTGGCGCGTACGGCATCAACCTCTACCAATCCCAATGACTTTGCTGGGGCAATGAAACCTGGATAGACGTGCTTTCCTTCGGCATTGATCATCGTCCCGATAGTAGTGGCCATGAGATCAGCTCCAATGACCGTAATTTTTCCATCCACAAAAACGATGGTACAGTTTTCAATAACCTCTCCGTTTCCAATGTGTGCTGTTGCGCCAACAATGGCAACTTGTTCCGATTGGGGTGGAGCAGGGGTTTGCTGTGCGGAAGTATTAAAACTCAACACTAGTGCCACCATGAAAGTGAAGGTCCTAAACAACACCCCTAAAGTCCCCTCAAGGGAACAATGATTGCTTGTATTTATATGTATTTGCTTCATCATCTTGTTTTAAAGGGTTTCACATTCAAATTGTTCTTTTTTGTTTTGGACAGGAGTCTGGGTTTTTGCCCCATTTTCCTTTTCGGTCAGCATCATGTCGATGAGTTGGTTTCGCTCTCTCTGAACGGATTCACGAAGCATTTTGTCCTTTTCCAAATCGAAATAAACAGCACCTTCAATAAGCGTTTTTTCGGCTTTGGCATAAACCGAAAGTGGATGGTCGGTCCAAAGGACCAAATCCGCATCCTTACCTTCTTCCACGGTTCCCACTCGATCATCGATATGTAATAGTTTTGCTGGATTCAAGGTGACCATTTTCCAAGCTTCCAATTCAGATACGCCTCCGTATTTTACCGTTTTCCCTGCTTCCTGATTCAATCTGCGGGACATTTCGGCATCATCACTGTTGATGGCAACGGTAACTCCCTGACTGCTCATGATGGCCGCATTGTAGGGAATGGCATCGTTCACCTCAAACTTATAGGCCCACCAATCGCTGAAGGTGGAGCCTCCCACGCCATGCTCAGCCATTTTATCGGCCACTTTGTAGCCTTCCAAAATATGGGTGAAGGTGTTCACGGTAAAGTTGAATTTTTCTGCGACTTTCATCATCATGTTGATTTCACTCTGTACATAGGAATGACAGCTTATGAAGCGTTCACCATTCAAGATTTCAGCCAAAACCTCCATCTCTTCATCGTGGCGATAGGGTTGACCACTTTTCTTTTGGGCATCATATTCCTTGGCGCGCTGGAAGTAATCCACATAAACTTGCTCAACACCCATACGCGTTTGTGGAAAACGGGAAACACTGCCCCAGTTAGATTGTTTTACGTTCTCGCCCAGCGCAAATTTGATGAACTTAGGAGCATTTGGAAATACCAATCCATCGGCATTTTCACCCCATTTCAATCGCAAAATGGCCGAACGACCACCAATCGGATTGGCCGAACCATGCAAAAGTTGAATTGTGGTAACCCCGCCTGCAAGGTCTCTATAAATACCCATGTGCTCTGGGTCTATGGCATCCTTCATTCGAACTTCAGCGGACGAATTGTGTCCGGCTTCGTTGATGCTCAATGCCGCGATATGCGAGTGCTCATCGATGATTCCTGCGGTGAGATGTTTGCCTGTGGCATCAACTGTAGTAGCACCGCCTGCATTAAGTCCTTTTCCAACCTTGGAAATTTTTCCGTTTTTCACTAAAACATCGGTGTTTTCCAAAATGCTGGTACCGGTCCAAACCGTAGCATTTTTAAAGAGGATGTTTTCCTGTTTGGGCTTGGTTTTATAGCCGTATCCTACATTGGGGAAGGAAATCGGCATCAAGTTTGGCTTGGCTGAAGTTGTTGTTTCTGATTTTTCCTCGTACCCCGTAGTTTTGGTCAGATTTGCGGTAGTTTCATTTCCATTGGAAAGCGCAACCGTGGCGGCAATGTTATTCGATGAGGGAAGAACATGGGCCACCAAGCGGTACGTTGCTGCTGCTCCGTCCGAAAAAGCCAGATTCAACCAATCTGAATTGTAATCAATTTTAGATTCCAGTTTTTCAGTTCCTTTTTTTACCTCAACCTTTGGTTTACTCACCTCACCAGAAATGGAAACTGTAAAGGTTTGACCGTTCACAGAAAGGGTGTAATCCCCGCGAATGTCCTTTTGGTCCTTGGACTCAATCACATTTTTGGAGCCTTGCACCCAGTTTTCGTAAAGTGTGCTGCCTTCATCAAAAATATCTCCGGAGGTAATTAAAAAGTTGGCCTGACTCCCTGCTTTTAGGGAACCAATTTCGCTTGATTTACCCAAAATGGATGCCGGGGTAGTGGTTAGTGCCTCCAAGGCTTTCGTTTTGGAAAGTCCATAGGTAATGGCCTTTTGTAATTTTGATTTTAGGTCTGAAGGAGATTTTAAATCATGTAATGTGAAAGAAAACTGAATTCCGTTTTCTTCCAATGCTTTTGGATTGGATGGGGCCAAATTCCAATGTTTCATATCCTTCAAAGAGACATATTGGGCTTCGTAAGGGTTTGATACATCATAAGCATCAGGAAAATTCAAGGGAACAATCAACTTGGCATTTGTCGCTTTTATATCCTGAATGCGCTCGTATTCATCGCCTCCGGCCAAAATTGCATATTGTATGCCAAATTGGTCTCCAATTTTATCGGCTCGAAGCACATGTCCATTGTCACCTGCTGCAAAAATCTGGGTAAGTCCTTTGTTTTCGATTAAGGCCTCTAGAGAAAGGTCTTTGGTGTCCACATTCCCTTTGCTGTACCAATCCAAATCATAATATAATTGGCGCATTAGAGCAGTGGCACCCATAATGGAAGTTGGATAGGATTGGGTTTTTGCGATGCTTTTGTCGAATGAAAAGTACTGTGCGGATTTATCTTCAAGGATACGTTGCGCCTCACTTCCTTCGTCGTTGAGCGCCACCAAAACACCCGTTCCACGGGCAATACCATCTTGAATGTGGGCATTCATGACGCCAAAACCGGCCTTGCGTAATTCCTCCGCTTTTTTGGCGTCATAGGAAAAGTTGGCAATGGCATTGTTCTCGGGCATAATGTGGTCGTTCCAGTAATAGCCTTCCCGAGTGGGTTCGTATTGGGATGACCTACCTTGTGCGTCCGCTTTTCCAGGTTTTTTTACCCCAAAATCAGAAAAGACATCAATGAAGGAAGGGTAGATGAACTTTCCCTGCAAGTCTTCAACGATGGCATTCTTGGGAATAGTGACCGATTTTCCGGCCTGAACCACTTTTCCATTTTGAATGAGAAGGGTTCCGTTCTGGATAACCTCCGAAGGGGTCACGTAGATTTTGGCATTGGTAAATGCCTGGTAATTGTTGTTTTTGGTTTTGACCCCATCGTTTTTAGGAAAATACTCCTGCGCAAATAACGAGGCTCCTCCTAAAAATAGGATAAAAGTAGTTAGTTTGATTTTCATATATCCAGTATTGAATTAGCTGTGCTAAAGGTAACTGAAGTGTGTGTTTTGCACAAGTTTGGATTCAGCCCGTTTTTTTGTGGTGGTTGATCATGAGCCCCACCACGGAATTGTAGCTTAGAATGCCATCCTTTTGATTGTTTACCTTTAAAAAGGTATTGAAGATGGATTTGAAAATGGGCTCCATGGGATTTTGATATCCCTCCCAGAAATTTCGTAATTCCTGATAGTTTTTTTTGACACCTGGATTCAGTTGGGCAATAATTTCCTTGGACTTGGACTCGTCCTTTCGGGCCAAATCGGAAAGACAATACCCCAATGCGTGATTGTAGGCTGAATATCTAAAATAGACATCATCACTATTGGAAGTGACCAAAAAGCCGATAAAGTTGGTAGCATCTTCCGCGGAATAGCCCAACTGATGCCCCACCTCGTGCCCACTTACGGCAGGCAACCTGAAAAAGGGCATAATGCCGTTTACTTGAGCCTCATTGGTGAATGGATTTAAGTAACCACCATAACCCATGTACGTAAGGGGAATACTGTAAATGGAGGCTTTGAGACTATGGTTGTAATATTCAAAATCGGGATAGTCTTTCTGCAGTTTGATGTAACCTTCTTCGGTTTTTTGGAAAATTTCCCTTCGGGAATAGGGGATTTGCACCGCGGCCAAACTATCACCCGTGATTTCCATTTGGTAGTCATTGGTGTTCTCGGCCAGGTATTGGGTGAAGTCAATCAACTCCTCTAAAGTATATTCTTTTTCGATGCTCAATTTCCAAGTGATGGGTTGCCGGTAATAATTCATACCCCATAAAAAATGAAAGGCAAAATAGGCAATGGATAGGACGACAACAATATCCTTTAGAAAAAGCAATGGTTTTGTTTTGATGGATTTCCAATGTTTGTACAAATAGCTCAGCGCCAGAACAATCAAAATAGTGTAGAGCAGGTCCCCAACGGAAAAGGGAATCCAACCCAATAAAAGCCGCAACGTCTTTGAGATAAAAAGGTACAGCCCATTACTGTAATAGTCCTCCACAACATTGGGATAACTCCCTATCCATTTCACCAAAATAATTTGGATGGGTAGGGAAAGGGCTAGTACGGTTTTGGTTTTTTGTCCCATGGGTCAGCGGTTGAAGCATAAAAAAAGCCGCACGGAAAAGTACGGCTTTTTTGATGTTACTTCATTTGATTTATTCTTGGATTCCAGTGATTTCCAAATCGAATACTAAGTCTGAATTTGGTGGGATAGGACCGCTCCCTTGGGCTCCATAGCCCAAATGCGGTGGAATGAACAAGCGAATTTTGTCACCCACTTTCATGCTTTGCAATCCTTCCTTGAAACCGGGAATAAGTCGGGCTTGCGGACCGTATTCCATAGGAAATGGGGCATAACCACCTTGGTCTCTTCGACCTGGATTCAACATATTGAATTTTTCAGCAACTTCTTGAACGTTGCTGTCAAACAAGCTTCCATTGGTCAAATAACCGGCATAGTTCACGAAAACTTGCTGTCCTTCAGTCGGTTGTTCTCCTTCGCCTTTTACCAAGGTTAAAATTTTCAATCCGGTCGAGGTTTCTTCGGCCTCTTCTTTTTGTTGTGCGAATTCGGCAGCTAAATCTTCTTTCATTTTTATGAATTCAGCTTCTGCAACCTTGGCTTCTTCAAAATAGTTGCTCATCACTTGGATGGCATCAAATTTCTTGGCCTCTTTTCCATTCCGAACAATTTCTACCTTGTTCATGACCACCGGCACTTTAGGTTTGTCCCCTGGTGCGGTTTCCACATTGGCGATAGAATCAACAACATCCATTCCTTTGATCACTTCGCCAAAAACAGTGTGTTTGCCATCCAACCAAGGGGTTGGTTTGTGGGTAATGAAGAATTGACTGCTATTGGTTTTTGGTCCACGATTGGCCATGGAAAGTATTCCTTTTTTGGAATGCAACAAGGAATCGTTGAACTCATCTTTAAAGGTATATCCAATACTACCGCTTCCAGTGCCGGAAGGATCACCTCCTTGAATCATGAAATCTTTGATAATCCTGTGAAAGGCCACACCATCGTAAAACTTCTTTTCTTTAAATTCATCACTAACAAAAGGGCTGTTGCCTTCGGCAAGAGACACGAAGTTTGCAACGGTCACCGGGGTTTTTTCATACTCCAATTTCACAATGATGTCTCCTTTTGAGGTCTGGATATCGGCAAAGATACCATCACCCAATTCGGCATACTTGCTGGATTTACATCCAATAAGCACCATGGAAAACACTATGATCAGCAATAGGGATTGTTTCATTTTTCTATACGTTTTAATTTATACTGTCTTTATTTATGATAATTGTGTGGAGTTCCACTGATGATTTTATCGGGGTTCGTGGAGCCACTGCCTTATTGTCCCCTTGATAGCCATACGCTTGAAGGGAAGGGAACACAAAGGTCGCTTTTTCACTTATCTTCAAGAGTTTCACTGCATTTTGCATTCCAGGGAACAATTGTTCTTTATCCACCACAAACGATGTGGGACCAATGTCCTTTGCGCTATAAATGGTATCATTGTCCAGAGACATTACATTATAGGAGAATAATATTTGATCATTGGTTTTTGGAAAATAGGTGGCCGTGTCATTTTTGGCTTCAAAATAGTACCAAAATCCGTTGGGACTGGTCAAATATTCGTGGATGGTGTCCTTGGCAATCAACTCCTGAATCAATTTTTCCTCTTTGGCCAACAAGGCTTTGTTCCGTTCCACGGATTCCTTAAAAAAGCTGCCAGATTTTACTTCCACAGGTCTGCGGGGCTCTGGGCCTCCACAGCTCAAATACAATAATGCGAATAAAAGAATCAAGATGGGTCTCATGGATTCAATTCACTTTTATAATTTTTCAAAATTTTATTGAAACGGTCCACAGTTTCCTGCATGGAGAGGTCACTTTTTCCGCCTGCGGCATTGTCATGTCCTCCACCATCAAAATGTTCGCGAGCAAATTGGTTCACGGAGAAATCTCCGACCGAACGTAATGAAATCTTGATGATGCCTTCTTCCTTGTTTTCAATAAAAATCAGGGCAAAAATAATGCCTTCCAGCGTTAAACCATAGTTTACGAACCCCTCTGTGTCCCCTTTTTTAAATTCATGCTGGTCCAATTCGTCCTGGGTCAACGTAATATAGGCTGTTTTATACTCTGGTAAAATGACCATATTGCTTAGGGCAACTCCCAACAAATGCAATCGTGAGGGAGAATTGGTATCAAACACCTGACGATGGATTTCCATGTTGTCCGCACCCTTGTCAATAAGTTCGGCAACTACCCGATGTGTCTTACTTGAAGTGGAACGATACTTAAACGAACCTGTATCCGTCATAATACCGGTGTACAGATTTGTGGCGATATCCGCCGTTATGCTGTTGGTTAGCCCCAAATATTCAATGAAATTGTAGACCATCTCACAGGTAGAACTCATCGTAACATCAGAATAGGTCATTTTGGCGTAATCACTGGGTTGCTGGTGATGGTCAATCATAATGAAATCTGCATCCCTGTCCTTCAAGGCTGCTTCCATGGACCCAATTCGAGATAGGTCATTAAAATCTAAGGTGAAAATAACGGTAGCTTCATCGAGGAGTTTGTAGGCTTCTTGGGGTTGCCATTCAAAATTCACGACCTCATCATTGCCGGGCATCCATTTTAAGAATTTGGGATAATCGTTGGGCGAGACCACATGGGCCGTTTGCCCCATTCCCTTCAAAAAACTACAAAGACCCAAGCAAGCGCCCATGGCATCACCATCGGGGTTTTTATGGGGTACAATTACGATTTTTTGAGGCTGGGAAAGAATCGACTTAACTGTCGTGATATCCGCTAAATTCATGCGGCCAAATATACAATAATATAATATAGAGGTAACTTGTCATGCCCTATTTTTGTTTTTTGCGAAGTTTGTAAAATGAAGCTTTTTTCTTTTTTATTAGGTATGGTTGTTCTCCTTCTGGGATGCAAACCGAAGGAAAATCCAAAGGATTCCAATTTTGTGGTAGCTTTTGGTTCTTGTAATATGTCGCAGGAGCCCAATCCGTTTTGGGATGATATTTTGGCCGAAAACCCGGATGTTTGGATTTGGGGCGGCGATATTGTCTACGCCGATACCGATGATATCGAAAGATTGAGGGCCATTTATGCTCAACAAGATACCGTTCAAGGCTATGCTGATTTAAAAGCTGCTGTGCCAATTATCGGTACATGGGATGATCATGACTTTGGAGTGAATGATGGTGGTTCGGAATTTGCCGTGAAAAAGGAAAGTCAGCAGGTATTTTTGGATTTCATGGGGGTTCCGAAAGACAGTGAGCGACGAAATCAAGAAGGGGTTTACACTTCACATGATTATGAAACCCCGGAGGGGAAAGTGAAAGTTTTGATTTTGGACACCCGCTATTTTAGAAGTGAATTAATAGATGATGAAGATCCTGACCGACGTTATAAACCGAATCTGGCAGACGATGTTACAGTTCTGGGGGAAGCGCAATGGAAATGGCTGCAAAACGAATTGAATCATTCCGATGCGGATTTCAATCTAATCATGTCCAGTATCCAGTTTTTATCAGGGGAACATGGGTTTGAAACCTGGGGCAATTTTCCCAAAGAAGTGGAAAAACTCGAAAACATGATTGTGGATTCCAAAGCAAAAGGGGTGATAATCCTATCGGGAGACCGACATATTTCAGAATTCTCCAAAAAGACACTTTCTGGAATGGCGTATCCGCTAATTGATTTTACCAGCAGTGGACTTACCCATTCCTATTTTAGTTATAGTGGGGAGCCAAATCAGTATCGAGTTGGAGAGGTGGTTTCCAGCAAAAGCTACGGAACCCTCACCTTGGATTTTAAAAATAAGGAGGTCAATTTTAGGATCATGGGGGATAACGGTGTGGTTCTACAGGAGTTAAAACAGGCCTATTAAACCTTGCCCGTTAGTTGAAAAAATGTACTTTTGCGCAAAATTTAAAGTAAATGACTGGAAATAGAACGTTTACCATGATCAAGCCCGATGCTGTTGAGAACGGATACATTGGTGCGATTTTGGAAAAAATAACAGCTGCTGGATTCAAGATTGTGGCCATGAAGTATACACAGTTGAGCAAAAGGGATGCTGAGGAATTTTATGGTATCCACAAAGAGCGTCCATTTTTTGGGGAATTGGTTGAATTTATGACCAGGGGCCCTATTGTTGCCGCCATTTTAGAAAAAGATAATGCCGTTGATGATTTTCGTGCATTGATAGGTGCTACCAACCCAGCCGAGGCTGCCGAAGGTACCATCCGTAAATTATACGCAAATGACATTGCAGAGAATGCCGTTCACGGTTCTGACAGCGATGACAATGCAGCCATAGAAGGTGCTTTCCATTTTTCAGGAAGGGAAGTATTTTAATTGAAAATGAAAATTCTTTGAAAAGGCCACTCAATTCGAGTGGCTTTTTTTATTGGAGAACAACAGCAGTTCCTGACCGCCAGTTTTTGGAGTAACCGTTCCGATTTGTTGTAACCCCATTTTTTCAAGCAGCCTACATGATCTTCCGTTGGTGGGCAAAACAATGGCCAAGACACATTCGAACTTAAGTTTGGATTTCGCATGGTTCATTAGGGCATTGCACGCTTCCAACATCAATCCTTGACCTTCAAATTCAGGGAGCAGTGCAAAACCAATATCGGGATGGTCCAAATAATCCCGCTGTAAAAACCCACAAAGTCCAACCGGAATCAAAGACGATTTTAAACAAAGTTTATAAAGTCCAAAACCATTCTTTTTATAAGAACCGATTAAGCTCTCATCAATATAGGCCAAGGCCTGTTTTTTGGTCTTTATCCCCTTATCACCAATAAATTTTAACCAGGTAGCACTATTCAGCAACTCGAAGATAAAGTCGGCGTCGTTATGGTCTGCTTCCGCGATAAGAAGTCGCTCGGTCTGTAGGATGGTTTTCACGACATTTTGGAATACAAAATTTAACGAAGCACCAATTTCTTCACCAATTCCCGACCCAATTCTTCATTGATCATAGCAATGATTTTGGTTTTTCCCAAACTCAGTTCTTCACGAAGTACCGAAGATGAAAGGGACACAAAAAGGGTCTCATTTTTAAGTTCAACACCGGTGGTGTAGTTGTTCACCCCATTACCCATCAAGTTGGCCCAAGCTTCTCGAGCATCCACTTTATCCATTCCTTTTTGAAGCTTATTCTCTTTTATAAACTCGTTCAAAGCTTCACTCAAAGGTAAATTTGAATTCTGTCGCTTGGCCATTATTTTGGCATTTTAATGGGTTCAAATCGTTTGTAGAAATACGTTATCCCTTCTGGGTTGACCACCGCGAACGAAGTGGAATCAAGCTGCACCAAAGTTTCTTCCCATTCACTAAAATCGTTTTTGTAACGCATGGCGAAGCCATTGCTCACCTCAGCTACCGAAAATGTCTCCACGTCGTTTGAAGTGTTGTAGCTACCATCGAATTTTGGCTGCATTTTTTTGCGATAGCCCTCGCTTTCCTTCAATTGGATAAAATCGATGTTGGGATTCATCCCATATTCCTTGATGCTTCCGTCTGGGAACACCACCTCGTCAATTTCCCAATAGCCGTTCAAATAGTGAAGGTCTGTTTCGGCAACTATGTTTTTTTTGCAGCCCATAGCCATCAAAATCAAGAAAAAGGGAAGAATTCGAGACATACTACAAGGTAAAGATTTTATAACTCTGGTGAATGGTTTTAACAACATTTTCCGTTCGTTCGGCATGGGTGTCGCTGATGAAAATCTGTCCGAAATTTTCATTTTTCACCAAGCCAACAATGTGGGACACGCGACTTTCGTCGAGTTTATCAAAAATATCATCCAATAACAAGATGGGCGTGGTGCTGGCCAATTCTTTGATAAAGTGGAACTGTGCTAATTTCAATGCAATCAAAAACGATTTTTGCTGGCCCTGACTCCCAAATTTTTTAATGGGATGTCCTGCGATGGTAAAGTTCAAATCATCTTTGTGGATGCCCACTGAAGTATATTGTAAAGCCCGGTCTTTTTCAACGTTGTCTTCCAGCAGTTTCAAAAGAGACCCTTCGGAAAGTTGACTTTCGTAGGACAGCATGATTTCTTCATTTTTATCCGAAATATGGGCATACTGCTCTTGAAAAATCGGAACAAAGGAGGCAATAAATTCCGTCCGTTTTTTGTGGATTTCGGTTCCTAGCTGATGCAACTGCTCGTTGTAAATGGCCAAAGTGTTTGGGTCGAAGGTGCGGTTGGCCACAAAATATTTCAGTAGCGAATTGCGCTGCACCAATACTTTATTGTATTTGATAAGGGCCTGCAAATAGGCTTTGTCCGACTGTGAAATCACCCCGTCCATAAATTTTCGTCGGGTATCGCTGCCCTCCAAAATAAGGTCACGATCTGAAGGCGAGATGATTACCAAAGGTAAAAATCCGATATGCTCAGAAAACTTTTCGTAGGCCTTTCCGTTTCGTTTGATGATTTTTTTAGTACCCTTTTTAAACGAGCAGAGTATTTTTTCGGTGCGATTTTCTTTTTCAAACTCTCCTTCCACTACAAAAAAATCGGTATCATGCTTTATGTTTTGGGTAGACACCGGATTAAAATAACTCTTGCCAAAACAAAGGTGGTAAATGGCATCCAAAATGTTGGTCTTTCCCACGCCATTGTCGCCCACAAGACAGTTGATCACTGGGTCAAAATCGAGCGACTTGGAATCAAAATTTTTGTAATTGACTAAAGATAAATGCCTTAAAAACATAAAAAGTTTGTGGAACTACGTGATTTTTAGGGTTTGGGAACCAATTAAAGATTCCAAAAATAACGAATAAATTGCCTTTTGGTTTTGGATAAAAACTTTATTTTTGCGCGACCAATTAAATGATGCATGGCAACATACAAGAAGAGAGGCTTTAAGCCACAGAATAAGGCTGAAGAGGCTCAGGTAGAAGAACATGAAAGTACAACCGCTGAAGTTTTCCATACCTTGGACGAGAGTGCTTCCAGGACTGAGGCATGGGTTCAGAAGAACCAAAATTATATTTTGGGGGTAATTGGGGCCGTAGCCATTGGGGTGTTGGCCTACTTGGCTTACCACCAATTCATTCAGAAACCAAAAGAGGCTTCGGCAGCTAACGAGCTTTTCTATCCTCAGCAATATTTTGACCAAGCTTTGGCCAATGAAACCGCGAAGGATTCTTTGTTCACATTGGCTTTGAACGGGGCTGAAGGGAAATACGGATTTTTAGATATTATTGAGGAATACAGTGGTACCAAAGCGGCCAATTTAGCGGAATATTCTGCTGGAATGACCTATTTGAACCTTCAACAGTATGATGAGGCTATTTCCCATTTGGAGAGTTTTTCTTCGGATGATGCCATTATGGGTGCCATGGCCAAAGGAGGAATCGGTGATGCTTTTTCACAGCTGAATCAGTCTGAAGATGCTTTGGACTACTACGAAAAGGCAATTGCCCACAGCGATAATGAATTTACTACGCCAAGATTCTTGTACAAAGCAGGTGTTGTTGCCATGGAAATGGGACAAAACAATAAGGCTTTGGGGTATTTTGAGCGCATCAAGGAAGAATATCCAAAATCCCCTGAGGGCGTAGGAATCGATGCCCTTATTGGATTGGCCCAAAACTAACGTATGGCCACCGAGAATAAGAATTTATCAACTTACGATAAGACTAAAATCCCAAATGCGAAGGACCTTCGGTTTGGGATTGTTGTTTCTGAGTGGAACGGGGAAATCACTTCCGCCCTTGCACAAGGAGCTTTTGATGCGCTACTAGACTGTGGGGCCAAGGCTGAAAATATCCTGAAATGGGATGTGCCAGGTAGCTTTGAGCTTACCTTCGGAAGCAAAAAAATGATCAAGACCCAAAAGGTGGACGCTGTTATTGCCATTGGAAGTGTTATCCGTGGTGAGACCAGTCATTTTGATTTTGTCTGCAGTGCCACCGCCCAAGGCATCAAAGATTTGAACGTAGCGTATGATGTTCCCGTTATTTTCTGTGTTTTAACGGATGATAACATGCAGCAGGCCAAGGACCGTAGCGGTGGTAAGCACGGCAATAAAGGAACTGAAGCGGCTATCGCGGCGATACAGATGGCGGTATTGGGCAAGTAAGTTCAAACACAAGTTCAAGAATCAAAAAACAAGAAATAAGAACAGATTTGGGCTACCTTTTTCTTTTGGGTAGTTGGATTTTCTGAACTTGAAATATGCACTTGCATTTGAACCTGTGCCCCTGTTAACATTTTTTAGGAGTAGCCCTCAATCCCTTTTTTCTATTTTGAGTACCTTTGAAACTATACGGAAAAGGATACCATGCGAAACCCGCTAAAGCTTAGAAAAAATAAGGAGTTCAATTATTCACCACGCTATTACAAAGGGGAGGGCAATCCGTTTAAAATAGAACACAAACTAGATAAATTCAGAAGTACCGCAAATACGAAAAGGGGACTGAAAAATAAGGTCAATTCCGCCATGGATGACCTTAAAGTGGAGGGTGACAAAAACCTAAAACTACGTTTTCTCATCATTGTGGCCATTTTGGTCCTGTTGTTCCTTTTTGTGATCGATTTTGATTTATCGATATTCCTGAATCCATAATGGCCGACATCATTAAACTTTTACCGGACCATGTTGCCAATCAAATCGCAGCAGGGGAGGTGGTTCAACGGCCAGCCTCTGTGGTTAAGGAACTCTTGGAGAATGCCATCGATGCCGGTTCCACAAGCATTAAATTGATTGTAAAGGATGGTGGGAAAGCATTGATTCAGGTGGTGGATGACGGTATTGGAATGAGCGAAACAGATGCTCGATTATCGTTTGAGCGTCACGCCACTTCAAAAATATCCTCCGCACAAGACCTGTTCAATTTACAGACCAAAGGTTTTCGAGGTGAAGCATTGGCGTCCATTGCGGCCATTGCCCATGTGGATATGCAGACCCGCCCGGAATCAAAAGAGGTGGGAACCCATCTTAAAATTGAAGGAAGCAAGATTGTTTCCCAAGATGTGGTGGCCACGCCCGTTGGTACTTCTATTTCAGTTAAGAATCTTTTTTTTAATATTCCAGCACGACGTAATTTTTTGAAATCCAATCAGGTGGAGCTGCGCCATATTCAGGATGAATTTCATCGGGTGGCCTTGGTGCATCCCGGCATTGAATTTCATTTTTATAATAATGGTTCGGAGATTTTCAACCTGCCCAAGACCAAACACAGACAGCGCATCGCCCATATTTTTGGAAGCAAGATGGAAAGCCGTTTGGTACCCGTGAACGAGGAGACCGAAGTGGTAAAAATATCCGGATTCATCTGCAAGCCTGAGTTCGCCAAAAAGAGTAGGGGCGAGCAGTTTTTCTTTGCCAACAATCGATTTATCAAAAGTCCTTATTTGCATCATGCCGTGGTGGCTGCTTTTGAGGGACTCATTAAACAAGACATGTATCCGGGTTATTTCCTGTATTTGGATGTGGACCCGGCATCCATCGATATTAATATCCACCCCACCAAAACCGAAGTCAAGTTTGATGATGAGAATACATTGTATGCCATTCTAAGGTCGACCATAAAGCACAGTTTAGGACAATTTAATGTGGCTCCTGTTTTGGATTTTGACCACGACCCCAATCTGGATACGCCGTATGCCTATCGCGAAAAAGGTGCAACCTTGCCCAAAGTTACGGTCGACCCTACCTTTAATCCGTTTCAAGATGCTGCAAAAGCGAAGAGTGGCGGAGGAGGTTTTCAAAAAAGGAGCAGCAAAGGATGGGAAGGGCTGTACGAAGGTCTGGAAAAAGATGTGGATGTGGAGGAGTTCAGTAGTGTGGCCATTGAGTCTGATGGAGATGTGCAAGGAACCATTTATTCAGAGGACCATCTTGAAGAGCACTTGGCCACAACCTTTCAGTTACGTAGGAAATATGTAGTAAGCACTGTAAAATCTGGAATGCTCGTGATTCATCAGAAAAGGGCACACGAACGCATTCTGTTTGAGAAGTTTTTAGGTGAAATCACGGTGAAGGAAGGCGTAAGCCAACAACTGTTGTTTCCATTGGAGCTTACTTTTAGCAAACAAGAATTGAATATCTTAAAGGAAATCAAAGATAGCCTGTCAAACATTGGCTTTGCCTTTGAAAGCTTGGAGGAAGAAACTGTAAAAGTGACAGGTGTGCCGCTGGTGGTTCCCGAAAGTGGGATTGGCACGGTATTGGATCGCCTGATAGCGGATTATAAGGAGGGGTTCACGGAGGGTTCACTTTCGCAAGCCGAAGTATTGGCCAAAGTCTTGTCCAAAAACTTGTCGGTACGCACTGGAGAATTCTTGGATCAAGAATCGCAACAGGCTTTGGTGAACAATTTGTTCGCGTGCAAAGAGCCAACATTGAGTCCGTTTCAAAAATTGACGTATACCATAATCTCCGAAGGAGATATCGATAAAAAATTTAGCTAGATGGGTAGAATGACCGAGGCAGTGAAGCATTTATTGATCATTAACGTGATCTTATTTTTTGCGACCCAGTTATATGGGGAACAGATGTACCAATGGCTGGCACTTTGGTTTCCGAAGAACAGTAATTTTCATTGGTGGCAAATTGTTTCCCACATGTTCATGCATGGCGGATTGATGCACATAGCCTTCAATATGTTTGCACTTTGGATGTTTGGAACGCCCGTTGAACGGGTTTTGGGCAAGAATCGCTTTCTTTTTGTTTACTTTTCCGCAGGACTCGGTGCGGTTTTGTTTCAGTTGGGATACTATTATTTCAATTTTCTACCGGCCGAAACCGAATTGTTGAGTACTGGACTTTCAAATGAACAACTGGTGCAAATGATGACGTCCAACCAGCTTCAAGATGGGTTAACGAACTTACAGGCTTCCACAGTGCGAGCTGTACTGCCCGAATATGCCCAAATCTATTATGCGAGTATGGTAGGGGCCTCAGGTTGTATCATGGGAGTGTTGGCCGCTTTTGGAATGATGAATCCAGAAGCGAGACTGATGTTGATTTTCTTACCAATTCCCATCAAGGCCAAGTATTTCATCCCTGGGATAATTCTGTTGGATGTTATTTCGGCAATCACTGGTCAATCGTTTTTCAGTCCAAGCAATACGGCTTATATGGCCCACGTTGGTGGAGCCATTGTAGGTTTTCTGATCATGTGGTATTGGAAAAAGAATCAGTTTAACCAAAATCGGTGGGATCAATAGATGGCAACAGGAGGAATACGATACTATATGGCCCGCATGAATATCGCTGAAAAGCTGATAGCCATCAACGTGCTTGTTTTTATTTTGGATGGCCTCTCCGTAGCTCTTTTGGGTTATTCCGTATCCCAATGGTTTCATTTGCCCAAGGATTTTATGGATTTCTTTGGTCAGCCTTGGTCCTTGGTAACCTATTCTTTTTTTCATGGTGGACTGGGGCATGTATTTTGGAATATGCTCATGCTCTATTTTACGGGACGAATTTTCCTCAATCTTTTTGATGGCCAGCGGTTCATCAATGTGTATTTCTTGGGTGTTATCATCGGGGGACTCGTCTTTTTGCTGAGCTATAATGTGTTTCCAACGCTGTTGAACACTAACACTGCTTTGATAGGAGCATCCGCGGGAGTTACCGCCGTACTCATTTTTATTTGTGCCTATATTCCCAATCAGGAGGTGCGGGTCATCTTTTTTAATGTCAAGTTGTGGTATGTTGGGGCATTTTTTGTGTTGGTTGACTTGATTCAGATTCCATATGGAGGTAATATTGGAGGCAGATTGGCCCACTTGGGAGGTGCTTTTTTGGGCTATATTTATGCACGACAGCTGGTAAATGGCAAAGATATTGGTTCAGGGTTCACCAAGTTGATGGATGCCATTGCCCAATTCTTTAAACCAAAAGAAAAAAAGGCACCTTTAAAGACGGTCTACAAGAAAAATACCCAAAGGAACAGTGGAACGGATTATGACAAAGAGGCCCGTCAGCGCAAAATAGACACCATTCTGGATAAAATCAGTAAATCTGGTTATGAAAGTCTGTCAAAAGAAGAAAAAGATTTTTTGTTCAAAGCCGGTAAGGAAGATTGATCTGTGAAAAAGAGAACCTCCATAATCGACGGAATTGTCTTTGCAATCAATGTTTTGATTGCTTTTTTATTGGTTATGAGCTGCTTGTCTTCCTATTTAACGTTTCAGGCAATTCCGGTATTTTCAATACTTAGCTTAATCGTTCCATTAGTTTTTGGACTGAACTTACTGTTTGCGGCCTATTGGATTTTCAAGCGAAAAAGGAAATTTCTTTGGTCTTTTATTGCTCTGTTACTTGGATATTTGGCTTTTGGTCCGTTTTATGGAATGGGTAATGAATCAGAGGAAGTCAAGGATTCTGATTTAAAGATAATGACCTATAATGCTCGGGGGTTTGACAAATTTGGTTGGAGCAAGGACCCGAATACCGGGAACGAAATCGTAGCGTTCATAAAAAAGGAAAACCCGGATATTATCTGTATTCAAGAACACAGTAGAATTCGGCATAGACAATTGAAACAATATCCCTACCGAAGTGAAACACCTTATTCGGAAACTAAATCAGTTCAGGCCGTATTTTCTAAATACCCGATCGTGAGCAATGGTTCTCTTGATCTTCCGGGAACGGCCAATGGGATAATTTATGCTGATATTGTCCATAAAGAGGATACCATCCGTTTTTATAACATGCATTTGCAATCATTTCGCATCGTCCCATCCGCAAAAACATTTTCGGATGGTGAAGAATCTGAAAGGAATTACAAGCGATTGATCAGCACCTTCAAAAAACAAATGGAACAAGCGAAGACATTTGATGATCACATTAAAAATAGTCCTTACCTGAATGTGGTTTGTGGAGATTTTAACAACACACAATTCTCTAATGTGTACCGAATTGTGAAAGGGGATTTGAATGATACCTTTTTGGAGAAAGGTTCGGGTTTTGGAAGAACCTATGATTTATGGAAAATCCCTTTGAGAATCGATTACATTTTGACTGATTCTAATTTTGAGGTAATTTCCCATAAAAATTTCAATGAAAAACTGTCTGACCACTATCCGGTAATGGCCACTCTGCGCCTATCCTCGGAGGAGTAAGCAGTCTGTCACATCCGCGATGATATGAATAATCAGCGCCAAACCAATAATCCGTGTCACTTTAAAAAAGGGTAGAATACAATACACCAAAATGGCCCAGTAACTATGAAAGGGATGGAAACCTATGCTGCACCGATTTGGGTCGAACAGCGGTTCTGCCCATAGGTGGTCTATGTCTATGACAATTCCAGCCAAAAGAATCAGGGCGACTTTGATTCTATTTTCCTTAAAAAAGAAAAAGGCAATTAGTATGGGAACTAAAAAATGGATGCCATAATGTATGATATGCCTATACATCCAGAAAGTCTAACGACTGATTTTGTAAATAGGACAGGGTATTGGGGCCTTCGTTGAACAATAGGTCCAGCACACTGAGATTGGGAATAAACCCGTGACGGTCATCAAAAACCTGGGTGTAAGGCTCTATTTTTGGTGAAGGTTCTTTTTTGGCCTCTACCAAAAACCGTGCATCGTAATAGTTCTTAGGTTGAAGCTCATATTTTTGAGTCTTCTCCATTGAAAATTCAACCCCAATGCAATCAGCCACGGCTTCAATGGTCTTCAGGTTGAACTCAAATAGAGAATCGTCGTTTCCTTCGTATAAAGGGCGAATGTCATCCTCATAAAACTCAAAAAAGGGTGAGGTTCTGTAGGCGGTTTCAAGGGTTCGCCAGTGTATCTTCTTCCAATCATAGCTGTTCTCCAACTCGACCTCTTTGTATTTTTGACGTCCTTGATTGCCTCCAACATGTTTTATGGGAATATTGAGCATGTGTTTCCCTTTGTCAGTGCAGATATAGCACCGATTGCGGTAGGTTTGCTTCTGAAAATTATCGTGCGCTTCCCAAACCACCTCATTTTGCACCAATGCGGCAAAAGTGGCAATACTTGGAAAATACGTTGGATGCACCAATATTTTCAATAGACAATATTTTTAGGAATTATAGGAGCTTAATCAGCTTTTTTATTTTTTCGTTTTCTGAAAAAATCAAACACAAACCAGCCCACGACCAGAGCAACAAAGTACCAGCGATAAGACACAGGTTCCCCGCTTCCACCTACGGTGGTGAAAACACGTTCCCAACGGGGTCTCCATTTGGCTATCCCTTGCTTAAAGTTGTCAAAACTCATCCAAAGGAAGACCGGTTTACCCACAATATGATCGGCGGGCACATAACCCCACGTTCTGCTGTCTTCTGAGTGGTCCCTGTTGTCTCCCATCATCCAATAATAGTCCTGCTTAAAGGTATAGGAGTTGGCTTCTTGACCATTAATGAACACTTTTTGGCCAGTAACCTTTACATCATTATGCTCATAATCCCTGATGATCTTCTTATATAAAGGGATGGTCTTAGCATTGATTTCAACCGTAGCACCAGCTTCTGGGATGTAAATCGGACCAAAATAGTCATTGTTCCATGGATACAGATTCGGTTTTTGAGGAAATGCCCCTCCGTACATGCCTTTTGGCTCTTCGGTCTTAACTACAGAATCTATTCCAGATGTTTTACGGAGTTGCGCTACCATTTCATCCGTCATATTCGCGACTCTTGAGCGTGGCTTTTCTTCAGTAAGGGAAAGCCTCAATTGCCGGATAACATCGATGGGAATGCCATCTTCACTGGCAATAAGCTCCAACTTTCCATCTTGGGTTCTATTGGCACCCAAAACGAAGGGAACAAGAGCGTTATATTGTGCTTCACTAATATTGGAAGCTATGTACTTGCGCAGATAGTCGGAAGCATCCACATCTTCCAAATAGCGACTTGACACTCCATTTTTGGCATAAATCTCATAGTCGTACATGGGTTTGGCCCTATCGGATAACTTTAATTGCTTTCCATTGATGTACACATATCCATCAATCACGGCTAAAGAATCCCCCGGAGTGCCCACGCATCGTTTTACGTAATTCGATTTTTTGTCGATGGGCTTCATCACCGCTTTTTGAGCCTTGAAAAACTGATACAGAGTATCGGACGGCAGACTGAACACTACAATATCATTTTTCTTTACACGCTCAAAACCGGGCAATCGCATGTAGGGCAACTGCAATTTGTTGATCCACGAAGTTTTGTAGGTTTCCGGGTCAACATCCGCCAAATACGACCTTGTTTTTAGCACAGGTAGCGTATCATGCACCATTGGTGCGGCCAAAGTGGTCATGGGAACCCGGGCGCCATAATGGAATTTGCTCACAAAAAGAAAATCCCCAACGCGCAACGTGCGCTCCAACGATCCTGTGGGAATTACATACGGTTGAATAAAATAGGTGTGCACCAATGTGGCTGCCACAATGGCAAAAACGATGGAGCTCACCCATTCCCCCAATCCGGTTCGTGGTTTTAGGCTTCGATCCTCTATATAAGTTACATCTTCTGCGTAATTGATGTAGTAAATATAAAATCCTAGGGTAAGGATGACCAACCAAGTGTCCAAAAGGGTGTTTTTTCCAAAACTTCGGATGGTCTCAACCCATACTACGGGAATCATCAATAAATTGATGATGGGAATGAACATCAATATCACCCACCACCAAGGTCGGTTGATGATTTTCATCAGTACAATACCGTTGTAAATTGGAATTGCTGCTTCCCATGCTTTTCGTCCAGCTTTGATGTAAAGCTTCCAGGTTCCCAAGAAATGGATGACCTGGATGATCAAGATAAAAATGATCCACTGTGTGCCGCTCATGTAAAAGTTTCTTAGTTAGACTGTTCGTCTAAATTGTTGTTACGTTATTTAGCTTAGGTTTAACACATCTTTCATGGAGAAAACCCCTGTTTTTCCCTGAATCCATTCCGCGGCAATCACCGCTCCCAAGGCAAAGCCCTCTCTATTATGGGCCGTATGTTTTATTTCAATGCTATCAACACTGCTTTCATAACAAATGCTATGTGTACCAGGAACCATTCCTTCTCTTTTTGATGTGATGGGAATGATTTTTTCACCAGATGCTTCAAGTTGCCAACTGGTATACGCTGTATTATTGATAATGCCTTCAGCCAAGGTAATGGCCGTTCCACTGGGAGCATCCAACTTTTGGGTATGATGGATTTCTTCCATGGACACTTTATATTTATTCAATTTGGACATCATCTTGGCCAAATGCGCGTTCAATTCAAAGAAAATATTCACACCCAAACTAAAGTTTGAGGCGTAAATGAACGCACTTTTATTTGCGTTGCATAGGTCCACCGCTTCATTGTATTGGTCCAACCATCCGGTGGTGCCACATATCACAGGGACTCCATGCTCAAAACACCCGGTAATGTTTTCAAATGCTGAGTCTGGGGTGCTAAAATCGATGGCAACATCCATGGAAGCATAATCGATATCTTCTGCGCCGACATCTACTTTTGCAACAATTTCGTGGCCTCTTTTTTGGGCGATTTCTTCAATCATTTTGCCCATTTTGCCATAACCGAACAAAGCTATCCTCATATGCTAAAATTTTATGACCAGCGCCATTCCGTAATTGGGCTCTTTGGTCAGTGGATTTAAATCCAGATAAGGTTTAAAGTCAATCGAAAGATTATCATCCACATTGTATTGTTTTAGATGCGAATCCACGTTGGCATCAATAATATTCAAAGCGTATAGGGCAATGGTGACCACTAACGCCAAATCCCGATCACGCTGTGTACGTTCCTGCGCATCTTGCAGTGCTTCGTCAGACACATCTGGACCTTCCCCATCTCCATTGATGTCGAAAAATTCGTCATCCTCAAAGCCAGCGAGTCTTCTTTTGAAGGCATTTCGAGCACTTCTGTAATTGGTGTTGTTCGTGGAATAAACGTAAATCCCGGTACCTATGGCGCCCCAAACTATTGGAGCTTTCCAATACCGTTTATTGTAAATCTGACCGAGCCCAGGAAATACGGCGGAGTAAAATGCCGCCTTGCTCGGTGCTAAGGGGTTGATTCGCTTCTTTTCCACAGTAACCTCTTGAACCACAATGCCTTTTCTTTCCAAATCCTGTGCCAGCGTATCCACGGCGGTGGGTTGAGGCTGCACCTCTTCTTCTTTTTCTTCATCCTCTTGGGAAAAGCCAACGTGAAGAAAAAGCAAAAAAAAGAACAACAATAGGAGGTTTTTATTCACCTGTCACAATTTTTTTGATGCGCTGGAACTCTTCCTCGGAGTGAAACGGAATCACAATTTTACCTTTACCACTGGCTGAAGCAGTTATGTCCACTTTTGCGGATAAATATTCTTTTAAGGCATCAGCACCTTTTGTTGCAAAACTGGGTACTTTTTTCGCTTCTTTTTTGGTGGGGTTGGATTCTCCTTGAGGCTCTTTCAGGGATTTAACCAGTCGCTCTGTCTCACGAACGGAAAGCCCGTCTGAAACCACTTTTTCATAAACAGCAATCTGTTCTTTTTTCTTATCGATGTTTATAAGTGCGCGTCCATGCCCCATGCTGATGAAACCATCCCGCATTCCCGTTTGGATGATGGGGTGCAATTTCAACAACCGAAGATAGTTGGTGATAGTGGAACGTTTTTTGCCTACGCGGTCACTCAATTTTTCTTGGGTGATTTGGATTTCGTCAATCAATCGTTGGTAGGACAGCGCAATTTCAATGGGATCTAAATCCTGACGTTGGATGTTTTCCACCAAAGCCATTTCCAAGGATTCTTGGTCGTTGGCAATTCGGATATAGGCAGGAATGGTCTCCAAGCCCACCAATTTGGAGGCGCGGTATCTCCTTTCCCCAGAAACCAACTGAAATTTGTTGAAATCGAGCTTACGGACAGTAATAGGTTGAATGATGCCCAACTCCCGGATGGAACTGGCCAATTCTTCAAGGGCTTCGTCGTTAAAGTTGGAACGCGGCTGAAAGGGGTTCATTTCAATGGAATCAATTTCCAATTCCACCACATTTCCTATGACCTTGTCCGCATTTTTATCCGAAACGGATTGAATATCGTTCTCGGGGTCTTTCAATAGAGCGGACAGGCCTCTTCCCAAAGCCTGTTTTTTTGTTGCTTTCGCCATCTAAACTTTCTCCTTGTTTTTCTTTAAAATCTCATTGGCCAAGTTAAGGTAATTGGAGGCGCCCTTACTACTGGCATCGTATTTTATGATGCTCTCGCCATAACTTGGTGCTTCACTCAGCCTAACATTTCTTTGGATGATGGTGTCGAACACCATATCGGCAAAGTGTTTCTTTACTTCTTCAACAACTTGGTTGGATAAACGTAATCTGGAATCGTACATGGTCAGTAGCATGCCTTCAATGTCCAAATCGTTGTTGTGTATTTTTTGTACGCTTTTTACGGTGTTCAGCAATTTGCCAAGACCTTCAAGCGCAAAGTATTCGCATTGAATGGGAATCATCACCGAATCTGCCGCAGTTAGCGCATTCAGAGTGAGTAACCCCAAAGATGGAGCGCAATCAATAAGAACGTAATCATAGCGGTCGCCCAAATCTTTGAGAGCTTCCTTAAGCATGTACTCCCTATTGTCCTTGTCCACCAATTCAATCTCAATGGCCACTAAGTCGATATGTGCCGGGACCAAATCAACATTGGGGGAATCGGTTGGGATGATGACTTCTTCTACACGCATGGTGTGCTCCAAAAGCTGATAGGTTCCTTGTTCCACAGAATCCACATCAATTCCTAAACCAGATGTGGCGTTTGCCTGGGGGTCGGCGTCAATCAGCAACACTTTCTTTTCCAAAACACCGAGGGAGGCAGCAAGGTTTACCGTAGTGGTCGTTTTGCCCACACCGCCCTTTTGGTTTGCAATAGCAATAATCTTGCCCATTTCATAGTAAGTTAGGCGCTAAAAATACGATTATTTGAGACGCCAAAAAATGTATTTTGTTAACAGAGGGTGAATAACTGGGGCATTCTGCGTTAAAGAAAGTTAAAGTTGTATTTATTAAATCGTTACGGGTGCTTATTCCATCAAAACCGTTAAGATTTCAATGGCGGCATCACTGATTTTTGTGCCAGGTCCAAATACGGCAACAGCACCGTTGTCCAATAAATGGTTGTAATCCTGTTTTGGAATGACGCCACCCACGATAACCATGATGTCCTCGCGACCTATTTTTTTCAATTCTTGAACCACTTCGGGCACCAAAGTTTTATGCCCTCCGGCCAAAGATGAAATGCCCAGAATGTGCACATCATTTTCCACGGCTTGTTTGGCCACTTCGGAAGGGGTTTGGAACAAGGGGCCAATATCCACATCAAAACCAAGGTCGGCATAGCCTGTAGCCACCACTTTTGCCCCACGGTCATGTCCATCCTGACCCATTTTGGCCACCATGATACGGGGTCTTCGCCCTTCTTGCAAAGCGAATTCATCGGCCATTTTTCGGGCCTTTTCAAAACTTTTATCGTCTTTGATTTCTTTGGAATACACTCCGGTAAAGGATTGAATTTTAGCTTTGTAACGTCCAAACGCACTCTCCATGGCATCACTGATTTCACCTATGGTTGCACGAGCTTTGGCCGCTTGTACCGCTAAAGCTAACAAATTTCCCCGGTCAGATTGGTTTTGCATGGCTTTTTTGGAAGCGATTCGAATGGCATCCAAGGCTTTTTCAACTTTAGATGCATCCCGAGTGGACTTAATGTGCTCTAAGCGTTCCATTTGTTGTTTACGTACTTTGGCGTTGTCCACCTCCAAAATTTGAAGATCATCCTCATCTTCCAATCGATATTTGTTCACCCCAACAATCACATCTTGACCACTGTCAATTCGAGCTTGTTTTTTGGCGGCGGCTTCTTCAATCCGCATTTTGGGAATACCTCCCTCAATGGCTTTGGTCATGCCACCCAATTTTTCGACCTCTTCAATCAATTTCCAAGCCTCTTCCGCGATTTCTTGTGTCAATTTTTCCACTACGTGACTTCCCGCCCAAGGGTCAACAGTACGGGTAATGTACGTCTCCTGCTGTAAATAAATCTGGGTATTTCGGGCAATGCGCGCGGAGAAATCGGTGGGTAGGGCAATGGCCTCGTCCAACGCATTGGTATGCAAACTCTGCGTGCCTCCAAACGCAGCTGCCATGGCCTCGATAGTGGTTCTGGCTACATTGTTGAAAGGATCTTGTTCGGTCAAACTCCATCCACTGGTTTGACTGTGGGTACGGAGCATGAGGGATTTTTCATTTTTTGGATTGAATTGCTTCACGAGTTTTGCCCAAAGCATTCGTCCGGCCCTCATTTTGGCAATTTCAGTGAAGTGGTTCATCCCAATCCCCCAGAAAAAGGAGAGTCGAGGTGCAAATTCATCAATTTTCAAGCCAGCCTTGATTCCGGTACGGATGTATTCAATCCCATCGGCCAACGTATAGGCCAATTCCATGGCCGCCGGAGCACCTGCTTCATGCATGTGGTAACCCGAAATGCTAATGCTGTTGAATCGGGGCATATTTTGACTGGCAAACTCAAAAATATCGGCCACGATTTGCATGGAGGGCGTAGGCGGATAGATATATGTATTCCGCACCATAAACTCCTTTAATATATCGTTTTGAATGGTCCCAGAAAGTTGTTCCAAGGATACGCCCTGCTCTTCAGCGGCCACAATGTAAAAAGCCATGATGGGAATAACGGCCCCGTTCATGGTCATGGATACGGACATATGGTCCAACGGAATGCCATCGAACAAAATTTTCATGTCCTCCACCGAATCGATGGCCACCCCGGCTTTGCCGACATCGCCAACAACACGTTCATTATCAGAATCGTAACCTCGGTGCGTAGGGAGGTCGAACGCCACGGAAAGCCCCTTTTGGCCTGCCTCTAGATTTCTTCGATAGAAGGCATTGCTTTCCTCAGCGGTGGAAAATCCCGCATATTGACGAATGGTCCACGGCCTCCGAACATACATGGTGGAGTAGGGGCCGCGTAGGAAAGGTTCTATGCCTGCGGCAAAATTTTCATTTCCAGTGTATGAGGTCTTGACTCCCTGCCCGTCCGGCAGGCGGGCGATTGACCCACTAACCAATTCCAATTGTTGAAGGTCTTTTCTATTCATCGTCCAATCTTTTTTGTTCCACCGTTTCGGCCAATCGTTTTTCGATGATGGGTTCTATCAAGGTTTTTCTGGGCTTGGTTTTTACAAAAGGATAGAGTTCCAGATTTTCCTTCATGCGGTCCTGCTTGTTTTGGAATTTGTTGGTACCCACCAAAACGATTTGGGCATCATCAAACAATTGTTGCTCCTTGGCGGCACTGTCCTTGATTTTTTGTAGAATCGTTCCCTTTTTTAGGGCATCCAAAAAACCTCCTGATTTTTCAATCTGTTTGAAAAGGTTTAGCGCTTTTTCGGCCAATTGTTCCGTTAGCGATTCAATGTAATAAGCTCCTTTTGAAATTTGGGAAGCTTCTTCAAAATAGCTTTCTTCCTTCAATAACAACAATTGATTCCGCGCAATCCGCTCGCCAAATTCATTGTCTTTGTGATAGATGGCATCGTAGGGGAGGTTGCAAACGGTATCAGCTCCACCTAAAACTGCGGACATACTTTCCGAAGTAGTCCGAAGCAGATTCACATTGTAGTCGTAAAGCGTTTTGTTTCGTTTTGAGGGAATTGCCAAGATGTGACAATCGTTTTCAATACCATATTCTTTTGCTAAACTATTCCATAACCAACGCAAAGCCCTGAGTTTGGCTATTTCAAAGAAATAGTTGCCACCAACCGCCACTTTAAAGGAAATTGGAAAGGTTTTGTTGGACTTAAAATGATTCAAATATTCATTAGCACTTGCCAATCCATAGGCTAATTGTTGTACCCTATTGCCCCCTGCATTTTGATAAAGGGATAGGTCAACTCCAATGGTGTTAACGCCTGTTATTTTTGATGTTACGGATTGGATTTCTTCTAAATTGGCATGGTCTTTCTCCAAACTGTGGAACCAATTGCCACTTCTTGCAAGATTTGTAATGATATCAATATGAAGATAAACGTGCGATGTTTTGTCCCCCAGAAAAGTCATCAGTTTTTTGATGGGCTCCACTGCTAAAAACTGAAAATTGAAGTGAATCGGAGTGCTCTCCAAATCCATTCCATCCAATAAGGTTGCAAAGTCAATATCGGCAGTTGGAATGGTGAAAATTAAACTTTCCACCCCTTTGTTTCGAATGTCCAAAGCTTTTTTGTTGGCTTTGGTAGCGTCACCAGCATAAATGGTCTGTGCTATGTTCCAGTCGTGGTTTTTGGGAAGATCGTAGGTTTTGAGTCCTTCCAAATCCTCGGAATTGTAAAACGGTTTGGTCTTGATGCCCTCCAAAGATTCCCAGACCAAGGCATCATTATAATCGGCGCCTTTCAGGTCAAACTGGATTTTTTG
Organism: Flagellimonas iocasae; assembly: GCF_042682725.1. NCBI lineage: Bacteria > Pseudomonadati > Bacteroidota > Flavobacteriia > Flavobacteriales > Flavobacteriaceae > Flagellimonas > Flagellimonas iocasae. Next base: position 140,349 of record NZ_JBHUHU010000005.1, on the reverse strand, counting down.
CTTCCACTGTTTTGCGGAAACTGAGGGGAACTCATCAAACAAACCGATATTACTCATCATTTTTGTTTTTTAAGCTGTCTTCGTATTCAATCAGAAAAATCTCTTCGCCTTCCTTTTTCATATAATATTTTTCACGGGCGAATTTTTCAAGCTCTTCTTTATCCGATAATGTTTCTAAAACTTTTCTATCCTTTTCAATCTCACCTTTCAAAAATTCTTTTTGCTCTTCCAGTTTTTTGATTTCCCTTCGGAGCTCTAAATGGATGAGCATGGAATTCGTATCAAAAAAAGCCATCCAAATCACAAATAGGGTCAATACCAAAATGTACATATTGGTCATGATTTTGAACCATTTTTTCTTTCGCAATCCCTTCAACCCCATAGCTACACCAATTTATTGTTGATGATGGTTCGTACAATATCCACCGCAACCGTATTGTAGTGGTTATTGGGGATGATGATATCCGCAAACTCCTTTGAAGGTTCAATGAACTGCTCGTGCATGGGCTTGACGGCTGTTTGGTAACGGGTCAGTACCTTTTCCAAATCGTGCCCCCGTTCGCGAATATCGCGTTGCAAACGTCGAATCAAACGTTCATCCGAATCGGCATGCACAAATATTTTAATATCGAACATATCCCGAAGTTGCGGATTGCTCAACACCAAAATACCCTCCACGATCATTACTTTGCTTGGAGGGGTGGGGATGGTTTCCTCCAATCGGGTTTCTTCCACAAACGAGTAGACCGGAATGTCCACCGTTTTTCCCTGCCGTAATTCCTCCAAATGCGAAATCATAAGGTCGAAATCTATGGAATTGGGATGGTCAAAATTGATTTTGCTCCGTTCCTCTTTCGTTAAATGTGAAAGATCGTTGTAATAGGAATCTTGGGAGATCACGCCTACTTCGTTCTCCGGCAATTGGCCCACAATTTGGTTGACAACCGTGGTTTTCCCACATCCTGTGCCCCCCGCTATCCCTAGGATCAGCATACAGATTATTTTAATCCCAAAAGTAAGCATTTGATAAGATTTGCCATCAACCAATGCTTTTGCATAGTTAGTACTGATTTTCGGCATAATGAATGACGGTTGTCATAATCCTTGAAAGTTAATGGCAGTAGCTTTGTGCGGGTTTTGATCATTAATCTTATATTTAGCTAGTAACCAATGGCAACTTTTTTTATGGATAATTCATATACGGTCAAGGTTGACGGCAACTTTGACTTTCCGCTGTCCGAGGATGCTATTTCTGGGTTGGATATCATCAAGTCAGGTAAGGGCAGTTTTCATATGTTAAAAGAGGACACATCATACCATGTTGAGATTGTTTCATCCGATTTCAACAAAGGGTTGTACACCATCAGTATCAATGGAAATGAACACGAGGTTTCCATCCGTACCCCTTTGGATGACCTCATCGAGAAAATGGGTTTTGCTACCAATGGTGCCAAGAATGTCGATTCCATTTCTGCTCCCATGCCAGGATTGATTTTGGATATTTCCGTAGAAGAAGGTCAGGAAGTACAAGAAGACGAACAGCTCTTGGTCTTGGAAGCAATGAAGATGGAAAATATAATTACTTCCCCCCGAAATGGTGTCATCAAAAAGATTAGCGTGAAGCAAGGTGACGCCGTGGATAAAAAACAGCTTTTGATTGAATTTCAATAAGATACCATGAAAAAAATATTGATTGCCAACCGAGGAGAAATAGCGGTTCGCGTCATGAAAACTGCAAAGAAAATGGGTATTCGTACCGTTGCGGTTTTTTCTGAAGTGGACAGAAATGCGCCCCATGTACTATTTGCTGATGAGGCTGTGTGCATAGGACCGGCACCATCCAACCAATCCTATCTAAAAGGGGACAAAATCATTGAAGTGGCCAAAAAACTCCATGTGGACGGAATTCACCCGGGCTACGGTTTCCTCAGTGAAAATGCAGATTTCGCGGAAGCTGTGGAGAAAAATGGTTTGACGTTCATCGGGCCAAAATCCAAAGCCATCCGAATTATGGGCAGCAAATTGGCTGCCAAGGAAGCCGTGAAAAAATACAACATTCCCATGGTACCCGGCATCGATGAAGCCATAACCGATGTCGCCAAAGCCCATGATATTGCCAACGAGATTGGCTATCCGGTTTTAATCAAAGCCTCTGCTGGCGGCGGTGGAAAAGGTATGCGGATTGTAGAAAAAGAACAGGATTTGGAATCCGGGATGAAACGTGCCATTAGTGAGGCTACATCCGCCTTCGGCGATGGTTCCGTTTTTGTGGAAAAATATGTGACTTCTCCACGACACATCGAAGTGCAGGTCATGGCCGATACCCATGGCAATGTGCTCCATTTTTTTGAAAGAGAGTGCAGTGTGCAAAGACGGCATCAAAAAGTAGTCGAAGAAGCCCCTTCATCCATTCTTACCCCAGAACTTCGTGAAGAAATGGGCATTGCAGCGACCAAAGTAGCCAAGGCTTGTGATTATGTCGGGGCCGGTACCGTGGAGTTTTTAATGGATGCAGACCATAATTTCTATTTTCTGGAAATGAACACGCGTTTGCAGGTGGAGCATCCCGTTACCGAACTCATTACTGGGGTCGATTTGGTGGAATTGCAGATAAAAGTGGCCCGGGGTGAAGAACTCCCTCTAAAACAAGATGACCTAAAAATTCATGGGCATGCATTGGAATTACGCGTATATGCGGAAGACCCCTTAAATGATTTTTTACCTAGTGTAGGCACTTTGGAAACGTACCAATTGCCGGTTGGCGAGGGTGTAAGGGTAGATAACGGTTTTAGGGAAGGGATGGATATTCCTATTTACTACGACCCCATGCTTTCCAAACTGATTACCTACGGTAAAACCCGGGAGGAGGCCATGGAGTTGATGCTGGAAGCCATTCAGAATTACAAGGTGAAAGGCGTACAAACGACCTTGCCTTTTGGGAGCTTTGTTTTTGCGCATGAAGCTTTCCGGTCTGGGAATTTTGACACCCATTTTGTGAAGGACCACTATTCCCCAGAAAAAATCCATGAAAAAAATGCCAAGGAAGCTGAAATAGCGGCCCTAGCTTCAATGCATCAATATCTTGAAGATAAAAAAACAGTAAAAATCCCTATAAATTGAGCTCAATGGACCCCAAAATAAAAGCACTGGAAGAAAAATTGGCCCAGGCCCGATTGGGTGGTGGGGAAAAGCGTATCGAAAAACAGCACCAAAAGAAAAAATTGACCGCAAGGGAGCGTATCCATTACCTTTTGGATGAAGGTTCTTTTGAGGAAATGGGCATTTTGGTAACCCACCGTACCACCGATTTCGGCATGGATAAGGAAGTCTATTATGGTGATGGGGTGGTCACAGGGTACGGCACTATCCATGGACGATTGGTGTATGTATATGCCCAAGATTTTACGGTATTTGGAGGTGCATTATCGGAAACTCACGCTGAAAAAATCTGTAAAGTGATGGACTTGGCCATGAAGGTGGGAGCGCCCATTATTGGATTGAACGATTCTGGGGGAGCCCGTATTCAGGAAGGGGTAAAATCCCTTGGGGGCTATGCCGATATTTTTTACCGAAATGTACAGGCCTCGGGCGTGATTCCACAAATATCCGCAGTGATGGGCCCCTGCGCAGGGGGCGCGGTGTATTCTCCGGCGATGACCGATTTTATCATCATGGTCGAGGAGACCAGTTATATGTTCGTGACCGGACCTAACGTAGTGAAGACGGTGACCAATGAGGAGGTGACTTCGGAAGAATTGGGCGGTGCCAGTGCACATGCCGTTAAATCTGGGGTGGCCCATAAAACCTCGTCCAATGATGCGGCTTGTTTGGACGACATCAAAAAACTGATGGAATATTTGCCTCAAAATAATACCGAACATCCTCCACATCAAGAGTATGCATTGGGCGAAGAACTTCGGGAAGAATTGTCGAGCATCGTTCCTGATAATCCCAACAAACCCTATGATATGCACGATGTGATCAAGGGCATTATCGACTCCGAGTCGTTCTACGAAATTCACAAGGACTATGCGGAAAACATCATAGTGGGTTTTGCTCGATTGGGTGGTCGAAGCATCGGAATTATTGCCAACCAGCCAATGTTCCTAGCCGGAGTTTTGGGAGTAAAAAGTTCTCGAAAAGCGGCTCGTTTCACTCGTTTTTGCGATGCCTTCAATATCCCATTATTGGTTTTGGTGGATGTTCCCGGATTTTTGCCTGGTACGGACCAAGAATGGAGCGGTATCATCATGCACGGGGCAAAATTGTTGTATGCCCTAAGCGAAGCAACCGTGCCACGAGTCACTGTCATTACTCGAAAAGCCTACGGTGGGGCCTATGACGTAATGAACTCCAAACATATTGGTGCGGATTTTAACTTTGCTTGGCCATCTGCCGAAATTGCTGTGATGGGCGCCAAAGGGGCCAGTGAGATTATTTTCAGACGAGAAATTGCCGAAGCTGATGACCCTGTGGCTAAATTAAAGGAAAAAGAAGCGGAATATGCAGAAAAATTTGCCAATCCCTATCGTGCTGCACAACGTGGATTTATAGATGAGGTTATTTTACCAAAAGAGACTAGACGTAAACTGCTTAAAGCCTTCGCCATGTTGGAGAAAAAGCATGTGGAGCCACCCAAGCGGAAGCATGGGAATATTCCGTTGTAAAAATGGAACATAGCCACATAAAAGAGTAATAAAAACATAACACTAATACTTTCTTAAAAACTTCATCAATCCATGGGGTATGTCTAATTTTGCGCCATGCAAAAAGAAAATCAGAAACCCAACTTCGAATTTATAGCTCTAATGGCCGCTTTAATGTCCATTGTGGCATTGGCGATTGATGCTATTTTACCTGCAATTTCACAAATTGGTGAAGCTATAAACAGTTACGACTCCAAGGACCATCAGTTACTGGTTACCATGATTTTTCTAGGGCTAGGTGTAGGACAGTTGTTCTTCGGTCCCCTCTCCGATTGTTATGGACGAAAGCCCGTTGTTTATGTTGGTTTTTCCCTGTTTTTAGTGGCGAGTCTCATTTGTTTGTATGCTCCCTCATTGGAAATAATGGTGATTGGAAGAATTTTACAGGGCATTGGTCTATCAGCACCACGAACTATAGCCATATCCATCATTCGGGATACGTATGAAGGCGATTACATGGCTAAAATCATGTCTTTTGTGGTGGCCTTCTTTATTTTGGTGCCTGTTGTAGCGCCAGCCATAGGAAAAGTGATTATGGATGGATTCGGATGGGAAGCCATTTTTTATGCGCAGCTCATTTTTGCGGTCCTTATTTCTGTTTGGTTTTGGAAAAGACAACCTGAAACTTTGCATCCGGAGTATAAAATTCCATTTTCGAGCCATGTTTTTATTGATGGCCTTAAGGAATTTGTCAAGTATAGGGAAACGGTGGCCTTTACCATCATTTCAGGCTTGGTGACAGGAGCGTTTTTGGTCTATCTGAGTTCGGCCCAGCATATTTTCGAAGAAATCTATAACCTAAAAGAAGTCTTCCCCTATATTTTTGCGGGATTGGCCATTTCAATAGGGCTTTCCACCTTTTTAAATGGGACTTTGGTGATGCGTTTTGGAATGCGAAAGTTATCGTGGATGGCTACGTTGGCCTTTACGATTATCGCTTTAATGTATGCTGTGTTATTCTTGAACTCACCAAATCCCAGCATTTTTGTGTTGGTGGCATTTCTATCCGTACAATTCTTTTGCCTTGGATTTATGTGGGGGAATTTTCGTTCCATTGCTATGGAACCCATCGGCCATATTGCTGGAATTGGAGCAGCCATCAATGGTTGTGTATCCACCATTATTTCGATTCCAATAGCCACTTTTATTGGTGAATTTGTGGAACACAGTGTTTGGCCCGTTTTTGTTGGACTGGGTGTTTGTGGACTGGTTTCACTCCTCATCTTTATGATGGTGAAGCGGCCTAAACGGTTGGTGACGGTTTAAGAATTTTCCGGAAAAAAGACGTAGCCACTGCAGGAATCCTCTCGTGCTCCAGTAACTGAGGAAAGTACATTCGTGATACCCTTTAGACGCAGTACTCCCATAAAGGCAAAAACTAAGGCCTCTTTATAGGCAATCAAGGTTTTACTGGGAATGATTACCGTTACAGAAGTACCTAGTTTTTCTTGTAGAGTATCCATAAAGAAATTGTTCAATGCCCCGCCTCCGGTTGCCAAAAGTGTACTTTTGGGTTTGTTGGCATACTTGTGTACCTGCAAAGCAATCTGCTCACAATTATGATGGATAAAAGTATGAAGAAGGTCAGCATCCGTACTTTCTGAAGCTTCAATCAGGGGGACAATCTTTTCGGTGAACCATTCATAACCGGTTGATTTTGGGTGGGGAAGATGATAAAATTCCAACTGGTTGAGTTTTTTCAGTAACGCTTCATCCATTTTTCCACTTTGGGCCAACTTTCCATTTTCGTCATAAGCCATTCCCATTTTATGGGTGATATAATTCAGAGGCATATTAGCCATTCCTATATCGAAAGCAATTCGAGCTCCGTCTTTTTCAAACGAAATATTGCTGATGCCCCCCAGATTCAAGCAGAAATCATATTCATGGAACAATAATCTGTCTCCAATGGGAACCAAAGGAGCACCTTGCCCACCCAAGGAAACATCCGTGGTTCTAAAATCGCACACCACCTGTTTTCCACTCATGTTGGATAAAACCTGTCCATCCCCTAACTGGAAAGTTATCCCATCCTCAGGGCGGTGGTGCGAAGTATGACCATGACTGGCAATAAAATCAACCTCAAGACCCCGCTCCTCAATAAAAGTTTTGGCCTGCTCTCCCAACCATTTTCCATAGTCTATATGAAGTTGGGCATGGTCCTCTTCAGAGAGATAAATGGCATTTTTGAGGTATTCACGTATGTCATCGGAGTACGGTAATTCTTTAGTCTGCTCAATGGAAAATTCCCAATGGCCGTTCTCTTCCCATAGATGGCAATAGGCCATATCCAATCCATCCAATGAGGTGCCGGACATCAACCCTAAAACTTTATAAACACTACTCATATTTGAAGGTTTTTAGTGTGATGGATAGCTTTCCAAGCGCTGTTGCCTCTCCCTTAAAATGACGAACAGCCTCTTCTTGAAATTCTTTAAAATCTTGATAGACCAAAACAGTGTTTGAATTGGAATGCAATCCTAAAATATCCAAAACGTATGGGTTTCCAAATAGGTACAGTAGGACATTTTTTTCTGCTGACAGTTTTTGGATGAAATTCAAAAGCTCTGCATCAAAACCAAACTGATTTTTAGGTTTTATCGATGGAGGGAAAAGAGCGAGCACTACATTTTGATGTTTCTCCAGTTCCTTTTTTATTTCTAGAAATTGTGAGGATAGTTCCCAGGTCTTTTGTTGGAAATCCTCTTCCAATTTTTTGAAAAAATGGTTGCTCTTGTTTGGGGCAAAAGAAAGATTGATGAAAGAAGAATTCCTGAATTCTTTTGCTCCTTTTGGGTTATTAAAAACTTCCGTCAGCGAATTTTTGGCAATCATTCTGTTCAAAACTGAGACATCATTTATCTCTTGGGTTTCAGGAAAACTGTTCGCTGAAAAAGCGATTTCCTTAAGTTTCCATATTCGTTTGAAGCTTTCTTCAATCCGACTTTCAGAGGCGTCGTTCAAAATGTTTTCAATACCCTCTGCGGGGTGCTCGCTAAAACAAAGCACATCCATGCCTGCAGTAAAAGCGGCAGCTTCAAGTTTGCCCGCTTTCGGATATTTTTTTGAGACAGCATGCATGTTCAGGGCGTCGGAAATGATTACCCCTTCAAAACCCAATTTATTTCGAAGTAAACCCGTAATGATTTTTGACGAGGTAGTGGAAGGTTCTTCGCTATCCAATTTAGGCAATGATAAATGCCCCACCATCACAGAATCAACCCCTACTTGAATCAACTTTTGAAATGGAAACAGCTCATTTTTCCTTAGTTCTTCGAGCGATTTATCAATGACCGGTAGTCCTAAATGGGAATCCGTGGCTGTATCCCCATGCCCAGGAAAGTGCTTGATGGAATTTAAGGTCCCCATACTTTTCATCCCTTTTAAAAAAGCTTCTGCCTTAGTGGAAACTTGTTCTTTGTCATCGCCGAAGGAACGATAGCCAATCACTGGATTATCGGGATTGCTGTTGATGTCCACCACAGGGGCAAGGTTCCAATGGATGCCAGCTTTCCTACAATCCAAACCTATTCGCTGACCCACATCAAAAATCAATACATCATTGTTTTGAATGGCTCCTAAGGTAATCGCATAAGGATATTGGGGGGTGTTTTCAATACGCATGGCAAGGCCCCATTCCGCATCCATTGCCATCAGTAGTGGATATTTTGCAGCGTTTTGATAGCGTGCGATAAGTTCTTTTAAACGGTCATAGCTGTTTTCGTTGTGAACAACCGCTTTTTTGCCTTCAAAGTTGGTGGCGGCACTGGCTCGACTGTGAAAAAAGCAAAGCGCACCAATGTGATGTTCCTTAATCAATCGCTCCATTTCTTGAACTTCCTCTTCAGTGTCATTGATGAAAGCGGCCAGCATGAACAATTGCCCCACTTTTTCTTGTAGACTAAGTTGGTCTTGTGCAATTGAATATGGAACGATTTCTTTAGGCATTGGTTTCATTGGTCTTTTTGCCGTAATCAGCGGGATATTTTAGAAATTTGAGCACCAAAAATGCCGGTATGGCTGCTATCACCACCCAGATAAAGAAGCCATCATACCCCAACCATTCCTGAATGTATCCGCTGACCATTCCGGGTAGCATCATGCCCAAAGCCATAAACCCGGTGGCTATAGCGTAGTGTGATGTTTTTGAAACGCCTTCGGCCACAAAAATAAGGTACATCATAAAGGCAGTAAAACCGAATCCATACCCAAATTGTTCCAAAATCACGGTGCCAACGACTGCGTAAATACTGGTGGTTTGAGTAACGGCCAATAGCGCATAAAGGGCGTTTGGGAGGTTAAGGGCCAGTAGCATGGGGAGCATCCATTTTTTTAGTCCATCCCGGGAAATTAGGATACCTCCCAGTATGCCTCCAAGGGATAGCATAATGATTCCCACGGTTCCGTAAATGGTTCCGACGGCTTCTGTGGAATATCCCAAACCGCCCACTTCCAATTTGTCCAATAGAAAGGGAGAGGTCATTTTCACCAATTGTGATTCCCCTAAACGATAGGTTAGAATAAACAACAGCGCTATTCCAATTTGATTTTTCTGAAAAAATGAAGCAAAAACCTGCAAAAATCCTCCTGGTTTTTCTTCGAGTTTGGTGTGTTTGGTTTCAAATTTAGGAGCACTAAAAAAATTGGCAATTGTCAATATTAGCATGAGCACCGCAGCACATACCATGGTCATGGACCATGCTTTGGTATTGTCTCCATACTTGTTTTCTAAAAATCCGGCAAAAATGACCAAGAGCCCTTGTCCGGTAACCATGGCCAACCGATAGAAGGTACTTCGTACCCCAATAAAAAAGGACTGTTTTTTTTGGGTGAGCCCCAACATGTAGTAGCCATCCGAAGCAATATCATTGGTGGCCGAAGCGAAAGCAGCCATCCAAAAGAAAGCCAAGGTGATGATGAAAAAGGAATTGGAGGGAACAAAAAGACCTATGCCCAAAAAGGCAGCGGAAATCATCAGTTGCATGATCAAAAACCAGTTTCTTTTGGTTCCATTTAAATCCACGATGGGACTCCAAAGTGGTTTCAGTACCCAAGGAAGGTAAAGCCAACTGGTATAGAGTCCGATTTCAGCATTACCGATACCGAGCCGTTTGTACATGATTACGGAAACGGTCACCACCAAAATATAGGGAATCCCTTGGGTGAAATAGAGGAAAGGAATCCATAGCCAAGCATTTTTGTCTTTTGGTGCGACACTCATTTTCGTGGTTTTAAAAATTTAAAGGTAGCACTGCGCTTTCATCGCCGAAGGCGTCGGATACAGAAATACCCACCTTGTTTCTTTGTTGCTTTTTGGTCAATTTGAGCTGAAAACAGCCTGAATTTTGACTTTCGGAAAGATACTCCTTTCCTATGAGTTGTTTTTCGTCGGCATTCAGTTGATAGTAATTCAGGAATCTAGGCACGGAATCGGTATGTGAGATGCAGATGTCCAAAACATCATTTTGTTTTTGAACAGATTCAATTCCGGGAAGCTGAATTTCCCTTAAAGTTCTTTGCGGTGTTGCAGGGTTTTCAGCGGGGAACCTGTAGAATTTTCTTTTTAGAGTCTTTACTACTTTTTCGTGCTGACCAATCAAAGATTTGGCACTAAAAAAGATGTTGCCGTCAATATTTTTCTGCTCTCTGGCAAAGGTCAACTGTTTTGGAATTTCCTTCTTTTTGTCCCAAGCTTTATCACTGTTGTTTTTGATTTTGTAGGCTCCGTTCCCGAGATACAAATTGGTGTTGGGAGTGGTATTGGCCCACCAAGAACCTACGGCTCTATGGGAAGCGTGTGGGTAGTCCATACTCCAATAGGCTTGTGGCGCCAAATAGTCCAACCAGCCTTCTTTGACCCAAAGGACAGGGTCTGCGTACAAATCTTCATAGGTGGTTTGTCCCGCCCTGGTATCTGAACCTGAAGGGTCTGTGCTTTTGTTTTTCCAAACGCCAAACGGACTGATGCCAAATTGTACCCACGGCCTGTTTTTCTTGATGGTTTGGTAAACATTTTTCACCAAGGAATCTACATTGCTACGCCGCCAATCCTCTAAGGTTTGATTGGGCAAACCGTAGGTTTGGAATGTCAGCGAATCGTTGAATACTTCACCTTCTATTTTATAGGGATAGAAATAATCATCAAAATGAATGGCATCCAACTCATAGTTAACCACCAATTCCTCTACGATTTTGGCGAATTTCTTTTGTACCTCGGGCAATCCGGGATTGTAGTAGTATTTTTTGCCATATTTCACCATCCAGTCCGGGTGCTGGTAAAAATCATGGTTTTGGGAAAGGGCCAAAGTATCCAAATCAAATGTAGCACGATAGGGATTAAGCCAAGCATGGAATTCCATACCCCGTTTATGAGTCTCCTCAATCATCCATAACAATGGATCATCAAAACCTTGGGGAGCTTCCCCTTCTTTTCCGGAAAGATATTTGGACCACGGCGCCAAATCAGTCTTGTAAAAGGCATCGCCAGCGGTTCTCACTTGGACAATTGCAGCGTTGAAGTTCAACTCTTGATAAAAATCCAGAATGGCGGTAAAATCCTGCTTTTTTTTCTCTGGGGAATCATTTGGATTTTTGGGCCAGTCAATATTAGCCACTGTGGCAATCCAAACACCCCTAAACTCGGTTTTAGGAGCCTTGGTAACCGCACATGAAGCTAAAAAAACAAAGAGAATCGATAAAGATAAAATGGTACGCATAAAAGCTGAAAAGGCCTACTTTAAAACTAAATGTAGGCCTTTTTGAATTAATTAAACAATTAAAACTACTTAATGGAAATTTTCAATACGTGCTGTTATTTGGAATCAAATCGATAGCGAACAAAACCTTCCATGGCCTCGTATTCTGCCATGCCCAACGCATTATATCGATTGGCAGTGAGCTTGTTTCGTTGCTCGGCACGTTGCCAGAACTCCCTTTCGTCATTTCCGGGGAACATGGCACTGTCTTTTTGGGATTGGTGTTTGAAAATGGCATTGATTTTTCGTGCCATATCTTTTGGGCCAATGGGTACGGCCATTTCCATATCTGCAATATCCCATTCTTGCCAAGCACCGCGATACAACCATACGTAACAATTTCGTATCCAGTCAGAACCTTCATCCAACAACCGTTGAATGGCCCTGAAAATCACATCCAAACAAACCCTGTGGGTACCATGTGGGTCGGAAAGGTCACCCGCGGCAAAAATTTGGTGTGGTTTTATCTTGTTGAGCAGCTGATAGGTGATTTCAACATCCTCATCGGAAATTGGCTTTTTTCGAACCGCTCCGGTCTCGTAAAATGGGAGGTTTTGAAAGTGTGCATTCTCTTCAGGAACACCACAATAACGACAAGCAGATAGCGCCTCTCCCTTGCGAATCAATCCTTTAAAGTTTTGAACTTCCGCACTGTCTATTTCCCCAGGTTTTTTTGAGGCGAGGAACTCACGAACCTGCTTGAACTGCTTTTTAAGTTCTTTGTTTTCTTTTTGTACATCAGTGGCAAAATCCAAGAAACGGATGACCTCATCATCAAAAACCGCAATATTTCCGGAGGTTTGATATGCTACGTGTACATCATGTCCTTGGTCCACCAATCGCAATAAGGTGCCACCCATGGAAATCACATCATCATCAGGGTGTGGACTGAAAATCAGGGAAGTTTTAGGGTATGGCTGTGCCCTTTCTGGACGTTGGCTGTCATCGGCATTGGGTTTTCCGCCAGGCCATCCAGTGATGGTTCGTTGCAACTGATTGAAAACAGAAAGGTTGATTGATTCTGCAGAACCCACCTCGGCAATCAAGTTCCCCATTCCGTATTCGTTATAATCCTCATTGGTCAATTTCAATATGGCTTTGCCCAATTTTTCGGACAACCAAATGGCAGCTGTTTTAATCAATTTTTCATCCCAGTCGCATTCAGTGACCAACCAAGGGGTTTTGACACGGGTTAAAAAGGAAGAAGCAGCATCATCGATAACAAAGTCGCAATTTTCATGATGTTGCAGGAATGTAGCCGGTACAGATTCTTTGATTTCACCCTCCACTGCTTGATGGATAATGGGTGCCTTGCCTTCTCCCCATGCCATTAGTATGATTCTTCGGGCATTCATAATGGTCCCAACACCCATGGTGATGGCTCTTCGAGGAACGTTTTCTTCCCCAAAAAAGTCGCTAGCGGCATCCAATCGGGTAACTCTGTCCAAACGAACCAAACGCGTTTTGCTGCTCAGGGATGAACCTGGCTCGTTAAAACCTATATGTCCGGTTCTACCAATTCCCAATATTTGGATATCGATTCCCCCGACATTTTGAATTTTCTCCTCATAATCCGCGCAGAATTTCTTGATATCGTCCTTGGGAAGGTTTCCATTTGGGATATGGACGTTGAACGGTTCAATATCAATATGGTCAAACAGATGCTCGTTCATAAAACGCACATAGCTGTGGATGGAATCGGGTTCCATGGGAAAGTATTCGTCCAAATTAAAGGTGACCACGTTTTTAAAGCTTAGCCTTCCTTCTTTATGGAATTGAACCAAATAATCATAAACTTTGGTAGGAGTGGAGCCAGTGGCCAAACCAAGGACCGCTTTTTCCCCTTTTTCCTCCTTTTGTTTGATCAGACTTGCAATCTCATTGGCAACGTACCAAGAAGCACTTTCTGAATCTTGATAGATGTGTGTGTTGATTTTTTCAAACTTCACAGTTTCCGTGTCCAGTGCCTCTGGTTTTGCTGGATTTTTGACCAATTCTTGCATTATTTGTCAGGATTAAGAATTAAAACTGGACAAATATACGTTATGTTTGCAGTATTTTGCAATATATTTGCTGTTTTATGCGTTTTTTCGACGGACAACATTGATTCGGACATAAACAGCATAATCTGGAATAGTTTTCTACTTTTGAATCTGAATTGCAATGACGCATTTAATGCTTAAAGAAGAAAGACAACATGCCATCCTTAATGAGGTTGAGCTTCACAACCGGGTTTTGCTGACCGATTTGGCGGAGAAGCTGGATGTTTCCATCGATACAGTTCGGCGTGATGTAAAGGAATTGGACGCTGAGAGCTTGTTGGTAAAAGTGCATGGTGGTGCGGTATCCTTGGGTTTTGTCAATCACAGCCCAACACGAAGCAACAAGGTATATGCACTGGACAAGAAAATAGCGATAGCCAAAAAGGCGATAAGCTTACTGCGTGAAAACAGTGTTGTTTTGATTGATGGTGGCACCACTTGTTTGGAGCTCGCGCGGTTATTGCCCACCAACCTAAAACTAACGTGTTTTACCTTGAGTCTTCCAGTCGCTATGGAATTGTTGAGCAAACCGAACGTGCAAACCATATTTATTGGAGGAACGCTTTCACCCGATTCTCAGATAGCCATGGGGTCAAGCACCATTCACGCTTTATCGGAAATAAAAGTGGATTACAGTTTTATTGGAACAGGTTATGTGGATGCCCAATTTGGTTTAACGGAGTTTGATTGGGATGTGGTCCAGACCAAGAAGGCCGTGATAAACGCTTCCAAACGAACGGTGCTTTTGTGCATTTCGGAGAAATTGAACTCCCAACATCGGTTTAAGACCTGCGATTTAAATGTAATCAACACCATGGTGACCGAGCTGGAACCTTGGGATGAAAAACTAGCCGCTTTTAAGAATATGAACATTCAATTATTGTAACCCCTGTGAAGAAACACATCAAAATAACAGAAGAACCTTCGTTGTACGACCGTTTGGAAGAAATGCCAAGTTTGGACATCGTGCGCAATATCAACAATGAGGATAGGAAAGTAGCGGAAGCGGTGGAAAAAGTATTACTCAAGGTGGCGCAATTGGTGGATGAAACCGCAATACGATTTGAAAAAGGAGGGCGCTTGTTTTATATTGGTGCCGGTACCAGTGGGCGTTTGGGTATTTTGGATGCTTCGGAAATTCCGCCAACCTTTGGAATGCCTTACGATAGGGTCATTGGGTTGATTGCCGGTGGTGATACCGCTATCCGAAAAGCTATTGAATTTGCAGAAGATGACTTGGAACAAGCTTGGAAGGATTTACAGGAATATAACATCAACTCCAATGATGTTTTGGTCGGAATTGCAGCTTCGGGAACCACACCTTATGTTTTGGGAGGCATCGCAAAGGCGAAAGAGCATGGCATATTGACTGCTGGAATCACCAATAATCCTGGGTCGCCCTTGGCTACAGGGTCTGATATTGCCATAGAAGTGAATGTTGGGCCAGAATTTTTAACCGGAAGTACCCGTATGAAAAGCGGAACCAGCCAAAAAATGGTGCTCAACATGATTTCCACTGCCCTTATGATACGAATTGGTCGGGTGAAAGGAAACAAAATGGTGAACATGCAATTGAGCAACACCAAATTGGTGGACCGCGGTACCCGATATATTATGGAAGAACTCGGCCTGAATTACGAAGAGGCCGAAAAAGCCCTAAAACAATACGGTTCGGTAAAAAATGCGGTTGACGCTTTAAAATAAATGTTATTTGGGGGCCAATCGAACAATTCCCTTACCCTCAATCCCTACATAGATATACCCATCCGGTCCTTGGCGTACGTTTCGGACCCTTCCCATACCATCCAATAGTTTTTCGCGGTAAGTAACTTTGTTATTTTTTAGTTCGAGTCGCTCCAAATATTGAAAGGATAGTGAGCCCACTAGCAAATTCCCTTTCCATTTGGGGTACTTGTCCGATGTCACAAAGGTCATTCCTGAAGGGGCAATGGAAGGTGTCCATTGGTATAGAGGTTGCTCCATGCCTGGTTTTGATGTTTCATCCGTGATTTTGGTGCCACTATAATTAATGCCATAGGTGATGACTGGCCAACCGTAATTCTTGCCTTTTTGGATGATGTTGATTTCGTCCCCACCGCGAGGGCCATGCTCATGCTCCCAAATTTTTCCGGTTTCAGGATGTTTGGCCAATCCTTGAGGGTTTCTATGTCCATAACTAAAAATGGCAGTCTTTGCTCCGGATTTTCCCACAAAGGGATTGTCATCAGGAATACGACCATCGTCATGGATACGGTATATTTTACCGCCATCGCGCATGATGTCCTGTGGGTTGACATCTCTATTTCCGCGTTCCCCTACTGAAAAATAGAGGTAACCCTCATTGTCAAACTCCAATCTGGAGCCAAAATGCTGTCCACGGGTTGAGTTGGGCTCTGCTTTGTAAAGCAATTGCTTTTGAGTTAGCTTATTATTGGATAGTTTCGCACGCATGATGGCCGTATTTCCACCTTTTTCATCACCTTCCGACGAAGCGTAGGAGAGGTACAGCCATCCATTTTCTTTATAGTTGGGATGTAGTTCAATGTCCATCAATCCACCTTGGCCGCGAACATAAATTTCAGGGAGATTGCCAATTTTGGTAGTTTTTCCAGAGTCAAAATGTATGAGTTCCCCAGACTTCTCCGTTATCAACAGACTGCCATCCGGGAGGAATGCCATTCCCCAAGGGTTCTGTATGCCAGAAACGATGGATTCTACAGTAAAATCAAGGGTTTTGGGAAGATTTAAGTTTTTATCCGGAGTTTGGGCGCAAGATGTACCGAGCAGTACAACGAAAAAATACTGAAATATGATACTTTTTTTCATAGTTTTACGTTGAAATTATAGATTTCATAGATAAACGGCTACATTTTGGTAGTTGAGTGTTGAAGATAAATAGATTTTTATAAGTATATATAATTACTATAAAGAATATTAAGGTCCCAAATCTGACGTATTCTGCCCTAACAAGACTTAACCTATGCTCCCTCAAAAAACAAGGCATTTGCTATATGCCGTGTTGATGGTGTTCATATCCATATTTTGTTCCACGGTATTAGCAAAGACAGAGGTCAACCGGATACTTACCAGAATAGTATCCACTGTTTCCGAAAAAAGTGCTGATGAAAAAGCGGAGATTCCCGCCGAAAAAACTTCAGCTACTCAGGCGGATGCATCTTTTGCTGCCAGTAGCAGCATGTTCTTGACCATTATTCAAGGGGCCAATGAAGAAGTGGTTTGCCCCAACGATGGTAGCACACTCGCAAAATTCTTTCTTTGCGGTACCAGCGACATCCGAACCATTACACTGAGTCAATCCGGTACCAGCTACCAATGGCAAAAGCTGGACCCTAATACCTGTGCACCTACGGTAGTGGATGATTGCCCTACAATCAATGGGGCCTGTACTTGGAATACGGTAGGTACCGGTGCCACATACAACCTTTCCACGGCGGGTGAGTTCAGGGTGCGTGTGAACTCAGGACAATATTATTACTTCAAGTCAACCTTGAACCCATTGAATCCCCAGTTGATCAAGGAGGATATCATTTGTGGAAATCCAGGTAGGGTAGAGGTGACCAACGTACCCGCTGGTTATGAATACAGCTTGAACAGCGCTTCGGGACCGTACCAAGATGCTCCCTTCTTTGATATTACTGCTCCTGGAGACTACCGTGTTTATGTGCGATTGAAAAATGTATCTGCCACTGCTTGTGTGTTCCCATCTAATGTGGTGACTATTGGCGATTTGGACATCAATGTGGATGTTACCGCAAATGACATTCTTTGTAGCAGTGAACTGGGCAGTATAGACGTTCAAGTATCTGGTGTTCCTGGTTTCTATACCTATAGATTGGTCAAAAATGGGGTTACTGTGGATACCTTCGGGCCAAACGGAGCCGATTCCTATACCTTCGCCAATGTTAGTCCAGGTACGTATAGCATTCGTGTAGAGACCAACAATTGCTCTGAAACTGTTACCACCGATATCAACGGAGACCCTATAGTCATTGGAAATGGAATCAGTCCACTAGCCGTATCTGCAACTGCTTCAGACAGTTTTGGGTGTGGTGCTACTTCGGTAAATGTAAATCTAACTACTTCTGGAGGGACCGCTCCTTATCGCTTTAGTGTGGATGGAGGACCCTTTGGTTCCACTTATACAGGTTCCACAACATTTTCCGTTACTTCCGCCGGAACCTATTCTATTTTGGTGGAAGATGCCAATGGATGCCAGCGGAGTGCCTCTGTGGATGTTCCGGATATTCCACCACCTATTTTCAACTTTACGGAACAAGATGCCAATTGTGGTGGGGCCAATGATGGTAGAATCACCATTAATGTAACCAACGGATTTGGTTATGAAATCGAATATAGCATCAACAATGGCTCAACTTTTCAGA
Source organism: Flagellimonas iocasae (assembly GCF_042682725.1). NCBI lineage: Bacteria > Pseudomonadati > Bacteroidota > Flavobacteriia > Flavobacteriales > Flavobacteriaceae > Flagellimonas > Flagellimonas iocasae. Next base: position 122,443 of record NZ_JBHUHU010000005.1, on the reverse strand, counting down.
TAAGTAACACCTTTTCCAACTTGGCGCCCGGGACCTATAATGTGGTATTGCGGTATGAGCAGGATTCGTTTACCTGTACCACAACCCCGCAAACAGCCACGATTGGGACACCGTCGACCATTACAGCAACAGCTACACCAGATTCGGTGCCTAACTGTACCAATGAAAATGGTGGACAAATCACGATTTCTGGGGTTTCTGGAGGAACCGCTCCCTATGAATACAGTGTAGGAGCCGGATTCAGCACTAACCCTGTTTTCACCAACTTGGGCGTGGGTACCTACACTCCAATGATTCGAGATGCCAATGGATGCGTCCAGACCTTATCTGATATCGTTTTCAATGCCTTGAACAAACCTACCAATTTGGATTTTACCATTTCCAGCTTGGATTGTATCACGACCACGGCTTCGGTTGGATTGACCGTTACGGGAGGTACAGGTCCGTATACCTATGAAATTATAGCACCAGCGGCTAGTGCTGTGAACAATGGAAACAACAATACATTCAGTGGATTGGGATTGGGAACCTACACCTTTAGGGTGACAGACAATGCTGGCTGTTCGTATGATGAGAATTATGCCATCACCGATATCAGTTCCATTGGGGTTCAAGGGCAACAAACCAAGGTGGTCACCTGTGTTGGTGATGCTGATGGTGAAGGACGTTATTTAGTGGACGGGTTTAATTCAACCTACAGTTACAGCATTGATGGAGGCCCTGTTTTTACCGGACAGAGCGCAAGCATTATCCCGCTGACTGGATTGACCGCGGGGAGCTACTTGATTTCCGTTACGGATGAAGAGACCAATTGTACCGATACAGCTACTTTGGTGATTGAAGAGCCTTCAATTGCCTTTGCAATTTCCAGTTTGGATGTGACGGCGATGAGCTGTCAAAATGGAAATATTGGAGCCGTTCGCATCAATACCGTTGGAGGATGGGGTGGTAATCGATACACCTTAACTCAACCTGATGGCTCTACAAGAGGGCCAAAAAATGGGAGTACGTTCTCTAATTTATCCCAAGATGGAACCTATCAAGTAAGTGTTACCGATGCCAACGGATGTACCGTGACCGATAGTTTTACCTTGACCCGATTAGATGCTCCAACCTTAACCTTGGACAATGGTGCCTCGGATTTTTGTTATGACAACTTTACTGCTTCTACTTTGGTGGTGAATGCTGCTGGTGGTTTAGCGCCGTATCAATATCGAATCAATGGAGGAACGCTAGGTGCCAGCAACACTTTTGCTGGATTAACCCCTGGAAACTATACCATTGAAGTAGTGGATGCCAATGACTGTCGTGATACAGTGACAGCAACCATTCAGCCACAGGTGGTCGCCAATGCAACAACCATTCAGGAATTGGATTGTGCCGGCCCTCCGGGACAAATTCGAGTGAATATCAGTAATGGATATACCTCTGGTGGAAATTATGACATTTATGAAGTAAGTATCAATGGAGCCCCATATACTTCGGATAACAACAACATCACTGGAAATTCATTTATATACAGTGTACCGAATGATGGTTCCATTATTACAGACACCACTTTTCAATTCCAGATTACGGACAGCCGCGGTTGTGTAACGGAATCCAACATCGTGACCATTTCCCCACCCGAAACCATTGCAGGTTCAGTTGTGGGTACCGATACCCAATGTGGTGACAACACTAGTGGAATTGTGCAATTGATTCCTGATACAACCCAGGGAGTTCCTCCTTATGAATTCAGTAATGATGGTGGAACAACCTTTGGCACTCAAAATTTCTTCTCTGGATATGGTCCCGGAACCCACGGGGGATTCGTGATTCGTGATAGCAGAGGATGTGTGAGTCCAGCTTATGACGTTACCATTGGTGCCAGTACCCCATTGGATGCTACGGCCACTCCTACGGATGCGGTTTGTTCGTCCAGTACGGTGAATGGTTCCATTTCAACCACAATAAACAACGGTGTAGCTCCTTTTGATTACATTCTTCTGGATGTGGCAGGTAATTTGGTGGCTTCCTCAACGGGGACTGCCAGCACAACAGTGAATTTCCCCAATCTTCCAGTTGGAAATTATACTGTGGTCACTACAGATGCCTCGGGTTGTGAAGACCGTGATGAAGTGGTCATTGACCAAAATACCTTGGATTTGATTCCGTTGGACTCTGATCCATTATTGTGTTCAGAAACCTCTTTCCCATACCGAGTTAGGGCTACCGGGGGAACCGCACCTTACGAATTTAGGCTGGTAGGAGAACCTACTTTCAATCCAGCTACTTCTGGAGGAGACACCTATGATTTTACGGGGCAAGTTGTGCCTGGCGTCACCTATTTTGTCGAAGTGAGGGATGCCAACGGCTGTACCTATATTGAGGAGATTGACCCCATTGGACCTTCAAACCCAGTTACGGTTACGGCGACCACCACTTCTGCTTCATGTGATGTTGCTGGTAGTGGAAGTATTGATTATAATATTACAGGAGTTTCAGCTCCTGGAAACTTTACTGTTACCCTTCAAAATACAGATTCAGGTGCTATCGAAACCAGTCAAACATTGACTGGCCAGGCTATTCCATATAATGGAACGTTCACAGGATTAGCTCCTGCCAATTACCAAATTATTGTGGAGGACGATTCCACCGGATGTAGCTCAAGCACCTTGGTTTTCATAAGTTTTAGCTCTCCATCCATTACCATCGATAATTTTGTGGAAGCTACCTGTAATGCCGGGGCTTTGGTTACTGTGAGAGGTTTTGGCAGCAACGGACCTTTCAATTATGCGTATGTTCCCACGGGGGACCCTGCGCCGACGGTATTTTCAGCATCAACCACTTTTGAAATACCCGGACCGTACCCAACAACCTATGATTTCTATGTGCAGGATGCCAATGGTTGTACCGCTTTGACCTCCTTACCAGTCACTCAGGAAGCTGGCGTACCCAATCCGGTGATTGACGTTGTGAATCAATGTACGGCTACAAGCGGATATCAAATTAATATGGTGTCTCCATTGTCCACTGGTTCTGGACTTCCAGAGGAGACCTTCCAGTATGATATTGGCAGTGGTTTTCAAAATGGGACAACTTTTATCGTTCCCAATCCGGGAAGTTATGTGATTACAGTTCGGGATGGAAACGGATGTACCAATACCGTTACCGCGGAAGTCTTCGATTTCTTCGCCATCAGTGCGGATGCCACCTCGTTCCCAACCTGTAATGCCGGAGATGGTGTGATTACTGTGAACACGACCGGCGGTAGTGGTAATTTTGAATACCAACTTCGTGACGCAGGGACTTTGGCCAATATCGGTCCAGTGCAATACACCAATGTATTCAATAATGTGTTGCCCGGTGATTATAATATTTTGGTAACGGATTTGAACTCCAATACCTCACCATTATGTTCCGATGAAGCCATAGTGAATGTATCCACGGTAAACACCCCAGTCATTACCGCAACACCTAGTAGCGATGTTACCTGTAATGGAGCGGATAATGGAACTATTTCTGTGGAGCTTCAACCCGGAACGGATACCGATACACCAATCAATTACATCCTGTATGATAGTGGCTCGAACATTGTTGCAGGACCTCAAGGTTCTCCTGTTTTTGATGATTTGCCACCAGACACCTACACGGTTGAAGTGGTTTCGGATAGGGGATGTACAGATTCAGTGGGTGGTATTGTTATTGGTGAACCATCTGTACTTCAGGTAAGTGCAGTGAATACGGAGTTTAGTTGTAACCCATCCAGCAATCAGTTCAGTACGGCAACCATTACCATCTATACCGATGATAATGGAGACGGAACCGGAACTGCCACAGGAACTGGGCCTTACACTTATAGTATGAATGATGGTACCCCTCAGTTTGACGGTACCAACTTCCAAACCAGTAATACGTTTGAGGTAATCGATAACGGTACCAATCAAACGATTACACTAACAGCCCGTGATCAGAATGGCTGTGAGGAAACTTCAACAGTGACCATCAATAGTCCTACCGATATTACCTTCAGCTATGCTGTGAATCAAATTACCTGTGATGCTTCAGGAAGTGGAGTGAGTCCAGGAACCATCGATATTATCATCAATGAAGGCCCCGGAAATTATCAGGTGGAAATCCTGCCATTGGGCTCCGAACCCGCTCGAACTTCTGGTGGGTCCGATCGTGTGACTTGGGATATTGCCACGCCAGGGGATTACATTTTTGCAGTGACCGATATTGGTAATGGAGGTTGTTCGTATCTCACCACAACCATCAACATGCCGGAATACAACAACATTGAGGCCTTGATTGCCGAAGTGCAACCAGTGACCTGTTTTAATGGAAATGATGGTCAAATCAGTCTCGCCATCAACAATTACAGCGGCACGTATAATTATGAAGTTTTCTCTAGAGACAATAGTGGCGTTGAGACTTCAACAGGGGTGACCGGAAGTTTTGACACCAATGCACCGATTAATTCACCTGAAATCATTGGCGGATTGCCTGCGGGTAACCTTGTAGTGCATATTGAAGCCTTGGATTCGCCCTTCTGCGATGTGGTGAGTAACGTGACTACGGTTCGCTCTCCGGATAGGGCGCTTACGATTGCTGCTATAGAAACCAATCCGGTGACCTGTAATGTACCTGGGTATGGCGAGATCACAGTAGCTGGTGATGGTGGCTGGGGTACCTATGAATACCAATTGATTGCCCCTGATGGCGTGACAGTGTTGGTGGATTACCCAAATACTAACCCTATTTTTGAAGATTTATCCACAGGAACGTATACCGTTAATGTGAGGGATATTAGAGGTTGTGAAGCCTCCAATACCATCAATTTGCCTTTGCCAATTCCAATTTCTGCTGATATTCAAGTGGTGCAGCCTTTGGCCTGTAACAATGATAATAATGGAATTATTGAGGCGTATAATGTAGCTGGAGGTCAAGGGCCTGGAAATTATTTATTCCAATTGAACCGAATTACAGATGGCACTAACAGTGGACTTCAAACCACACCAACATTTGCCAACTTGTCTGCTGGAGATTACACCATTACCATTTTTGATGGATGGAACTGTAGCTTTACAACCATACCAATAACCGTTCAAGATCCTGAAATTGTGGTGGCTGAATTGGTAGAGTTGCAACCTCCCGGTTGTGGCGATTTGGGTAGAATGGAATTGAGTGTCACCAATCCGGAACCCGGTGTGGATTATTTCTATCGTAGGTCCGGTAGTTCGGACCCATTCACGCCATTTGGCGCAGGAATGACAAGCGTTGAAATTACTGCGGACATTACTTTGGACCCAGGACCGTTCCAGTATGATGTCCAAAACTCCAATGGATGTCCTTACGAGCGTTCCAACCAAATTTCACTGGATCCTGCTGCACCTTTGGTCATTGCTTTGGATTTAACCAATGCAACCATCAACTGTGCTGGTGAAGCAACAGGTATTATTCGTTCTGAAGCCTTTGGGGGTATTGGTAGCTACAGGTATACTTTGGTAAACTCTGATGTGTTGCCGATAAACCCTGCAAATATTATTCGTCCGTCCCAAGATTCTGGAATTTTTAGGGAATTGAACCCTGGTACGTACTACGTGTATGCGCAGAGTGGGGGATGTGAGGCCATTTCGGACCCAATTGTCATCGAACCAAAACCACCTTTGGTATTGGAATATTTGGAAGCCGTTCCAGTGATGTGTGCTGGGGATACCAATGGACAGATAATTATTGAGGCCAGTGGAGGAACTGGTGCCATTCGCTATTCCATTTCCGATACCTTGAGTGAATTCTTTGAAGGAGATGACCCTGATAATCCAAATCGAAAAACATTTACCGATTTGTCGCCAAGAACCTATGATATCATCATTCAAGATGATTTGGGATGTACCATAACCCGAACTGTCGAGATTACCCAACCCATGGAATTGGTGGCTGTAATTGCATCCACTACCCCAGAAGTTTGTATGGGCGATGGTGACGGTACACTTACCCTTGAGGTTTCAGGAGGTACGGCACCCTATTATACCAGTATAAACTCTGCGGATGATGCTGACTTTGTACAAAATGACACCATGTTCTTTGATAATCTTCAGGGTGGGGAAACCTACGTGATTTTTATCAGGGATGCCAACGGATGCCAGACCAACGTGGTTGCTGAAATCGGAATTGGTATTGAGCTTATTGCCGAGCCTATTGTTCAATATGGTTGCGAGGGAATATTCCCAAATAGTACCGCCACAGTGTCCATTGCTGATGAATCGCAGATACCGCATCTATTGTTTGCTTTGGATGTGGAGGATATTGCAATGGCTACGGAACAAAGAACCTTTGGAGATCTTCCAGCGGGTGAGCATACGGTTTATATTTATCACGAAAACGGATGTGTGACTTTTGTTGAGTTTGAGATTGATCAATACGAACCATTGACCCTTGAAGCTATGAAAACTGGACCCAACGAGGTCACGGCCATTGCTGCCGGTGGTTTTGGAGAGTATGAGTATTTCTTCCAAGGCGAATCGTATGGGGAGACCAATACGTTCAACATCAACATAGATGCCAATATCAACATCATGGTGAGAGATCGCGAGGGCTGTGTGGCCAATTTGGTGATGCCTTTCAATTTTGAAGGAATGCCAGAAATGCCTAATTTCTTTACCCCAGATGGAGACAACCTGAACGATTACTGGTATCCTGGCAACCGCGAATTTTTCCCGGATATCGATGTCATCATTTATGACCGATATGGACGTGTAGTTGCGCGACTGGATCAAGTCAAGAAGTGGGATGGAACGTACGAAGGAAGTCCATTGCCAACGGGGGATTACTGGTATGTAGTCAATGCCAATGACCGCGAAAAGCAACGGTATGTAGGTCATTTCACTTTATACCGATAGTCGGCGTTGGTCTTTTTTACTATATTTACGGAATAGCTTACAATTAGTTTGAAGTCCACAACCTTCCCCCATCCCGGATTTCAAACTGTAAGTCTGTATTAGGTACAGGAATTGGAAATGAGCTTATGTTCAGGGATGAGCCAATTACTGTTTAAAAGAAAGGTTTAATCACCAAATCTTAAACAAACTAACTCAATGGATAACACTAGACCTACGAACACATCCTCTTTTTTGGCACATGAACATGAAAATCTTGACTATTCCATTTTTCAGCTTAATCTGATTCTCAATGCGTACAGTGAGGGGCAAAAACCATATAAAATAGATTATAATGTACTTTTACTCAGTTATAGTCTATGGAAAGGGGGTGACATTGATGAATTTTGCCAGGATCAAACAATAGGATATTTTCTTCTTAATCCTTCCAATGATTCTGCGGAGGCTAGGGAGGCCTTCTGTATGGAAATCAGGGAGTTCCTTTTGGAAATGTAAATCCACTGACCACACTTTTTATCTCCCTGTTTCATATTTGTTGAAAATGGAGATATAGTTCTCCTAAAATTTATATTTTTGCAATCCGTTTTCGGGATGTGGCGCAGTCTGGTAGCGTACACGCATGGGGTGCGTGTGGTCGCTGGTTCGAATCCAGTCATCCCGACGAACCATGGTTTTATGACACTAAGTAAAACCTTAATTAATTGAAAACCAGAAAATTAATTTTTTCTGGTTTTTTTTATTTCCATCTGAAACCATCGGTGAGGATGTCCTATAGAGTGTCCTATTTTTGTCGGGAAAAATTCCCTAAATTGTACTTCCATTATTGATTTTTCGTGTGATTTGACTTTCGCTTCAACCAATGTTTCACTTAAAGCGAGAACACATGAATACCTCTAACTCCTTCAGTATCAGTTTTTGGCTGAAAAAATCAGGAAGAAAAAAAGATGGACGGTTTCCAATTTATGTCCGGATCAGATGTAAAGGAAAAAATGCAGATCTCAGTGTCCATAGATCAACTTTTGAAGAACGATGGTGTCCTATTTTGGGAAAAATGGACCATAGGGCCAGTGAATCCGTTGTTGTAAACAAATATCTGGACGACGTCCGTGCAAAGTTGCTGGAATGCCATCGGCAACTTAGTGCCGAGAGTAACTTTATAACGGCACAATCCATCAAGCTTCGATATCTGGGAAAGGACAAGGTGATGCTCACCCTATTGGACCTTTTGGAGTACAACCGAACCTATGAGTTGCCCAAACTGGCCAAAGGGACGGTCAAGAACTATTCCTCCACAGAGACCTACCTGAAACGCTTCATTGCCAAAAAATATCGGGTACCCGATATTGGGCTGGCCTCGATAGACTATGCCTTTTTGATCGAGTTTGAAAACTTCCTGCGGAACTGCGAACCCATCAAATCGTTCCAGACATTGAACAACAACGGTATCATGAAACATATGCTGCGGTTCAAGAAATTGGTGACCATGGCCTATAAATTTGATTGTATCCCCAAGAATCCCTTCAATCTGTATAAAGTGAAAATGGAGGATTATGACAGTGCTTTCTTGGAAGAGGAGGAAATTCTGGCGCTGGACCAATTGGAATTCGAGGAAAAGGGCATGGAACTGGTCCGGGATATTTTCCTTTTTGCCTGTTATACCGGACTCAGCTACATAGAGATCAAACTTCTCAATCCCAATGGTATCGTATCCGGCATCGACGGGGAACTCTGGATCGATGTAAAACGCCAAAAGACCAAGACCGAAGTGAAGGTTCCCCTATTGCCCAAAGCCAAGAAAATCTTGGAGAAGTATGTGGATTTTCCCAAAAATGAAAATACCGTTCTTCCAGTGTATTCCAATCAAAAGGTGAACCAATACCTAAAGATCATTGCACAAAGGGCAAATATTGATAAGCACCTAACCTTCCATGTGGCCAGACATACCTTTGCAACGACAATCACCTTAATGAACGACGTGCCCATTGAGACCGTTTCCAAACTCCTCGGGCATACCAAGCTTTCAACGACCCAAAAGTATGCTAGGGTCGTGGAAAAGAAAATCAGCAAGGACATGGCCCAGTTGAAGGAGAAATTGGGAAGCGGGCAAAGTAAAGCGAACGACAATTCGGAATATCCGACCCTAAAGATTATCAGGTAATGTGACCCAGGGCTTGATATTGTTCTTTTGCCACCCATTTATTTTAGAGTTTGCTAAAATAATAAATTACTGTAACTTCGTAGTATGGATAAGAACATATGCATACGTTTGGAGGCGGATGCCAAACAGATAATGGAATGCAGGGAAACTATGCAAAATTTGGAAAATTCCATGGACTCCCTTTCAGGGATAATGAATTTAATGGGCAATCCGGTTCGGCTTAAGATTCTCTACCTTTTGAACCAAGAGCAACGCTTATGTGTCTGTGACCTTAGTGATATACTGGAAATGAATGTATCCGCAATTTCACAACATTTGCGCAAGCTCAAGGACAGAAATTTGATCACATCCCAAAAGGAAGGCCAGATGATCCATTATTCCTTGGTGACCGATCATTCGCCGTTACTTTTTCCAATTTTTGACCTGCTCGATAAAAAAGAACAAATAAAACCAGTAAACCATGAATAACAAGAAAACCTTAATGGGATCTTCCATTATTTTGGCCATGGCCACCTCCCTTTGTTGCATAGGACCACTTTTGGCCATTGTGGCCGGAACATCTGGCCTGGCGTCCAATTTTAAGTTTTTGGAACCGTTCAGACCGTATTTGATCGGAATTACGGGTTTGGTTTTGGTAGTGGCGTGGTACCAACAGTTAAGGACAGTCGCCAAAAAGGAAATAGACTGTGCATGCGATACGGACGAAAAGCCGGCCTTTTGGAAGGGTAAAATTTGGTTGATGACCATCACGGTCTTTGCCTTAGCGATGCTTGCCTTTCCCTATTATGCCCAATCTTTGTACCCGAAACAGGAAGCCAAGGGTCAAACGAACTTTTTTGCGAGCCAAGATGTCAAGGAAATCAATATTCCGGTCGTGGGAATGACATGCAGTGGGTGCGAGGCACATATTGAACACGAGGTCAATGGACTTGATGGGATCATCATGGTCAAGGCAGATTACCAAAAAGCCAATGCACAGATAATGTACGATCCCGCCAAAACCACCAGGGATGCTATCGTGAACGCCATTTTGAAAACCGGATACACCATAAAGGACCAGTGATAATGGATATCAATCTGTACTCTACAATTACCTGTCCGCATTGTGGCAATTCCAAAGAGGAAAAGATGCCTACGGATTCTTGTCAGTTCTTTTATGAATGTGAAAATTGCGGCTCCATTCTAAGGCCCAAAAATGGCGATTGTTGCGTGTATTGTTCCTTTGGTTCGGTGGCCTGTCCCCCCATTCAGGCAACATCCGGATGTTGTGGTACATGACCAAGTGACCCTGAAAATTTGTAAAGCCTTGGTTTGAACCTAAGTATTTTTATCGAAAATCTTTTTATGTTGAATCAATATATTGTAATATTGCGATAAAATAATGATATGGGACTGGCAAAGACCGAAATATTTACCGAAAACCAGAATGAGCTCGCCCTCATCGGTAAGGTATTTGCCCATCCCGCCCGGATTGCCATATTGCAGCACCTCTTCAAGGTCAAGGCCTGTGTCTGTGGTGACCTTGTGGACGAGATAGGACTGGCACAGCCTACGGTTTCACAACACTTGAAGGAACTCCGGAACATGGGACTCATCAAGGGCGATGTGGAGGGCACCAGTGTCTGTTACTGTGTCAATGTGGCAAATTGGAACGAAATGAAGGATAAGTTCAAGGCATTCCTCGATCAGGGGATTGAACTGGACCAAGAGTGCTGTTAGTATTTTTTTGAACCCATTAATCGTTTTATTGCGATTAACTAATAAACTGAAACCATAAAATAGAAACCATGAAAACAAAAATGATCCTAACCATGGCACTGCTGCTGTTGTGCCTCCCATTGACCACACATTCCCAGGAACTGAGGGGAAAGATCCAACGCTCCGTAAAGGAACTGAAGACCGTTTTTCCCCAGATACCCAAAGAAAAGATCCAGCTTTTGGACCAACTCGCCGCCAGAATGGTGTCCAATATGGGGGAGACCCCTTATACCGTTGTATTTGTGGACCAGGACAATGACGATATGGGCCAATTGGCCATGATCTGGCTCAGGACGGGCCTTATGTACTACGGATTATATGACAGGTTCAAGGTGGAATCCGCTGGTCTGGATACCGCCAATGAGACCCTTCCCGGTCTGGCCCTGCTGAAGAACGATGGGTTCAGGGTCTCCAATGCGCAGGGCGAATCCCTGTTCACGTATTCGGTCCGCTATGGCTCCGATAGTTGGACCATCAACAGAAAGACCCTCGAATCCTTACATTTGGACGAGGACAGCAGTGTCAAGGTATATGTACAGGATGGGCTGACGGACCGAAATGCAGAGGTCCTTTTTGAAAACAAGGCCGTCATCGCGGGGGAAATGATCTATGTCGCCACCCAGGTCGATGCTATTATCAAAGCTAAAATGAACAATCCATGAAATTATCAGAAGTAAAAGAAGTACTGTCCCGATTGGAAACCCTTGGCTTCCAATTGCCCACCGGGGAAATGGTCCCCGGACATTTCCATGTCACCGAAGTGGGGAAGATTCACAAACACTTTATAGACTGCGGGGGAACCGTGCGCCATGAGGAAGTGGTCAGTTTCCAACTGTGGGAGGCCAACGACTATGACCACAGGTTGCATCCCGAAAAGTTGGTTCATATCATCGAACTGTCCCAAAAGGTATTGGAAATAGAGGACTCACTGGAAGTCGAAGTGGAATACCAGGGCACCACTATCGGAAAATATGGCCTTGCCTTTGATGAAGGGCATTTTCTGTTGACCACCAAGATGACCGACTGCCTTGCCAAGGACCAGTGTGGGGTCCCCGAAAAGAAACCAAAGGTAAGACTGTCCCAATTGAAAAGTGAGCCCTGCTGTTCCCCGGACGGCAATTGTTGCTAAATCTTAATTCTATATAATGACTACGACCACAACTAGCCTGTTCCCTGAAATAGCGGGATTCATCACAACCTTGAAACTGGATGCCGTTTCCCCGGAGCGTAGGGAAATCCTTGATCCCCTTGCCGGGTTCATACAGTCGAAAGTTTCCGAAGATCAGGAAATACGCCTGAATTTCATTTGCACCCACAATTCCAGGAGGAGCCACCTGTCACAGATATGGGCACAGGCCATGGCTTTCCATTTCAACATCAAGAACGTATTTTGCTATTCGGGGGGGACCGAAGCCACGGCCCTGTTCCCGATGGTGGCGGAAACCTTGGGGAAACAAGGGTTCCAGATCCAACAGCTTTCACAGGGACAAAATCCTGTCTATGCCATCAAATATGCGGAAAATGCCCATCCGGTGATCGGGTTCTCCAAGAAAATGGACGATGCCTTCAACCCCAGTTCCGGCTTTGGGGCCATCATGACCTGTGATTCGGCCAATGAGGCCTGTCCCTTTGTGCCCGGTGCGGAAAAGCGCATCCCCATCACCTTTGAGGATCCCAAGGCCTTTGACAATACCCCGCAACAGGCCGAGAAATACCTTGAAAGGAGCATACAGATAGCAACGGAACTTTGGTATGTATTTTCACAGATCAAATCATAACACATGGCAGTAAAAAAATTGAGCTTTTTGGACAGGAACCTTACCCTTTGGATCTTTATCGCCATGGCGGTAGGGGTCGGTATCGGTTACTTCTTCCCGTCCTTCCCCGACATCATCAATTCGTTCAACAGCGGCACCACTAACATCCCCATTGCCATAGGTCTCATCCTGATGATGTACCCACCTTTGGCAAAAGTGGATTATAAACTGTTGCCCAAGGTGTTCAAGAACACCAGGATCTTGACCATTTCCCTGGTGCTCAACTGGATCATCGGCCCCGTGTTGATGTTCGTCCTGGCCATCCTCTTTTTGAGGGACTATCCCGAGTATATGGTCGGATTGATATTGATAGGTTTGGCCCGTTGCATTGCCATGGTGCTGGTCTGGAATGACCTGGCCGAGGGCAGTGCGGAATATGGTGCGGGACTGGTGGCCCTGAACAGTATCTTCCAAGTGTTTGCCTACAGTTTCTATGCGTGGATCTTTATCACCGTTTTGCCCCCATATTTTGGCTTTGAAGGGGCCATTGTGGACATCTCCATAGGGACCATAGCGGAGAGTGTGGCCATTTATTTGGGCATCCCCTTCCTTATGGGCATCCTTAGCCGAACGATATTGGTCCGGATCAAAGGGGAACAGTGGTATGCCCAAAAGTTTGTTCCCGCCATTTCTCCCATGACCTTGATCGCCCTGTTGTTCACCATTGTGATCATGTTCTCCCTCAAAGGGGAACTTATCGTGGAGATTCCCATGGACGTGGTGGTAATCGCCATACCCCTCTTGGTGTACTTTACCCTGATGTTCATCATTGGGTTCTTTTTCACCAAGGCGATGGGTGCCGAATATGACAAGACCGCTTCGGTGGCCTTTACAGCAGCCGGGAACAACTTTGAGCTCGCCATTGCCGTGGCCATTGCCGTCTTCGGACTGGATTCCGGCCAGGCCTTTGCAGGGGTCATCGGGCCCTTGGTGGAAGTTCCTGCCCTGATTCTGTTGGTAAGGGTCGCCTTTTGGTTGCGCAAAAAGTATTTTAAACCGCAAACCGCATAAGGATGAAAATTGCACTCTTCTCGGACATCCACGCCAACCTTCCTGCCCTTGAGGCCTTTTTTGTGGATGTGGAAAAACATAGGCCGGACGCCATCTATTGCCTTGGGGACCTTGTGGGCTATAACATCTGGCCCAACGAGGTGGTCCATGAGATCAGAAAACGCCGGATACCCACCATTGCGGGCAACTATGATTTTGGCATCGGACGCAACAGTGATGATTGTGGCTGTGCCTACAAGAGCGATGAGGAAAAGGCGAACGGGGCAATTTCCATATCCTATACCAACTCCATTATGGGGGATGATGAAAGGGCCTACCTGAAAAACCTTCCATCCCATATCAATGTGGAGTTCAAAAGGAACGATGAAACAGTGAACCTACTCCTGGTGCATGGAAGCCCAAGACGAATCAACGAGTATCTTTTCGAGGACCGGAAGGAGAAGAGCCTGGTACGCATCCTGCGGGATGCAAATGCCGATATCCTCTGTTTTGGACATACACACCAACCCTATCACAAGGCCCTTTTGGATTATGATGGAGGCACCATATACCGCCATGCGATAAATATCGGATCCATCGGAAAGCCCAAGGATGGCGACAATAGGGGATGCTATGTGCTGTTGAACATGGATGGGAACTTCCGTAGGCCGGACAAGAATAGCATCCATGTGGAGTTTGTACGCTTCGAATATGATGTCGAAAAGGCGGCCAAAGCCGTTGAGGGCAGCATATTGCCCAACGCTTACGCTGGAGCATTGAGAAAGGCCCATTGATTATTTTTTAAGGCCTTAGTCTAAATATTTTCTTGTAAGACAATCCAAATCTGTGATGAATTTTGTAAGGAACAATGTAAGTACAAGAATATAACAGGCAACTTGGTGGAAATATTTTCCATTGTAAATCTACCCTTGATCAGCATTTAAGGGAATTGAAAACCATGGTCAGTTACAGGGAAATTTTACCACTACTAAAGCTTCATCCTTAATTGACAAAGGAAATAGGAAGAGTGAAAAATAAAAGTTTCACCAACCTCTTTGTATACATATCCTGTGTAGGCTGGCACACCATTAAACCGAAAGCCATAAAAGCAAAGCCATGAAAAAGAAATGTTGCGATATTAATGAACAGATCGAAAGTTTCTACAGTTATTTAAAATACTTTACCTTAAAAAAGGTTCGGGATGAAACCATTGCGGAAGATATTGTGCAAGAGGTAATGCTGAAACTGGTCGAGTCCTATCAAAAAAATAGGGAAATTGAAAACATCAAGGCCTGGCTGTTTCAAGTTGCCAGAAATACCATTTATGACCATTTCAAAAAGAGTGCCCCAATTGTTGAACTTAGTGATGTAAAGATACTTGAGGCAACTGAACCAACCAATCTGGAGCTATCCGTGTATGATCATATGATACCCATGATCCAGTTCCTTCCCAAAAAATATGCCGAGCCTTTACAATGGAGTGACATCGACAAACTATCCCAAAAAGATGTAGCTGAAAAGCTGAACTTGGGGTATTCGGCTGCAAAAATGCGGGTGCAAAGGGCAAGAACAAAGCTAAGGGAATTATTTGTGGAATGCTGTGATATCGTATATGATGCCAATGGCAACTTCGTCAATTGCTCTGTTAAGGAATCGTGTATCCCGTTAATAAACCACTTGGTTGATTTTCAGGCATCCACAAAGTACAAATAGGTAGAATCATTTTTTTATTGAGAATTGTGTCTTTTGACACGCCATTTTAGACTACATAGTAAAGTTTATTTAAAATTACTGAACTATGAGTACTGAAGTCAAAATTTTACATTCATCCTGCTGCGCCACTGCATCCCCCATAAGGGCACAAATCGAAAAAATTGCCAGTGAAAACCATCTGGACGTAAACATCACCGAGTTTTCTGACCTCAAGGACACCATGCCCTACGGGGTCCTTACCTTTCCTGCATTGGTCATTGACGGGAAGGTTTATGACTATAAAAAAGTCAGCAACGACAAGGTGTTATTAGCAATTCTTTAAAACGTTTTTAAGATGGAAATCTTTACAAAACTGCTTACCCGACTGGCAGACTATGTTGTCCATGTCCTTTTGGGTATTCCTGATACGGATACATTCGGCTCAGCATTACACTATTTCATCATTGCCTTTGGCTCTATTTCCATTCTGGTTGTGCTGGTGACCTATGTAATGGGAGTGGTAACAAGCTATTTGCCCATGGAAAAAATCCGGGATTATTTGGAGAAACACAAAAAATCAGGTCTTGGGAATGTTGTGGCCTCCTCTTTGGGTGCCTTGACACCTTTTTGCTCGTGTTCTTCCATTCCTTTGTTCGTGGGAATGATGCAGGTCAGGATCCCACTGGGAATTTCACTTTCCTTCCTCATAACCTCACCCTTGGTGAACGAAATCGCTATTGCCATTTTCTGGTTGGGCTATGGTTGGAAAGTTACAATAGTGTACCTACTTTCAGGAATCGTCTTGGGGGTGATCGGTGGAATTATCCTGGAAAAGATGGGTATGGCCAAATATGTGGCAGAATGGCTCAAGGACAATGAATGGAAAGCGCATTCGAGGGAAAAGGATAGCAGAAATTTGCTGAAACGATTTCCTGGAATTCATCGGGAGGCCATTCGGACCCTTAAAAACCTTGTCCCCTATATTTTTATAGGAATTGCAATAGGGTCATTTATCCACGGCTATGTCCCCGAGTCATTTTTTGGCACCTATATTTCAAAATCCAACCCTTTTGCGATTCCCATTGCCGTATTGGTATCGATTCCATTGTACATTGATGCGGTTGGAATCCTGCCCATATTGGATTCGCTCGTTGACAAAGGGGTTCCGTTAGGGACGGCCATGGCCTTTATGATGGGTTCGATCGGACTTTCCATCCCCGAAGGCCTGCTGCTCCAAAAAGTGATGCAAAGGCAGTTGATCATTGCCTTCTTTTCAACTATTGCCATTGGAATGATCATTTCCGGTTATTTGTTCAACCTCCTTTTTTAACAACCTATACTTATGAAATGTGATATATTCAATATTTGGGAAGACCTTCGGACTGATTTAAGGAACTATGTGGGCAAGCGTGTTTACAATGAGCATGATGTTGATGATATAATGCAAACGATTCTTATCAAGGTCATAACATATTGTGAGAAAAAAAATGACGTAAGATATATAAAGGCTTGGTTATACAGGATTGCACAACATACAATTTTTGACTTTTACAAGAAGCCAAGAAAGACCACACTTGTTGACCTGGAACAGTTGCACCTGTTTGTTCCGGATGAATATGATGAAAACGTCTTTGTTTGGCTCGATAAGTTTATAAATGGTCTCCCTATCGACTATTCAACTCCCTTGAGACTTTCGGATATAGAAGGCCTTCCGCAGAAAAGTATTGCCGCGCATCTGGGCTTGACATTATCGGCAACAAAGTCAAGGATCTTAAGGGCAAGGAAAAAGGTTAGGGCAAAGTTTGATGAATGTGGTGAAGTTGAATATTCTGAAAACCAAATGTGGAGATTTACCATTACAAAATCCTGTTGCCTATCATAATTTTGTATAAACCTGCATCCTTTGTCCATTTTCCATGTCTTAGGGGTAAACTTTAATCTTAAAAACGTATGAACATGGAAGTAAAGACAAAAAATGCATTGAGAGTGACCCTTTTTCAAGTGGGAATGCCAACAACTGGGGAAGGTACTTGCTCAGCCTGTGATTCTGTTCAAGGTGTATTGCTATCGGCGATTCAAGAAGTTCAAGAACTCTTTGATCATTTGAACTGCGAAATCTTGTTCAGTTCAACCATGATTAAAACGATAGAGGAAGCCGAAAAAGCCCATATTGTTGCTTCCCCTACCATAAGGGTCGGCAACCTCGATTTCCATCCTGAACATTTGGAAGACAGTCCGGAAGCCAGGGAATGGGTTTGGAATGGAGCTACAATGGGAGAACCCAATAAAGAAATCTTAATCGAGGTATTGCTCAAAGGCTATTTTGAACCCAAAAATGACCATGGGGAAATAACCTTGTCCCCTTACATTCTAAAACACTTAAAAGGAGAAGTGACCGCGGATTCCAACTGCGGATGCCATTGATGAATGATTGGGTGAACCGCCTTAGGTTCTGTTAGATGAGATTTACCTCATACAAGAAAAGACCTTATTAAGCTCATCGGAAACGATGGGCTTTTGTTTTACCTATTTTTTGAATTTGGCAATCTTCCCAGTAGTATTTCATTACCGTTCAATACCCCAATGCCGTATCGTCCCCTCGTTTGTCCGCCCCGCCCTCAAATAAGTCATTTTCAGGACTAGGACGGCGGATACGCTTCCCATAACCTAGGTTCGTGCCTGATTGATATTGTAGCCTTTGGTTTTTAGGGTTCTATGGGTTTTCAAAGAAAAACCTTCGGTTTCAAACATGCGTACAAGGGATATCCATCTAAGGTTTGGAACTATAATACCCTTATGGGCCTTCTGGAGGGGTAGATTTCTTTTTTATCTTCCAATAGTTTTCGAAAGATAAGCCCGCAAATGGTTTGTCGGACAAGGGACATAAAGCCGTTCCCCTGTCACTTTTTATTCCGTTTCCTTGCCACTCCAAAAATTTGTCTTCCGCTTGGTTTCCGCTCAAATATTGTTTAACCAAAATCCAAAGATCATGGAAGCACAAACAAAGAAGAGAGCGACACGTAAAGCAGGTAACAACCAAGGTTCAAAGTCGGAACAAACCAAAACTGTGGAGAAGGTGGAAAACGTTCCACAGATCCAGTTGTTGGGAATCGATTCGGTTTTCCCGGACCCAGACCAACCCCGAAAAACCTTTGATGAGCAAAGTCTCAATCATTTGGAACAGAGCATTGCCGAACATGGGGTGCTGCAGCCGATCACCGTACGAAAATCCGACGAAGGTTTTATCATCGTCATGGGTGAGCGAAGGTATCGTGCCAGTAAATTGGCAGGATTGACCACTATCCCTGCCATGGTAAGGGACTATAGGGACACTGAGATTCTGGAGGTCCAGATCATCGAGAACCTACAGCGCAAGGATGTGGAACCCACGGAGGAGGCCGAGGCCATCCAATTTTTGTTGGATCGTTACGAACCCGGGGAGATTGCAAAACGTCTGGGCCGATCTGAGAACTATATCCGGCAACGCATCAAGTTGGCAGGATTGATCGAGGGATTCAAGGCCTTTATCCGCAGTGGGGAAATGACCCTCTCCCTAGGGGTGGCCGTGGCCCTTTTTGAACCCGGAGAACAACTGATGCTGTTGGAAAGCCTAGAAGACGAATTCCAGGAACATCGGATCAAACGGATGATCGAAAGCCGCACCTTCGATCTGTCCAAAGCCCCTTTTGGGTTGTCGGATAAGACGTTGCTTCCCAAAGCCGGGGCTTGCCATACCTGTCCCTTCAATGCTGCCAATCAGGGCAATTTGTTCGGTGATGGGAAGATGGTCTGTACCCGGACCTCCTGTTTTGAGAACAAAAAGACCAAGACCTTTATGCAGCTATTGAAAAGCGTGAAAAAGGAAGGATTGAAACTGGTGCCCAACATCAACAAATACCGGGTGGACGAGGAACGCAACCAATGGGTCATGGCCCAAATGGAAAAGGAGGGCCTAGCGGTGCATTTGACCAATGGGCTGGACATTTTAAAGGAGCCCATAGAACCTACCATGAATCACATTAGGGAGGAGCACCGACACTATGAATATACCGAGGAAGAGTTGGGTGAATTCCTGAAAGAGGCCCTGGAATCCTTCACGGAGGAAAAGGAGGCATGGGACAAGGCCGTGGACCTTGGATTTGAAAAGGGTATCCTGCTGGAAACGGACACCTATTTGACCCGGCCGGTATTTGTGAAGGTCAGGGAAGAAACCCATAGTGGAAGTTCAGGTACCAAGGCCTTGGAGCAACGCAAAATGTCCGAGTGTACCCCGGAGGAGCAGATCATCAAGATCAATACACGGGAATTGCGGAAAAAACAGATCGAGAACAACAACCAGTTCAAGGAAGTCGTGGACATGATACGTGAGACCGATTATATCAACCTGAAAAAGCCTTTGTCCACGGATGAAATGGTGGCCATTGCCATTTCCCTGTTCGAGAACAACATCGGGTATTATAGCCAAAGGGAACATTTTGGGGAATTCTTCGGCGAGGATTCCAAGTTATCCGATGGGGAACGGGTGGCCCGGTTCAAACAGGGTTTCAAAAAGGAGACCTTGTATAAACTGCTCCGGTTCCTGTTGACCCGACAGGTACACCTTGGGGAAAGCAACCACTCCAATGATTTGACCAACCGATCCTTTTATGTGGCAATGCAATCCTTTTACAAGGAGAAGATTTTGGGAATCGAAAAATCCTATACTGAAAAGCGTCAAAAACGGGAGGAACGGATCAAGGAAAGGGTGGCCAGTTTAGAACGGCAGGCCAAAATATTGGAGGGATAGGGCTTCCAAATGGTACAAAAGAAGGGTTCGGGAAAGCGAACCCTTTTTATTTTGGTCGAACCATGCCGGTGTCCTACCACAGATAGGGATTTGAATAGTTAGGGAACCCAAACTGGGTCAGGTTACCCATCAACCTTGGAAAATACTTTGGAATGAATCTTCAATTTCCTGGATTTCAGCATCTGTCAATTCCGCAAATTCCTTTTCCCTTCTTTTTTTGGACAATATACCTTCATTCTGGTTCAGAAACTTGATCAAAAGATCGACTTTGGTATCCGGTAAGGTCACACGGGCATTGATAAGGTTTGTCATCCGATCGTATTTTTCCAAATAGTCCAATTCTTCCGGTATGATCCTTTCAATGGTCTCTTCCACACAGGTATACAGGAATTCCGCTTGTTTGGTCAAATCAAAGTACCGGTATAGATCAATGGTTTCGTTCAGGATATCGATGTTATGGTCTTGTGTTTCCTCCCATTCGATCAAATCGACCCTTGGCGAGGAAAAATGCTCCAGAATATCCTGATATTCATCAATCCGTTCCAGAATGGCAGAGGATATGGGGAATATCATACCTCTCTTGGTATACCCCATCCGGGTAAGCAAATGGTGGATGATATAGCGATGTATCCTCCCGTTGCCATCGGATAGGGGATGGATAAAAACAAAGCCAAATGCGATGGTGGCCGCGGCCAATACAGGATTGTACCGAGACTTCTGCAACAGCTCGTTCGTGCCGAACAACCCTTGCATCAAAAGAGGAAGGTCCTTGGCCTTGGCAGAGATGTGGTCGGGCAAGGGGGAGAGGGTCTCCCTATCGTGCTCCCCAATAAAGCCTTCCCCGGTCCTGATGCCCATATGCCTCAGTTTTTTGTTGCCGATGACAATATGCTGTAACCGTTCGATCTCCTGTATGCCCAAAGGGGACTTGCCCGATTGGCCTATGGCTTTTCCCCAATTCCTTGCCCGCATGCTCGGGGGATGTTCCCCTTCTATGGCAAAGGATGCCTTCGAGTCCTTCAACAATAAAAAAGCAGCGGTCCTTCGAATAAGATCCTTGTCCCGTTTGCCCAATCCCTTTTCGATGGTTTCAGATAGGTCCTTGGCAATATACCCATCCAGTTTTGCCGTCCGTCGGATCATCGGGCAGTACCCCGGGACCCCGGGCAGGTTGTTCTTGACGCGATGCCGTGTGGAATTCTCGGGCTCGGCCGTATATTGTAGGTTGGGGTCCACCACCGTTACATAAGTGCCCTTGTTCAGGTTCGGTACGTCAAGGGTTATTCCGGTCAGCCATTCGTATAGAAACCACGCCCTTCTAGTGTATTGCCCCGTGGGCTCCTCTTCCAACATTTGGTGTATGATGGCATCCCCGGTCAACTCGAAAAACCTTTTGAGGAGATATAGGTCCAAGGGCTCGTATTTAAGGGCAAAGACCAAATGGCTTTTCAGGTCGTCCTTGGGTTTGTGCCTTATGGTGAACACTTGCCATTGGTCCGTATCGTAGCGTTGGTGCTTCTCCGTTGCCATGGCCAATATATCAGGCAGGGGAACCGCTACATCAAATTGATTCTCCATTGTGGCAATCAAAAGGGACTGACCTACCAAGAAACCTTCCTCAGGTAAGGTGCGGCCATGAAAAACCGTTATTTTCTGTGAAAAATCATTATTTTTCATATGATGACGTGAAATATAATGACAAATATACCATGAAAAACAATTACTTGGCGTGAAAAACGATGATTTTTATATATTTTTCATGAAATATAAGTACATCTGTCTGGGTTGACCGTTGAAGATCTTGCACTTCCGGGGCTAGCGAACCCTTAATGGGGGATATTCCCTGTCCGTACCCATGAACATGGTCAAAAGGAAAGGTCAATAGGGTATGGACACCTCTTCGTAGTCCACTTTTTCAATGATGCCCGGATAGTTGGAATCCACACTTCTACTATAGAGGTCCTTGGTGACGGGATAGGCTTCCAGATCACCTTCCCATAGATCGTCATCGATAAGATCTTGAACATCTGATTTATTGTTGCCGTTATGTAACCAAGCATCCAAGTTTTCATCATCAATGATGACGGGTCGCCTTTTCTTTTCATTGTGGATTTCCTCGAACATGGGGGTGGCGTCCTTGGTGAGTACGGCAAAGGTCCTCCGTCCATCGGCCGTGTTGGTATAGATGCCCGCTAGGTATATGGGGTCGCCGTTCTTTCTATGGAAATAAAACGGAACTTTAAAATCCTTTCCCTTGACTTTCACTTTCGTATTGTGTGGTTCGAAGAATCCGTCCACGGGAATGATACAGCGTTGGTGCTCCCAACAGTACCGGTACACGAAGTGGTCAAAGAGCTTTTCGGATTTGGCATTCAGTCCCCCAAAGGTTTTTGGGTTCTTGAAATACTCCGTGTAATTTTCCTGCTTTTCCTTTGGGGGCATGATGCCCCACATCGCAGGGAGCATATTGTAGGGCTCTTCCTGGCCCAAAGTCCACATCACAGGATGGCTCCAGCCGTTGGCGTGGAAATAAATGAGTTCCAGGTCGGTGTCCAGGTCACCGTACATGGCCTTGACAGAAAGGAGTTTTTCCAGCTCCTTCCGTTCCCGGGTCTGTCTGGTCGAGTAACACATGTTGAGGTTGAATTATGCCGTATTAAGATAGGCAAAATTGTTAAAGTTTTGAAACGGGTTGTTCCTTTCCGTACATTTGGATATTTTCCAAATTATAGGAATAAATCCAACATTTTATGAAACCCACCATTCTCCATATCGATCTGGATACCTTCTTCGTCTCCTGTGAACGACTACTGGACAGCCGTCTGATGAAGCGGCCCCTCTTGGTCGGTGGGTTGGGGGACAGAGGGGTGGTCGCGGCCTGTAGCTATGAGACCCGGCGTTTTGGGGTGCATTCAGGGATGCCCATGAAAGTGGCCCGGAGGTTGTGTCCGGAGGCCACTGTGATTAAGGGCAATGCAGGGACCTATATGAAGTTCTCGGACAATGTGACCGAGATTATCAAGGAGAGTGTCCCGGTCTTTGAAAAGGCCAGTGTGGACGAGTTCTATGCCGACCTTTCCGGGATGGACCGTTTCTTTGGCTGTTACAAATACGCCTCGGAAATTCGACAACGGATCTTGAGGGAAACGGGATTGCCTATTTCCTTTGGACTCTCCCAGAACAAGGTGGTCTCCAAAGTGGCCACCGGGGAGGCCAAGCCCAACAACCAGATGAAGATCGATCTTGGACTGGAGAAAGAGTTCCTGGCGCCTTTACACATTCGTAAACTGCCCTCCGTGGGGGAGAAAACCTATGGGCTTTTGTCCAATATGGGGGTGACTACCATACAGACCGTACAGCAACTGCCCTTGGAGATGCTGGAAAGCGCCTTTGGGTTGCATGGACGGACCATCTGGATGCGGGCCCAGGGGCTGGACAATTCCCCCTTGCTCCCGTTTCATGAACGGAAGTCCATTTCTACGGAACGTACCTATGGAAAGGATACCACCGATATGGTCAAACTGGAGACCACCTTGTTCGCCATGGCCGAGAACCTGGCCTACCAACTCCGAAGGGCCAATAAGATGACGGGCTGTGTGAGTGTGAAGATCCGGTACAGTGATTTCAAGACCTACACCAAGCAGAAACGGGTTCCCTATACTTCTGCGGACCATGTGTTGGTACCCTTGGTGAAGGAACTCTTTACCTCCCTTTATGACCGAAGGATGCTCATCCGACTCGTGGGTGTCAACTACAGTCATATCGTAGGGGGGCATTACCAGATCGACCTGTTCGCGGATGACGAAAAACTGCTCAACCTCTATCAGGCCATGGATCGTGTACGGAATCGATTTGGGGAATCCAGTTTGATGCGGGCCTCGGCCATGGGGGCCCATAGTATAGGAAGAGGCGGAAACCCCTTTGACGGACAACCACCCATCTTATTGGCCCATAGACAACAATAGCATGTACTTGAACTGCCATACCTATTATTCCTTGAACTACGGGGTGCTTTCCGAAACGGAGCTCTTGGAGTTGGCCTGTTCCCATGGGGTGGAAACCTTGGCCCTGACCGATATCAACAACAGTTCGGCAGGGATGAACTTTGTGCGACTGGCCCATGAGCAGGGAATACGTCCCATTCTGGGAATCGATTTTCGCAACGGGAACGTACAGGAGTTTGTGGGCCTGGCACAAAACAATGAAGGGTTTCGGGAGATCAATGCCTTTCTATCCGAACATTTGCATAAGGGAACATCCATTCCCTCCGTGGCTCCAATATTCGAACATGTCCATGTCATCTATCCCTTCGAGAAGATCCAGGAGGAGGAACGGACAGACTTCCGAGCTTATGAGTACATTGGGGTATCCGTCGAAGAGCTCCGGAAATTACGGTTCTCCCGGTACCGGGATTATACCGATAGATTGGTGTTGTTACAGCCCGTGAGCTTTCGTAACAAAAAGGATTTCAATACCCATCGGTTGCTTCGGGCCATAGGATTGAACACACTGTTGAGTAAACTTCCCCAGTCCGAGGAGGCCAGACCCTCTGATACCCTTCGGTCCATGGAGGAACTAAAAAAAGCCTTGGTTGATTTTCCGCATATCTGGGAGAATACGCAGCGGTTGATGGACTCCTGTACCATTGCCTTTGGGTTTGGAAGTGAGCGGGTTTCCCAGAACCAGTCCCGTTTTTTGGCGTCCAAGGCCTTGGATGTGGAGCGGTTGCGGGAACTGGCATTGGATGGGCTGCCTCGACGCTATGCCCATCCCACGGAAAAGGTCAAGGAGCGGATGTTCCGGGAACTGCGTACCATTCAGGAACTGGACTTCGTGTCCTATTTTTTGATCAACCATGATATCGTCTCCTATGCCAAGTCCAAAGGGTATCCCTATGTGGGCAGGGGGAGTGGGGCCAACAGTCTGGTGGCCTACCTAATTGGGATCACCGATGTGGATCCCATTGAACTGGACCTGTATTTTGAACGGTTCATCAATCCCTTTAGGGCCTCCCCTCCGGATTTTGACATTGATTTTTCCACCTGGGACCGGGACGATGTCACGGCCTATATTTTTGAACGTTTCGAGCATGTGGCCCTATTGGGAACCTACAACACCTTTAAATACCGGGCCGCTGTTCGGGAACTGGGCAAGGTGTTCGGTCTGCCCACCGAGGAAATCGATAAGCTCAGTGCAGGTCGGTATGAGCAAGGAAGCTTGGACGAACTGGCCCGATTGGTGCTGAAATACGCCACCTATATCCATGGGATGCCCAATTACATCAGTGTGCATTCCTCGGGGATCTTGATTCTGGACCGTTCCGAGCATTACTATTCGGCCACGACCCTGCCGCCCAAAGGGTTTCCGACGGTGCAGTTCGATATGATCATTGCCGAGGATGTAGGCCTGTTCAAGTTCGATATCCTTGGGCAACGGGGATTGGCCAAGATCAAGGAGGCGGTTGAGGTGATCAAGGACAACCGACCCGATGCCATGCTTTGGGACATCAAGAGCGTGGAGGCCATGAAACAGGATGCCAATATCAATCGGTTGTTGAGCCAAGGAAGGGCGATAGGGGCCTATTATGTGGAATCCCCAGCCATGCGGGGGCTGATGAAAAAGCTACGGACCCATGACTACTTGGGACTGGTGGCGGCCAGCTCCGTGATCCGTCCAGGGGTATCCTCCTCGGGGATGAAGGATGAATATATCCGCAGGGAGCGGGAACCGGAACGCCGCAAGGAGGCCAATCCCATCCTGTTGGAGATCATGCCGGAGACCCATGGGATCATGGTCTATCAAGAGGATGTGCTCAAGGTGGCCCATCTCTTTGCAGGACTCGACCTAGGGGAGGCCGATGTGTTGCGACGGGGGATGAGCGGAAAGTTCCGTTCCCGGGAGGAATTCCAAGCAGTGAAACTCAAGTTTTTTGAAAACTGCAAACAAAGGGGGCACGATGCTGCCTTGACCCAAATGGTCTGGGAACAGATCGAGAGTTTTGCGGGTTATGCCTTTGCCAAGGGACATTCCGCTTCCTATGCCGTGGAAAGCTACCAGAGCCTGTATCTGAAATGCTACTTTCCCCTGGAATTTATGGTAGCCGTGCTCAACAATAGGGGAGGGTTCTATGATACAGAGCTCTATGTCCATGAGGCTAAGATGTGGGGAGGAATTATCCATCCGCCCTGTATCAACCGCAGTGATCATGTCAATGTCATCTATGGGAAGCACATCTATTTGGGGCTGGGGCAGCTTCGGAGTTTGGAACGTTTGGTCATCCAACGCATTTTGAACGAAAGGCAACTCCATGGCAAATTCCGAGATTTTGATGATTTTATCGACCGTGTCCCCATTGCCATCGAACAGTTGACCATCTTGGTGCGTATCGATGCCTTTCGTGTCTTTGACGTGCCCAAGAAGCAAGTGCTTTGGCAGGCCGTGTTCAAGACCAAGGCCCATCGAAAGGAAACTATCCAGAAACTGCTCTTTAAACCCAACCACAGGCATTTTACATTGCCGAATTTACCTTCCCATCCTATTGAGGATGCCTACGACCAAATGGAACTTCTGGGTTTTCCACTATGCGGGTATTATGAACTTATGGACGGCAAAGTGAAGAGTAGGCTGACTGCCGGTGATTTTGAGGCCTATGTCAACCAAAGGATCTGGATCTATGGTTCCCTAGTGCATACCCGATTGAACACCACATCCAAAGGGGACACCATGCGCTTTACCACCATGCTCGATCTGGAAGGGCACTTTTTTGACTGTGTACACTTTCCACAAACGATGGCATCCACACCCATTCATGGAAAGGGCATCTATTTATGCCACGGAACGGTGACCGAAGAGTTCGGGCATTTCAGTCTGGAGGTGGTTACGACCGTCAAACAACCCTTGAAACCTGACCCGAGACAAGTGGGATCGGGAGCGCTATTGGCCAAATAAAAGCGAGTAAGGACGTATTCCGATCAATACTGCGCAAAGATAAACCCGGAAAATATTTCTCGGGAAAGGGACGGCATAAGGCCGTTGCCGATGTCACTTTTTTCATACTCTAGTAATGACCTGATATTTTAGGGGGAAAACTCCAATAATGAAGTTTGGAACTACTTTTTATTGGTCCAAAAAGAGTTCCTTTTAAGAACCATTCTTTGCAATAGAGTTGCACTTGGATTTTTTTATCTTTGCCCCGTGAAATTTTTGACAATCATATTAACAATATACTTCTTGGCGCTCAACGTGGTGCCTTGTAGTGATTCAGGGAATGCCTCTGACGATTGCCAAACTGTTTCGGTAGTCGATTCTGACGGCGACCAAGGTGACGATTGTGAACTTTGCTCGCCTTTCTGTCAATGTCATTGTTGCCACGTTCACACCATAGATTTTGGGCTTGTCGCATTTGAACCGTACCAGCCAGAAATCCCAGACGAATTCTTTGCCCATTTTGATGACCTCGGCAAGGATATTCCACCTTCTCTTTTACAGCCCCCTCGGGCATGATCCAGTTTTTATAGGATAAAACTATCCTGTTTTGACGTGACTTTTTCATGGTTACGTCAATATCGTGCGTTGCTTTTCATCAATGCGCCCAGTAAGAATATAAACTGAATCAATACCCTTGTCCATGATCAACAGAATCATTGATTTTTCAATCAATAACAAATTTATTATAGGTCTGCTGACCCTCGCATTGATTGGTGCGGGCGTTTATAGCATGACCCAAGTTCCCATCGATGCCGTACCGGATATCACCAATAATCAAGTACAGGTCATTACCCAATCACCCAACCTGGGAACGGAGGATATAGAACAATTTGTAACCTATCCCGTGGAAGTTGCGATGAGCAACCTACCCAATGTCAAGGAAATCCGCTCTGTTTCCCGTTTTGGGCTTTCTGTGGTGACCATTGTATTTGACGATGAGGTGGGCACTTATTTGCCCAGACAACTTGTAGCCGAAAAACTGCCCGAGGTTCAGGAACAGATCCCTTCTGGCTTTGGCAAACCCGTTATGGGGCCAATTTCAACGGGATTGGGTGAAATCTACCAATATACCCTTGAAGTAGATGATGAACATCAAGGTGAATATTCGGCAACGGAACTGCGAACGATGCAGGACTGGATTGTACGGAGACAGATGGCCATGGTACCCGGCGTGGTCGAGGTAAACGCCTTTGGCGGAAACAAAAAGCAATACGAAGTGGCGGTTGACCCGGACGAACTTCGCGCCATTGGTATTACCATTACAGAAGTGTTCTCGGCCCTTGAAAACAACAACCAGAATACAGGTGGGGCCTACATCGAGCGTAACCACCAAGCCAACTTCATTCGTGGTGAAGGGCTGGCCAGGACCATATCGGATATTGAAAACATGGTGGTCAAGGCCGTTAATGGCATTCCCATCAAAGTGAAGGATATAGGTAAGGTAAGCATGGGAAGTGCGGTACGCTATGGTGCGCTTACCAAAGATGGAAAGGGCGAAGCCGTGGGCGGAATGATCTTGATGCTCAAAGGGGCAAATTCCAACGAGGTGATCGAGAACGTGACCCGACGTGTGGAACAGATACAACGGTCCCTTCCTGAAGGGGTGTCCATCAAACCTTTCCTTGACCGTAGCGAATTGATCGCCGAGACAACAGGCACGGTAACGGGGAACCTTTTGGAAGGTGGGCTTATCGTGATCTTCGTGTTGGTCTTGTTATTGGGAAATTGGCGTGGCGGACTCATTGTGGCTTCGACCATACCCTTATCCCTATTGTTTGCCTTTATTCTGATGAATGTTTTTGACGTATGGGCAAACTTGATGAGCTTGGGGGCAATCGATTTTGGAATCATTGTGGATGGTGCGGTGATCATCGTAGAGGGCACCGTTTTTTTAATGTACTCCTATGTGGTCAAAAAGAATGGCGTTAGTGCAGAAACACGGGATGACATCGCCGCCAAGGCCTCCAAAAAAATGATGAACGCCGCTTTCTTTGGCCAGCTGATCATTCTGATCGTGTTCCTGCCCATTTTGGCCTTGGAGGGTGTCGAAGGGAAAATGTTCCGGCCCATGGCCCTTACCTTCATTTTCGCCATGATCGGGGCCATGCTATTGTGTCTTACCTATGTGCCCATGGTTTCGGCATTGTTCCTACGGCCGCCAAAATCCAAAAAACAATCCTATGGCGATAGGTTCGTGCATTGGATTGAGCAGAAATATGAACCGTTGTTGACCAAATCACTTTCCAAGGCCAAAGTGGTCGTAAGCATTGCCATTGCCATTTTTGCCATTGCCATTTTCGTCTTTACGAGAATGGGCGGTGAGTTTATCCCGCAATTGGACGAAGGTGATATTGCCTTTCACGCGATCTTGAAACCCGGCAGTTCCCTGTCGGAAACCATCGAAACCACGACAAAGATTGAACGTATCGTGAAGGCCGAATTTCCCGAAGCGGAAACCGTTCTCAGCCGTATCGGTGTCGCCGATGTACCAACGGACCCGATGCCCATGGATATCGCCGATGTCTTCGTTATCCTCAAACCAACGGATGAATGGACATCTGCAGAAAGCAAGGATGAATTGGTGGAAAAAATGAAGGAGGCCATCAGTATCGTTCCCGGTGTGAATTTTGAGTTTACCCAACCTATAGAAATGCGCTTCAACGAATTGCTTACGGGTGTTCGTGAGGATGTGGCCATTAAATTGTTCGGGGAAGACCTCGGCATATTGGCAAGCAAGGCCGAGGAAATGGGGGAAATCATTGCCACCGTTCCCGGTGTGGCAGATATGAAAGTTGAGGCCACGGACGGCCTGCCACAAATCACCATTGACTATAACCGCAATAAATTGGCACAGTACGGTCTAAAGATCGAACAGCTCAATAAAGTGGTACAGGCCGCCTTTGCAGGAGGAAAGGCGGGCGTAATCTTCGAGGGTGAAAAACGGTTTGACCTGGTCGTAAGACTTCAAAAGGAAAACCGGCAAGGCATCGAGGACATCCAGAACCTGTTCATCAACCTGCCCAATGGTTCGCAAATCCCATTACGGGAAATTGCCGAGGTAAGTTATGAACCCGGCCCGATGCAGATAAGCCGTGACAATACCAATAGGCGGACCTATGTGGGCATCAATATTCGCGACCGTGATGTAAAATCCGTTGTAGAGGATATCCAAGAAAAATTGGATGCCCAGTTTGACCTGCCCACAGGATATTACATTCGGTATGGTGGTGCTTTCGAAAATCTGGAACGCGCCAGCAATAGATTGCAAACTGTTGTCCCTATTGCCTTGTTCCTGATTTTCATATTGATTTATTTTGCGCTAAAGTCCTTTCCACAGACCTTGATGATCTACCTCGCCATCCCGATGGCCACCATTGGCGGTGTGTTCGCCCTCTGGTTAAGGGATATGCCCTTTAGTATTTCCGCGGGGGTCGGCTTTATCGTGCTTTTTGGCGTGGCCGTTCTGAACGGACTCGTCATGATAAGTGGTCTCAATGAACTGAAGGAAGAAGGCGTGACCAATCTTAAAGGTAGAATTATAGAAGGCACCAAAAGACGGATTCGTCCCATTATGCTCACGGCCTTTACGGATATTTTAGGGTTTCTTCCCATGGCCGTTTCGGCTTCGGCCGGGGCAGAGGTACAGCGACCTTTGGCCACCGTGGTCATTGGTGGCTTGATAACTTCGACCCTCTTGACCCTCTTTATCCTACCCATCTTTTACCAATGGGTCGAGGGACGTTCGGAACGGATGAGGAAACCCGACCCGAAATGGGTTACCCCTGTGGTCATGGTCCTTCTTTTGTTCGCCACCGCACTGCCTGCCAAAATGCATGCGCAAGAAGGTTTTGAAAATGCACGGCAGATCCAGCCTAATGATTCACTGCCCGCTATTTCATTGGAAGAGGCGGTGGAAGTTTCCAGGAAAAACTACCCGCTGTTGAAAGCGAAACAATGGGAGGTCCAAAAACAAACCGCCCTAAAAGGTATGGCTTACGACCTTGGCAATACCCAAGTCTTTACAGGTGGCGAAGAAATTGCGGACGGACAAGGAATTTATACCTTGGTTGGGGTTGGACAACAGAATATCGACCTGTTGGGCATCAGTGCAAAAAGGCGTTTGCAGAGACAACGCATCGCTTTGGCCGAGACAGCTCTTGACCTTTCCGAACTGCAAGTGGAACAGGAGGTCAAAAAGGCTTGGTCAGAAGCCTATCGACAACGACAGAAATTTGAACTGTACCGTGAACTGGATTCCATTTATTCACAGTTTAAAAGAGCAATAGAACTCAACTTCAAGGTAGAGGCCATTTCCCGGCTGGAATATTCATCGGCCACAAATCAGGCCTTACAAATCAACAATCAACTGCAACAGGCCGAAAGTGATTATGCCATTGCCCTGCAAAAGCTCAATCTTTGGTTGGTTTCGGACATCTACTATTCCGTTCCAGAAAAACTTGATGAAAGTGCGGTAACGGTTTTGGGATGGGAAGGGGATTTGGGAAAACACCCAGAGCTGGAACTTTCACAAAGGCGCATCGAGGAGGCCGAGGCGACATACGATGCAGCACGGGCTGACTTGCTGCCTAAGTTCAACCTTCAGGGCGGACTGCAACAGGTCAATGGTGATAGCGGGTTCTACACCTATCAAGCCGGCATTTCGGTTCCTTTGTTTTCAGGTGGACAGCGTAGTCAAGCCAAGGCCGCCAAAATTGAAAGTGAAATCGCAAAGACCAATGCGGATTATACCAAACGCCAGCTGCAATCCGAATATCGGCAGGCGGTGCAAGCCTATCAGAAATGGAGCGCATCGTGGCAATTTTATAGGGACAAGGCCTTGCCGCTTGCCCAAGAGCAGCGCAGGGGAGCATTGTTGGCCTACGCGGAGGGTGCGGTGGACTATGCAGCGTTCACACAGATTATTCGGGATGCCATAAACACGGAAATGGATGCACTTGACGCTCTTGACAACTATCTAGAATCAGTATTTGAATTACAATATTTTAAACAATAGACAAATGAACAATCTTTTTAAATATAACGTTATTGGGCTTGTGGCGATGCTCTTGGTACTTGCTTCCTGTGGGAATTCCAAAGCCGATACTGAAGAAGCAAAGCAAAAAAAACCTGAAATGGACGAAATGCACAAAGAAAGTGAAGCCAAAGAAGCCATGCTTACGGAGGCGCAGTGCCGGAATCTTAACATGAGAATCGATACCGTCGCCCAACGTGTTATGAAGCAGTATGTGGAAGCCAATGGCCAACTGGAGGTCCCACCTCAGAATGAAGCGACCATTACGACGGTCGTGGGTGCCAATGTGGTGTCCATAGAGGTCATTGAAGGCGACAAAGTAAAAAAGGGACAAACGGTCGCCTATTTGTCCCACCCCAATATCATCCAGAAACAGACCGATTACCTGAACGCCTACAGTAACAGCCAGTTTCTGAAAAAGGAATTTGAAAGACAAAAAACCCTGTATGATGCCGGGGTGGGCAGCGGGGCCAACTTTCAAAAGGCCGAAGCGGAATACCGGGCATCCCAAAGCCTGGCAAAGGGATTGGAAGCACAGTTGCAACAATTGAACATTGGTGCGTCCGGGGTGAGAAACGGTACGATTTACCAACGGGTGGCATTGCGAAGTCCCATTGAGGGATTTGTCCAAAACGTAGCGGTGAAGACCGGACAGTATGTAGAACCGCAGACCGACCTATTTGAAATCGTTGACACCCATCACGTCCATGCCGATTTAATGGTGTTTGAAAAGGATGTGTACAAAGTAAAGGTAGGGCAGCAAGTATCCTTCAATGTACAATCCATTCCCGGAAAGGAACTTACTGCGAAAATTTATTCCGTAGGGAAAACTTTCGAGCAAAATCCCAAAGCGATACACGTCCATGCTGAAATCGAGAACAAGGAAGGGCAGCTGATTCCAGGGATGTATGTTGAAGGACGGATTGAAATCCAAAAATCCGAGACCGTTGCGGTGCCTGAAAGTGCAATAAGTTCGAACGAGGGAAAGAAGTATATTTTTAAAGCGGAGCGTGAAGGCAATGACTGGAGCTTCAAACCTGTCGAAATTAACACAGGCCCAAATGACGGGGATTGGGTCGCCATCGATTTTGTAGATTCCGTTGGGCCAAATACTACATTTGCATACAACAATGCCTACTATTTAATGGCCCAAATGAAAAAAGGGGATGCGGGACATAGCCATTGATAAAATTACAATATGATGACAGAAATTGAAAAAACATTGGAAAACAAAGGTGTACGCCCAACGGCGATGCGTATTTTGATCTATAAATATTTGGCTGAAAAGGAAGTGGCCATTGCCCTGACCGATATGGAGAACGCTTTCTCAAAAGCGGACAGAACCACATTGTACCGGACCCTGAAGACCTTTGAGGAAAAACGCATTGTGCACCAAATAGATGATGGCACCAATATTTCAAAGTATGCCCTGTGCGAACCAGGTTGCAATTGTGAAATGGAACAAGATCTGCACTTGCACTTTCATTGCGATAACTGTGATGAAACGGTCTGTCTCACTGAGCATAAGATTCCCCATATCAATCTACCTGATGGGTATGTGGCAGAAAATGCCAATTTGGTCATTAAGGGAATCTGCGACAAATGCAGCGGGCAATAATTGCACTTCCGTTGCATGAAACAAATAACGACCTTACCGTCTATGAAAAAGAAAAAAGTAAAACTACGTGATCTTGGTTCAAAGGAACGCCAGGGCGAACACGGACACGAAAGTGGCCATAACCATGACGGTCCTGAAGGTGTATCTAAATTCAAGACCTATTTACCGGCCATTTTCAGTTTTGTAATGCTTATCATCGGCATAGCAGTGGACTATTTTGATGCTTTTCCGTTTTTCAAGGGCTGGATAAGGATCGCATGGTACACCCTTGCCTATTTGCCTGTTGGTTTTCCTGTCATCAAAGAAGGTTGGAACAGTATAAAGCATGGTGATTTCTTTACTGAATTTTTCCTGATGTCCCTTGCCACTCTAGGAGCCTTTGCCATAGGCGAATACCCAGAGGGCGTGGCCGTAATGTTGTTTTACGCCGTGGGCGAACTGTTCCAAAATGCAGCAGTCAATCGGGCAAAGGGAAATATTAAGGCCCTTTTGGATGCGCGACCGGACGAAGCTTTGGTGCTTCGTAACGGGAATTTCGTTACCGTAAATCCCCAAACCGTCGAGATTGGCGAAAGGATACAAGTACGTGTGGGTGAGAAAATCCCCTTGGACGGCATTCTCTTATCCGAAAGAGCTTCCCTCAATACGGCGGCAATTACTGGCGAAAGTAAGCCCGATACGATAAATAGAGACGAAAAAGTCTATGCCGGAAGTATTAATCTCGAGGGTGTTATCGATGTAGAAACCTCCAAAGAATTCAAGGACAGTTCCATCACTCGAATCTTGGATATGGTACAAAACGCTACAGCCAGAAAATCAAAGACAGAACTGTTCATTAGAAGATTTGCAAGAATTTATACGCCCATTGTGGTTTTCCTTGCCATTGGATTAACGTTCTTGCCCTACTTTTTTCTAAATGACTATGTATTTAGGGATTGGCTCTATCGCGCATTAATATTCCTAGTGGTTTCCTGTCCCTGTGCCTTGGTCATTTCCATTCCGCTCGGCTATTTTGGTGGTCTGGGAGCGGCATCCCGAAATGGGATTCTTTTCAAAGGTGCATCTTTTTTGGAAGCAATCACCAAAGTGAACACGGTAGTGATGGACAAAACGGGAACCGTTACCAAAGGGGTTTTTAAAATCAAGGAGATCAAGACCGCGCAATTTGAGGAAGCCAAGTTTATGAAATACCTGATGGCCATGGAGGAACAATCTACCCATCCCATAGCAAAAGCAATTTTGGAATACAAAGCCGAAGGCACGGATATAAAGGCAACCGATGTATCGGAAGTTGCAGGAAAGGGATTAAGGGGAACGGTCAATGGGAAAACAGTGCTGGTGGGCAATAAAGCCCTAATGGCCTCAAACAACATTGATGTACCTTCAGAAACCGATGATATTGTAGATTCTATTGTAATGTTGGCCATTGATGAAAAATTTGCAGGCTATGTTACCATTGCAGATGAACTCAAGGAAGATGCCCATCAAGCCATCCAACAAATCAGGGATGCCGGGATTTCGAAAATCATAATGCTTTCGGGTGACAAAGATTCCATAACGCAACAAGTCTCGAAAAAGTTGAACTTTGATTGGGCAAAGGGCGGCCTGTTGCCAGAAGATAAGCTCGGCGAAGTCGAAGAACTCAAAAAACAATCAGACACCAAAGTGGCCTTTATGGGCGATGGCATTAATGATGCGCCCGTTCTGGCCATCAGCGATGTGGGCATTGCCATGGGAGGCTTGGGTAGTGATGTGGCCATTGAAACAGCAGATGTCATCATTCAGACCGACCAACCGAGCAAGATGGCACGAGCCATTAAAATAGGACGCTCCACCCGAAAGATAGTTTGGCAAAATATTGGGCTCGCTTTTGGCGTGAAGGCATTTGTGCTCATCCTTGGAGCGGGAGGCCTAGCCACGATGTGGGAAGCAGTTTTTGCTGATGTGGGGGTTGCCTTATTGGCAATATTGAATGCTGTTCGACTTCAGCGGATGAAGTGGAACACTTAGTTTCAAAGAGGAACCATTTTTTGGGCTAACTTATATTTCAGCCGTTGTTGGCAGCCCCATGGTTCGCCAAGACCTTCAATAAAATTGTACATGAGAGGCTTCGCAGGTTGTGTCACCCAAACAACTGTCCGTGTATTGGAGGGGACTTCAGGAAGGTTAGGGGTCTGATTCTTCGAGAAACGGCGACAGGACTTATGAGACAATATGAAAGCTTCCGGGCATAAAAAACCGTATCCGAACAATTACGAAATGCTTATCACTGAGGATGATAAATAATCCGGTCGTAGGGTAACTCCAATACGTTTGTTCCCTTATTGTCGTAATGTTTGATGAAACTTCATTTGGTCAAAACGGAAGCCGTCCAAACGGATCTTTGGTGCGCCCTTCCTTAGCAAACCCTTCTTGGGGCTTTGCCGGGAAAGGCCGCAAATCCGTCCGTCCGCCCAACAAATTTTAAGGGGTCCATAATAAAAGAAGCCCTCGTTGTTTTTCGGGGCATCGAAAAACAGGGCAGTGCCCAAGGACTTCCTATCAGGACACCATTGCCTGCACTCGCTTAACTTCCCGTACGCTCCCTTGCCAATGGGTCTGAAGGAATTCCTAAGGCCCTTATCGAACCTGTCAAGGCCAAGACAGGTTTTGTCCACAAATAGGGTTTCCACTTCCTTGAAAACCTAAAGGTTTTGCTACGTCGCGGAGCCTCCCGATTTCTGTCCAAAAGCCTTGACAGAACCCCCCTTCTTTTATTGTGCTACGCACGTAAGAAGCAAACAAACGCCCCTTAAAATTTGGGAAACAATGACCAAAAAAATAGAGGGGAAATTTTTAACCCTGTTTGCTGATTTATCCATACTGGAAGATAGCAGGCCTTTAAAACTTTTTATCATGAGTACATTGAGAAACAAAGTGCAGTTGATCGGAAACGTGGGGCAAGACCCCACCATTACTGACCTTGACAAAGGCAAACGTGTGGCACGGTTCACCATGGCCACCAACGAACATTACAAAAACTCCGAAGGGGAACGGGTGACCAATACCGAATGGCACACCATCATCGCATGGGGGAAATTGGCGGACATCATCGAAGGCTTCGTGACCAAGGGCAAGGAAGTTGCCATCGAAGGGAAATTGACCTCCCGATCCTATGAGGACAAAGAGGGCAATAAAAAATATGTGACCGAAGTGGTGGCCAGTGAGATCCTGCTTTTGGGCGGTGGTGATAACAATACCACCGAGTAAAATGGATAGGGGGTGTCCAGTCTTTGGGCATTCCTTTCTTTTTCATCCTTAACACATTTGAAATGGAACACCGTGTCAATGAAATACAGATCAGTTATCGGGAAAAACTCAGCACGCTGAAATCCCTGTCCGTGACGAACTCCAATGAGGTGGCGAATCTATTGTTCCAAAATTGGGACAACAAGACCATAGGCCTGCACGAGACCTTTAAGATCGTGCTGCTCAACCAGTCCAACAAGGTAAAGGGCATTTATCCACTATCCCATGGGGGCATCACAGGTACCTTGGTAGATCTGCGCATCCTTTTTGCCATTACCCTAAAGACCCTTTCCGTGGGGATCATCCTCGCCCATAACCATCCTTCTGGACAACTCAAGGCCAGTTATCAGGATAAACAATTGACCCAAAAGATCAAAGAGGCGGCACAGCTTTTTGATGTCAAGGTTTTGGACCATATCATCCTTGCGCCTGATGGTAGGTATTACAGTTTTGCTGATAATGGAATTCTTTAATCCAATGGTCATGGAAGCGAATACAGCGAATACAGAAATGATGGAATTTGAAAAATGGTTGGAAGAACAATATGACCCAAGGTATTACCCCGATGGGTTCGATCCAAGCCTATATGATCTGTGAGCAATGAACTATCAAAGTTTTGAATAATGGTCTATTTGAACTTTACCAACCTTGATAGCGAGACCCAGGAACGTTTGCTTTCCGTATCCAAAGAAGATGTGGAAAGCCGTTCCGGGACCGAATTGCTCCAATTTGCAGAAACGCATGATAAGGACTATGATACCCTCTTGGAAGAAGAGGCAATGCGAAATCTCTACAGTTATGATTTCGTATTCAATATGTGAATGCCAAAACACACCATCGAAGCCCATCCATCACGATGGGCTTTTTTTATGGGTTCATGGTTGGTTTTTAGGTGGGTCGAACACCCAAAAACCAATTTGGGAAATTCTTGTTTGCAAAGTATTGGGCAACCCCAAAGTATACCTATCCCTTATTTGACCGCAAGTTCGCCCTTCAAAAATGTTCCCATCAAAAGACTACGGCATAAACCGTTCGTACCTCACTCCTTCCGTTTCCTTTTGAGCTGAAATTTTTGGGAAGTGCGGGGATGCCCTCAAATAATTAATAATCTAAAATCATGTATTATGAAAGCAATTGTAAAAAAGTCATTGGAAATCCCTGCAAAGAAACATCCAAAGAAAAGCGTTGTCAAAAAGACAGCGGATGCCACGGTGGACAAAACCTACTCCCTGGTGGTCAATCTCTGGATATTTCGGTATGAGTATTACAGGGAACAGACCAATACTGTTCCATCGGAGGACTGACGGGAACAAGACCCTTGAAAAAGGGTCTTTTTTTTGGCGTTCCCGTGGAACTCCCGACGTTGTGGAAACCCAAAAATGGACGTTTCATATTTACTGCGGGCAAATGATGCCATTTGCCCGCAGAACGCATTTTTGTGCCTGAAGGAATGTGGGTATATTTAAGATGCTACATCGTAGCAAAGTTTGCACGGCAACCCAACTTGATCTGACTTTCCAAAAGTCCGTGCTCCATAGGGTAAAATATGAAAAGGGACGGCTGTCTTTTTAAGATGGTTTGTGCGATGCTTTTTGGGCCTTTGGCGCAAAAAGGAGAAGCAAGAGGATAGCGTGCTGGCGCAGCGCTACCGATCATGGTTGCTCCGTAAGGCCCTGTTTATAGGGGTTTTGGGCATTTTAGAAAACTTGGGGCATTCGGTTTTTGTTGAAAAAATGGGCCGGGCCCAGTAAAACCAAGGAATTTTTGTTGAAAAAATGGATAAGGGTTACGAAAAAGAGACGTTTGCGGGACTGAGGATCAAAATCTCGGTGGCCCTGAAATTTCGGAGCTTTTCCAAACGGCAAGGAAAGTCCCATTCCATGACCTTGTTGGCCATGGTGGAGTTTTTTGAACGCCATGGGATCTCCCCGGAACAACATTTTGGGGAGACCATCGCCAGTATGAAATTGTTCATGAAGCGACGCTTCAATGCCATGGTGGCCATCATGCGCAGCATCGAAAAGGAACAGACCCTGCCCACGGTCAGTATGATGCAGGCCCTCTTTCAGCAGGAACTGGAATCTGGGGAGGGGGACGAATGGGAAGGGGACTTTGAATTTTTTGAAAGGCAGCTGACCGAGATCAACACGCCCACCAATCCTGAGCTGTTGGATAAAGAGACCACCGTTCCCAAGATCGTCCATGAACGGTTGAAGGAACAGGTGGAAGAATTGAAAGCTGATTTTGGGCATGTCCTGGATCATGTGTCCGTGACCAAAAACCGCTTCGGAAAGGACCACCTCAAAGTGGACCTCAAACCCGGAGCCATAGAACAATACCGTACAAAACTCAAAAACCTATAAGCATGTACATCGCCATCACACGACAACACTTGGGAGATAACTATCATGGCAGTGCCAGTGATTTTGTCAAGTATCTGGAAAAGGAGAACGAAGGGAAGGCCCCTGAAGATCAAGAACTGTTCTTCAACCAAACAGAAAACAATATTGATGCCCAGCGGGTCATTGCCGAGATCGATGCCAATACGTCCAAGTTGTCCAAACGGGATCCCAAGTTCTATTCCATCATGGTCAGTCCCTCCCAGGCTGAACTCAACCATATCGGAAATGACCCCGAAAAGCTGAAACAATATACCCGGGAACTGATGAAGACCTACGCGGCCTCCTTTTATAGGGACAAAGAGGTGACGGTCAAGGAGGTATTGTATTTCGCGAAACTGGAAAGGGAGCGGACCTATTCCGAAAAGGACAAAAAGGTCAAGGAGAACCAGGCCTATGCCAGCAAGATTTTGGAACTGCAACACCAGATCAGGGCCATCAAAGAGGGTAGGGAGCAAGGGGACATGGCCAAACTTCAAGAAAAAATCAATGCCTTGGAAATGGAGGCACCCCATAAACAGAACGGGAAACGTATCGTTCCAGGCATGGCCAAGGAAGGCCACCAAAGCCATATCCATATCATCGTCAGCCGAAAGGATGTGACCAACTCCCATAGCCTTTCCCCAGGTTCCAAGTTCCGCACCTCGGAAACCACCCTCAATGGGGAGAAGGTCAAACAGGGCTTTGACCGGGACAAGTTCTATCGGACGGCTGAAAAGACCTTTGACAAACAATTCGGGTACCGCCGGAACTTTGTGGAGACCTACCATGCCCGAAACTTGTTGGATAAAAATCCCAAGCAATTCTTTACGGCTCTTTTGGGATTACCAACAACCGAGAAACAGGCTGCCAAACAATTGTTGTTCAAGGCGGGAATCAAAGTGCCTAGCATCCCCACCAATAAAGCGCAGTTGGCCTATAAAGCGATGATGCAACTTAAAAAAGGTATCGGAAAGGCCATGGAGTCAGGATCCATTGGAATATAAAAAATTTAAATATGGAAAGTTTAGGATGGGTTGAAATAGTATTTGGTATGGTGATCGGGGCAGGAATCTCGGTTGTAGTAAATCGATTTCTCAAATATGGGTTTGTGATATGGGTTTTTGGCATTGTTCTTTTGGCCGTGGCCAATGGTTTACTAAGGGGGTGGGATGGTCTATTAAGAGAATCATTGGTCCTTTGGTTGCCGTTGTTTTTTGTCCATGTGGTAATCTATGGTTTGGTGGACCACTACAAAGACAATCAGAAACCCTCAAAGGTTTTTGAGGTGAAAATGAGGGTAAAGGGGAGGCCTCTGGTTTTAGGAAACATCCGAAGGGGGGTCTCCGTGATGGCTTCTGCAGGAAGCGGTAAGACCGAGAGTGTCATCT
The DNA here is from genome assembly GCF_042682725.1 of Flagellimonas iocasae. Taxonomy (NCBI): domain Bacteria; kingdom Pseudomonadati; phylum Bacteroidota; class Flavobacteriia; order Flavobacteriales; family Flavobacteriaceae; genus Flagellimonas; species Flagellimonas iocasae. The sequence continues at coordinate 81,667 of NZ_JBHUHU010000005.1, read as the reverse complement.
ATAATTTTTTAAAGCATTTTCAAAAGGAGCATTTCTCCGGGGTCATCCATGATTACAAGGATTTTGAGATCACGGAAATGGCCTATCCTTTATGGAATGGGGAGCAGGTACCCTTTAAGATTGTTTCCTTTGGCCCCATCTATAATCGTGTGAACCCCATCGATCCCAAATATCTGCCCGATGAGGAGAGTGTCCATGAGGTGTCCCGGGTGCTGTTGGAGAACTTGATGGAGCATAGGGACTCCGATGAGAACAGTACTTCCCGTTTTTTTAAGGATGCAGCCGAGGGCTTGATCAGTGGATTGATTTGGAGGTTAAAGACCGATTATCCGCACTATTGTACCCTGCCCCATCTCATGGCCGTTTTTCAGCAATTGGCCACCAAGAGCTTGATCAAATTCTTAAAAGAAAATATAACCTCCCGGGCCATGGCCGATGCCTTTATCAGTGGCATAGGGTCCGAACGACAGACAGCAGGGGTACTCAGTACCTTGGCGAATGGGTTCAAAAAGATCAGTACCCGGAAGATCTTTATGGTGCTTTCTGCTGATGAGATTTCCTTGGATATCAATAATGAAGACCACCCATCCGTCATTGCCTTGGTGAACAATCCACAAAAGGATGCTTCCCTTTCCCCTGTGATCGCCACCATCATCCATACGATTTCCAAGCAGATGAGCCAACGCAACCGGAAACCTTCTTTTATGTTGTTGGAGGAGGCCTCTACCTTACGGCTGTTGAACATGCACAGGATACCGGCTACATTACGGAGCTATGATATCGTAAGTGTCTATGTCCTTCAGGACAAGATCCAAAATGATATGATGTACGGGGAGAAGGCCAGTAAAGCGATACTCTCCAATCTATCGTATCAGTTTTTTGGGAAAGTCAATGACCCGGACACGGCTCGATATTACGAACGCTTCTTTGAGTTGGTCAAGATACCGACCCGGAGTGTGAGCAAAAGTTCGGGGTTGAACCTGGAACGACGGATAACGGAAGGGGAGAAGGAGGTGTCCAAGCGTAGGGCCGAGGTGTTCTTTCGGTTGAAACAAGGGGAGTTTGTGGTATTCGCTGATGGTAAGGATAGAAAGGTACAGTTTCCGAGGCCAGAAATTGAAAGGGGATTGCCCAAGCCTTTGCTGGTTTCAGAATTGGAATTGGAACAACATTATCTGAAAGTGCATCATGAAATAAAAGGAATTTTTCTGTATGTAAAATAAAACTAGTTTTAATACATCACTGACTCCTTTTTTGCAAAGAGGTTCGGCTATCATAACGGGTATGAAAGAAGTTAAGTTTAATGCGTAAAAAATATACTTCCATTCCATTCAGAGGACTTAAATTCATAAGCCAATTATTTTTCTTGGTTACTTCTTGATTTCAAGTAATGAAACAGTGTTATTTTGAAAGGTGTTGAGATAAAATTATGTAGCTTTCCTTATCTTAAACATGCGAATTTATACCCTTAGAATACCATAATGGATTATAGGAAAATTACTCGGAATATAATAAGTAACCCCACCTTAAGTTTGGCACAAAAAGCTGCCCTGATTAAGTTACATGTCCCATCTGGTCATTACAAAGATGCTTTAAGAATTAACCCATTAATAGGTAGATATATACTACAGAATCCTTTTTTTGAATCAATAGAGAGCATCTATATTAAAGATCCATTTAGCTTTTTAAACGATTTGAAGAGCGAGTTTAGATGGATTACTTGGATTATAGATAATTTTTTACAAGAAATAAATGATTTCTTAAAATTAAAATGCCAATTCGATAAAAGCATTTTACTTGAAAACTTTACCAACGCTAAGGAGTTACTTGTTCAAATTGAGACCAAATTTGGTATAAGTCTTTGGAGTATAGAAGCTAGCTTATTGATTAAGGATCATGAAATTGGATCTGAAGCAAATTGGAATGCCCTAAGTGATTATTTGAGGAAAATTAAAAATCCAATATATGAGTTCATAATAAATTCTAGTAGCAAAAGGATTGAGTCGAAAGTTAGTTTCCAAAATTTCATTACACAATTTCAAAATGATATTGATGCGGTAAATACGGAAGGAGCTCTAAGAGATTTTTTGGTTTTTAAAAACTTTAGTTATCCCGATTATGAATATTCGCATCCCAATCTAGAAGGTGTGTTGTATGTTACTAATACTTTATCGATTATCGACCAATATTTGATTGTTATTGATGTAATTGAGCATAACATTTGGAATTCCCCTGCAAACGATTCACTATTTATCCCATTTTTACGGAATGCTAATCAAGTAGTGAAAAATGATCCAAAACTAAGGAATCTATACAATGCAATTAATACTAGGAATGAGTTAGTTATTGGTAATGGATTGGAAATCTATTTGGATTGTATGAATTCATACTATCGAGGAGATTTTGAGAAGGCTTTGGAATTATCAAAAAAAGGGATTAAGGAAAACCCAATAGAGTATGAATTTTTTGAGGTTTATTGCAAATCTCTAATCAATTTGGGCTATGACTTTCAGGCCTTGCCTACAAGCCAAAGTATTAACGAAATATTGCACCAAACTTATGATCTTCTTTCTTTCAATAGCGTAGAGGACAAATGCTTCATTTTTTTGACCAAGGTTTCATTAATTTATATGAACACGACTTTTGGGAAACAGATATTCGCATTGCTATCCGAAATTGAAGGGAGGGTTGATTCAAGAAATTACATCAGAGGTTTCTTGTCATCAAATTATTCCTCATTTCGAAATATGTACATGAGTAATTCAAGGAATTTAGTTTTTAATAATTACTCTGATTTATTAAATTCTCATTGCTTCAAAGTTTACTTGTTTAAAAATGGCCATGACATAGATTTTGAAAATGATGTTTCAATGTCTCCCAAACAAAGATTGTCCTATGAGGCCCTGAGAAATTATGGAAAATCTGATTTCCGACAAGTAATAAACTTGCTAAAATCAAATATTGAATTGGATGATATACCATATTATTTAGAGCGAAAGTATAGTTTATTATATAATTCTTATATCAAGATTGGTGAATATAGGGAAGCATTAATTCTTTTTGGAGTGCTTTTGTTTGATAAAACATTTGTAGGAAGAAAATTTGATAACCATTTATTATTTGAAAGTATAGAGAATTCTAATTCTAAAGAAAGTCTAATATCACTTATCGAGTATCCTATATTGTGCAGTCTGAATTTGAAGGAATACGATTTATTTGAAATATATGATGACTTTTTATTTCAACAAGGAATAAATCATTTAAATGAAATACAAATTTCAGCTTTAATTGAAAAGTTCTCAAAGCAGGAGACCATATTTTTTTTAGAAAATGTAGCGACAATTGACACAATAAAATATTCTTCGGATTATCAATCTATAAGTCAGGTTGAAGAGGATAGAATTATGATTTTGGAGAATTTAAGAAATATAAATCCCAAGGATACTCTTAAGTATGAAAAAGAAATCAACGAGATACTCAGAATTAATTCTGTTCGCAAAGTTCTTCGTGAGGTGGATGAAGGACGTCTGTATATTGATGTGAATAGTCTTAAGAAGAAATTGGTAAAGAAATTCGAAGATCAGTTCAAGAGATTTAAAGAAATAGAACAAAGTGCCTCTTCAAGCACTTTAGTAGGTTTCAATCCTTCAAAAACCAAAAATTGGGAAGCAGTTTTAAAATCATCAGGTAAGGAATATGATAGTTTAGATTCGGCTGAGTACCTGGCCTTTAAAAATATTTATATTGAATCTAGGGAGAATTTTCTTTTTAGCAAAGAGTATGGTTTAGATAGTAGTTTAAGCACAAGAATTAGACATGGGGCGTTAAAAAACCATATAAGAAGCGTTTTTGAAAAATTAGATTTGGTTACATCAAAATCTCAAAATCAATATAAAGAAAATGAGGTTTGGAAGGTTCAATTAGGAAATAACTTTCTACTAAACCATAGGGTGCAGGAAATTTTACAGAATTTATCTAAGGAGGTAGATGATTACATTGAATTTATTATTGATAAATTAATTCAAATCCAAACAGAGAAAACTAAAGATAGGGATGACGGTATTTTTAAATTTATGACTGATGACTATACGCTATTCGAGTTTTTTGCAGGTAATAGAAAGTATTTTGATTCAACTGAAACTGTAGTTGAATTAATTTTAGACTCTTTAGTAAGGCATACTTTAATACCCCTACAAACTACAATCATAGCGGCCTTGTCTGGACCTATTTATAATACGTTTCAAGAAATAATTGATATAACAATAAAGGAACTAAGGAATTTAGATTTACCAAGTAGTTGTCAATTAATTCCAAATCTTATTAAATCAGGAACCGAAATTCAAAAGGAACTTGATGTAATTTCTGATTGGTTTTACTTAAATACAACAAACTCAAAATCTCTTCTAAGTATTGAGACTGTGTTGGATGCTAGTGTTGAGTTAACAAATAAAATTCACCCAAATTTTCAAATTAATCCAGTTATTGACTTAAAATGTAGTCCATTTGGGGTTTACAGTAATTTAATTTTTGTATTTAACATATTATTCAATAATATAATAGAACATTCTAAACTCCCACCTGAAAACATGAAAATAAATGTCAAAATTGGTATGATAGAGAATAAATATTTTGAGATAATATTTACGAATAGCGTCAATAAAGATTTCGACTTTTCAGAAAATGTTGAGAAATTAGAAAAGGTTAAGGGTAATTGGAATGACCATACAAATATTGATAAATCCAATAAAGAGGGTGAAAGTGGGTTTGACAAGATTAAGAGGATATTACTCTATGAGGCATATTCAAAAACAGAAAGATTTGATTTTCTATTAAAAAATGATAAAATCTCAATCAAATTATTTTTTCCATATAATAAAATGTCTGGATATGAAGAATATTCTAATAATTGAGGATGATAAAACTAAGATTGAAAAGCTAGTGAACTTTTTCGATGGAATTAATTTGACAATTGAAGAATCATTTCAAGGTGGAGTATTTGAACTAAAAAATAATTTTCAAAATTATGAATTATTGATTCTTGATATGACAATACCAATGTGGAAAAAGGGAAACAACGATTTAGGGGGCAATTACGAACAATTTGGTGGAGAGAAAATTTTACGTGAAATGAAAAGGAAATCTCTTTTTATTCCGACTGTCTTGTTCACAATGTTTGATTTCTTTCCAACTAAAAAAGGAAACATTACATTCAATGAGTTGAATAAAAAATTCAATTTGGACTATTCAGAATTTTACTTAGGAGCAGTTTTCTATAGTACAAATGAAGATTCATGGGAAAGAGAACTTTCAATTTTAATTGAGAAATCAAAATGAATCATATTAGTGTGCTAATTGTTGATGATGATCTAAATAAAATCAGTTCAGTTATCGCTTCAATACGCGAATCTAACCAAGAAATCATATCATATACCCAAGCATCAAGTGTACAAGAAGCAATTGAGACTCTACAAAAAAAAGAGTTTCATTTACTAATTTCTGATTTGAAATTGCCATTAAAACCGGATGATGTTATACCAAGCGATGAGGGAGGGCAAGCTTTAGTTAGAAGTTTATACAGGAAAAAGACAAGGGCAAATGTACCTATGTATATTGTTGGATTGACCCAATTTAAAAATCTTCAGATTGATTTTAAAGGTGTATGGAAAGTTTGGTATTTTGATAAGAGTCTTAATGATTGGAGAGATTGTTTAAGAGATTTGATTTTTCATATAAGTCTGGTAAAATCAAGAATATCGGTTGAGAAAATTGAAACACTTTTTGTGGAGGGTATTTCAGATCAAAGGATAATCGCTACAGGACTAAAGAAGTATTATCCAACATATGAAAAGCTTATTTATGTTGATTCTATGGACTCAGGAGGAGGAGCTAGTTGGGTAGAACGACAATTATTAATTTGGGCAAAATCATTAAACAAAAAAAATGGTTCTGAGGACTATTTAAAAGCCATAGGGTTGTTCGATGATGATAGAGATGGAAAAGCATCGATTAATAACTTAAGACAACTTGTAGACGTTAATTCAGCAGAAGGAAAAACCTTTTCAATTAAAAAAAGTTGTTACAAATACTCACCTATACTTAAATCAATTAAATCAAAAGGAATTTGTTTTCCAAGTTCAATTGAAGATTTGTTGGCTGAGGAATTTTGGGAAATAGCGAAACTTAACGGTTGGTTAGTTCCTAGATTACCAGAATTTTACGAAATAGATAAAAAGGTCTTAAGCTATTCAAATGAAGAGATATCTAAAACTGTACTATTGAAAAATGGTTTCAACGAGACTGAAGTGGATACAATTCTATTCAAGATTGGAAATAAGTTTAAAAAAGATTTTTCACAATTAGTGATCAAAAATTCAAATAAAGACTTGTTTCCATTAAAATTTCTGGTTGAAGATATTTTGATTACATTAAAATTATTGCCATTAGGATAACTCTGGGCCAACTTTTTTCTAGTTGGAATAATTTCAATTGGGGCATTAAGTTGAAAAGTATAATTTTCGACTTAAAATTTCTAGAGACCAGCTAGTTTAAAAAATTCACTAAGCTTTAAACCTTTTGCTTCACAGATTCTGTTTAAAGTTTCCACAGGGATTCTATATTCTTTTCTACCTTTTATTTTTCTAACTGTACTTTCATCAATATTGTATTTAATGGCAAAGGAACTCTGAGACTTGCCCTCCTTTAACCAAGGAAGTAGCCATTCCCTAGTTATGAACCTGCATATTTCAATATTAATGTTAGACATCTAGACAAAGGAAAATGATGGGAAATAGAATATCTCGGTCGTTCGACCGTATTTTTAAAAATTTTACTATATTTAGCCCAATAACATAAATTTGCGATTCTTCGTTTAGAACATATTTGAAGCTATCGCTTAGAATCTCTCGCTAGAAAACTGGTAACTTTTTGCAGAAGGGATGATAAGTAGATTTGCTCACGACCCGGGCGTGAGCTCACTTGTCTCTGCAAGGTATACCAGTACCACTAGCGGGTAAGTTGAGTTTTCACGCCCAACTTTTTCTTAGCGTTTGATTTCTTTTATTTTTCGGAGTGTCGCCTAACCCTCTAGGTTATGGGAAACACTTGGCAACTTTTTTATGTGGGGTTCACTCTGTGTGATTGTCCTGTTTTTGGTACATCACATTCGGTGTTCGATATCCTATTTAAAAAGAAGCCAAAGAATCCCGTATAATCCCAAGGCTAGCGTTGTGGGATACCCGTTACACTAATTTTTCGGTTCACGATATCCTTTAGTCCCACAACTAACGACTACACTTTTTGGGTGACCGACCCAACACGAAATCATGGTCTTTTTTTGATTAAGGAATCCATTTCCACGGGCTTTTGCCCCTTGGACAGGACGGCCTTTGTCCGAACCTTGATGCCCTTCTGGAAGTTACGGCTTTTCCGTGGCTTTTTGGGTAGTGTGTTGAATAACTAACAAAGAAATCAAACGAACTCATTTTTATGAAACAATCAATATCATGCATGTGCAGGGGGACCCTGTTCATGCTCCTATATGTCTTTTTAATGCCATTCTTTTTAATTAATGTGCAGGCGGGCACAGTCCTGGAACCACCACAAGCTACTGTTTCCGGCACCGTGACCGATACTTCGGGGAATCCCCTGGCCGGGGTGAACCTTGTGGTGGAATCCAAGAATATTGGAACTATCTCAGATTTTGATGGTTCCTTTTCTATTAATGCAGGCCCTACCGATGTGCTGATCTTTTCCATGGTGGGCTTTAAATCCCTTACAGTTCCCATTGTGGGTCGAGAAGAAGTTATCGTTCAATTGGAAGAGGATGTAACCGTTTTAGGGGAAGTGGTACTCAATGCGGGCTATTATAGTGTTTCTGAAAAGGAACGCACTGGGAACATTGCCACCATCAAAGCGGATATCATTGAAAAACAACCTGTGGCCAATCCTTTGGCCGCCATGCAGGGACACATGTCAGGAGTCAATATTGTCCAGGATACCGGGGTGCCAGGTGGAGGATTCTCCATTGAGGTCCGCGGCAGGAACTTCATCAATGGGGTATCCGATCCGCTGTTCATTGTGGATGGAGTACCCTTCGGTTCCCAATCCATGGGTGTGGCCCGATTGTCCAATCAGATTGTCGGGGGTAACATCAGCCCTCTGAATGCCATCAACCCCAATGACATTGAGAGCATCGAGGTCCTCAAGGATGCCGATGCCACGGCCATTTATGGTTCACGAGGGGCGAATGGCGTTGTCCTAATTACCACAAAAAAAGGAAAGGCAGGCAAGACCCGTTTTGATGCCCAATTGAGCACTTCCCTTGGGCAAGTATCCCATTTCTTGGACCTAATGAATACCGAACAGTACCTGCAAGTCAGAAGGGAGGGAATCTCCAATGACGGATATGACAGTTTTTTGGAGAACCCCGCATTTAGCTTCTATTGGCCAGATCTTACCTTATGGGACCAAGATCGCTATACGGATTGGCAAAAGGAACTGATCGGGGGAACAGCATATCGCAATAATGCCCAACTTTCCATTTCCGGGGGCAGTGACCGCACCCAGTTCTTGGTCAGTGGTGGTTATCAAAAGGAGACCACTGTTTTTCCTGGGGATTTTAGGTACAAAAAGGCAAATTTGAACAGTACTGTAAACCACCGTTCCAAGGATGGCCGCTTTGGGATCAGTCTCTCCACTTCCTATACCCATGAAGACAATAAGTTGCCCACAGAGGACTTTACCGCCAATGCCTATTCGTTGGAACCCAATGCACCCGAAATTTATGACGAGGATGGAAATCTCAATTGGGAAAATAACACTTGGGACAACCCTCTGGCCGGTTTGGAAGAGGAATATGCCGCTGTTTCAAAAACCCTTATTTCAAATGCGGTGGTCTCCTATAAGATCATGGACCATTTGGAATTGAAATCCAGCCTGGGTTTTACCAGCTACCAATTGGACACCCATAGGGCCATGCCCAGTTCAGCAACAAACCCTTTGTATGGCCTTACCCCCCAAAACTACTCTTACCTCATGACCAATGCATCCCAACGGGAGTCCTGGATCATAGAACCCCAACTGAACTGGAAAAGGGAATGGGACAGCTTCTCCGTGGACATCCTCATGGGCACCACCTTCCAACAGGAGACCACGGAACAGTTGGTACTGCGAGGGCGCGGTTTCCCCAATAATGGATTGCTCTATAACCTGGGTGCAGCACAAAACATTGACATCCTTTCCAATGCAGATGGGGAATACCGCTACAATGCGGTATTCGGAAGAGTCAATCTTAAATTCTTGGATCGATATATCCTCAACCTGACAGGGAGAAGGGACGGCTCCTCCCGATTCGGTCCTGGCAAACAGTTCGGAAACTTTGGTGCCATAGGAGTGGCATGGCTCTTTTCCGGAGAAGGCTTTATTGGGACAAACTCCTTATTGAGCCATGGTAAATTAAGGGGAAGTTACGGGACCACAGGAAGTGACAATATTGGGGACTACCGATACTTGGATACCTATACCGTCACTGGTAACGACTATGATGGGACTACTATCCTGGAACCTACAGGGCTATTCAACCCAGAATTTGGATGGGAGGAGAACCGAAAGTTGGAAATGGCCCTGGAACTTGGATTCTTCAAAGATCGATTGTTGCTCAATTCCTCATGGTACCGAAATCGTTCCTCCAATCAATTGGTCGGTATTCCCTTGGCGGCCACAACGGGATTTTCTGAACTTACGGGGAATTTTGATGCCCTTGTGGAAAACTCCGGATTTGAGTTCGATTTGAGAAGTGTCAACTTCCAGTCCAATACATTCACTTGGTCCACTACCGTCAATCTGACCATACCCAAAAATAAATTAGTAGAATTTGATGGTTTGGATAACTCCACCTTTGCCAATCGTTATGTCATTGGTCAACCCTTGTCCATTGTGAAATTGTACCACGCCCTAGGGGTAGATCCAGAAACAGGCCAGTACCGATTCGAGGATTTTAACGGTGACGATGAAATCGGTAGCCCCGAAGATCGTCAATGGATCGAGGATTTGGCCCCCAAGTTTTATGGTGGCTTGGGGAATTCAATCCGTTTCGGCAACCTTACCCTTGATGCCTTTTTCCAGTTCAAAAAGCAAAAGGCCTACAATACCGTACGGTTCGATGCGACACCAGGATATAAGGGAAACTACCATGTAGACCTTTTGGACCGATGGATGGAACCGGGTGATACAAATCCCTATCAAAGGCCATCTGCTGGATTTGGTGGAGGGACCAACTTAGGGGCATTTCAACAGGAGAGCAATGCAGCGGTTTCCGATGCATCCTTTATCCGATTGCGCAACATTTCCTTGGGGTATGAACTGCCCACAAATGAGCAGGGCCCTGATATTAATATCTATGTCCAAGGACAGAACCTTTGGACATGGACCGAATACAAGGGTCCCGATCCTGAGGAACCTTCGAGTACTCGACTTCCCCCTTTGCGACAGATTACCCTTGGACTTCAACTCAGTTTTTAACCTAAAGAGACAACTATGAAACAATATATAAATTCTACTTCTCGACAATTGACACTTTGGTTTGATAAGCTAGGACCTTATCAGGTAAATGTAAAAAGGACCTTAGTATTGCTTACAGTCATACTCCCCTTGGGCTGCACGGATTTTGTAGAGGTGGATCCCCCAAAGAATACCTTGGTATTGGAGACCGTCTTTGATGACCCCGCCACCGTAGAATCTGCATTGGCCAATCTCTACTATGATATGCGTGAGCAGGGAATGGTGTCGGGATATAGGGGCTTGACCCCCATGATGGCTATCTACAGTGATGAATTGGACTATTATGGTTTTGACGCCGACCTGACCCAATTGTACCGACATGATGTTCTCCCTGGAAACAGCATCACCACGGGATGGTGGGGCCAAGCCTACCATTTGATCTATGGTGCCAATGATATTTTACAGGGTGTGGAGGGTTCCAATTCGCTTACAGAGGGCGAAAAGAAAAGGTTCAAGGGCCAGGCCTTGTTCATAAGGGCCTATATGCACAGCCTGTTGGTATCTGTTTTTGGGGATGTGCCCTATATCACCACAACGGATTATCAGCAGAACAATAAAGTATCCCGAACTGTCTCAGCAAATGTCTATGCCAATAGTATAGCGGACCTTACACAAGCCGTGGAGATTATGGAAAATCTAGAACCCTTTTCAAGTGAAAAGGTATTGGCTGACCAATATGCAACCAAAGCACTATTGTCCCGGATGTACCCATATATCGAAAACTGGGAACTTGCAGAAGCCGTATCCTCTGAATTGATCCAAGCCTTTTCGTTGGAAGATGAACTCGATCAAGTCTTTCTAAAGGGCTCTGAAGAAACAATTTGGCAGCTTAAAGCCGATGAGGAGTCCCCCTTGAATACAAGGGAAGCCGAACAATTGATCATTCAGGATGTTCCCGGTCAGAGATTCGCCCTGACAGATAATCTGTTGGAAGCCTTCGAAGCTGGTGACCTAAGAAAGGAATATTGGGTGGCCAGTATGTCGGATGCGGATAATACGGTCACTTTATTCTACCCCTATAAATACAAGGCAGGACTCAATGAAACGGAATCTCTGGAGTATTCCATTCTTTTTCGGTTAGCCGAACAGTATTTGATCAGGGCGGAGGCTAGGGCTCATTTGGGAAATCTTGAAGGGGCAAAAGCGGATCTCAATGTCATTCGGAACCGTGCAGGATTGCCGAATACAGGTGCCACCTCCTCAAACGAACTATTGGACGCCATTGGCAACGAACGTCGTGTGGAATTGTTCACCGAACAGGGTCTGCGATGGTTTGACCTGAAGCGCACGGGAAGGGCAGATGAAATAATAGGTAACCTTAAACCCAATTGGAAGAGTACCGATGTACTGCTTCCCATTCCAGTAACCGAACTCGAAGCCAACCCTAATTTATTGCCTCAGAATGATGGATACTAAAAAAGTTCATTGTGCAGATGGTCACCATGAACACCATCTACAAAGGAAAGACACACACTATTTAACCTTAGGGATGAAGCATTTCTTCGTTTTTGTTGTTTTAATGGCACTTCCCAGGATGCTTTCCGCCAATGAACACAACCAAAGGTCAGTGTATGGAAAGGGTTTGTCTATCGAAGAACGTAAGAGCCCATTTTTGACCACCAGAATTGAAGACGACCAAATCCTTTTGACTATACCTGAGGAAATTTTGGAAAAACCTATGATGTTCGTGCGACATGACCATGGAAATCAACCCAAGTTCATGCAGGTGGTCTGGTCTATGGAAAGGGACAAGATTTTGCTCAAGGTTCCAAGCCTCTGGTCAACTTCGGGCATTACCTTACCCATAAAACCAAGGTTGGATGTAACGGACAATATACTCGCTGTTTTTCCTTTAGTGCATACCAATAGAGCACAAGCCTCATATACCATAAACATCACAAAGCTCGTCATGACACAAATGATTGAATGGGAGCCGGGTTTTACAGAAACTATTGTTCCCGAAATTTCATTGCTCATGGAATCCAAAGACTTTGATGATGAAGTCATCATCAAGGTCCGAAGGGGTTTGGTTTTGGAACGATCCAAAATATCCATACCAGTTTACTTTGGGATCAGTGGCCTGCCGGAACCCATGAAGGCCAGACGGTTCGATTACCGTATGGGGTTTTATGATGAAGAAAGTACTGGAATTCATTTTCATTTACGTAATAGTCTGGCCAATATATCAAGATGGCGCTTGGAAAAGAAGCATAAAGATCAAAAGGTTAGTGTTCCAATTAAACCCATCACCTTTTTAATTTCCCCCGAAGTTCCCAAAAAGTGGAGGCCGTACATCAAGGCGGGTATCGAGGAATGGTTGCCTGCATTTGAATCTGCGGGATTCAAGAATGCCCTTATCGTCAAAGAAGTGGACAGTCTGGATGAGTGGCAGGCCCATAGCATTCATTCCAATGTGGTCCAATGGTCACAAAAGAAGTACCTACGTGGCTCTGAATATGAGGATTATGGTGGGACTGTGGCCAAAATCATTGATTATCGAACTGGGGAGGTCTTACGCGGGGATATCCTCATGGGTGCATCTGAACGGTCGGTGATGGAGCAGTACTTTGTCCGGGCCGCCCCCTTGGACAAAAGAGCGCAGCAGTTTCCGTTTCCGGATTCCCTGACCGGAAGGTTGTTCCAAGTCATAGCTGCCCATGAGACAGGCCATATTTTCGGGCTAAAAGATGGCAACTATGGAGAGTACACCTATCCATGGGACATAATGAACGATAGTACTTGGTTACGGAACATGGGACATACGCCCAGTGTCATGAACTATACCAGGGCCAATAATATTGCACAACCAAAAGACAGCATCCCACCTTCCCTATTATTGCGACGTGTTGGCCCAACCGATAGGTACAATATCCAATGGGCCTATGCCGAGTTCCCAGAGGGCATTTCAATGGAGCAGGAACAAAGAGCCCTGGAACAAATAATCGGATGGCAGGATACAGTACCTTGGTATAGGTTTGTCAACCCGACATTTGAAGTCCTCGGACCGGCAGCTTCCAACGAGGTTGTCGAGACCAATGATCCCGTTCGAAGCACAACTTTGGCCTTAAAAAATCTAGAGCGGGTCATCGCACTTTTACCCAAAGTGACCAAGGATCAAAAGGATAATGCGAGATTGGATAGGCTTTATGAAAAAACGGTCACCTTATGGAATGACCATATGAAGCATGTAATGACCTTGATCGGGGGCTACGATGTCCAATACAAATCCATTGGACATGATAAAAACAGATATACCCCCATCCCATGGGAAAAGCAAATGGAGGCCCTGGAATTTTTGTTGGCCAATGCCTTTGACCCTCCTGAATGGCTGACCAATCCGGATTTTTATAAAGGGGCAAGATATTCCACTTACACGGATAGGGTAATGGATTATCAATCTGGTCTTGCCTTGGAATTACTTATGGCTCCCCGCTTGAATCGATTGGAATATCTGGAAGACTTTCTTGGGCAAGAGAATTTGATTAAAACATATCTGTCCACCCTGAGATATGGTCTCTTCAGTGAACTCTATCAAGGTTCAGAAAAGGCGGATAGCAGGAGACTGAACCTCCAATCCATTTATATTAAACAGTTGATCCGGGCTATTGGACAAGAGAGAACAGGCTATGGTTTAGAAGAGCGGTTTTATGCCTATTCAGATCACATGAAAGCCCTTATTCTGGAAGAATTGATGGTATTGAAAAAAGATATGCAAAAGGGCATGAAAAGGAAAGGGGAAGATACTATGAGATGGCATTGGGATTTGTGTATTAAGAAAATCAATGGGGCATTGTAAGGGGTATTACCCATTACCCCCATTGGTGTTTCGGTCCATGTTTAGGGATCAAATTTGAATTAGTGAGAAAAGGTGCCTGATCAGGCACCTTTTCATTTCACGACATTTGGTCATTGGAACTCATTCCTTACGCAATTGAATGCTGCCAAAATCATCGTCAGAATACAGCTGCAAATTCATGGGCCCATAGGTACATGCTTCGCCCCCATTATCGCCACAGCCTTCCTCAGCTGTAGTGGTTTTCCATTCTTCGTCTACAGGGTCAAAGTAATAGGCGTCCTGAAACACAGGCTTATCCTCCGTGGCAAATGCCAGGCCAACCGCCAACAAAATGGCGAAGGCCGGTAAAACAAGTTTTAAAAAATTAGATTTCATAATACTAAGTATAAACGTTAATGCCTACTCTTTTCTAGGTTTTCGGCTTCCCCTACTGTACAGTATTTTGATTTGTGTGAATGTTATAGTGTTTCTTTGACCAAAGGATTCCCAATAGGGAAAGCACCATAAAGGAGATATTCAAAATTACATGGTCCTTCCACCCCAAGGCTGAAATGACCCCTCCACAAGAGCATGGAATGGAATTACTGTACCTAAGGATTATAATGATATAAGTGGTGAATGAACCCAATAAGACCAAGCTGGCATACAGGGCAAGTGTGCGGTATCTTGCGAACCACAATAGGCCTGCGATCACCAGCTCCACAAAGGGCACGGCCCATGAGATCACTGTGGCATAGGATGCAATGTAGGGCATACGCTCCACCCTCAATTGAAAGATATCCAAATGCATCAATTTGCTGACCGCAGTATAAACGAACAGTAGGGTCAACAAAAGGCTGAACAGGGTAATAAGTTTGGAGTAGATTCCTTTGTGAGACATATCCTTTGATTTGATATGACAAAGTTCGGGAGTCTGATGTATCCCTAAGGGAGTATTTGTTATCTGAAACGGAGTAAATGCATGATATTAAGGATTTTATGACCTTAAATCAGTAGGGGATAGTCCATATTTGTCCTTGAATGCCCTTGAGAAATGGGTCTTGCTCTTAAAGCCGGTCATTTGGATGATTTGCTTTATCGTCAGGGTGCTGTGCTGGATCAGGGTCCTTGCCATTCGAAGACGTTCCCTGATCAGAAATCTAAAAATGGTCGTACCATAGATCTGTTTGAAGCCATATTTCAGTTTGTACTCGTTGGTGCCCTTCTGACGGGCAAGATCCTGCAAGGTGGGAAGATCCTTGTCCAGATTGTTGATGATCATATCATGGACGTCCCTGATGATTTGGATATCCTCTGGCGTCAATGTGACCTTATGCTCCTTGATGCCCTTGGTCACTTTGAGTTTATTTTTGGGCAGCCCTGTTTCAAAAGGTTCCCCCTTGGAAAAGAATACGGAGTTCAACAGGGTTTTTTGACCGCTCCCATCCAAGGCCTGGTACACCGATATTTGGCAATCCTTGGCCAGCAAAAGACCATCGTTGGTAATGAATTCCAGGAACAATACCGTTTCAGACCGCTCCCGTTTCAAATGTTTTGACATCTTCTTGTTCCATCTTTCACGGGACCTTTCCGTCATGAATTCAGAGATATGTTTTCCGAAAAGATCCTTAGGGGGATAGGACAATAGGGAGCAGGTGCCATTGGTGAGCAATTCAATGTGACCATTCCCATCTAAGATCATGGATAGTTGGATGACACATTGTGGGGTGTTGTGTGCGTTTGCAAAACCCTGATGGATAAAGGCCGCCCCTATTTCCTCATTGACCATGTTCAACATGACCACCAAAGAAGCAATATTGTCATTTTTATCGGAAGGCTCAATGGAATAGAAGAAATTGCCCTTGGCCATTTCCAAGAGCATCTTTTGTATCCGTTTTACCCTAAAGTCATCGCTGTTCGGCATATCCTTTCATTAAATTGGTTAGTTTTCATCGGTTTCCTTAATGCCCAAATAGGCCAAGGCCTCCGCTTTTCTGGTAAAGGATCGTGTAGGCACTTTCTGGGAATGGGTGTCCAGATAAATGGAGCTGATCATATCCGTAACCGGTGGATCGATCAAAAAGGCCAGTTTCTCGATCCAAAGGGAACCTTCCAAAGCCAAATAGTCCCTTGCGGCCTTATCGATATTTCTGACTTCCAGTATATCGCATAGCACCGGCATCGATTTACCTTCTTGTAATTCCATCCGATCCTTGACTATGAGTTGTGCCGCCTTACGGTTGATACACGGCACTTTCTTGTAGATAATATGTAAAAGATCATCAGTCAACAGATATATGGCATAGCTGTTTTCATGTGTTTTTTTCATCTCCGGAAAACTGGTTAGCGCAATCAATTTACAAAATTACTGCAATTGATTTTTTTACAGGAGAGCTATTGACGTTAATAAAAGGATTTTGGTTATCTGAAAAGGAGTATTTGTTATCTGAAAGGGATTAAATAGAATAAGTATGATTTATCAACTTACAAAATCCGTTTCTTTTTATCACAAATAATATCAAATAAAATGGCCAAGATCAAACACCACAATTTTTTGAACACTGTACATGAGGTATTCACTGATGCAAAACAAGCTGGGGTATTGCACCTTTATGCCGGCGGAAAGTCTTTTTCGGGAAGGACGATAGAAGTTGGCGGAAGGGAACTGTACCATTTTGGGACCACGGGTTATTTAGGGTTGGAACTGGATCCCAGATTGAAAAAGGCCGCCAAGGAGGCCATTGATAGCTATGGGACGCAATTTCCCTTATCCAAATCCTATATCTCCAATCCGTTATATGAGAAATTGGAAAACTCGATTTCCGAAATGTATGGCTATCCCATTGTCATTACCAAAAACAGTACCCTTGGGCACTTAGGTGTCATTCCAAGTGCCGTGGATGATGACGACGTAATCATTCTGGACCACCAGGTCCATTGGAGTGTACAGAATGCGGCCAAAATGCTAAAGACCCGGAGTGTTCCCATCGAAATGATCCGGCATAACCATTTGGAAATGTTGGAGGACAAGATCAAAAAGTACCAACATTCCAAAGGCAGGATTTGGTATATGGCCGATGGCATTTATTCCATGTACGGGGATTATGCCCCGGTTAAGGAACTGATGGGGTTGGCAAAGAAATATTCCCAATTGCATTTTTATTTCGATGATGTTCATGGCATGAGTTGGGTGGGAAGGAATGGTACCGGATATGTGTTGGACCAATTGGGGGAATTGTCCGAAAATGTATTGCTCTTCGGCACCCTGAGCAAGACTTTTGGGGCCAGTGGTGCAGTATTGGCCTGTTCCAACCCACAACTATATAATAAGATCAAGACCTTTGGTGGACCGTTGACCTTTTCTGCCCAATTGGAACCCGCTTCTGTTGCCGCGGCCATTGCCTCTGCACAGATTCACCTATCATCCGAGATCTATGAGCTTCAGCACGAATTGCGGGAACGCATCGATTATTTCAATGAATGCCTTTCTATAACGGAACTTCCCTTGATCGATCGGAATGAATCCCCGGTGTTCTATATCGGGACCGGTATGCCCAAAACCGGGTACAATTTTGTGAACCGTTTGATGGGGGAGGGCTTCTTTGTCAACCTCGGGATCTTTCCTGCTGTACCTGTAAAGAATACTGGTGTAAGGATTACGATTTCAAGGCATAACCAAAAAATGGAAATCCAAGCATTGGTGGAGGCCATGGAATATCATTTTCCAAAGGCATTGGAAGATACCCAGACCGATGCCCAAAGGGTATTCCACGCCTTTAATATGGAACCAAAGCCCCTAAATGGGCCGAAAGTATCTTCTGAGCTTACCATTGAAGTATTCGATACCATTGACCAAATTGAAAAGGAAGAATGGAACCAAAGATTAGGTGGGCAGGGGGTCTACGATTGGGAGGGGCTGAAGTTTTTGGAAGAGGTATTCCAGGATAACCCAGAGAGGGAACATAACTGGTTGTTCCGATATGTGGTCATCAAGGATGCTGATGGGATACCTGTATTGATGACCTTTCTGACCGTTTCCCTTTGGAAGGACGATATGCTGGCACAAGCACAAATTTCTGCTGCCATTGAGGAGGAAAGGAAAATCGATCCCTACCATTTGTCATCCATGGTCCTGTCCCTAGGTTGCCTGTTCACGGAAGGAGATCACCTGTATTGGAATGCATCACATGCATTGGGCAAGGAAGCGAGGGACACCCTATTGGAAACCATGGAAAAACTGGAACACCAATTTGGGGCCAAGATGACCGTCCTACGGGACTTTGGAGAACATACACCATGGAACGAATCGCTTTACGGTCAGGGATTTTTAAGGGTGCAGATGCCCAACGCCTGTTATGTTGTCCTGGACAAGGTGGATTCCATGGAAGACTATTTGAAACTTTTGTCTTCAAGGAATAGAAGACATTTTCGAAAGGACGTCCAACCCTATCTCGATAGGGCAAAGACCCTAGTTCTTCCTAAGCTATCCAAATCTGAACTTGAACAGGTCAAATCCTTGTTCGGGGAAGTACAGTCCAGAAATTTGGGGCTCAATACCTTTTCCTTTCCGGACTCCCTGTTTGAAAAGATGAACGAAAACCATTTGTGGGAGTTTATTCTCCTTTGTTCATGGGATAAACCTGAAAGGATAGTGGGTGTAATGTTCTGTTATACCAATTTGAACCAGGTCTATGTCCCTGCTTTTGTAGGTATGGATTATGACGGTCTGGAAGAGTTTGCCATTTATCGGCAATTGCTCTACCGGACCATTGAACGGGCCATTGGATTGGGCATTCCCAAAATCGATTTTGGGTTGACCGCTGCCTTTGAGAAACGGAAACTCGGTGCAACGGTCGAGAAAAAATATGCCTATCTCCAGACCAATGACAATTTCATCCTGGAATTGCTCGGAATCATGGAAGGCCAGCATTAATGGAAAAACGTCATGAAATACCAAAAGCTGCTATCAGAATTTGAAGGCCAATTGGATGCCTTGGAAAGCGGGAACGGGGATATTCTTTTCAAAGCGGAAAAGGGTATCGTACTTGTGGAGAAGAGCATCCGTAAACTCCAAAAACAGATTACCGGCAAGACCTTCGAGACCCAAGCGGACGAAATCTACTTCTTTAAGCACGTCAAGCCCCAAATCTTTAGCAAGCTGATCTATTATGTCAAACTGTTCAATATCGAGAGCAAGCGGCCTAGGGGAAATGATGCGGCACAGATCAAGTACCTACAACTTCAGATCGACAAGTTCCAGACCTTTTTTAACGATAATCTGGAGTTTTATAATTATTACCGTCGTGGGGCCATGTCCCTCGACGAGCAGTATTTCGTTCGGGGTAACCGAGATCTCAGGTTGCCCCTTGAATCCTTCCACTTTTTGATCGATGACCAGTTTTCCACCTGTCAGGATGGTACCGTGGCCACGATCATGGCCTATGACATGCTCATCGTGTACCTGAGAAAGGAGGTGGATGACCTACAAAACAATTTAGAACCCCAAAAGAACATGACCATGGAAAAACCTTCAAAACTCTTCTGGACCGGAAACAAGACCGATTTGATCGAACTTTTATATGCACTCCAATCCAGCAAATGCATCAATAGCGGTACCACGGACATCAAGGAGTTGGCCTCGCATTTTGAACATTTTTACAATGTGGACCTCGGTAACTACTACCACACTTTTATTGATATCCGGTCCCGAAAGACCAGTAAGACCCGCTTTTTGGACAAGCTCATTGAGATGCTCAACCAACGGATGGATTCCCTGGATGAATGAGTTTTAGTTTTTCCCAAGTTGGTACCAACTTGGGAATTTGCATTTTGATGGGCCATAGTGCCAGGATTATGGGTTTTCTGAGGTTTCCAATAGGTTTACAAAGGTCAAATTCAACCAAATACCATCAAATCCTATGCATTGAAAAAAACACCCACCTTGGTACCAACTTGGGAAGTTTTTTCAATTTTGTTTTTGAGTTTTGTCCCAGAAAGTCAAATCAGTGGATGGGTCACCAAATGACATAAAAATCATGCAGTGGCCCTTCCTATTAAAACACAAAACACATGGGAGCGACCATCATTACCACCGAAGATTTAAGGGAGTTCAAGATAGAACTGTTGGAGGACATCAAGGACCTTTTGCAGAACGAAAAGGGACAACGCAACAAAAAATGGCTCAAATCAAATGAGGTGCGGGACCTCTTGGGCATATCCCCGGGCACCCTTCAAAACCTAAGGATCAATGGGACCCTACCCTATACAAAGATAGGAGGGGTGCTCTACTATGAATACCATGAGATCATGGAAGTACTGGAGCAGAACAAGGTCCATAACCGCATCTAAGATGGAGGACATCAATTATATCAAACACCTGAACGGGGTGTTTGCCCAGTTTGCCAAGGACAACCGTTTGAACCCGACCCATATCAGCCTGTATATCGGACTCTTCCAATTGTGGAACCAAAACTATTTTGTGGCCGAGTTCTATATCAGTAGGGAAGAGGCCATGGCTTATGCCAAAATAGGCTCCAAATCGACCTATCACCGCTGCATCCGAGAGCTCAGCCATTGGAACTATATCCTGTACTCTCCATCCCACAATCCCTACAAGGGCAGCCGAATCAAGATGTTCGATTTTGGGACAAGTACTGGACAAGCCCTGGACCAGTACCGTACCAAATTCGGGACAAGCAGTGGACAAGCGTTGGTACCTATAAACAAACTTATACAAACAACTAAAAACATTACAAACGGGAAGAAACGGAAAAAAATGAAAAAGAAAGTTTTTGAGATCGAAGAAAACAATGCCAAACGCACCCCCACTGTCCCATATCTGGACAACTTGCGGACTAGCAAGGACAAGGACTACAACGAACCGCTATGAATTTTAAGGCCCCACATATCATCACTGAAGGTGCCATAAGCTATGAACTGGGCTCCTTGAAGGGCAGGGAGATCAAATACGATTTCGATAAGATCCTGGTCTACCTCGATGCCAAGGGAAAACTCCTGTTTGGCAAGAAGTTCAGGATGCACAGGGAGGACCGGGAGATGCTGTACAAGCTCAGTCTCTACTTTATCAGGGACAGGGAACGTTGCAAACAGTTCGGGATCGATGTGGATAAGGGCCTTCTCCTTTCAGGTCCGGTAGGCTGTGGGAAGACCAGTTTGATGAAACTGTTCAAGTTCATGGTGCCCCACCAAAGGCCTTATGAAGTCATTCCCTCCAGGAACATTGTCTTTGGCTTCAACCATTTGGGCTATAAGATTATTGGGGACTATGGAAACACCCAATCCTTTTGTTTTGACGACCTGGGTGTGGAACCTGATGGGGTCCATTTTGGAAAGGAGTGCAATGTCATGGGGGAGATCTTATTGTCCCGCTATGAGCTGTTCACTGACCATAAGATCAAGACCCACGCCACTACCAATCTCAATGCACAGGAACTGGAAGCAAGGTATGGGAACCGGGTAAGGTCAAGGATGCGGGAACTTTTCAACCTTGTAGGGTTTGATAAGGACTGTAAGGACAAAAGAAAATAAGGTTTTGTGGCTGGTGTAGCATGTAACCTTGAATTTGGGCGAATTGCAACACTTTTTGATGGGCCGATCAGCCACTTTTGACGTTTTTGGGCTGGAGGGATTGGAACCAGATGGCACTTATCAACAGGGAGTGTTCGCTTTTTCATTAAATCTGCATGGATTCCAGACCAATTGAACCTGTTTCAATGCAACTATAATGATATTCACAAATAACTGATTATCAATTATTTGTGATGTGTATTCCATTAATTTTCACATATCAATAATCGTCTAACCCTTAAACGTTTACGATATGCGAAAATCTTTCTTCATCACCTTAATGTTGCTTTTTACCTCCAGTGCCCTTTTGGCCCAGATCGGGGGTATTGAGGATTCGGTCAACGATATTTCAGACACCATTCGGGCCATATTTCCCATCATATTGGGGGTCATCTTTTTAGTGGGCTTCCTTTTTAATGCCGGACATTTCTTTGGAGAGAATGCTGACCTAAAAAGGGGCATTACCCGGGTCTTGGTCTTTGTGTTGATTGCCGGGGCCGTTGTGGGCATCTTTACCTATCTCATCGGAATTGTGGTCTGATGAAACAGTTCGAGGTCTATAGAAATATACGAAAGCGGGCCATGATCATGGGGCTGTCCATTTCCCTGTTTGCCCTGATGATGGTGTCTATCATCGGTTCGCTTTTGATCATCATTTTTTCGTTTCAATTTGGTGTCATCGTGGGCCTACTGCTCTTCAATGCCCTTCTCTATGGGGCATTGTTGCAGTGGGTGAAGCAACCTTTCCAATGGAGGGTAGTGCAAACCTTTCCCAAGAACATAAGCCTAAAACAGTTAAATCCCATTGACTATGTCTAAGCTCAATTTCAATGCATTTCACCCAATCCTGGATATCCAAAACCATGTGGTCTTTGGGAGCAATGGCAATGTGGTGTTGTGTTATCAAGTGGAATTACCTGAGATATACTCCCTTTCTGAGACGGATTTTGAGGAGCTGCACGGGATGTGGTTCCAGGCCTTTAAATCCTTGCCCGTGGGTGCTATTATCCATAAGCAGGATAGGTATCAAAAGAAAGGTTATGATGCTAGGAACCTTCCAAGGGATACCTTTCTGGCAAAGGCTACCCATGATTATTTTGTAGGTAGGGAGCATTTGGACCATCAGAGTTATCTCTTATTTGTACTTCCTCTTGAGAAGGCATTCAATGCCACCAAATATGTCAATCCCTTTCGAAAAGTGGAGAATGGTCTTCACCGTAAACTGGATGTGCAGGTAGCGGAATTTATTACTTCGGTGAACGATGCGGTATCCTATGTCAACAACTCCAAAAGCGTGACCATGGTTCCCATGGAACCTGAAGCCATATTGAAGCATACCCATAATTATTTCAATGGGTTCAATCTTGATTTTGATACGGATATCCAGCTCGGAAAAGGCCCATTGGAAATTGGTGACCATTATTTCGATGTGATGGCCATCAATAATGAAAAATGTTTTGGAGAAACCGTGCAGAGCAGTGTGCCCAATGGGAAATTCAGTTCGGACGGATTCAGCTTTCATAAGGGTTTTATGGACGATCTGGGACTGGAATTGGGGGAAAACCATATCATCAACCAGATTCTTTTTCTGGACGATACCCATCAATGGCGCAAACGATTGGACAAAAAAATAGAGGAACTCTCCAAGAGCTCCAATTTTGGTTCCCAGAACAAAGTGGTTCGCAACAAGGTCCAACATATCTTGGACAGGATCAATGGGGATGATACCGCACGGATTGTTCGTGGCCATGTGAATATTGTTTTTTGGCATACGGAAGCTGGCTTGTTGAAGCGCATTGCTTCTGGCATCAAGGCGCAATTAAAGGAATTGGATATTCGACCCTATCATCCCAACGGAGAGGAGCGCAAACATTATTTTTTGAACTCCTATCCCAGTCATGCTTCCAACTTTTCCAATGAGGATCTCTTCGTGATGGATCTCAAACCGGCCCTTTGTCTGTATATCAACAATACCAATTATCGCTCTGATGAAACAGGGATCGTTTTTAATGATAGACAGTACAATATTCCTGTGGTCAAGGATGTATGGGACGAGGGGAAAAGGCGTATCAAGGCCCGGAACTTTGCCATTTTTGCCCCGACCGGGGAGGGGAAATCCTTTTTGGCCAATAATATTCTACGTCAATACTTTGAGGCCGATGTACGACTGGTCATTATCGATCTAGGGGGTTCCTATGCCAAATTTGCCCAATTGTATCCCGATGATCATATCATATTGCGATACGAACAGGGGAAGAATCTGGGCATCAATCCCTTTTACATTTCAGAACAGTCCGATTTGAATCCCGAACGCTTGGAAGATCTGGCCCTGTTCCTTTTGGAGCTCTTGGCGGAAAGCCATGTGACCAAATCCAAGGAAGTGGCCTTGAAAAAAGTGTTGTTGCACTATTATAATAAGATCATGGAGGGGCATTCCTTGGCTTCCCTATATCAGTTCGTTGATAGGAACAAAGATACTTTGATCGAGGATACACGGGTTCAGGAATCGGATTTCAATGTCTATGGATTTTTGCACATCCTTTCCGAATATGTGGACGGGGGACTGTACAGTTTTCTGTTTCATATGGCAGAAGATCAGACCTATAAAATTGAGGACAAGCGTTTAATTGTCTTTGAGTTGGACGAGGTGCGCGACAATAGGGAAATCCTGTCCGTAATGCTCAAATTGATCAAGTCGGCCATCCAACGCACCATTTGGCGAAACCGTTCGGAAAGGGGCATTATTCTTTTCGATGAGTTTGCCAAGCAGCTCAAGTTTCCCAATGTCCTGGAGAGTGTGGAGTTCTATTACCAGGCCATCCGAAAACAGAACGGGGCCATTGGGATCATCCTGCAATCCATCAACCAGTTACCTGAAAATGCCACTTCGGCAAGTATCCTGGAGAATACCCAAGTAATTTATAGCCTGCGGAACGAGAAGGGCTATCATGAATTGGTTAGACGGTTGCACCTCTCCAACCATGATCTCAATCAATTAAAGTCCCTTAGAAACAATCTTACCGGGGTGCGCAAATACACCGAGATCTTTATCAAGATCGGGAAGGAAAGCAATGTCTTTCGCTTGGAGGTACCCCCAGAGGTCTATGCGGCCTATCTCACCGATGGGATGGAACATGGTCAGATCATGGAACTCTTTGCACAGTTCGGGGATATGGAACGGGCCATTACGGAATTTATAAATCAACAAAAGAAAATGATATGAAAATAGATTGGAAACAAACCTTATGGAACAATCCCCGATTGTGGATCTTGGCGCTGATCTTGGCCATTTCCTTGTCCGGCCGTGCTACGGCCCAGGGGATGCCGGTGTATGACAACACGAACTTTATCAGTATGACGAAGTCCTTGTTGGAATCGGCCAAACAGACCTCTGAACTGCTAAAGACCGTGGAGTTTTTAAAGGAACAGAAGGACAATATTGTCAAGGTCAATAACACCATCAAACAACTGAAGGCGCTTCGGGAATTGGCACGTAACAACGAGATTTTATTTCGAACGGTACAGAACGATCTTCGTGATATTCTGAACTCCCCCTATATCAAGGCGGGGGAAGTGGAACAGGTATCCAAAGCCTTTGAGCAGATCATGGATACGGCCATTGATGACCTGGATTTTGTCAACCAGATCTTGTCCAGTGATTTTTTGAAGATGACCGATGCGGAGCGTACCGCCATTTTGATGGAAAAGAAAGTCCAGTCCCAGGAAATGGTGGCCGAGCTTGAGGTCAAGACCCGTCGCTATCGAGAGATCATCTCCTTTCGGAGGATGCAGGATATTATCAATAATCGGGAAACGGAATACTGATGGCGGGATACTTTTTGGGCATAGGATTGGAATATGTGGATGCGGTCTTTCAGACCATCAAGGACAGTGATTTCTCCCAATATACCATTGTGGGGATGAAGACCTTGGCCGTCCTGTTCTTTTTGATAAATATATTGAAGAAATACAATGAGGGCATCGCCACCATCGATGGCCATACCTGGGGATTGACCCCAACGGAACTGGCCAAGAATTTTTTGGTGGTGCTGCTGGTCATTTTCTCCACAGAGGTATTGGGAGTCTTCGATGGCATTTTGGTGGCCATTGAGGTCCAATACCGGGACACGGCTCCGGCACTCCTCCCATTGCAGCTGCAGGATGTAGATCTGGAACGGGATGTGGGTGCCTTGGAAGCCGCCAAAAAGGCCATGGCACTGTTGTATGAGGCCCTGGTGACCCCTTTGTACGGTTTGAAGGTCTTGGCCTTTATCATCGGGGTCATTCTTTGGTTGATGGACCTGTTCATCTATCCTTTGTTCCTTGCGGAGCGGTATTTCCTGTTGGGAATCCTACAGGCCTTTTTTCCCTTGGTCATCAGTTTGGCCGTCTTTGAGAAATTCAGGCCCTTGGCCTATCAGTTTTTTAAGTTGTATGCAGCTGTATATATGCTGGTGCCCGCCTTCTTTTTGGTCAATGTCTTCGTCAACAACCTTTATACGGAGATCAGTACCAACTTCTGGGGGAACCTCTTTGGTTTTGATTTTGGGCGTGAATTCTTTGCCCCGATCATTGAACTCGGGACCATTGGCTTTATTGTCTTGCTCAAATTTAAATTGTACCGAAGGGCGACCAGTTTTACCCTTCGATTGTTCACCGGTTAAATTGAAGTCTATGAAAACACCTTTTAAAAGTATTGTTCATGTGCTGCGGCTCAACCGTTTTGTGGTTCTTGCCGTGGTTATCGCCTCGGTTTTGGTCTGTATGGTTGCTATGGTCCTAGTGGGCAGGATATACCGTGAATCGTTGAACGGGGCCTTCGTGGTCAATGGGGAAGGGGAGGTCATACCGCTTTCCTGGGCCGAACAACGGGATCATCTGGAAGTGGAGGCCCTGGCCCATTTGGAACAGTTTCATAGGTGGTTTTATGGGGTGGATGCCGGCAGTTATGAGAAGAACATGGAGAAGGCCCTTTGGTTGGGCAATGCCTCCGTTGGTGCTGTCTTTCAACAGAAAAAGGCAGACGGTTTCTATAACCGGTTGTTGCAATATTCCCTTGTGCAAGAGGTCATCCGAATCGATACAGAGCTGGATTGGGATGGGTCTTCCTTTGCGTTTAGGACCCAATTGCATATACGGATCAATCGGGGAACCGTCACCGATACCTATGAACTGGTGACCTCGGGACATTTGATCCAGGTGGAACGGAATTTTCCCCATAATCCTCATGGATTGTTGATCACTGATTTTTTTGAAAACTCACTTCGTAAACTAGAAACTCATGAAAACACAGAAGAATAAAATAGTTTTTGTGCTGGTACTGGCATGTATGGTACTCTTTATCACCATATATAGCATCGTCACTTTTGGTAAGCCAAAAAAGGAAAGCCTTGATGTAGGGAGGATCCCCATGCCGGATCTGGAGGACACTTCGGTGGAGTTTGAAACCAAACTGGAAGCCGTGGAAGCCATCAAGGTGGAAAAACAATCCACGGCACCCCAAGTGTATCCCGACCACATGGTGGATGATAAAGGGTATTTCAATCCCGATTATATGGAATATGAAAAGCAGCGTATCATAGACAGCGTCTATGATATCAATGCCTTTACTGCAAAAAAAAATTCTGTATCGGATGCAGGTGTAATGCCCAAGTTGGGGACTGTAAAGAAGGTAAAGGTAGACGATGAAAAGTTGACAATGGGTTCCCCAAGGACGGAAACGGAGCTAGGATTGGTACATCAACTGTTCTTTGCCTCCAATCCAAAAAGGAACCGTTCCGATGGAAATTTACCAACTACTGCTGTGGCCAAGGTGTATGTGGATGGGGACCAGACCCTTCGGGATGGACAACGATTGGACTTGCGACTCGCCCATGACTATGTTGTGGATGGGAAAAGGATGCCAGGAGGTACCCGCCTCTATGGCTTTGTAAAGATAAGGCCCAACCGGGTGATGGTGGAACTTACCCGATTGGGGACAACCCTTATGGATATGCAAGCCTATGATGCCCAGGATGGGCAGGAAGGGATTTATGTGAAGAACCATCTGCGGGGTGAAGTGGTGGATCGGTCTTTGGATGAGGGCCTTGGAGAGATCAATGTGCCGGGTGTGCCCCAGTTCAATGGGATCAAACGCATATTTCAGCGTGATCAACGTACCGTTAAAGTTCAGATTTCCGACCATTATCAATTTTTCTTAATACCTAGATCATGAAAACACTAAACGTCATCATTGCAGTAATGCTAATGGCCTATGGGCACACCGTATCGGGCCAAAAGGTTTTGGACACCATCCAAGCCAATTCACAAATGAACGTGGCCCTCTTTTTTCCCAGTCCCATCAAACAGGCTATAACGGGAAACACTAAAGCGATCTTTACCTATAACCGGGAAGAAGCTCAATATTTTGGGCTATTGCAGTCCACAGCCAACACCATTACCAACCTTTTGGTGGTCACCATGGACGGACAAGCATATGAATTTAAGGTGGCCTATAGGGAAAACGTTGCCCAAACCCATTTTTTTGTGGACAAGGCGCATAGCATTGGTCCAGTACAGCCATTACCTGGTAAAAAAGGGGATTCCTTGGCTTCCCACACAGCTCGATTTGCTTTTTTAAGTGGATTGCCATCAAGTGATGGGAATGGTGCCTTGGCATCGGTGCGAAGAAAGGGAATCCGATTGCTGTTGAAAAGGTTGGTCTACCGAAACGCTCAAGTATTTATGGTTGTAGAGGTGCGCAACCGATCAGGCATTGATTTTGAAGTAGGCACCCTTGAGGCCCTAAGGATAAATGGCAGCTTGAAACGGAGATCCTCGTATCAAGAAACCAGGTTGGAACCCCACTATATCTTTGAACGACCCAAAATTATTAAAACCGGGACTTCCCAACGATTTGTACTTGTGCTACCCAAATTTGTCCTATCCCATAAGGAGCATCTAAGACTGATTCTCTTGGAAAGCCGTGGAGGCAGAAGGTTGGAGCTCAACTATTGACCTATCGATAAAGAGAAGTGGAATCCCTTATAGGGTATATAATTTAACATGAAAACAAAATTTTGCCATAACAAAGGTTATAGTGTTGGCCAAGAAAGGAAATGAAATAGGAATGGTACACCTCAGGAAAAATGGAACTGGCTTCCAGCTGTATTAAAAGCATTGGCACATCAGCATATCATTGTCATCCAACCGTCCGATTCAAGTCATGGATAGTTTGTTAGTGAAGGAATGAAAGGGACATCAGTCGCAACAACCTGATCCATTGCTGGAAGTGTAGATGGCGACTTTAGAATTCCTAAAGATTTGAGATCTATTTTTATACCATAAATTTATGGTATGAAGATCCTTATTGCAGAAGACGAGACCGAACTCCAGAAATCCATTGCCACCTATTTGGAAAGGGATGGCAATGTCTGTGAAATGGCTTCAGACTACCACGAGGCCCTCTATAAGATTGACCTCTATGAATATGATCTGTTGGTCCTGGACATCAACCTGATCACCGGTAGTGGATTGGATATCCTAAAACTGTTGAAGCGCAACCGTTCGGAGACCCCGACCATCATCATCTCCGCCAACAATTCCTTGGACGATAAACTGGAAGGATTGGATCTGGGTGCCGATGACTATTTGACCAAACCCTTTCATTTGGCCGAACTCAATTCGAGGATAAAGGCGGTTTTGAGAAGGGGCAAGTTTGGGGGCAATGACCGTTTGGAGTTCCACGAGATTTCCATTGATACGCGCTCTAGGACCGCTTATGTCAATGAGCAAGCCCTTTCCTTGACCCGTAAGGAATTCGATCTCTTGCTTTTTTTTGTCACCAATAAGGGACGGGTGCTTTCCAAAGAGATCATCGCCGAACATTTATGGGGGGATCATAGCGATCTTGCGGATAATTTTGATTTTATTTATGTCCATATCAACAACCTGCGCAAAAAATTGACCGAAGCAGGGGCCAAGTATATCAAAACGGCCTACGGAAGTGGGTATAAGTTCGTGGAAGAGTGATCTATGGGGGATACCTTGAAAAAAATACGATTGATCAGAAAGACCTCCAAAACTTTTTTGGGGATCAGTGCCCTGTTGATGTTGGTCAGTACGGTGGCCCTTTATTTCTATCTGAGGAACCTGCTCCAGTCTGAAGTGGAGGAAGAGCTCCGTTCGACAGAGGCACGGATCGAAAGTTCCCTGATCGAAAATCCGGAGCCTTTTCAATTGTCCCCGGTGGTCGAGATCCAAAAGGTATCCCGGTTGGGCAATGAGGTGCTAAAGGATACCATCATCTATGATCCCTCACAAGATGAAATGGAAGAGTTCAGGGAACTGTCCACCTTCTCCGCCATCAATGGTGAAAATTATAGGATCACGGTCCGCGCACTTGTGGTGGAATCGGAGAATATCCTGATCGCCGTGGTCATTTCCTATTTGGTGATCATCCTTTTGGTATTCCTGTTCCTGTTTTATGTGAATCGTTCGAGGAACCAAAAACTGTGGACCCCTTTTTTCCACAACCTGGAGCAAATGAAACGGTTTTCGCTCAGCTCCGATGCTCCCATCGCCCTGATGGACAGTGGAATCCTGGAGTTCTCCGAATTGAATTCAGAGATCAAGATCTTGACCAATAAGGTCCGTTCGGATTATCGGAACCTGAAACAATATACGGAGGATGTATCCCATGAGATGCAGACCCCCTTGGCCATTATACAGGCAAAGATCGAGAACGTGATCAATATGGAGGAACCATTGGACGACCAGCAGTTCGAACAACTCACTTCCATCCAAAGGGATATACAGCGACTCTCCCAAATGACCAAGCGCTTGACCTTGTTGACCAAGATCGAGAACAACCAGTTCGCCAATATCGAGCAACTGGAAACCCAGATCCAAGGGGTGGTCATCAGTAGTATAATTGAAAGGGAGCAGGTAGTGAATATCCGGTTGGTATTTCCCGGCACCAACACCAATTCGGTTTCCGATATCCAACAAATGACCCTGCAATTGCCCAGTGGGGATATTGTACCCTTACAAAAAGTGGCGAAAATTGAAATAGGGAAGGGAGTGGCAGAGATCAATCGGGAAAACCAAAAATCCATAGGGGTCGTTACGGCTCGCTTGAACAACAGGGACCTTGGGTCTACCTTGACCGATATCCGAAACAATCTGTCCACGAAGATCAGCCTTCCCCCGGGGTATCATATTGAATATGGAGGGGAATACCAGCAACAACAACAGGCTTTTAAGGAATTGATGCTCATTTTGATTGCCGCGGTACTGTTGGTCTTTACCGTCATATTGTTTCTGTTCAGAAAGATCAAGATTGCTCTTGCCATCATATTCATTGCCATTTTAGGGGTTGCAGGTTGTCTGTTGAGTCTATTATTGACAGGAACACCTTTGAATGTAGGAAGTTACACAGGTATCATTATGATAGTTGGGATTATCGGGGAGAATGCCATTTTTACCTATCAACAGTACCAAGAATGTGATGTTTCGTTATCACACCCACAAAAGATCGAATATTCCATAGCGCAACGATTGCGGCCCAAATTAATGACAGCCACTGCCGCAATCATGGCCTTGATCCCCTTGGCCCTGGGTATCGGAGCAGGGGCCCAGTTGCACCAGCCCTTGGCGATTGCCGTCATCGGAGGGTTGGTCTTCGCATTGCCATTGTTATTGGTGGTACTTCCAATTATACTTAAATTGTTGAAGGAGTAAAAACAATTTAAAAGATGCCATTGATTGGAATTGCTTTGTCAGGAGGAGGTGCAAGGGGAGCTGCCCATATAGGGGTCCTTCAGGCCCTTAACGACCACGGGATATTTCCGGAAGATGTTTCCGGATCCAGTGCGGGAAGTATCATCGCGGCATTGTACTGGTTTGGATATACCCCGTTGGAGATTCTAGACCTGTCGCACAAAAAGGAGTTTTTGAAGATCTTTAAATTGGGAATCTTCAATAAGAGATTCACTTTACTGAAGTAACACAAATATGATTTATGTTTTTGTATTAATAGTTATTCTTCTATTTTTTGTTTATAACTATAGAAAGTCGCAACGGCGTAAACCTCGGCCTTTTCCTGGTCACTGGCATGAGCTGGCAATGGCTTATGTGGTTTACTACCGAAATCTTCCTGGAAACAAGCAAATGCTATTTCAACGCAGAATGATGGAATTTCTAAGTGAAGTCTACATTGAAGGTGTGCGATTGGAATTACAAGATCTTGATAAGGTTTTGATTGCGGCAAGTGCAATTATACCTGTTTTTGGATTTGAAGAGTGGCATTATACCAATTTAAGTGGAATCTTGTTATATCCCGATTACTTCAATGCGGACATGCAATTCAATGGTAAGGCAAAAACACGGAATATTGGTGGAATTGTTGGTAACGGACGTTTTGAAAAACAGATGATATTATCAAAAAAGGCATTATACCATGGTTTTGTGAACCAAAGTGATAAAAGCAATACCGGCATACACGAATTTGTACACCTTTTAGATAAGCTTGATGATTTTGCAGATGGTATTCCGGAAAGATTATTAGAGCATCAATATACCATACCTTGGATAAATTTGATCCATAAGGAAATGGAAGCGATAAACAGTGACCATTCTGATATTCGAAAATATGGTGGAACAAACGCTGTTGAATTTTTTGCAGTTGCTTCAGAGTATTTTTTTGAACGTCCAGATTTACTCAAAAAAAAACATCCAGAACTTTATAACATGTTGGTTGTGTGCTTTATGCAGAATCCTGAGGCCTGAATTCATAATTGAATTATATCATTTGCAATTGATCAATTTTAAAAGCTGATTCGTAGATGCCCCAATCTTTTTATGCTTACCTCCCAAACCAGGATCGTTTAATAGTATAATAACCTTAATTTTAAGCAGCAAGGGCAAATGTGATTAACAGTTAAGAGTGATTTCTCTAAATTTTGCGTGAATTTGGGTTCTGTTTGTGGTTATGAATCCTTTCAGGAGATAATAGGTCAGATTTGGTGTCGGGATCCAATATAATGTTCCGATCTATTGCTTTAGGGTCATTAAAATGTCCCAGAATGGTTTTGCCACAATACGCCGTGAGCTTAATTTTCTTCAATTATTAGATTAGAGATTACTTAGACCTTAAAAATCGTATTCCAATTTTAAACGAATTTTGGCCTTGTTTAATTTTTTTTAACCACGTTAAAATCTTTTCGTTTCTCATTTCGGAATCCTATGATTCAAAAAGATGGTCTCTTTTTGAAATCTATCTTTTATTTTTTTCTTCTTTTACCCGACATTTCTAGTATTTTGATTTGAAAGACGACTGGAATGCCATTAGCAGATGATTTACTGGAAAATTCATTGATGAACCCTACCTCTCTGTTTTCTTTTCTACGGATAATGTCCTTCACGCCTTCGGTGAATAGATGTAATTTTTGTTTGGCACTACTGCCTCGAATTTCTTCGAATGTACCTTGTAACATGACCGATTCCCAATTGGATATGGATTGCACTTGTTCGACTTGAACGGCAACCGATTTGTTGGCTCGCATCGCATCGATTTTATGGCCTTCCGAGGTATAGCTAATGATCGTATTGTCCGTAGGGTCAAAATAATAGGTAAAGGGAATCACATGGGGCTTCCCTTGCCATAGATAGGCCAAGTGGCCGAGGTAATTGTTCCTGAGTATGCGTTCGATCGCGTTTGGTGTTAAATCTGTCATTATTAATGTATTTCAATATTACTAATCGTTTTATATGTATGGTGCCTAGCGCAGTTACAGTTTGCATTCCGCCACTGATTGTATATTTCCTTATTTTAGGTTCTTGTGCCGTATGGTTTGCTGCTCGGGTCGTAAAGACAGATAAACGAGCCCAACCATTTAACCACTTGCCAACATATTATAACCTATAATTTTTCAAAAACCTTAAATGCGGAAGAAAGGTCAGAAAAAGCATAATCGTTCGTACCATTTGGTAAAAAATCCAATTACCCAACTTATTGAATATACCGGCTCTTTGTCTTAGACTCCCCTTTGTAATTTCGCTACACTCGCTTATAACTATTTCAAAGTCAGCCCGAAGGTTTTCGGCAAATTCTACTGAGTGAACCTCTACGTTCATTTCAATGCTGCCATAGCAACTAAGACTGTTCAAGTTAAATGAACCTACGGTAGACCATTTGTTATCAACCACCGCAGCTTTACCGTGTACTACGGATTTGTTCCACTCATAGATTCTCATATGGTCGTCTAGAAAAGAGGAGTACAAATGTTCGGTTGCCCTACGCACCAAAGGCACATCGCTAATACCCGCTAAGATCACCGTTGTTTTTATTCCTCTTTTACACGCCTTTTTCAAAGCCTTTGCCAATCTGTTTCCAGGTAAAAAATACGAGCCCACGATTACAATTTCCTTTTCGGCATGAATGAAGGCGTTCGTGTAGGTATCACAGACTTCCGTTTTTTGCTGTAGCCAGTCGTTTTGTAAAATACCCACGAGTGCACTACCGGCCGAATGTAAAACTGGTGGTATTTTTTTTGAACTCCCTTTTTTGAAAAAATAATCGCTACACAATATTTGTAGATTCTTGGCTGCTGGGCAGTTTAACTGAACGGCATAGTCCAACCAAGGTTCCGAACCTGTGGTTCCGTGGTACTTATCGGCAATATTGATTCCGCCTATCAATGCCATTTTTTCATCGGCGACCACAATTTTATGGTGCATCCGCCTGCCGATATAAAAATTGTTCAGAGAGAATAAAGGTGAAAAAAAACGAAGTAAAATACCATGCTGCACCAAATCCTGGGCAAAACTATTGGGTAATGCAGCGCTACCATAGGCGTCCAATAAGACATATACCTTTACCTTTCGTTGAGCGGCTTTCTTCAAACAGGAGGCTATACGGTTTCCCGTATCATCGTTTTCAAAAATATAGGTCTGTATATGGATTTCTTTTTCTGCCTTATCGATTAACTTTTCCAGCCTTAAAAAATAGTCTTCTCCCGAACGAACCAATTCAACATATTTCGAATTGTCAGCAGCATTTTGAAGTGCTGTTTTACTACATTTTCTATGATCCATCCCTAAAGTTTTTTATGCTTAAGGGCCCGTCAATCCCTTTATTTGGTCGCTTCAAAAAGTAAACCAGTCCCATAGCACCAAAAATGGTTGCACCGGCAATAATAAAAGGGTAATAAAACCCACCAGCTATCAGCCAAGTCCCCAGTACCGGGCCCAAAATCTGTCCGATACTGTTCGTGGAACTTTGAATGGATATATTCCTTCCCGTATTATCCCGGGAAATCAAAGAAATTGCCGAAAGCAGGTTTGGTGTCACCATGGCTCCCCCAGCTGCGAAAATTATTATGGTACCGTAAATGTATAGTTCACCGCTCACAAAGGGGAAGACAATTAACGAAACACCGGATATTAATAACCCTAATGTTATTTGCTGTTTTGAGGTCAGCATTTTTTCGCCATAGGTCGCGAACACAGGCTGCAAAATGGCCATTACCGAACCACAGAGCATAAAACCGATACCCACCTGATTGGTTGTAAATGCCAACTCATCCTTCCCATAAATTGAAAACACGGTCTCAAACAGGGTAACCACAAACTGTATCGCAAAGGATAGGAGCAACAAAATGATAAAATAGTTACTCAGGGAAAAACTGAATTTGACCGCCTCAGAAACAATACGTTTTTTTATTTCGGTATTCTTCAGCCATTTTATGATTATCAGCAATACCACAAAGCCCAAAAGAGCAGCCAAAATAAAGGGAACCGAAAAACCGTCTAAGTGGAACACCCCAAAAGAGTATGTATAATGTAGGTTCGTTTGCGACAGAAATCCCCCCAGAACAGGGCCAAATATCACCCCGGAACTGATAGCGACCCCAGACCAGGCCATTATTTTGGTCCTTCGCTTTTCAGAGGTAATATCACTTAAATAGGCATTACTGACCGGAGTGACCGCTGACGTAAAGATGCCCCCTATGATACGGGCTATATATAGCATCGACAGAGAAGTGGAAAGACCGGTTAGCAAGTTCATCACGACAAAACCTACAAGCCCCAATAGTATTATAGGTTTACGGCCGTGTTTATCGGAAAGCTTGCCCCAGACGATAACGAACAAGAGTTGGAACAACGGATAAATACTGGTCAACATTCCGATATGGAAGTTGATAAGGTCCGTATCCAGATTGTCTTTTAAAGCCAGTTTTTCGGTATAATATGGGAGGGTAGGCAATAAAATGCCGTAGCCCAACATCACTACGAACAAACTCAATAAAACTAGAAATATTCTACCGAGTTTTTCTTTCCTGTTCATCAGTTGCTTCCGATTTTTCTTTTTAACAATTGAGCGTTTATGGCAACAATGATGGTACTCAAGCTCATAAATACGGCACCTACTGCTGGCCCCAACACAAATCCAGAAGAATATAAAACCCCAGCCGCCAACGGTATGGCCACAACGTTGTAGCCTGTTGCCCACACCAAATTCTGGATCATTTTGTTATAGGTGGCTTTACCGAACAATATCAGATTGGCGATATCTTTTGGGTTACTGTTTACCAAAATGATATCGGCGGTTTCCGCGGCAACATCGGTACCGGAACCAACAGCAATTCCTACATCAGCTTTTGCCAATGCAGGTGCGTCATTGACCCCATCTCCCGTCATGGCCACAAACTCTCCTTTGCTTTCCAGTTCTTTTACGATTTCCACTTTTTGATGGGGTAGCACCTCGGCATAATACCCATCCAAACCAAGTTTGTCACTCACAGCCTTTGCTGTTTTTTCATTATCGCCCGTAGCCATTAAGACTTTGATGTTATTCTTTTTGAATACTTTGATGGCATCGGCAGATTCTGGCCGTATTTCATCGGCCAGCGCAATATATCCTGCTAATTTTCCATCTATCAGAACAAAAACTACGGTCTCTGCGGCATCACTAAAGGCATCTTCGGTAATTTGGATTTTTTCATCCCGAAGATATCCCGGACTTACTACCTTGACCTTCTTACCCTCTACGATTGCCTCTACACCCTTGCCCGTTATGGCGTTGAAGTTTTTGGTCTTTGGAATCTCGATGTCCTTTTCTTTGACCTTTTTGATGATCCCCACGGCGATGGGGTGTTCGGAGCTTAGTTCTAGAGCACTGGATAACCTCAGAATTTCATCTCTGGTGTACAATTCGTTCACTGATTCAATTCGGGTCACCCCAAAATCACCTTTGGTCAATGTTCCCGTTTTATCAAACAATAAAGCCGATATTTTTCGGGATTCTTCAAAGGCCGTTCTGTTTCGGATCAATAAACCATTTTGGGCAGATACCGCTGTAGATATAGCGACAACCAACGGAATGGCAAGACCGAGCGCGTGTGGACAGGCAATGACCATGACCGTTACCATTCTTTCCAATGCAAAAACAAATGGGAAACCTAAAATCAGCCAAACCGCGAGTGTCCCAAAGCCAATGGCCAATGCAATATAGGTCAGCCATTTGGCCGCCCGATCTGAAAGGTTCTGCATCTTCGATTTCGTGCGCTGTGCCTCATCGACCATCTTGATCACCTTGTTCAGGTAACTGTCCTTTCCAGTATGCTCTACCTTTACCCTTAAGGTACTATTGCCATTTATGGAACCTCCGATGACCTTATCCTGTACTTCTTTTTTTACCGGTTTTGACTCGCCTGTCAGCATCGACTCGTTCAGGTAGCTAGATCCTTCGGTGATGATGCCATCCGCGGGTACTTTCTCGCCGGGTTTAACCAATATGATGTCATCTTTTAATAAATCCTCTAGTTTTACATCTTGAATTTTATCACCCACAACTTTATGGGCCTCAGCGGGCAGCATACTGACCAAAAGTTGGAGTGCCTTGGATGCGCCCAGCACCGATTTCATTTCCAACCAATGTCCCAACAGCATGATGACAATCAAGGTGCTCAGTTCCCAGAAAAAGTCCTCCCCAGGGAGTCCGAAAACTGTAGCGGCACTATAGAAATAGGCCACACTTATAGCCATTGAGATTAGGGCCATCATGCCCGGACCCTTGGATTTTATTTCATTATAAAATCCCTTTAAAAATGGCCAGCCGCCCCAGAAATAGACAAATGTTGATAGTGCAAATAGGATATACGGATTTCCGGGGAGCAATAGGTCATACCCAAAAAACTCCTGTATCATTGGCGATAAGAACAATATTGGGATGGTAACGATTAAAGATATCCAAAACCGTTTTCTAAAATCCTTGACCATCATTTTATGGTGGTCGTGCCCCATTTGTCCGTGAGCGGGGTTATGGCCCGAATGGTCTCCACTTCCGTGATCCATTTTAGAATGGTCTTCTCTTTGGTGTTGCTTTTTGGAGGAGTCCATCTTAGCATGGTCATGGTTACTGTGATCCATTTTTGAGTGATCCATCTTAGAATGGTCCATTTTTTTGTCCTTGTGCTCTTTGTGATTGTCCATAGTGTTCTATTTTTAGGTATTTGGATATGTTAAATTATGTTTTTTAAGGTGTTCCAATACTATTTTGGCAACGCAATAGTTGCGGTACCAACGTTTGTCGGCTGCAATAATGTGCCATTGAGGGTCGTTGCAGTTGTTCATTAACATATTATAAGCCTCTCTGTAAACTTCCCATTGGCTGGCCGCTTTTTCGTCTTCGGCACTATATTTCCAGCGTTTATAAGGTTTGGTCTGTCTTTCTTTGATACGTTCTTTCTGTTCTTCTTTGGAGATATGAAGAAAAAATTTGAGTACATGAATGTTATTTTGCCTAAGATGCTGTTCCATATATTTTAATAGCTTGCAACGGTGTTCAAGTATTTCTTCTTCGAGGGAATTGGTAACCTTGGGTACCAGGATATCTTCATAATACGAGCGGTTAAAAACTTGTATCATGCCCTTTTGGGGAAAGTGCGGATAGACCCTCCACAGAAAGTCGTGCCTGAGCTCCTCTTCGGTCGGCTTTTTGAATGATTTTACATGAACACCCTGTGGATTCATGCCCTTAAGCGCATTACGAATCGTACCGTCTTTTCCAGAAGTATCCATTCCCTGCAAAATAATCAACAAGCCAAAGCGCCCATCGGCATAAAATTTGTTCTGAAGCTCAAAAAGTTCTTCCCGTATCCCTAACAATCTTTTTTTGGATTGTTTTTTTGAGCTACCTGCGGGAGGAAGGGTTGAAATTGTATTTAAGTCTATCATAGGTTACAGTTTTATCGTAATTTTCTTCGCATTGCTTCCGAGATATTTTCAGCATAGACCCCATAGGCATCTACCAAAAGCCCCTTTATACCATCTTTTGATGAAATGGCATAAAGAACACTGTTATCGTCTGTACTGCTCATACCTTCAAAACGATGGGTTTCATCCACATCAAAATCTTCGGGCTGAATTTCCATTTTCAGTGAGGCACATTGCAAGCATTCTGGTTTCAAGTTGAAATCATAGGTATATCCCCTGATCTGTAAATCATTAATTGCTTCTGATAGGGTGTCATAGTTTCTCATAATTTATGGTTTGTATGTCATCGTAAAATAGCTGCCGTCTTTCTCGGTAAATTTCTGGAATGATAACAAGTTCTCATTTGTAAGTTTTTCACTTGCAACATAGTCCAATTGTTTAATTCGTATACCAATGGCGTAGGCTTTAATATTGATTTTGGATTTGATTGTTTTCCCATTACCATTGGATTCCAACACCCGGTCATAAATTTTTATTTTGCTGTTAGAACCAAAGAAATTCAACAATCCGGAGTCGAAACTCATTTCGAGTTCGACACTATCCAAGTTCGACAGATCATAGAGTTCCTTGAAATTTTCAGAGGTCGTACTGATTTCGGTTTCCTTGGATTTTGGGTTCGAAAACGGAAAGGCCATTACCATTATACTGGCTTCATCGGGCTTGCAGCGATACGTCATGGTGTATTTGTCAGTAGATTTTTTGTCCTTGTCAAACAGTTCGGCAACCACTTCAACCTCATAATATCCATCGACTTCTTTTAGCTTTCCCGCCTTAAAGGTCTGCTTGTTCAGAAAGTCTCCATTTTTATTAAAACTTTCCCGTTCCACCCATCTATCGGACAATTGTCCGATCAACATTTTATTCTGTGCATATGCAGAAACGACCATAAAAATGAATACTGTAAAGTGCAATCCTATTTTCATTGATGGTGCATCAGTTCGTTTACTTCCTTGGCTATGGTATCGCTTAAATCAATTTTATTTGACTGATGTGGAATTGTATTGCAGGTAATGATATCCTTGACATGGGCATCCCAGAGATCTTGATAGGCATTCCCTGAAAATACGGCATGAATGCCAATGCATATTGCAGGTTTCATTCCCGTACTCTTCAAATGCTCCGTAGTATCTATCATGGTACGGGCCGTAGAGATGATATCGTCCACCAAAACAGGGGTCGCGTCCTTAAATTTGTCAACTTCAGGCACGGAGACTTCAACATCACGGTCACCATGGCGAGTCTTTTGTAAGACCGTGAAAGGTGCTCCCGCTTTTTTTGCCACATCTGCAACCCACTGCTCGCTTTCCGAATCGGGCCCGATCAGTACCGGATTATGGATATTTTCCTTGATGTATTTTGAGATTTCGTCAGCGGCATGGATGACTCTGTTCGGAATTCTATATACTTCGCCCAACGAATGTATCCGATGCAAATGGGGATCAATGGTGGTGATGCTATCTGCGAAACCCGAAATCAATTTCCCAAAAAAACCAGAAGTTACACCTTCACCTTCATTAAAAATCTTGTCTTGCCGCATATAGGCAAGATAGGGTGCTACCAAACAGGTACACATCGCACCAAGTGATTTTGCTGTTTGGCTTAAAAAATAGAGCGGTAATAGTTTTTCATCTGGTTCGTGTAAGGTACAGACCAAAACTACACATTTATCTTTTACATCGGAAAGTATGCGTGTATAGGATTCACCGTCCGGAAATTTTCTTATGTTGCATTCCCCGATTTCCGCTTTCATTTTTTTAGCCAACAACTCGGTGAGTTCCTGATTTCCGGGAAGACTGAATAATATAGTTTTCATTTTGTTTTTTATTTAATGGTTATGATATCGTTATGGCGATTTTTGTATTCTAAAGCATAGTTTAGCTCACCTTGTGATTCTGCAAAAAGCGTGTATAGTAAGCCGTCTTTTTCAACTTTATCATTTAAATGGACATTCAATGAAATTCCCGCAGATTTAGATTGGGGTGCACCTGAAAGTTTTGCGAGCTTCGCTATCTTTCTATTGTCAATACGCTTCAAAATCCCCGAAGTCTCCGCTCTGATTTCTGTTTTAAAAGGTGCCAAAACAGGTTGTGTAAAACGCCCCTGGGCTTTACAAATGGCAAGAAATTTTTCGTAGGCCTTACCAGATATAAGTACCTCTTTGGCGGTTTCCATTCCTTTTTCTTTTTCGACCTTTCCTGAAAGTTCTAACAGTTCTCCAGCCAACAGCACAACACGTTCCTTTAAGTCTTTGGGTG
The DNA here is from genome assembly GCF_042682725.1 of Flagellimonas iocasae. Lineage (NCBI taxonomy): Bacteria > Pseudomonadati > Bacteroidota > Flavobacteriia > Flavobacteriales > Flavobacteriaceae > Flagellimonas > Flagellimonas iocasae. The sequence goes on along the minus strand of NZ_JBHUHU010000005.1, from coordinate 40,237 downwards.
CATCTTCTTCATTTTTTAGCACATTCAATATGTCGATAGCTTCCAATGTTGGGCCGATGCCATAGCCTACAGGTTGAGAGCCATCTGTTATGATTGCTTTTACCTTCAGGCCGACAGCCTTACCGACATTTTCCAAATGATTTTTCAGCTTTTCAGCCATTTCCATACTACGAACTTTGGCAGTTTCACCTACAGGGATATCGATAACAACGTGAGTAGAACCAGCTGCAGCTTTTTTTGATAGTACGGAAGCTATTAGCTGCCCTTCACTGTCAATATCCAATGCTTTTTCAATTTTAATGAGCACATCATCTGCGGGACTTAGTTGGGCAGTACCGCCCCAAACAAAACAACCACCTTCTTGATTTACTACGTTCTCTATCTCGTCAGCAGAAAGCGCAACGTTGGTGAGAACTTCCATTGTGTCCGCCGTACCTGCTGGTGATGTAATGGCTCGGGACGATGTTTTGGGCATTGTAAGCCCGTAAGCGGCAACTATAGCCACTACCAAGGGGGTGGTTCGGTTTCCAGGCAATCCACCAATACAATGTTTATCCACAACTATTTCTTTGTTCCAGTTTAGTTGCTTTCCTGAAGCAATCATCGCTTTTGTTAGGTCGGATATTTCATCAATATCCATTCGGTCTCCTGCACAGGCTGTGATAAATGCTGAAAGATGGATATTTGAATAATCTCCCTCCACGATGTCTTTTATGATCTGATTATAGGCATCGTAATTGAGCTTTTGATTATAAATTTTTGCCCTTACGTGACTCAACGATTCAATAGGTTCCAAATGGGAAACATACAGCATATCATTTGGGGAAACATTCAGTTTTTTTGCAGCAGCGTCTGATAGACCTATCTCATTGGGCAACAGAATATCTGAATTTATGACGTTGAGGCTTGCCACTATTGAACGGGTTACTTTAGCAACCCTTATCCTTGTGAGTGCCTCAAACCCTTCCGAAATACACACGAGGCAATCATCACGCATATATACCACATTTTCGTTTTGGGTATAGATACCAAGATGTTTATATTTTAAAATATTTGAATGTTGTTCCATGGCCTATACTATTTCTTCAATGCTGTATAATTGCGGTATTTCTGCTTTCCAGCTATAAGTTCTCTCAATGTCGTTTTTCAATGCCTTTGCACCTTCATTTTCACCGTGTACAATAAAAATCCGTTCAGGCGTGTTCTGTATCTTACTCATCCAACCCAAAAGTTCTTTATGGTCTGCATGCGCTGAAAGCCCTTCAATTTCAACAACTTCCATGTTAAAAGGAACCCATTTTCCATAAACTTTGAGTTCCTTGTCACCTTCCAGTAACTTCCTGCCACGTGTACCTTCGGCCTGATAACCTACAAATAGAAGGGTATTATTGGAGTTTTGAGCTTGGGTTTCAAGATAGTTAAGCATTCTTCCTCCAGTAAGCATTCCGCTTCCGGCAATGACAATTTTTGGTTTATTATCAGTCCGCAATTCCATAGTTTCACGATAACTGCTTACAACGGTAAAGTGCGAGCACATTTCATCACATTCATTGTCTTCTAATCTGTGCCAATCCCTTGTGCGGTGGAATAGTTCTAGTACATTAGTCCCCATAGGGCTGTCCATTATCATTTGCACTTTTGGTATTTTATTTTCCTTGAGCAATCTCCAAAAAATAAGCATCATAAGTTGGGCACGTTCTACCGAAAAGCTTGGGACAAATAGACTGCCACCTCTATCAAGGGTGTCATTGACCAGTTTTTCAATCTGTGGAATGGCTTCTTCTTCCTCTGGATGAAATCTTCCGCCATAAGTGGATTCAATAAACAGTACATCGGCCTTTTTCGGGTTTAATGGTGGGTATAACAGTAAATCATGGGTTCTACCTATATCTCCTGAAAAGACATAGCGTTTTCCATGTACATCCAAATCGATATAAGTTGCTCCCAAAATATGTCCATTGTATTGGAAACGGGCTTTTACGCCATCAAACAATGGAATCCATTGTGATTGCGGAACGCCCTTAAAATGTGGAACGGTTTTTTCAACATCCTTTAAGTCGTATAGTGGCTCTGCTGGGCTGTGCTTGGAATAACCTTCTTTATTGGCACGTTCGGCTTCCTGTTCCTGTATTTTAGCACTATCGTTCAGAATGATTTTGGCAATATCCAAGGTTGGATTTGTACCGTAAATAAAACCATTAAATCCTTGTTTGACCAATCTTGGTAGATAGCCTGTGTGGTCCATATGGCCGTGTGTGAGCAAAACCACATCAATCTCTGAAACGTTCACAGGGAGATATTCCCAGTTTTTGAGACGTAACTCTTTTAAGCCTTGAAACAATCCACAGTCAATCAGTATTTTTTTGTTTCCAGTATCCACTAAATATTTGGAACCGGTTACTGTACCAACCGCTCCCAAAAAATGGATGTTTATTTTATTATTTTTCATTTTTATAATATTTTTTTAGTGGCCACCACAGCAAGAAGGTGTGTTACTTTTGTCTTGAGTCGATTTGTACAACTCTACTATTTCATTATAAAGATTTCGCGAATCCTCTTTGATAAAAAGGGCTAACTTTTTAATGGATAAAGGTTCAAAGTTTACCATTTCCAATAGTATTTCCAAGGCTTCTTCAAGCAGTTTTGGGTCATCTTCCAATGCTTCGTAAAATGGTTCTAAATCAATACTCTTTTGTTTCTTTAATTCTTCTGTTTTCATGATAGTTATTTTTAAGATTTTATTTTTTTAATGGTTTTTGCACAGTGCTTCGGAATCCTCCAAAATCTTTTTGTGCCTTGTTTTATCTATTCCGATTTCATTTAGCAAAGTAGGTGTTTCGTGAAGCTCTTTGCAGAGCACAATGCCTTTATCCAATAATTTGGATTTCTCGGCCTTCGTCAAGGTTGTTAAAGAGGTTAAGGGATGTAGGCCGGATTTGTCTATGCGTTCTTTCAGACCGTTTCCTTCCGGATAATCCCAACTTGTAAGCATCAGCCCAACACAGGTGCCATATTGTATAGCATCAGTTGTAAAACGGGTGTTGGTGTACACTCCACCCTGATGAAACTTTGTTTTGTGGCCTTGCTGTTTTTCCCATTGTTTTTCGACATCCAAAAATCTTGAATGTATATATAGTGGAATCTTGACATTGCAAAACCTGCCTTGGTCGCTATGGTATTTGCATTCAATCATATAATGTTTCTTATCCTTTTGGGCAATGACATCTACTTCATGGGTCACACAGCTTCCCTGTATGATGCTACTGACTTGTGTCTGAAATCCTTCGTGTTCCAGCAATTTGCCGACAAACTTTTCAAAGGGGTAGCCTGAAGGCCCCAGTTCCATCAGCGCTTTTTTGAGTTTGTATTTTGATGCGCTTACCCGAGATTTCCTTTTCAACATCTTAAAGGCCATTTGATATATCTTCTTGGTGGTCATTCCGTCGAAAACGATGTCCTCAATATTTTTGACAATCTCATTAATTGTTATTTCATTCGCACCGGCCCGTTCCAATGACCGCCTTACTTTTTCCATTTGAAAAGGTGCCTTCTCGCCGCTTGCTTTTATAATTGTTATCTTATCCATTAATGTGTATTTTTTTAATATTGGCCAAAGCAAAGACGACCAAGAAAAAGCTTAGGAATATTTCGAGCATGACAACAAATCTGGCTACGTCTGAAGTAGGAACAATATCGCCGTAGCCCACCGTTGAAAATGTGATCACACTGAAATAAAAAAAGTGATACAAATTGTAGAGATACGAGTTCGAATAATCAGGAACGCCTTCAAATGTGGTATGGTTAAATTGGAAAAGACAAGCATAGTCGGTCGCATAGGAGAAAATGCTAATGATGATAATCAATCCAAAAACCCAAAGCAATCTCTCCAATGAATGACAGATCTTGATCAATTTTGACAAGCGTTTCAGGGTAGTTGCCGTTATCACAATGGTCTTTCCAAGTGCTGCCGCAACGATAATTATGTGGAATGGAAAAGAGGGGTGGTCTATCATCGACATCAAAACGACATACAGGATGCCTATTCCCAAAATGGTAACCAGGGGCAATACCGTTCTGTCCAACAATAATTTGTAGAAGGCTATTTCTCGTATTTGACCTAAGCTATCGGACATAGTGTTATACTTTTCAAATTTTGATAGTCATTACCGGCAGTGATGAATGGTTTGCAACCCCTTCAGCTATACTTTTTGAGAACAAACTCAAAAAACCTGTATTGCCATGTGTGCGCATGGCGATCAGGTCAGCTTTGTTTTGCTTCAAATAAGTGTTGATGCCCGTCTCCACCGTCATTTCGTTATAGACGTTCATAGAGAAATTCTTGAGTTTGGGAAAACCCTCCAAAAACTTTCGAATAGGGTCTAGGCCGAGGGCAATACTGTTACGGTCCGATTCTGTATTGATGCGCAAAAGGTGAATTTTTGCATTGCATTTTACTGCGATGGATAGTACCTCTTTAAAGGCATTGCCCACATCCTCCACAAAATCTGAAACGAAGACGATATCCTTGAAAGGAAACCTTACATCATCTTCTTTTACCACAATGACCGGAACATCAGATCTTCTTACCAAACGTTCGACGTTGCTTCCCAAAAGTTCCCGTACAATGCCCTTGGTGCCACTACTGCCCGCAATAATGAAATCATGGTCATAATGGCCAGAATGTTTCAGTATGTTTTCCTGGTCCACCTGAAATTGCAAAAAGGTCTGACATTTCAGGTTTTCTTGTTCGGCCTTTTTTTCCAATGCACGTAATGAGGCTTTTGCTGCCCCAATTTTTTTGAGGGTCTCCGGATATCGCTTTTCTTTTTGCTTATCCAATTTTACCCAATCCACCGGTGTTTTCAGCAAATGGAAAAAATGGATTTCTGCCTCGAAGAGCTTGGCCATCTTGATTCCAAACTCCGCCGCCTTATTGCAGTTCTCTGAAAAGTCTGTGGGTACCAATATGTTTTTCATCTTAACTATGATTTTATGGGTTGTTTCACTTCGTTTTTATTTCATTTCCTGAAACGGTTCCATTTTCGAAACAATCAATGTTATAAATGGTGGTTTCAGCAATGTTGGTCAAAGCCGTATTGGTCAAAAAAGCCTGGTGACTGGTAATCAAGACATTGGGAAAGGTCATTAATCGGGCAATTACATCATCTTGTAAAATCTCGTCGGAGTGGTCTTCAAAGAACAGCCCTTCTTCCTCTTCATACACATCAATACCGAAATAGCCGATTTTCCTTGATTTCAGTCCCTCTATGACCGCTTTGGTATCGACCAGCGCGCCCCTGCTCGTATTGATAAGCATTACCCCTTTTTTCATGCGTTCGATTTGTTCGGCACTGATGATATGCCTCGTTTCGGGGGTTAAGGGAACGTGGAGGCTTATGATGTCCGATTCGCTGCAGAGTGTTTGGCAGTCAGTGAATCGTACACCATACATTTCTTTCAATTCCTTATCCTCCTCTAGGTCGTATGCCAGTATCTTACAGCCAAAACCATATAGTATTTTGACCAGGACCGCACCAATTTTTCCCGTGCCCAATACCCCGACCGTTTTGCCGTTCAGGTCGAACCCTGTGAGTCCGTTCAGCGAGAAATTCATATCCCTGACCCTATTGTGGGCCCTAACCAGTTTTCTGTTCAATGCAAGTATCAACGCTATGGTGTGTTCGGCAATGGCATATGGGGAATAGGCAGGAACCCTAGCTACTTTTATGTCCAATTCGGTAACTGCTGCCAAATCAACATGATTAAAACCAGCCGAACGCAATGCGATATTTTCTACGCCAATGGCTTTTAGTTTTTTTAGTACATTCTTTGAGGCATCATCACCTGTAAATAAGCTAACTGTTTTAGAACCTTTAGCTAGAACAGCCGTTTCTTCTGTCAATCGAACATCAAGTAGTATTAATTGATGTTTATTATTATTTGCTTGAATTAGATAATGTTCTTCAAACTTGTGTGTGCTATATACTGTTGTGTTCATTTTGGTTTCTGCTATTAAAATCTCAATTTATCCAAGAATTAAGTACAATATAAAGGATGCCAAGAAGGACGACCGCCCCAAAGGCATAGCCCACTAGTCGCCCTGTTTTTTGAGAGCCTTTGAAAAAGGCAATGCCCAATTTCACGGTCATATTGCTCAGGGTCGCTGCAATGATGACATTCGATGCCAAAATCAGCTTTTCATTCTGCAAGGCAAATTTTGCCATACTGATGGTTATGGCATCGGTATCGGCCAAACCTGCTATCAATGCCGAATAATAAAGACCACTTTCGCCAAAAAATTTGTTTCCATAAAAAACCGAGAACAGGATGGCCACATAGATGCCGCCAAAACCGATCGCATTCCAGATGTTAAGTGGATTTCCCAAATTGATGTCGGTGTTCGGCTGATCGTCATCCTTCCGTATCAAAAGCAGGGAAGCTACGAGACAGACCACCGTAAGCAGGGCAAAGGGAATTGTAAGATAGTTCAGGATAGCAATATTGAAAATATAGGCAAGAGCCGCAAGTCTAGGGAACATAATCGCCGATGCTATAATGATACCCGCTGCGTATTTTTTTGAAAGCTCGGGAGACTCCTTACTTCTGGAGGCATAGATCCAAGCTACCGCCGTACTCGATATTAAACCGCCCAGAATAGCCGTCAACAAGATTCCCTTTTTTGATCCAACATATTTGACCAAAAAGTAGCCGATAAAGTTCAAAAAGGAAACAATGACTATAATAGCCCCTATCTCAAAAGGGTTCAGAAGGCCCTCTGGCCCATAATCCTTATCGGGCAGAAACGGTAATATCAAAAGTGCAATGATTGAGAATTTGATAAAGGCAAACAGTTCTTCGGATGTGATATTCTTTATGAACGAGCGGAAGGTGGTCTTTAGCGATAACAACGTAACCACAATTACGGCCGTGGCAATAGACTCTTTGTACAAATGGCCCGAAACCATAACACCAAGAATAAATGTGGCAATCAAAGCGAGATTTGTGGTATTACCGGTCATGGAATGTTTCTGCACAATGGACAAATGGCTGATGGCAAAGAACAAAATAATGGTCGCCAAACTAACAATGACAAGCCAAGAGGTATAAGTCTCGTTCAAACTGCCCAACATAAAACCGATTATGGCCGTTATCGGAAATGTTCGAATACCGGCAAACCCCTGCTCATCCTTTAGCTTGTCATATTCCCTTTCCAGTCCAAGGATAAGACCTATACCCGTGCTTAGGAGTACCCCCAGAATGTAGGGGCTTAATAGCTCACTTATGTTTTGATGTGTTTGCATTATTTTTTTCTTTCCCTTGTAACTATTATCATTTCATTAATTCCTTTCAGGGTCACAATTCCTTTCAGCTGCCCGTCATCCAAGACCGTGGCAAACTGGGAATTGTTAGACATGAGCTTTTCGTACACCTGCTGTAGGGGCATATTTGTGTCTACTGTTACAAAATCTTTTCTCATAAGATCGGATACATAGGAATCATTGCCATATGAGGAAAGCCCCTTGATCAGGTCCTTTCGTGTCAGCACGCCATGCACATGATTATTTTCTGTGACCAAAAAAACCTCTTCTTGGGTACTTTGCAATATCTGCACCAGGTTTCCCAAGGTTTCCGTGGGCGATAAACAGGTATATTGTGCAATCAAAACATCCTTTACGGTAAATCCGACCAGAGCAGATTTGCCACTTTCGTGCATTTGCTCGACTCCGGCACCTAGATAGATGAACAGGCCAATAAAAACCAACCAGAAATTAGAGAAAAAACCAAGAAAAACGAATACTATGGCTAAAAACTGGCCTACCCGTGCGGCAATGGTCGTTGCTTTCAGCTTATCTAACCTGAATGCCAATAGTGCCCTCAACACTCTTCCACCGTCCATTGGAAAAGCTGGTATCAAATTAAAGACCGCTAGGATCAAATTCGCAGCCATGATGTTAAACCAGAAATCTTCACCGCTCATGTGGTCTATTTTCGAAATTGGCAACAGTTCATCGTTAACGTAGAGAAGAACAAAAAGGGTCCCGGCAATCACAATATTTACTACAGGGCCGGCCAGTGCCACCACCAGTTCCTGGGCAGGTTTATCCGGCATTCTATTGAGACTGGCGACGCCACCAATGGGATAGAGCGTAATATCACGCGTTGGGATATTATATTTTTTGGCCGCGAGCGCATGGCCAAATTCGTGTAGGACAACGCAGGCAAAGAGAACGATGATGAAAAATGCTCCCTTTATGCCTTCTGTCCAACCATGGCCCATTTCAAAATGCATCATGAATATCCATCCGACAATGATCCAAAACGTCCAGTGGACGAAGACCTTGATGCCCGCATAGCTTCCAATAAAGAGGGACCATTTTTTCATGTGTTCTGTATTTTAAGGGTTTTTGATCTGTACGCCAGCACTATCACCAAACCGTATCCTAACAGGGCAAGAAGGAATACAAATCTATAACCGTAAAGGATGGAAATGACAACGGCAAAGATCGAGGCGGCAACGCCTGCCACGCTTGATATACCCAATAAATAGGGAATGCTTTTCTTCTCTTTCAGGGAGGAGGCCTTTTTCAGCAATACCGGAAAAGGGATTCCTATAAAGAAAGACGGAAGCAGCAAAAATAGGGCGATCCAGAATTCAGATAGTTGTTTATACCATATAGGGAGCAGTACGTAAACGGTTAGTAAGGAAACCAAAATAACCAAGACCGTGTATGTGATGAGCTTTCGGGAAAGATTTTTTTTGAAAGCCCCCGTCACAAGGCTGCCCAAGCCATTGCCCAACAAAAATGTAAAAAGCAGCAATGAAAAAGACTGTGATGGATTGGAAAGTTTTAAGTTGAGTACCTGAAAAAGATATCCCTGTACGAGGATATATGAGAACCCCAACAAAAAGGAAACGAGTGCCCAGGCCCTAAATTTTCTTCGTATATATAAAGAGGTGCTTTCTGAAAAAGAGACCGATTTCCATCCGTTCATATGATTGAAAATGAACCACCCGATGATGAACAGACCAAGCCATAAAGGGGTGGTCATGGCATCGGGTAGGCCATTGTTGTAATTAAAAAAATAGGGGGAATCATCGGAAACCGGACTCAAGTTTATGGAAGCGGCTTTCCAAAGTTCATCATACGCATAAGATCCGTTGGAGATATCGTACAACAGTTTGTCGAACATGAACCATTGATAGTTTACGTTCTGCACGATGGTGTCCAAACTTTCCTGTCTGATATACGGAAAATAAAACGGCTCCTTGTCCAATCCATAATAGTGTGCGGTATTATGTGCCTCCTCCATTGTTTTTTGTTCAAAAGGGTTCTTTTTAATGACCAATACAGGGTTCATTTCGTCGGAATAGATATACACCTTTTTTAACGCCTCTATTTGATTGACCCCCATCCGATCCTGGAGCTCCAAAAAGTTCGCCAACATTTTATATACCTCCTGCCTTCCGTGCATCGTAAAATAGATGGCCCCGTCTTCCGTTAAACCATCCAAATAATCGGCAAGTGCCTCCATGGTGAACAGATAGTTCTCGGTAAGTCCATAAAAATCGGTGCCCCTTGAACTTTTGGTCACCGGAATGGTCAATATGATGGCATCAAATTTTCCCTTGTTCTCAATTATGAAATTTCTTCCTTCGTTCACATGTACCTTTATGTTCTCCTTATCGAGGAAGGTAGAGGGATTGTATTTTTCCATCAATGCTACAAAGGAAGGGTTGACCTCTGCTGCCTCGATATATTTAAAGCCCATGAAGTATGTTGTGGCAATATCTATTCCACCACCGGGACCTATTATCAGCACCGAATCCTTTTCCTTTTCGCTTAAAAAGTTCAAAGCAAATACGGCCGGAAATCCGGATAATACTTTTCTCATTTTAACAGTATCCTTTGCAAGTTCATCGATATCGATAACTTTGGTTCCCGCAGCAGCATCTATAAACATTGATTTGGACACGGTACCATCAGGATATGTGAACTTTACAAGATCCGTCTGACCAAAAGCACTCCAGCGGCTTTCGATTTTTTCGCTTTTAAAAGCGGGGTTGGCCATCAATCGGTACAAATCCTTGGACGGGTCTTTGGCAACGGGTATAGTGAAGTTCAGGGCATCTTTTGCAAATCCCATTAGAAAAATAACGCCAAGCACTAAGGGGGCCAGTATTTTTGAATAACGGTTCTTGTGTGCTATCAAGGCTACTACCAGGGCCAGCAGCAGTAACCCTATAGCAATCGCCACCACCTGTGCCAAGCCAAACGTGTTGAGCAAAAAAACGGAGGTGAGTGCACCTGTGGCCGCCCCTATAAGGTCTAAGGCATATAAGGTTGACAAGTGCCGATTATCCGTTTCAAAAATATGGGCATAGACTATTCCGATGGCCATGAACGGAATAGTTGACAAGAATATAAAAATGGGCAGGCCAAAATCAGTGGACGACGAAACGCCCAGTTGTGAAAGGCTGAGCAAAAGGGCAAAACTGAGAAACATCGTGACGGACGGTAGTGCCATCCACCAAAGCCATGAATGATTAATCATCTTGGAATATTTGGCATACGTGATCTGGCCAATACCCAAACCCAGTATGGAAAATGCAATGATAATGAGGACGAAATGAAAACTAAGAAGGTACGAGAACAGTCTTGACAGACTTATCTCGAAGACTATGGTAGCCGCAGTCAGCAAGAAAATAATCGCTATGTTGGTCGACGCTCTTTTCATTGTAATTTTAGCTTCCGAAAATTTTCAAGAGACTCCGCAGTTCATCGTTCACTTGATGTTCCTTTACCACTTGGTCAAACGGGGTAAGGCTCAGTTGGTTGTTCAAGATTCCCGCCATGACATTCTTTCTTCCATGTAAAAGTGCCTCTACGGCAGCAGTGCCGAGCCGTATGCCCAACATTCGATCAAATGCCGAGGCGTTTCCACCGCGTTGTACATGGCCCAGTTTGGCAATGCGCAAGTCCACTTCAGGGTTTATTTCCTTTATCTTTTTGGCTGCCGGCTCGACCCCTAGTTCATCCCCTTCTGAAACAATCACAACAAAGGCCTCTTCACGATCGTAGCTTCCCGCCTTTTCCAACAATTGAGTAAAGTCATGCCCACTTTCAGGTATCAAAATGGCATCTGCACCCGTACCCAATCCGGAATGGATGGCAATATACCCGCAGTCCCTGCCCATTACCTCTATCAGAAATATTCGATTATGGGACTCCGCCGTATCCCTGATCTTATCAATGTTTTCAATTGCGGTGTTCACTGCAGAATCGAAACCGAGTGTAAAATCGGTACCTGCCAGATCATTATCGATGGTGCCGGGAATGCCCAAGAACGGCAGGTCACAGATTTCTGAAAATGCCAATAGCCCTTTGAAGGTGCCATCACCACCAATAGCAATCAGGGCATCGACCTTGTTCGTTTCAAGAATTTGCATAGCTCGTTGTCTTCCCTCCAGCGTCAAAAACCGCTTGCTCCTTGCTGTTTTCAACAATGTGCCGCCTCTGTGAACGTTCTTTTTCAGTTGACTGGAATCCAACTGTACTAGGTCACCGTCGATTAGGCCTTCGTAACCTTTTTTAAAACCGCTGAGCCTTAGGTTGTTCATCTCAGCCGTTTTGGCCACCCCGTGCAAGGCGGCGTTCATTCCCGGGGAATCGCCCCCAGATGTGAATACGCCTATGTGTTTAATAGTCTTCATACTCTTATTCTTCATAATTTTTTACAGGTATATTACAAGAAAATCACCCAGCCCGGTTTTCAACGCTTCGTTCTGACAAACGGATATTTAGCACCGGACCGGAACAGGGAAACCGGAATATTCTTTTTACCCATCCCATATGGTGAATTTGTCAATATTTTTTCGAGTGGAAACCCTTGGCCTTTTTTGCCCTCCCCTCTTTTGGGGTGAAATTACTTTATCATAACTTTTATCTTTAAAATATTGATTGGCCAAGCTCTCTGCAATAACCAATTCTTCATCGGCATGAATTACCATGACCAGCACTTTACTTTGCTCTTTAGAGATTTTAGATGAATTTTTTCTGTTTTGTCCCTCATCGAGCCCAATACCTAAAAAGTCAAGTCCTTGACAAATCCTGGATCGTATTATTGGGGAATTTTCACCGATGTCACCCGAGAAAACCAGCACATCCAAACCGCCCAAGACAGCGGTAAACGCCCCGATCCACTTTCTTACTTGATAGCAGAAGGAAGTTACAGCTTCCGCTGCCCTTCGGTCAACATCTTCTTTTAAAAGTAAATCAAGCATATTCGTACTTGTTTCGGAGATTTTTGGCGAACCGCCCTCATCATCTGTTAAGCTGTTGGGCTGTTTTGACCCCATCCGTTCTTTTTTCAGTAAATGCGCAAAATCGCCAAGATCTAAATCTCCGCTTCTTGTACCCATGACGAACCCCCCCAGTGGTGTAAACCCCATGCCGGCATCTATGCTCTTGCCCTCCTTGACGGCAGTTATACTGGCCTCTTTGCCAAGATGTGCAAGAATGAGCCTTCCATCGGCTTTTTGAATACCTATCCTTTTTTTAAGTTCCATCATGATATGGGAAAACGATTGCCCATGAAAGCCATGCCCGTGCGTGCGTGCCCGTTCAAAATGCCTTGGAATGAAAGGGGGTATCTTGGCAGCCTTGGGCAGGTTCACCAGAAAACTGGTATCAAAAAAAGCTACCTGCTGTAATGCCGGAAATCGCATTGTGAACGTTTCAACAATCTCAATCTCAGTTGAAAGACAGTTAGGAATATTATAGTCGGCAATCTGTTTCAGTTCGTTCAATAGGGCGGTATCGATTACTTTCGGCCCAGGATAGTTCAATCCATATGTTATCTTGTGTCCTATGTAACCAATACGATCGAAGCCGGGTTGGTTTTTTAGCCAACCTATTAAAAAAACGGTCGCTTGATAAAAGCCAGGAGCGTATATCCGTGAATTTTCCCTTTCATTGCCTTTAACATGGGTAACCCTGAAAACCTCTTTGCCGGATCCGAGGTGACGAATATCACCAAAAAGTTCCTTCACGGGATTTTCTGCCATTTCATACATTGTGAACCTAATATTTGATGGTCCGGCACTGATTGTTAAAAGGAGTGGGTTTTGCAGGTACATTTTAACTTGTGATTTTATTGGTTATCGTTATCTTCAAAAGCACAGCTCTTGTTTTCCATAAATTCGGCGGCCATCTTTTTGTATTCCTCGCCAAGGTGCTCTCCGCACCATTCAAGAAGGGCCGGCTGTTCGAAAGACGTGGTATTGCGGACCGCCTTTTTCAGTTCCATCCTCAACAACCTCTTGTCGAAGCTGACTTTTTTTAATATGGTTTCGTGATATTCCAGTGTTTTCATTTGTCCGATTATTTGAAATTTGATTTAATGCTGCCATAATATCAAGTTATTCTCCAACGGTACGGATACACCTTCGTAGTTCGGTGCAATACGAACCGTGTAGTGATCAATTGGCCGGTCAGTAATTACCTGTGCGTAAAAGTTATGTTCCCCTTCTTCGCCCATCCAATCAAATTTCATCGTGTTTCTTTCGGGCGTTTTGCCGTTAACACCTTCTGCGAAAAGTTCTACCTGAATATGCTTGGGGTCAATACCATTCAGCCAAATGGGTGCTCTAACATGATGTTTATGGCGCTCACTTTCAATCTGAACTTTTCCGAATTTTATGGTATCCCATCTTTTCATAAGTTCGTTTTGCGTGTCTAAAATCCTTTTTCCAGCAGCTCCCTTTTTTGCCGCACGCCTCTTGTATTTTTCTGCTGCAGGCAGATAAAATTGTTCTGTGTACTCCCTTACCGTTCGATTGGTCGAAAAACGGGGCGTTAGGGTCGCCATACTTTTTCGCATTCTCCCTACCCACTGTTCAGGGATGCCTTTTTTGTTACGTGAATAAAATTCGGGTACTATTTGTTGCTCCAGAATTTCATATAAAGCTATCGCCTCGGCAGCATCCAAAGCAGGGTCATCACCATGTTCTTGTCCATCACCCAATGCCCAGCCCACTTCTGGGGTGAATGCCTCGGCCCACCAACCGTCCAGTTCCGATAAGTTGAGGCCACCGTTTACAAGTACTTTCATGCCACTGGTACCACTGGCTTCCCAGGGCCGTCTCGGGGTATTGAGCCATACATCAACGCCCTGGACCAAATTTTCCGTCAACAGCATGTCATAATCACTTAGAAAAAGGACATGCCTGTACAAATTATGTTGTTGGATGAACTGCGCCCACTTTTGTATCAACCCTTTTCCCGCTTCATCAAATGGGGGCGCTTTGCCGGCCAAAACCAATTGTAACGGATGTTCCGAATTGGTCAGAATTCGGACCAAACGTTCGGGATCGTACAATAAGAGATCCGGTCTTTTGTAAGGCACAAACCGGCGGGCAAAGCCCAAGGTCAATGTGTCCGGGTCAAGAACTTGGTCGGCGATTTCGACCACTTCAGATGGTAGGCCCGAGACTATTGCCTGTCTCTCAAACCTTTCCCTTATAAAATCGACAAGACGATTTCTGGATTGGTTCCTAAACTCCCAAAGTTTTCCGTCGGATAGCTTAGAAATATGTGCCGAATGGTCATCGAGTTCGCCCCGCCAGCGATCTTTTCCGCAGGCTGCTGTCCATACCTTGTCCGCATATTCAGAATCCCAAGAGGGCATATGAACCCCGTTGGTGACATGGCCAACAGGTATTTCTTGTATCGGCCATCGCTTAAAGAGATTTCGAAAAAGATTTCTGCTAACCTCGCCGTGTAAACGACTGACGCCGTTCACCGCACCGCTACCGCGAATGGCCAGATAGGCCATGTTGAAGCTCTCCCAATGATTATTGGAATCTGCCCTGCCCAAGGCCATCAGGTCATTGAAATCGATACCCAATTCGTTTTTGGCGTATTGGCCAAGAAACTGTTCCATTAGCATTGGACTGAAATGATCAAAACCGGCAGCAACCGCTGTATGGGTGGTAAACAGGTTGCCTGCCCGGGTAACGGCAAGTGCCCGTTCAAAAGAAGTTCCATTCATCTTCATAAAATCGCTGGCACGTTCCAGCACGAGAAAGGCTGCATGGCCTTCGTTCATATGGCACACTTCTGGCTGGATATTCAGGGCCTTAAGTAATTTGTAGCCCCCGATACCCAGAACAATCTCTTGTTTTATGCGATGGTCGGGGCCACCTCCATATAGCTCGTCGGTAATACCACGATGGAGGGGCAAATTGGCGGCATCGTTGCTATCCAATAGATATAGCTTTGACCTTCCTACCTGTACCTGCCATGTCCTTAGCCATAGCGGGTGACCGGGCAACGATACCTTTATGCGAAGCCACTCCCCGTTGGGTAGGCGTAAGGGCGTAACGGGCAATTGCCCTGGGTCATTGTGCGGGAACAAGGCATTTTGTGAGCCAAATTTGTCGATTTCCTGACGGAAATACCCTTTGGCATAGAGTAGCCCCACGGCCACGACCGGTACGCCCAGGTCACTTGCCGATTTCAACTGATCTCCGGCCACGTTGCCCAGGCCGCCTGCATAAATGGGCAGTGCCTCGCTCAGCATATACTCCATGCTGAAATAGGCAACACACTTAAGCTGGGTCTTGGCATAGTTTTGTTGAAACCAGTTCGGGGCCGATAGTGCTTTTTCGTTCTCATTCAAAAGGCTTTTGATTTTCGCCCGGAATTCTGGATCGTTCAAATGCCCCTCAAGCCGGTCGCGTGAAACGGTCTGCAAGATTACCCATGGATTTTGGGTAAGTTTCCAAAGTTCGGGGTCTAATTGTTGCCATAGTTTATCCGAGGCATGGTTCCATGACCAGCGAATGTTCAGGGCAAGTTCCAAAAGGTCATCGATTCCCTCGACATCAGTGTGTATCAATCCGTAGAGTTGATCAATATGATTTTTTTGTTCTTTCATTTTCATTTTGTCCTTACATTTCTTCCAATATTGTTCATTGCGGTTAATGATCAAAAAAATCGCTTATCGCTTTCCAAACCTTAAAGGGCTCTTTTAGAAAGAGTTGGTGGTCACCATTCTCCACACGCATTAACTTACTCTTGGTAAATAGACTTGCAAAATTCTCTACATTTACGTAGGGTGCCAATTTATCGACTGTGCCTTGGATAAAGAGGATCTTCCGGTCACGTATGTTTTTGGCAAGTACAAATAAATTTGTGTTGAGAATTACTTCGTTCAACGAATTGTAATAGCTCTGCCAAGTATGTTTTTTTGAGTCCTTAAAAACGTCATCGGTCAGATTTTCGGGCTTGAACCATTTAACAATGTATAAGGGGTGTAGCATACAGAACAATTTTCCATATCGGCCTACGGCGAGCGTATCAAAATAAGAACCATCGGGCATCTGTTCCAAAAATTGATCCCTGCTTTCAAAGACGGGAAAGCCGATTACGGTCGCTCCCTTAAACCAGTTAGGATGTTTTTCGAATAATGCCAGCGATATTATGGCTCCCATGGAATGACCGACAATAAGGCTCCCTCCTTTGTCAAACCCCTCTGCCGAGATGACCTTTTCAAGGGCCGTAAGTTGAATTTCGAGGGTATATTCGCTTTGGGGCTTGGGAGAGTCGCCAAAGCCCAACAAATCGACCAAAAGAAGTCTATGCGTTCCGGTAATTTGTTCTAAACCCCTTTTCCAATAGTTTTTTGAACCTGCCAGACCATGGATCAAGACCATGTTTTTATCTCCCGAACCCACTATTTCATAGTTCAAGGGCATGGTTTCTGGATCATATTCAGGAGCTACGGCGACCGTAAGGTATTGGTATCCCGCTACCGACATGATGAGTGCCACAATCGCCAATACTGCCCAAAAGGTCTTTTTCGCTATTTTCATCATTGCATGTTTCATTATCCTATGTCGAACCCGACCTCGTTTTTTCTTACACCCAATTGTTCTTGAAGATCAAAAACTCCATGGGTCTTAGTTTTACCTTGATGAAAAGGCGATCGGTTTCTAAAGCTGTGTTTTTTTCGATTTTGACTTTTTTCTTGTTCCCATAGATACATTCCATTAGAAGATTTTCTTTGTTGATAGCGTTATCTATGGTTACGTATCCTTCTTTGGTATTCTTTGGAGAAGAATTATAGACGACAAGTATCTCGCCCTGATAAAGGATCCTTGAAAATGCCAAAAGACATTGTTCACAATCTGGAAACCGAAAATCGAGCCCATTTTCTGAAGTTTCCCTAAAATACATTCTACCGAATTTTAGAATGGCTTCCCTTTGCCTAAGATGTGCCAAGAACGAAATTCTCTTGAATAGCCATGACCCTTGGTTCAATACGTTGGTCTCCTTATCATCGGGATTGAACATGCCCTCCCTGATATACCGATCATCAGTACCGTTGCCCTCAAAACCTTGTTCGGTACCGTAATAAATACATGGAGCGCCAAGGGCACAAATGAGAAAGCCCATGCCCGCAACAATTTGCTCGGGAGCGGCATTGTGGCCAAAGCGGTGCTTAAAATCCATCCCAACCTGGTCGTGGTCGTCGATATAGGTCACCAGAAATTCGCCATACTCGCCACGGTGAAGGGCATTCTTTCGCAGTTCTTCATAGCGCCGTATCAATAGGTTCGGTGATGAATTGCCCTTTATCACTTCCGCCAGGACACTGTGCAGGGGGTGATCTAAGATAGAATCAAGCCCATAATAGATGTTACGGTCTTCAGGCAGTACTTTAGGGCCTATATAGGGATTGCTCATTTCATCGTTGCCGATAATTTCACCGAACAGGAAAAAGTTTCTTTTGCCCAAAGAGTAAGCATATTCCCGAATCCTCGAACAAAAACGGCTGGTATCCTGCCCTTTCATATGTTTGACAGCATCCAAACGAAAACCATCAACATCCACCTCACGTATCCAGTAACAATGGATTTTGGCCAGTAGCTCCTGTAAGT
The DNA here is from genome assembly GCF_042682725.1 of Flagellimonas iocasae. NCBI lineage: Bacteria > Pseudomonadati > Bacteroidota > Flavobacteriia > Flavobacteriales > Flavobacteriaceae > Flagellimonas > Flagellimonas iocasae. Next base: position 22,293 of record NZ_JBHUHU010000005.1, on the reverse strand, counting down.
CTTCACTGGCGGGGGAACCATCGTTCCGAAATGTTTTTAAGGTAAAGAAGTCGCCTTCCTGGGTCTCGGGATACGCATCGAAATTCTTGATCTGCCCTTTACGGTTATACATTTCGGGATTTCTCAGTTCAAGGGGTATCGGTCTGTCCTTTTCTCGCCAATCACCCAACGGAAAACGCTCTCCTTTGAAATAATAATAGCTGTAATCAAAGGGATAGGACCAATTATCGCCAGAATGATGCAGAACGATATCCAAAAAGACCCGTATATCAAGCCCGTGTGCCTTGTCAACGAGTTTTTCCAAGTCTTTCTTTGTGCCCAAGCGTTTGTCCACATCCATATAATTCTGAATGGCATAGCCATGGTAGGACTCTGGATTGTTTTCAAACACGGGGCTTAGCCAGATGGCCGTACAGCCCAAGTTTTTGATATAGTCAATGTTGTTGATGATCCCCTTAAGAGTACCGCCAAAGGGCTTTCGCAATTGATCTTCATTCCCGAAACCAGGGTGCCGGATATCGAAATTCTTTGAGTGCCGTGCATTGCTATCATGAAACCGGTCAACCATAAGAAAGTAAATGATCTCCTCACGCCATTCCCTATGGCAGTTTACCCAATATTTCTTGTCTGGGCGTGGTGAAAGTTCTATTTCCTCAATTGATTTTAACATCATCTCGTTTTTAAACATTCACATTGGAATATGGTGTATTTGTAGTTATATCTACCTCTTTGCTTTCTTGTGATCTTGCTCCATAAAAACGGTTGAAAACCATACAGGCCGTTAGGTCACCGGTAACATTGACCGCAGTTCTGAACATGCCGAGCAAGCGCTCCACCCCTATAATTATGATAATGCCTTCAGCCGGTATTCCGGCACTTGACAAAACGGAAGCCAAAATCACCACACCGCCACCGGGTATGGCAGGGGTGCCGATGGAGGCGGCAACTATGGTGACCACGACAACAATAATATTCAGAAGGCCCATTTCAAGGCCATAAGCCTGAGCGATGAACAAAGTCGTTATGGTTTGGTAAAGTGCTGTTCCATCCATGTTCACGGTAGCCCCTATCGGAATAATGAAATTGCTGATGGAGCCGTTCACTTTGAGCTCTTCTTCCGCTGTTTTTAAGGAAAGGGGCATTACTGCGGCAGAACTCGTGGTCGAGAATGCCAATAGTTGAACATCCGTGATCTTTTTCAAAAATTTAAACGGATTGCTCTGGCCCAATAGACTTACCAATAACAGGTAAACACCGACCAAAAGGAATAACCCTATCAGTACCACGAGCACATAAAAGCCCAAACCTGAAAGGGAGTTTAGACCAACACTGGATGTAAGTTGCGCCATTAAACCAAATACTGCGATGGGTACCAACAACATGGCCCATTTGACCACGGTCATGCAGATTTCCTGTACGGCACCCAAGAGCAGCTTGACAGGTTTGAGCAAATCGTCAGGCAGCGACAATACGGCAACCCCGATTATAATGGTAAAAATCACAATGCTCAACATTTCACCACTGACCATCGAGGCCAATGGGTTTTCAGGCAGTAGATCGGTAATGACATTCGGTATATCGTTTATTCCAAACGACAGTTCCGTACTTTCGTCCGTATTGGCCAAAGCATTTGCATGATCGACTTCCGCCTGTTGGTGGAGAAACTTTCCCGGTCTAAAGATCAAGGCCAGAACCGTACCTATGGTTACCGATATAATCGTTGTCGATATAAAATATAAGAGTACGCCCCCGCCCAATCTTTTCAGATTTTCCTTGTCGTTACTCGCTATGCCGGTGATGATGGAGGCCACAATCAGTGGTATCATGATCATCTGGACCAATTTCAAAAAGAGCATGCCCGGCAGGGCCAGCCAATTCCCCAGAACATCGGCGGTGCTTTTGGTGATCCAACCGTTTTGGGGACTTAACAACAGGCCTACTCCAACACCAAGAAACAAAGCAATGATAACTTTGAGCCAAAGCCGGTTCTCAACCAACCTTTGTAGGTAGTGGTTTAATGATTTTAATGATTTTATTTCCGTATCCAGCATTCTTTTATCAGATGACTTATGCTATTGTTATTCTTTCTTCAAGGTAAACGCCCTGCACGGCATGCAATAATTCCACACCGTCCTTAAAAGGTCTTTGAAAGGCCTTTCTCCCTAAGATCAATCCTGCTCCGCCTGCCCTTTTGTTGATGACCGCAGTTCTGACCGCATCCGACATATCTGACTCGCCTTGTGAACCGCCACCTGAGTTTATCAAACCTATTTTGCCCATGTAGCAATTGGCCACCTGCAACCGGCATAGATCTATGGGGTGCTCCGTGGTCAGTGTTTCGTACATGGCATCATCAAACTTGCCGAATTTCAGGTTCTTGAAACCAAAATTGGTCGTGGGCAACTTCTGTTTGATGATATCGGCCTGTATCGTTACCCCTAAATGGTTGGCCTGACCCGTTAAATCCGCGGCGGTGTGATAGTCCTCTTTGTCTGTTTTGAAAGCATCGTTGCGGGTGTAGCACCACAAAATTGTGGCCATACCAAGGCTATGGGCCTCGGCAAAGGCTTCCGCAATCTCCCTTATCTGTCGATTGCTTTCCTGGGACCCAAAATAAATGGTAGCCCCGATTGCAACCGCGCCCATGTTCCACGCTTCCCTGACTTTTCCGAACAGGTTCTGGTCATAAGTGTTGGGATAGGACAATAATTCATTGTGGTTTATCTTGACAATGAAGGGGACTTTATGCGCATATTTCCGAGAACAAAGGCCCAACACCCCAAAAGTGGAGGCCACACCGTTGCAACCGGCTTCGATGGCGAGCTTTACAATGTTCTCGGGATCAAAATAATCGGGGTTCTTGTAAAAAGAAAATAAGGCACTGTGCTCGATTCCCTGATCTACCGGTAAAATGCTGAGATACCCCGTACCTCCCAGATTACCATGGCCATATAATTGCGAAAGGCTTCGGAGTACTTGTTGATTTCGATTACTATTGACGAATACGTTGTCCACAATATTCTTATCGGGCAACTGCAGTTCATCTTTGGTGACCTTCTGGCTTACATGATCTAAATAGAAAGATGCTTTGTCCCCTAAATGCGCGACTATGTTATCATAAGTTTTCATAATGAAATTTTATCCGATTCCTAAACTTGCATTGGTTTTTTCGATGGATCTGTGTGCATCGGTCTCAATACCCGTGAGGGCCCGAATGGCATCAATGGTCTCAGGGATTACAATCGCTTGGTTATCGACCACGTAGGCATAAAAAAGTTCATCGCCCACAACCTTGAGCATGTCTTCCCATAGGGCCACCTCGTACATATCGCCCCAAGGCCTACCCATATCCAAAAACATTTCTTTGATGGTATTGTTGGAGACCAAGCCTTGATCATAGTGAATGAACTTGATTCTACTTGAGGTTTTGAGGGCGTTCAACACCTCTTCCTTTGAGGCTTTTTTTCGTAGCTTAACGTTCCAGTAATGCATATGGCTCAAAGTCTCGGGAACTTTGACCGCAGAAGTAATGACATCCAAATCCGGATCGACACTTTGCGCGTCGGGACCTTGATGGCTCGGGATGTCCTTTTCCGGCACCATGGTGTTCATGATGCCGCCCAAGTGGCTTTCCCATGGGTCGGTCGCCCTTCTTAATAATGTTCCCCGTGCATAATCCAATAGATCTGCCTTTTTTAAAGCGGTCAATGTCCTTAAGATAGATGTGGTGTTACAGGAAACCACCCGGGTAGCATCTAGATTTACCGCAGTGCTATAATTGTTCTCGGCACTAAAGGAGTGGCCTGTGGTCTTGTGTTTTTCACCTCCCTGTACGATAAACTTGATCCCTTGCCCTTTGTATATTTCCACATTTTTCGCGGCGATGTTCTTTGGCGTACAGTCCACTACAAGATCTACTTTTTCTAAAATGTCTTGCATACTTCCTTCAATGGCAATATTGGCTGCTTTCATTTCTTTTTCGGCTTCGGGTGTGGCCGCATAAACTGCATACCCTTTTCGCACCGCATTTTGTATGCGCCAATCGCTGATGACATCACAAACCCCAATAAGGCTCATATCATCTTGTACATTAATGGCATCGGCCACTCTTTTCCCGATAACTCCGTATCCTACTACTGCAATGTTTTTCATGTTCTTTTATGTTTAACTGTTCTTAATTGTTTTCTGTTTCTGTATAATAATAGAGCACCCATTACCCCCGCTGTCAATGAAGCGAATAGGATGCTTACCTTGGCCGTAAATATTAGGGACTCGTCCGTAAAAGCCAGTTCGGTTATAAACAACGACATGGTAAAACCGATACCGCCAAGAAAACCTATACCATAAATCATTTTCCAATTCACGTTTTCCGGAAGCTTGGCGAGTTTAAATGCAACGAGTAGTCTTGAAAAAGCAGTAATACCGATAAACTTGCCAAAAATGAGACCTAGACCAATCCCCAAGCTAACCGGGCTGGATAGTACTTTCAGCAAATCTCCATGAAGATGTATTCCTGCATTTGCCAAAGCGAACAAGGGAAGAATTACAAAGCCCACTATTGGGTTTAAAGTCCTTTCCAATTTTTGGAGTGGAGTTTCGGCCTCGGAACTTGCAGTCTTTATATCCTCCAATATCTCCAATTGCGTTTTTGAGATAAGCGTCCCCTTTATGGACTTGGTTTCTTGAAATCTCTTATGTAAACGGTCTAAACGCTCTAAAAAGGTAGTCTCCTTAATTTTTACCCTACCAGGAATGGCAAATGCGGTCAGAATCCCGGCAATGGTTGGATGTACCCCTGAAAAAAAGAAGGTCAACCAAACACCACCGATGCCAATAATGGCATAGAACCATGTGCTTCTTACTCCCGCATAATTACCAATTATCAAAGCCGCGAAGAACAATAGTCCATGGAGTAGATCCATCTGCGAGATACCTGAGGTATAAAAGAGGGCAATGACCAAGACACCACCTAGATCATCCACAATAGCCAGTGTAATAAGAAAAACCCTCAAGGTCGAAGGAAGTCTTTTTCCGACAAGGGCCAGAACCCCTAATGAAAATGCAATATCCGTGGCCATGGGAATGCCCCAACCATTGGAAGCCTCGCCCGAGTTGTTGAACATAAAATAAATAAGGGCAGGGAGCACCATACCACCTATTGCTGCACCGATGGGCAGTATTGCATCCTTTGGGGACGACAGTTTACCACCGATTATTTCACGTTTCAGCTCTAGACCGACTTGCATAAAAAATAGTGCCATTAAGCCATCGTTGATCCATAACAGTAGCGACTCAGATAGCTGAAATGTACCCACACTAAAGGCAAATTCGGTTTGCATTAGGCCGACATAATATCCCTTCCATGGCGAGTTGGCCCACACCATAGCAATAACAACAGTGATAAAGAGCACAATGCCATAGTTGTGCAGTCTTTTGATCGAGCTGCCGAAGAATTTCATAATACTGTTATTTGAATAATGGCTAGGCATCAATGCTGGATTTTTTGGGATTTACATCCTTTTCCCATTCATTATTGGAACTATATTTTAAGGAGGCTTTCATATAAGCATCACGTTTGAAACTTCTTATGATTACCCGGTTGCTTTTTTCGTAGGTAAAATAACTGATGGCCCAATTGAAGCCCACCAAAAATTTGTTTCGAAACCCGCTGATGGAAAGCAAGTGAACCACGGACCATAAAAGCCAGGCAGCATACCCGCCGAAGTGGAGCTTTCCTAAATCAGCGACCGCTTTTCTTTTACCAACTGTGGCCAATGAACCTTTATCTTTATACCTAAATGGTTTGGAAGGCATTGATTGAACGGTGTTCAATAGCACTTTGGCCAAATGACCGCCCTGTTGAATGGCGGTTTGGGCTACCTGTGGATGGCCCTTAGGGGTCTCGTCGGTGATTACCCCGGCAATGTCCCCAATGGCAAAAACATTATCCATGCCTTCCACTTTTAGATGGGTATCCGTTTTTAGACGGTTCCCATTAATTATATGTTTTTGATTGATGCCCGCTGGAACCTGGCCTGTTACACCTGCCGTCCAAATCAGGTTTTTCGCCATGATTTTCCTTCCACTTTTGGTAGATACCACATTACCGTCGTAACCGCTCACGGCCTCGTTCAACAACACTTGCACATTTAGATTTTTTAGATACCGAAGTGTTTTTGTCGAGGCTTTGTTGGACATTGAGGCTAATAGTTCGTCCGATGCTTCGATCAGGTAGATGTTCATTATGCTATTCGGATACTCGGGATAGTCTTTTGGAAGGATGTACTTACAGAATTCCGCCAAGGCACCTGCCATTTCGACACCGGCCGGGCCACCGCCCACAATCACAAAATTGGTCAGCGCATCGCGTTCTTCATCATCACAGGTTATGGCTGCCTGCTCCAAGTTTTGCAACATCATATGACGTATGTTTAGCGAGTCCTTGATGTCTTTCATACCAAGACTGTTTTGTTCCACCTCTTTCATGCCGAAGAAATTGGTCTTGGTTCCGGTGGCCAAGACCAGATAATCGTAGGTGAGCTTGCCTTTGTCTGTTACAACTGTGTTGGAAGCGGGTTCGATTTGCGTCACTTCGGCAAACCTAAAGCTCACATTACCATAGCCCTTGAACTGTTTTCTGAAGGGAAATACGATACTGTCCGGTTCAAGACCGCTGGTGGCCACTTGATAGAACAAGGGCTGAAATTGATGGAAGTTGTTACGGTCTATCAGCACGACCTGTACCTCCTTGTTTTTAAGGCCTTCTACCAGGGCCAGCCCTGCAAAGCCACCACCCACAACCACTATACGCGGCAAAAATGTTTTGGGCAAACAAACAGACTCCATCACTTCACAGTTGGCATCGGTATTGTTCTTTGATATGCAGGTATTCTGATTTCCCATGATCTGCTTTTTTATTTTTCTACGGACAAAATTTATCCTGTCACATTGTAAGTGGCCATATTTTATTTTTGATGTTTTTTTCTGACAATCAAAACAGAACAATGCGCGTGCATGGCAATGGATTGGGCGACCGAACCAAGCAAAAAGCGCGAGAATGCGCCATGGCCTTGTGATCCCAATACGATAAGATCCACCTCCAAATCAGTTGCCTTTTCCAAGATTGCATTTTTGGGAAACCCTTCTACAATATTGGTCGTTATCGACAACTTGCCGTTCTTTTGTTTTAACGACTTTGCAGCATTGTTAACGATGGTTTCAGCCGATTTTTTCGCATTTGACATGGCTTCTTCTTTATAATGGCCGATACCACTTAAGGGGAAAGCCCCTGGTACAGTTAACATTGGATTTTCATAAACATTTAGAACATGTATTTTAACTAATTTTGGCAGCGACATTGCCGCTAGTTCATCGATGGCATCTTTGCTGAATTCAGAGCCGTCAATTGCGAGTAATACTTTCATCTTCTTCGTTTTTATTTATAGACTTAACTTAAAAATTTTGATTCAAAACAATTGGGTTGATTAATTTTCTCCAATACAAATGCTCATAGAGGCCTGACCAATACATGCCAAAAGTGAAAGCGAACAAAAGCTCTTCGATTGGTATGCCGGCCACTAGAATATCACTCAGGTTTTCCAGATTCCAAAACAATGTTACGTAGTCGGGGTAAAACGGGAGAATACTTCCAAAATAAACAAAGTACAATGCCGTGAACAGAAATCCACTTATCCAGATTTTGGTCTTAAGGTCTGGGCGGCAGTATAACGTGGCCATTCCACCCAAGAACATGGCCAATATTCCACAGTAAATATGGTTCATGGGAGTGAAAAGGGCCAATATCAAAAACACGACCGCCGGTACGAAAAGGATATATAGATGCAACCTATGTCTATAATGGTTACGCTCGGTATGCGGTATTTTAACATACCTTCGCTTGAAAATAAGATTGTAAAGTACGGTGCCAATACCCCCGATGGCAAAAGAGAAAATGATGCTTTCAATATCGAACCCGGTCTTTATCGCCAAATCGAAGAGCGATGGCGGGTGCCAATATTCGGGAACGAACAGCGGCTCGGTTAGCCCAAAGGGCATGGTTATCCAACTCATCCTCAACATTTCTTTACGGGAATCCTTCTTCAAAAGATAGACCACGCCCCAAAGGGCCAGTATGATAAGGGACCATATAAACCAAACGTATTGCATAAGATTATAATTTTCTGGTTTCTAAATAATCAACCGCTTCCTTGACCGTCAAGGGGTAGGTGGCATTCCCCGTTCTGACATAAAAGGTTGTATTTTCGGTATCGCTGACATAGATTGGTTTTTTAGAAGGTTCGACAGCTATTACGCACACATCTTCACCATTTAATTTGTAAAATGAAATGTGATTGCTAAAACAAGCCTCGTGACCTAACTGTGTTGAAATTATCCTGAAAATTTCACGCTCATATCCATCTTTGTTCTTGTGCTTTAGGGTCTTGAAATCTTTTTCAAGGCCCACAATGTTGCCATCATCGTCAACGCCAATGATCAATTTTCCACCTTTTGCATTCATAAAACCAGTGATGGTCTTGGCAATGACTAGTTCCAGTTCGCGGTTCGTGGTTTTCCTAAAATAATCGTAACGAATAGATGACTTGAATTCTACCCGTTCATTCTCACCCGCCTCTATCAATTCTTCTAAATCACGCAGTAACAACTGCTGTTGTGTGCCTATAAGCTTGTTCTTTCGCCTGAGGGTTATGAAAAATAGACCGGAAACTATCCCTAGGAAAATGCCAAGGATTGTAAGCGAGACGCTCATCCCTCTCATATCAAATGTGAAAGATTCTAAAAACTGCGACTTTAAGACGTCCCAAAACAGGGAAAATGAAAATGGTGTATTGCTAAATTCAAACCAATAGAGCACCATGGTAAAAGGATGGACAAGGAAATAGAAAATGCCCCCCCATATTGCCGTTTGGGTGAAAATTGTTTTGATATTTCTTGCAGTACTATTCACTTATTCTACTTTATATGGTTGTACTCTAGGTTCAATTCCGGGATTCTATTGTCAATTGCTCAGTTCTTTGGCACTTTCCGCCAACAAATTGCCTGTGGTCGATGCGACACCGGTTCCTAAAAAGTCTCTCCGATCTTTTGTTCAGATTATCTACTCTTAATCTGTGTGTTGTAAAATGCTGCAATCAGGGCACCTGTGAGCCAAGCAATGATAAATGTCTGGACAATGCCAATAAGTGCCTCCCAAATTGGCACGTCTACCCGTATTATACTGGTAGTGTCCAAGCCGTGCAGCAGGCTGTTGAAAAAGGTTATGCTTCCTTCTTGTCCTGCTGTCGCCAAAACAATCATGCAGCCGGCGTAGAGGATTGCAGCGGTCAGCCCCATGGCAAAACCGAATTTTTTTACATTGATACGATTCATGATTCTTGTTTTAATGTTTATTGTTGTTATTATTCATTTATGAGTTTGTTCATGTGCAAAAACCAAAGTTGGAGTCAATGGTTGCGCTCAAGGCTCTTTTTGTATTCCATTTTATTGTGCATGGCCTTGGCGAGATCCTCGTGTTCTAACGTGTGATCACAAAAAGAATCGGTCAAAAGGCTGTCCGAAGCAATGACCGGCATAAAATGGTGGGTGGTCAGTAGCATAAGGTCAGGATATCTAGTAATCATATCGCTCAATTTGTTCGCTAGTATGGTATCCTTTGCTGCTGCTTTTACGAGTTCGTCCACCATCATTCCCATGGCATGGTCGTTATCCATCATGTTGGCAATGTATTTTTTGCCCAGATCGTGATTTTCGACAAGTGCGGACAATACCTCTTCTTGCTGAGAGTGGTCCTCGAGCATATCCTTTACAGAACTACCCTGTTTTTGTGAGCAGGCCGAAATGAGTAAAGTAGCCAATACCATTATGCCTGTCTTATAAACTTTTATCTTCATTTTGACTTTTTTTAGTAATTAATATTTGCCCTACATTCCTTAATTTGATTTCAAGATCTTTTTTGATTCTTCATATTCCTCCTTAGAGATTTCGCCATTGGCGAAGCGCTTTTTTAGAACTGAAAGTGGGTCTTCCTTCTTTGATTTTCTGTAAGGGATGTCATATGGCACCAAGAATATCCATATCAAGAGGATCAACCATATGACCCACCAGATGACGTGCATGCCGCCCCAATGTCCGTCGAAAAAATGCATAGTTTTAGTTTTAAAGGTTATACATTACTTGTTTTCGGACTATTTGTCCGATTGTAAAAGTTTCTTAGATTGCTCGTATTCTTCTTTGGAAATCTCGCCCTTCGCGAAGCGGATTTTGAGCAACATTAGTGGGTCATCTCCCTCAATCTCTTCATAGGAGGAACTGGTTGGGGCAAAGAAAATCCAGCCCAATGCCACAATCCAAATGGCCCACCAGATCAGGTGCATGCCCCAAAAAAATCCATCTTTGTAAAACATATTTTTAATTTGAAGGTTTTTATGATTTTAACTAATCTCTGCTATGGTATAGCCCTCAAGTTTGTTGAGTTGCCCTTGCAGTTCTTCTACCGTAAGCTTCTTGTTCATTGTTACAATGGTTGCGCCCATAGGCTGTAAAAAAACTTCTACTTGCTCTACTTCAGGATGTTCTTCCAAGGTCTTCTTGATTCTTGTGATACAGCCACCGCAGCTTATTCCGTTAATTTGATATCTGTACTTCATTTCGAAAGTATATTTTAATGGTGCCGATGCCCCCGGTGATCTTCTTGGGTCTCAGTGGAATCTTGCTCTTTGTCATGATCATGGTATTTACTGTTATCAGATTTTCCATGATCACCATGCCCGTGACCACCGTGAGGTATGAAAAGGTGTATCAAAAACATCACGATGATAAAGGAAAAAAGCCCATTGTACCCTGTAATGCCAAATGCAGGCGCAAAAAAAATCAACAATAGCGGGAGACCACAACCGATGACCATCCAAATCCAATGTCCTTTCATGATTTTTATTTTTTCGTTACCTATTATGTGTTAATGGTGCTCAGAATGGTCATCTCCTTTTGATTTCATTGTACCATCATCCATCATTCCCATTCCTTCCATATCCATTCCCTTTTCCTTCATCATATTCATGCACGACTCCATACAATCATTGCTCATCATCCCTTTGTCTTGCATCATTTGTATCATTTCGCCCATCATCTCGCCATCCTTTATCATTCCGTTCATCATGGAATGCATCATTTGTCTGTTGCCCATCATTTGGTTCATTATGGTGCTGTCGCCCATCATCATTTGCATGCCTTGTCCCTTCATCATGGTGCCCATCATTTTTTTGTTTCCCTGCATCATTTGCATGGCATGGTCGCTCCCTTGCATCTGTTCCATGAATTCCATCATATAATCATGGTTTTGTACCAGATCTTTAAGGATCTCGCTTCTGGTTTCCTCGTTTTGAAGCAAGGTTTGTACATCGGTTGATTGTTTGCAACCGTTCAAGGACAAAAGCCCTATCACAGAAAAAATAATTACTAAATTTCTCATTGTATATGAATTAAGGATTAATCGTCAATTGGCTGATTTCAGAAAGGATTCGATTTTGGTGATCTCCTCTTCCGTCAGATTGGCCCTAACCCGCATGTGCAGGCTTATGGTTTCCCAATCGGTATCGTTGTAATCCGCGGGTGAAGGGGCAATATGACATCGGTTGCACACCTCGCCCCAGAGCTGCGCCCCGGATTTTTCAATTTTGAAATCCACTTCACTCCCCGCCACCTCGGTCGCGGTATCCGTCGCAATGGGTTTTTTATTGGAGGAGCAGGCGACCATGATCGATGCCATGACGGACAGGATTATTGCTGCTTTAAAATTCGTTGTTGTTTTCATTTCACTTTCTTTTTTTGATTTTAAAATCCAATGGCCCAATGCACAAACAATCCATTGGTACGGGTCGTGCCATCACTGTCATGACCACCTTCCATCTTGGTGGTTTGATAGCTGAATTTGACCACGGAACGCCAACTCAGCCAATAGTTCAAACCAAAAGCGTACTGCGTTGACTTCTCTTCCCACTCCGCTCCTTCAGGTGCGTTGAAATCGGAATATCGACCCACAAATTCAAGTTGTTTCATAAAGTCGCTTCCCGACATGATGGGGCGATAGCTCAATTGTGTATAAAAGGAGCTGCTTTGGTTGTCAAAGGAGTAAGGTTCGGAAATCCCATCTTCGATTTCATAGTAGGTGGCGGTATCCACATTGGAACTGTTGTACTGGGCCTTGATGTCCACAACCCCTTGTAAGGGGGTGATCGATTTTACATAGGAAAGATCCAGCGCCCAAAGAAAGGCACCCACATCCTTGTAATCGGAGTCCTCTGCACCGGTACTGTTGGTGGTATAGGCGGAAATCCCCCATTCCATGGATGAATCCGAGAGCGGGAGTAGGCCGATCCTGCCACCCAAGGCCTTGGCCAGGTTCACATCTTCATAATAACCGAAATCCAGCATACCCGCTTCTTCAGGCTCCTCACTTCCATCTTTGATGCGCGGACCGTTGGTCACATAAACCGCATAGTTCAGTTTGGGACCGCCCAGATCGAATGCCCCCCTGAGTTCGACGCCGATATCGGAGGCCGGTGCAATTCCGTCGTGACCAAATCCAAGGGGTCTGCTTGGAAGTCGGTTGATCCATGCAGGGTGCAAACGCTCCATAAAGGTTCCAAAGGGAAGCAGGAATTTACCGGCCCTTACGGTCATGTGCTTGTTGAGCACATACATCACATCGGCATATTCCAGTCCCGTTTTCAATTCATTTCCTTCGAGCTCAAACTCCAGTTCGGCCTCGAACATGAGCTTGTCGGAATGCTTGTAGAGGAATATAGGGGCGAATGTGGCCCCTAGAAAGGTGGATTCTTGTTCACCACCGGTATCCAAATATTCAAATCCGGTGTGTCCGTAACCACGCAGCATGAACTGCGTCTTACTGGGTTCAAAGGTGTTGTAGGTCTGGGCCAAAGCCGAAGATCCCAACCCTAAGATAATTAGGGTCATTAGTAGTTTTTTCATTTTTTCAAGGTTCTGATATAGTTGATCAATTCCCATCTCTTGTTTTCGGGAAGTGCGGTTTCATAGGAAGCCATAGGGGGCTTACCGTTGGTCAATTTCCAGAATAGGGCACCGTCCGATTGGGACTGTACCTTGGCACTGGTCAAGTCGGTGGGTTTTGGGGTCAATCCGGCTCCGCCCATGCCGTCTCCCTTACCCTTGGCCCCGTGGCAGATCACACAGAGCATTCTGAAGGTCCGTTTGCCGCTTTCTGTCGCCGTGGCATCATTTTTTAAGGGATTGTTCAAATTGTCCGCACTGGCCGGGGCTTCCCATTGGGTCTGTGCTCTGGTCGCCTGTAGGGCCAAAAGGGTCATTAGGAACGTTAGCATTATGGGTATTGATTTTTTTTGTGTAAGTTTCATTTTATTATTTGTTAGGTTGTTGCGTTAAAACTACTGTTTGACCTGACAGGCCATCTTCATAATATTCCTGGATTTTTATATTATTTCGTCAAGAAAATCCCTTTGCCACATTTGTCCGTTTTTGTAATCCGTCATGCTCATCCCCATAATTTCCTTGAACTGTGCGGACAAATGGTTGACGCTGCTGTAATCGAGCATATAGGCGATATCGGAAAATGAATATTGTCCCAGTTGGATAAGCTCCTTTACCTTTTCGATCTTGAGCTTGATAAAGTACTTTTCGATCGTGATGTTTTCATTTCTGGAAAAAACCTTGCTCAGTACTTTGTAATCGCGATGCAATAAATCGACAAGGTAGTCCGAGGTGTTCCCTTTGTGGTTAATCGGGACGTTGGTCACTAAGGAAATCAAGCCTATCTTGATTTTCTCAACGATCATTTCCTCTTCGCTTTTGGCTATTTCAAAGCCATTGGAATGTAGGACGTCCACGACTTTTTGGTCAACTTCGGCAATCCCTATTTCCGGGGCATTTACCGTAAGTTTCCCCAGTTCAAGGGATAGAACCTCAATGCCCAGGTCATGCAATTCTTGTCTTATGACCTTGAGGCATCGCCTACAGACCATATGCTTTATCCAGTATTCCTTTTTGGAATCCATGGTGTCTGAGTTATTGTTAAGCGTAAATAATATCGGGTCAAAACCCGATAGGAGAATCGATCAGGATATGCCGTCGTGGAGATAGCACACGACAAAAAAGGTCATTTAGTGGCCATGACCAATGTGAAGAGCGAACGATTGCATTGACGTTCCGCCAGTGTAAAAATCAAATTAGGAAAGTTTCATGAAGGACAAGGAGATCCTGTTCGATCCACGGGGGATCGTAGTCTTTAAAAGGGATTATGTTTTCCTGTAGCCCTTCGAAACGATCGATATGGTAAAAAATAAAGGCATTTAGAAATACAAGTGTGCCGAAATCAAGGTCAAAGGAATCCAGCATCAGGTCATCCTTGCCAATATTGGCATAGGTATCGGTGCTGCAGCAATCCTTTTGTTCCAAAGAGCACTTCCTTGAGGTGTTTTTGGGATTTTGAAGCTTTTGGTCGCAGGGTTTTGCTTTGCCGGTCACAGAAAAACTGACCAACTTGTTACAGCAAAAATGGGCATTCGATGCAAAGGAAGTGGTACTGATCAATACAGAACAGGCCAGAAACAGGGACAATATTTTCGATGTGGTTTGCTTCACTTCCTAAAGTTACTAAATTTTGTTTAACTCGCTAAAAATCAAACTGTAATCAATTATGCAGTTATCCATATGATTACTGTTTGTGTGTGATTTCAGCAGGATTTGGTTCCAAATGTAAGGTATGGGATTCGGAAAAAACATGACAAATATCAGGTTTACCAAAAGTACTGGCATTGGGCCACCACAAGGATCACAATACTATACTGGTATACAATATGTGGGGAAAGGAATGACCGTCAGCTGTCCAACGATCGGATTCGGTATCGAGGAACTTTAAGGTCTGTTATGGTTCGATTGAAGACAAGGGTTCCACCTTTAATCGGGTTGAAAATACAATGCTATTGGTCAGGGTTCCATCCGTTGCCAGTAAGGAGGGCCTTCGAACCACGATGTGCTTTATACCGTCCCGGATCAGATACGATGGTCGTATAAATGATTGATGGTCAAAAGTATGGGGTGCCATGGTCGGTACTTTGAAAAGCAGGGGCTTTATGCGGAATCCTTGTATAAATTGTGTTAAATTTAATGAGGTTGTTAAAATTTTTGTAGTTTTGTAACCGCTTATGAGAATATTTTGGTTCAAAATATTATCTTGTTTTATGGCACTCAACGTGCTGGCATCCACCTTTTCCTTTGCGGTGGCACAACACTATTGTGGGGAAGATCTTGTTGATTTTTCCTTCTTCGGTAAAGCGGAATCCTGTGGAATGGATATGCAGCAGCCATCGGATTCACACCAGCACAAGCTGCAGAAAAAACAGTGTTGCGATGACGAAACGCTTTCCGTACAAGGAAATGGGGATCTATTGCTTTCCGTTGAAAATTTAAGTGTTGGGGAGCATCAGTTCCTGGTTGCCTTCACGTACAGTTACATCAATCTTTTTGAGGGATTACAGGAAAATATAGTTTCTGTCGTACATTACCCTCCGCCCCTTTTGGTCAAGGATATTCAGATTCTTGATCAAACTTTCCTTATTTAAGAGCATATCGATGACGTTTGGCCGTGCTATGGTTTTTGGCATGGCCCTAGGTATTTATTGCCTTTGGAACATTTTCACTATTTCCAACACAATAAACTCATGATATGCTTAATAAAATCATAAAATACTTTTTAGAGAACAAACTGGTGACCGTTCTCGTTTTAATAACGTTGGTTACCTGGGGGATTGTCACTTCCCCCTTCAATTGGAATACGGGCTTTCTCCCAAAAGACCCGGTGCCCGTGGATGCCATTCCCGATATTGGGGAAAACCAGCAAATTGTTTTCACGCAATGGCCCGGGCGATCGCCACAAGATATCGAGGATCAGATTTCTTATCCAATGACGACCTATTTACTTGGAATTCCAGGGGTGAAAACGATCCGTAGTTCATCCATCTTTGGATTTTCCAGTATCTATATCATTTTTAATGATGATGTGGAATTTTATTGGTCGCGCTCCCGGATCCTTGAAAAATTGAATTCACTTCCCGCAGGGCTGTTGCCCGATGGGGTAACCCCGACTTTGGGTCCTGACGCCACGGCATTGGGACAGGTATATTGGTATACCCTGGAAGGAAGGGACAAGGATGGGAACCCTACAGGAGGATGGGATCTGCACGAAATACGGACTGCCCAGGATTTTTATGTGAAATACGGGTTGAATGCCGTGGACGGGGTGTCCGAAGTGGCTTCGATCGGTGGTTTCGTCCAAGAATATCAAGTGGATGTAAATCCAGATGCCCTGAAAGCCTATAATATTCCTTTATACAAGGTCATGGAGGCCGTACGGAAGTCGAACAGGGATGTGGGCGCCAAGACCATTGAAGTCAATCAAGCAGAATATTTGGTCAGGGGCTTGGGATATGTCAAAAATACGGAAGACATAGAAAAGGCCGTGGTTGCCGTCTTTGACAATGTCCCGGTTCGGGTCAAGGATATTGGGGTGGTCAGCTTGGGACCGGCCACACGAAGGGGCGTGCTCGATAAAGGGGGCGCCGAAGTGGTAGGTGGCGTCGTGGTCGCCCGTTATGGTTCCAATCCTTTGGCGGTCATCAATAATGTGAAGGACAAGATCAAGGAAATCGCACCCGGTTTGCCCAAAAAGACATTGGCCAATGGTGTGGAAAGCCAATTGACCGTGGTCCCGTTTTATGACCGGACACAGCTCATCCACGAGACCATAGGTACTTTGGAAAATGCCCTGTCCCACGAAATACTGATCAGCATCATCGTTGTACTGGTACTTGTCCTCAACCTGAGGGCCTCTGTGATCATATCCAGTCTATTGCCTGTCGGGGTCCTAATGACCTTTATTGTCATGCAATATGCCGGGGTAGATGCCAATGTGGTGGCCCTTTCCGGGATAGCCATTGCCATAGGGGTGATGGTGGACGTGGGGATCGTGTTCGTCGAGAACATTATCCGTCATTTGGAAATGCCCGAGAACCATGGTGCCAAGGGCAAGGAACTCATTCAGGTAATATATAAGGCCACCGTGGAAGTGGCCTCGGCAATTACGACCGCATTGGCGACCACCGTCGTGAGCTTTGTGCCTGTCTTTGCCATGCAATCGGCAGAAGGGAAGCTATTTAGGCCCTTGGCCTTTACCAAGACCTTTGCCCTGTTGAGCGCCTTTGTGCTGGGAATCGTTGTGCTTCCGGCATTGGCCCATTTTGTAATGGGGGTGGATTATGACAAGAAACGGGTGCGACGGTTTTGGTCCATTCTATTGATATCCACCGGGCTTATTTTTGCATTTTATGCCCAGATGTGGTTGCCATTGGTCATTTCACTCATTGGGTTGAACAATTTGATGGAACCCAAATGGCCGGAGCATTATAAATCGTTTCCCAACTATATCAATTTGGGACTGACCGTTTTTATCGCTTCCTTCTTCCTGACCGAGGAATGGATGCCCTTGGGACCCCAAAACGGTATTGTGGTCAACTACTTTTTTGTGTTGTTCCTAGTGGGCATTATCCTGGCCGCTTTGATGGGAATCGTACATTTCTATACCCCGGTCCTAAAGTGGTGTCTGGAAAACAAAGGAAAGTTCATGCTCATCCCATTCGTGACCCTGTTTTTTGGGGTATTGGTTTGGCTGGGGTTCGATAGCACCTTTGGAATCGTGGCCAAAGGCTTTGAATCGGTAGGTTGGAAAAGTGTCAGACAGACCTCGGGATGGCAGGCAGCTTCCAAGAGATTCCCGGGAATAGGATCCGAGTTCATGCCATCGCTCAATGAAGGTTCGTTCCTGTTGATGCCGACATCCATGCCGCATTCAGGGGTGGAATACAACAAAAGGGTGGTTGGACAGTTGGATATGCTCTTGGGAAGCATACCCGAAGTGGACTTGGTTGTCGGTAAACTCGGTCGCGTTGAATCCGCACTGGACCCTGCACCCATTTCCATGTATGAGAACATCATCAACTATAAACCTGAATTCATTGTGAATGAAGACGGACATAGGGTCCGTTATAAAGTAGATCGAAAGGACAGGTTCATTACCCAGCATAAAGACACTTTGACCAATGAGGAGGCCTTGCAGTTAGGGATTGCCGAGAAGGACCTGATCGTGGATGAGGACGGTGAGTTTTTCCGAAACTGGAGGCCTCATATCAAATCCCCCAACGATATCTGGGATGAGATCGTAAAGGTCACCAAGATCCCGGGCATAACCTCTGCTCCCAAATTACAGCCCATAGAAACCCGGTTGGTGATGTTGCAGACCGGAATGCGCGCTCCCATGGGGATCAAGGTTTTTGGTCCCGATCTGAAGACCATCGAGGATTTTGGGATGCAATTGGAAGGTATCTTGAAGGAAGTGCCCTCGGTCAAGGCAGAAGCCGTATTCGCCGATAGAATAGTGGGCAAACCTTATTTGCACCTCAATATCAACAGGGACGGGATATCCCGATATGGTTTGAACATTGAAGATGTGCAGCAAAGCATCGAAACAGCGATCGGTGGGATGAAAATCACCTCCACCGTTGAAGGTAGGGAACGTTTTCCCGTGCGGGTGCGCTACCCGAGGGAATTGAGGGACGACCCGGAATCGTTGAAGAAAATTTTGATTCCCACACCGGTAGGGGCGCAAATTCCCTTATCCCAAGTGGTGGATTTTGAATATGTCCGCGGGCCTCAGGCCATCAAGAGCGAAAACACCTTTTTGGTGGGCTATGTGCTTTTTGATAAACGGGACGGTTTTGCGGAAGTCGATGTGGTGAACGATGCCCAGGAAGCCATCCAGAAAAAAATCGATGCAGGGGAATTAACGGTTCCCGCCGGAATAAGCTATAAGTTTTCTGGGAGTTATGAGAACCAAATCAGGGCAGTGAAAAGACTGTCCATTGTCATACCGATCAGTTTGATTGTGATTTTCTTGCTCCTGTTTTTTCAGTTCAAGACGGTCATCGCATCCTCCATCCATTTTTCCGGAGTTTTTGTTGCTTTTGCGGGAGGTTTCATAATGCTCTGGCTCTATGGTCAGGATTGGTTCATGAATTTTGCCATTTCAGGGGTCAACATGCGGGATCTGTTCCAAATGCACACGATCAATTTAAGCGTTGCGGTTTGGGTTGGTTTTATCGCACTTTTCGGTATTGCCACCGATGATGGTGTCATCATGGGTACGTACATCCACCAGGTTTTTGAGGAAAAGAACCCTCAAACCGTACCGGATGTAAGAGCGGCGGTTTTGGAGGCAGGGAAAAAAAGGGTCCGTCCCGCCATGATGACGGCCGCCGTGGCCATCATCGCCCTTTTGCCCGTGCTGACCTCTACCGGAAAAGGGGCCGACATTATGATTCCCATGGCCATCCCGACTTTTGGGGGAATGGCCATTCAGATCATGACCATGTTCGTGGTCCCGGTACTCCAAGCCTATTGGAGGGAAACAGTCATTATAAATCGCAACAAAGCATTGAAAAAAATACAGTAAAATGAAAAATGTATTGACCATCATATTTGTCTTGACAAGTATCCTTTCCAACGGCCAGACCTTGGAGGATTACTTTAAGGTAGCGGCTGAGAACAATCCAGGGTTGCTTTCACAGTACAAAGATTTTGAGGCGGCGTTACAAAAAGTACCGCAGGTGAAGGCTTTACCAGATCCAAACCTGTCCTTTGGGTACTTCATCTCCCCGGTCGAAACCCGGGTAGGGCCCCAAAAGGCAAGGTTTTCACTGACTCAGATGTTTCCTTGGTTTGGAACCTTAAAGGCCCAAGGTGATGCCGCTGCACTTATGGCAGAGGCCAAGTACCAGTCTTTTTTGGATGCCAGGAACAAACTTTATTACGAGGTTTCAGCAGCTTATTTTCCATTGTACGAACTTAAGGAGTGGGTACGGATCGAAGAGGACAACATTGCCATTCTGGAATCCTACAGGACGGTTTCCAATACGAAATTCAAAAATGGCTTGGGATCATTGGTCGATGTCTTAAGGGTGGACGTGCTTTTAAAGGAAGCCCGGACGAATCTGGGTATCCTTAAACATAAGGAAATCCCCCTTTTGGCGTCCTTCAATAAACTATTGGACCGTAAGGAAGATGAACAAATAAACATCCCTGAGACCTTTGGGGTCAATGTACTGCCCATTGATTATGTCAAAGATTCCTTGGTAGTGGACCATCCGCTCTTGAATTCCCTGGAATTAAAGGTCAAGGCTGCAGCGGCATCCGAAAGGGCAGCCCTTAAACAAGGCCTGCCAAAAGTGGGGGTCGGACTGGACTATGTAATGGTTGATAAGCGTACCGACATGGTGGTTCCCGATAATGGCAAGGATGTATTGATGCCCATGGTTACCTTGAGCCTGCCCCTATTCAGGGGTAAGTACAGGGCAGCCGAAAAGGAGGCCCAATTGATGCAGGAAAGTTATGCACTGCAAAAAAAGGAAGTCACCAATACATTGAAGACCAATTATGAAATGGCCGTTTTTGACATAAGGCAGCAGACGGATTTGATTTCCCTCTTTGATGAACAGATCATGGAATCGGAACAAGCACTCAATCTGTTGTTCACAGCCTATGGGAATTCCGGGAAGGACTTCGAGGAGGTGTTACGAATGCAGCAACAATTGTTGAAGTATACTAAATTGAAAATAAGCGCATTGACGCAATATGAAATAGCGTTGGCCAAGTTTAACTATATCACGGCAAAAAAATAATCAGATGAAATCAGAAACACAAAAAATAGTAAAAATAGCCTTGTCCACCTTGGTTCTTGGACTTTTGCTGGGATGGCTATTGTTCGGGGGCTCCAAGGGCAATGCCACAGAGGAACACCAACATACTTCGGAAGTATCGGGAGAAACCATTTGGACCTGCTCCATGCATCCCCAGATCAGACAGACGGAACCGGGAGATTGTCCCATTTGTGGGATGGACTTGATCCCTTTGGAAAATGACAACGGTTCGGAACTGGACCCCATGGCCGTTAGCATGTCGAAAACCGCCATGCAGCTTGCCAATGTCACTACGGAAATCGTGGGCAAGACCGCCCCGGTCAAATTGATCGATCTTAATGGCAAGGTGGAAGCGGATGAACGATCGATCTATTCCCAATCTTCCCATATTCCCGGCAGGGTGGAACGGCTAATGGTGAATTTTACAGGGGAGTATATCAAGCAGGGGCAGATCATCGCCTATATTTATTCCCCTGACCTGGTCACTGCACAAGAGGAACTTTTTGAAGCAAGAAAGGTGGCGGACACCCAACCGCAGTTTTTTAATGCCGCCAAGGAAAAATTAAAAAACTGGAAGCTTTCCGA
Organism: Flagellimonas iocasae; assembly: GCF_042682725.1. Lineage (NCBI taxonomy): Bacteria > Pseudomonadati > Bacteroidota > Flavobacteriia > Flavobacteriales > Flavobacteriaceae > Flagellimonas > Flagellimonas iocasae. The sequence goes on along the minus strand of NZ_JBHUHU010000005.1, from coordinate 892 downwards.
CAACCAAATCGCACAGATACTTCAATCCGGGACCGTTAAGGAGGAATTGCCGATACATGCCGATGTTTCAGGCTACGTTACCGAAAAAATGGTAAACCTTGGCGACTATGTCAACAAGGGCAAGGCATTATATCAAATTGCCAACCTGAACAGCGTTTGGGTACTGTTCGATATTTATGAGTCCGACATGCCCTGGGTAAGAAAAGGCGATGAAGTGGTCTTTACCATACCCTCGCTCCCGGGCGAAAACTTCAAAGGCAGGATTTCCTATATCGACCCGGTGATCAATCCCATGACAAGGGTTGCCAAGGCCAGAATCGAGATCGGGAACACCGGTTTAAGGTTAAAGCCGGAAATGTTCGCTTCCGGAACCGTGAAAGCAAAACAGCCCATTGCATCAGAAGCGATAACCATTCCTAAGTCGGCAGTGATGTGGACCGGGGAACGTTCTGTGGTATACATCAAGAATACCACGTCCAATGGGGTGAATTTTGTGTTGCGCGATGTCACCTTGGGACCATCGTTGGGAAATGGTTTCATTGTCAAGGAGGGTCTGCAAGAAGGGGATGAGATCGCGGTAAACGGGACCTTTAGTATCGACGCGGCGGCCCAATTGGCCGGGAAACCGAGCATGATGAATCCTGAAGGTGGGCCCGCCATGACGGGACATAACCACGGAGGAATGAAGATGGGGGATGACAAGGGTACAGGCGGTAGCGATCATTCGGATATGGATATGGGCGATGTCAAACAGGAAAGTAAAACGGACCATTCCGACATGGACCAGCGAATAGCGGCGACAGGGATATTTCAGAACCAATTGAAACAGGTGTTGAGCGCCTACTTGGAGTTAAAGGATGCGCTTGTCAATGATAATGCCGCCAAGTCCAAT